>NZ_JBDPMI010000001.1:0-633702 GCF_039871555.1 Streptomyces sp. B5E4
GCCCTGCCCTCGCGGCGATCTCCCGGCCCGCCGCCGCGCAGCGCTCGCCCGCCAGCGGCTCGCCCACGCCCAGCCCCTCCACGGGCGCGCCGTTCCACTCCGCCCGCTCCAGCAGCCACGCGCCCACCACCAGCGGCGGCGGCAGCTCCCGCCCGCCGGGCTCCTGCTCCGCGCCGCCGGCCGGCCCGAGCCGTACCGCCAGATCCACGCCGTAGCCCCGGAACGACCCCCGGGCCCCCTGCGGATACGGCCCCCGCCCGGCCTCCTCGGCGGGCCCGACGACGACCAGCACGTCCGGCCGCGCCGCCGCCAGCACCCCCACGGCGTCCATACACGCCGCTCTGAGCGCCTTCAGCTCGTCGGCGGCACCCGAGGCCACCTCGGGCACCAGCAGGGGCGGACACGGGCAGCAGGCGGCGGCGACGAGCATGAGCCGCAGCCTAGCCGCCCCGGCTGCGGCGGCCGTGGCGTCCGGCGATCGCGGCCGGCCGCGATCGCCGGAGGGGCGGCAGGGGAGTACGCGCGCGTAGGTCGCACACGGCGCCCGCTGGGCGGGGCAGAGGGGAGCGGGACCGTTCCCGGCGTCCGCGCTCCCGGCGGAGCCGCTCAGTGCGGCGAGCAGCCCTGCGCCGCAGGCAGCGGATCCGGGACGCCCACCTTCGGCAGACCCAGCAGCACGCCCGTCCCGCCCGCCCCGCCCGCGTCAGGCGCGGCCTGCCGCGCCGCCCAGGCGTCGCCGGAGCGCGTGCGCCGTACCGCCCGCGGCGGGGCCTCCGCCAGCAGATGGTGCGGCGCCGCGTACGTGATCTCGACGGTCGCCATGTCGCCCGGCCGCACCGGCTCCTCCGGCCTTGCGAAGTGCACCAGGCGGTTGTCGGGCGCCCGGCCGGACAGCCGCCGCGTGGCGCCGTCCTTGCGGCCCTCGCCCTCCGCGACCATGACCTCCAGAACGCGGCCGACCTGTTTCTTGTTCTCGCCCCAGGAGATGTCCTCCTGCAGGGCCACCAGCCGCTCGTACCGCTCCTGCACGACCGCCTTCGGCACCTGCCCGGCCATCTCCGCCGCCGGGGTCCCCGGCCGCTTGGAGTACTGGAAGGTGAACGCCTGTGTGAAGCGCGCCTCGCGCACCACGTGCAGCGTCTGCTCGAAGTCCGCCTCGGTCTCGCCGGGGAAGCCCACGATGATGTCGGTGGTGATCGCCGCGTCCGGGATCGCGGCCCGTACCTTCTCGATGATCCCCAGGTACCGCTCCTGCCGGTACGAGCGCCGCATCGCGCGCAGCACCGTGTCCGAGCCGGACTGCAGCGGCATGTGCAACTGGGGCATCACGTTCGGCGTCTCGGCCATGGCCTCGATGACGTCGTCGGTGAAGTCCCGCGGATGCGGCGAGGTGAAGCGCACCCGCTCCAGTCCCTCGATCCGCCCGCAGGCCCGCAGCAGCTTGCCGAACGCCTGCCGGTCGCCGATGTCGGCCCCGTACGCGTTGACGTTCTGCCCCAGCAGCGTGATCTCGCTGACGCCTTCGGCGACCAGCGCCTCGACCTCGGCGAGGATGTCGCCGCTGCGGCGGTCCTTCTCCTTGCCGCGCAGCGCCGGGACGATGCAGAACGTGCAGGTGTTGTTGCACCCGACGGAGACCGAGACCCACGCGGCGTACGGGCTCTCCCGCCGCGTCGGCAGCGTGGAGGGGAACGCCTCCAGCGACTCGGCGATCTCGACCTGCGCCTCGCGGGCCACCCGCGCGCGCTCCAGCAGCACCGGCAGCTTGCCGACGTTGTGGGTGCCGAAGACGACGTCGACGTACGGGGCGCGGCTCACGATCGTGTCGCGGTCCTTCTGCGCGAGACAGCCGCCGACCGCGATCTGCATGCCGGGCTTCGCGGCCTTCTTCGGCGCGAGCTGGCCGAGGTTGCCGTACAGCCTGTTGTCGGCGTTCTCCCGCACCGCGCAGGTGTTGAACACGACGACATCGGGGGTGGTGTCGGTGGTGCCGGCGTCCGGCTCCGCGCGGACGTAGCCCGCCTCCTCAAGCAGCCCCGACATCCGTTCGCTGTCGTGGACGTTCATCTGGCAACCGAACGTCCTGACCTCGTACGTGCGCGGCTGTGCGACTTCCTCGGGCATGCCAGCGATCATCCAAACGGCGACGGGGGGTTCACGGACGGGCCGCCAGAGGCGGCCCGTCCGTCAGTCTACGACTTCGGAGACCGCCTCAGTCGGCCTGTCCCGCGGGGGCGTACCGCCTCAGCTCGGCGGCCAGTTCCTCGTGGACCAGGGCCTTGAGCAGCGTGCCCGCGGCGATGTGCTCCTCCACGAGCACCTCGCCCTCGTCGTGCACGCGCGAGACGAGCGCGCCCTTCGTGTACGGCACGACGGCCTCGATCTCGACCTGCGGGCGCGGCAGCTCCACGTCGATGAGCGCCTTCAGCTCCTCGATGCCCGCGCCCGTCGCCGCCGAGACCGCGATCGCCCGCGGCTCGATGCGCAGCAGCCGGCGCAGCACGTCCGGATCGGCGATGTCCGCCTTGTTGATCACCACGATCTCGGGCACGGACGTCGCGCCCACGTCGCGGATCACCTCGCGCACGCTGACGAGCTGCTCCTCGGGTGCCGGGTGGGACCCGTCGACCACGTGCAGGATCAGGTCGGCGTCGCCGACCTCCTCCATCGTGGAGCGGAACGCCTCGACGAGGTGGTGCGGCAGGTGCCGTACGAAACCGACGGTGTCCGCCAGCGTGTACAGCCGGCCGCTGGGCGTCTCCGCCCTGCGCACGGTCGGGTCGAGGGTGGCGAACAGCGCGTTCTCCACCAGCACCCCCGCGCCCGTGAGCCGGTTCAGCAGCGAGGACTTGCCCGCGTTCGTGTAGCCCGCGATGGCCGCGGACGGCACCTTGTGCCGCTTGCGCTCCTGCCGCTTGACGTCCCGGCCGGTCTTCATGTCCGCGATCTCCCGGCGGAGCTTCGCCATCTTCTCGCGGATGCGCCGCCGGTCCGTCTCGATCTTCGTCTCACCGGGGCCACGGGTGGCCATGCCGCCGCCCGCCGAGCCCGAGCCGCCGCCGCCCATCTGCCGGGACAGCGACTGGCCCCAGCCGCGCAGCCGCGGCAGCATGTACTGCATCTGCGCGAGCGCGACCTGCGCCTTGCCCTCGCGGGACTTGGCGTGCTGGGCGAAGATGTCGAGGATCAGCGCGGTGCGGTCCACGACCTTGACCTTGACGACGTCCTCAAGGTGGATGAGCTGGCCGGGGCTCAGCTCACCGTCGCAGACGACCGTGTCGGCCGCGGTCTCGACCACGATGTCACGCAGCTCCAGCGCCTTGCCGGAGCCGATGTACGTTGCGGGGTCGGGCTTCTCGCGGCGCTGCACCACGCCGTCGAGCACGACCGCACCGGCCGTCTCGGCGAGCGCGGCCAGCTCCGCCAGCGAGTTCTCGGCATCCCGGGCCGTACCGGAGGTCCACACGCCGACGAGCACGACCCGCTCCAGCCGGAGCTGCCGGTACTCGACCTCGGTGACGTCCTCCAGCTCGGTCGACAGGCCCCCGACGCGGCGCAGCGCCGCGCGGTCCTCGCGGTCGAACTGATCGCCGTCGCGATCGGCGTCGGATCCGGGACTCCACGCGGCTTCGGCTTCCATGAGGGCGTCGGCACGCAGGCCTTCCGGGAGACGCTGATCGTCCTGGGGAAGGTGGGTGGGAGAAGTCATCGGATCCTTGTCTGTGAGTCGGTTGTCTGCTTCTGTGACAACGCCCCGTAGACCGGGAGGATTCCCCGCACGGCGGGCGTCGTGGCATCCACGATGGTCGCACGCTGCCGCACGGCCGTCACCCGCTTTACGGCCCGTGAGGCCCCCCGGGACGCCCCGGGCCTCACGGGCCGGCGGGGCTCAGCGCGCGGGCTTGACCGCCTGCACCGGCTTCGCCGGCTTCCAGCCGGGGTGGCCCGGCATCGGCGGGGTGCGCTCGCCGTACAGCCAGGCGTGCAGGAAGCCCCCGAGGTCGCGGCCGGCGGTCTCGGAGGCGAGCGCGACGAAGTCCGCGGTGCCGGCGGTGCCGTCCCGGTGGCGGCTCACCCACGCCCGCTCCAGCTTTCCGAACGCCGCCGCCCCGATCTCCTGGCGCAGCGCGTACAGCACCAGCGCACTGCCGTCGTAGACCACCGGCCGGAACAGCTCCAGCCGGCCTCCGTCCGCGGGCCGCCGCGGCGCGGCCGGCGGGCCTACGGCCCGCCGCCAGCCGTCGGACTTCTCGTACGCCGTGCGCATCCGGCGCACCAGGCTGCCGCGGTCGTGCCGCTCGTCGGTGAACAGCGCCTCGTACCAGGTGGCATGGCCCTCGTTCAGCCACAGATCCGACCACCTGCGCGGCGTCACGCTGTTGCCGAACCACTGGTGCGCCAGCTCGTGCACGAGGATGCCCTCCGCGCGCTTCGGATACCGGGCGGCGGCCCGCAGGAACTCGCGGCCGAAGACCGACAGGGTCTGCGTCTCCAGCGCGAAGTTCAGCGGCGCGTCCACGGACAGCACGCCGTACGACTCCAGCGGATAGCGGCCTACGTACCGCTCCATCCAGGCGATGTGCGCGGGCGTGCGGTCGACGACGGGCCGGGCGGTGCGCCGGTCGCGCTCGGGGACGACGTGGCGCAGCGGGAGCCCGTGCGGGCCGGTGCCGCGCAGCACGGCGGAGCGGCCGATGGAGACCTGGGCCAGCTCGGTGGCCATGGGGTGCGCGGTGCGGTACGTCCACATGGTGCGGGCACCGGCGCGCTCGCGGCCCAGACGCAGGCCGTTGGCGACGACCGTGAGGTCCCTGGGCGCGGTGATGCGGAAGGTGAAACGGGCCTTGTCGGAGGGGTGGTCGTTGCCGGGGAAGACGCGGTGGGCGGCGTCGGCCTGGTTGGCCATCGCCAGGCCGTCCTTGGTACGGATCCAGCCGCCGCCCCCGCCGCGGGGGTCGCTGGTGTGCCGTACGGCGATGTGCACCGGCTCGCCCGGGTGCAGGGCGCGGCGGGGGGTGACGACGAGGTCCTCACCCGCGCGGGCGTGCGCGGCGGGGCGGCCGTTGACGGTGACGCCGCGGACGGTGCCGTGGGTGAAGTCGAGGTTGATGCGGGGCAGCCGGTCGGTGACGCGGGCCGTGATCTCGGTGCGGGCGGTCAGGGGGGCGTCGTTGCGGCCCGGGTAGGTGAGGGCGATGTCGTAGCCGAGGACGTCGTAGCCGGGGTTGCCGAGGTGCGGGAAGAGCGGGTCGCCGATTCCGGCGGGACGCGGTGGCGGGGCGTCCTGCGTGCCCGTACGCCCCGGGGCGGCGGGTGCGGCCGGGGCGGCGGCCAGGGTGGCGAGGACGACGGCGGCGAGCAGGGCGTGGCGCAGCGGGCGGCGCAGACGGACGGAGCGGACCATGCGCTACCGCTATCAGCGGGCGACCTCCGTGCGCCGCCGACGCGGCAGCGGTGCACTCTAACGAGTGCGGGCACGCAGTCCGGGCGCCTGGCCGTCCGCGCCCGGGGGGTGCTGGGCGCGGGAGACGTCGTACACCCCGGGCACCTTGCGCATCGCGCGCATCAGGCCCGGCAGCCCCGCCGGGTCGGGAAGCTGCAGCGTGTACGTGTGGCGGACGCGCTGCTCGTGCGGCGGCTCGACATCGGCGGCGACGATGGCGGCGCCCTCGGCGGCGATGGCCTCGGTGAGGTCGGCGAGCAGATGGGCCCGCACGAACGCCTCCGCCTTGAGGGTCACCCGCAGGTCGGCGGGGGGTGCGCCCTCGCCCGTACGCCAGTGGACGCGCAGCTCGTGACGGCCGGCGGCGGTCATCCGGGCCACGGTGGCGCACTGCGCCCGGTGCACCGCGACGAAGGCGCCGCCGCGGATGACGAAGCCGGTGACGGCGTCGGGGGGCACGGGCGTACAGCAGCGGGCGAGGCGGGTCGTGGCGTCCGGCAGCTCGGCCACGGCCGGCTCGGCGGCGCGCGGGACGTCGTCGGCAGGGGCGCCCTCGGCCGGTACGCCCGTGGGGGCGCCGGCCGGGGCGCCGCCGGCGGGGGAGCCGGGCGCGGCGGGGGCCACAGGGACGTACTCGGCCGGGACGGCGAGCAGCGCGTCGGCGGGCTGCGCCGCCGGGTGGTCCGCCAGCCAGCGCGTGATCGCGATGCGCGCCGCCGGTGTCTGCGCATGGTCCAGCCACTCCGGCGCGGGCCCCGACGCCTCCGGCGCCAGCAGCATCGTCACCGCGTCGCCGTCCCGCAGCCGCGTCCCGAGGCCGGCGAGCCGCCCGTTGACGCGCGCGCCCACCAGCGTGTGCGCCGTCTCCCCGTGGCGCGCGTACGCCGCGTCCACACAACTGGCGCCCGCGGGCAGCACCAGCGGCCCGCCCGGGTCGCAGAAGACCGTGATCTCCTGGTCGGGGGCGAGGTCTTCGCGTAAGGCGGACCAGAAGGCGTCGGGGTCGGGCGTGGCCCGCTGCCACTCCAGCAGCCGCTTCAGCCAGTCGCCCACCTGACCGGCCGCGGGCCGCGCCAGCGGGCTGGCCAGCGCCACCACCCCGGCCTCGGCGACGCGGTGCATCTGCCGGCTGCGCACCAGCGTCTCGACGACGTACCCGCGCTGGTCGGCGACGGCGGTGTGCAACGACTGGTAGAGGTTGAACTTCGGTACCGCGATGAAGTCCTTGAACTCCGCGGGCACGGGCTTGAAACACGTGTGCAACTCGCCCAGCACCGCGTAGCAGTCCGCCGCCTCCGGTACCAGCACCAGCAGCCGGCCGAAGTCCGTCCCGCGCAGCTCGCCGCGCTTCTTCAGCACCCGGTGCACCGAGACGATGTGCCGCGGCCGGATGGCGACTTCGGCGGTGATGCCGGCGGAGTGCAGGACCTCGCGCATCTCGGCCGCGGTCTCCTCCAGCGGGTCCGGCCGCCCGGCGTTCGCGAGCAGCAACTCACGGCTGCGCGCGTAGTCCTCGGGATGCAGGACGGCGAAGACCAGGTCCTCCAGCTCGGTCTTGATCGCCTGCACGCCGAGCCGTTCGGCCAGGGGGATCAGCACGTCGTGCGTCACCCGCGCGATGCGCACCTGTTTCTCCCGGCGCATCACGCCCAGTGTGCGCATGTTGTGCAGCCGGTCCGCGAGCTTGATCGACATCACCCGGACGTCGCTACCGGTGGCCACCAGCATCTTGCGGAACGTCTCGGGCTCGGCGGCGGCCCCGTAGTCGACCTTCTCCAGCTTGGTGACGCCGTCGACGAGGTACGCCACCTCCTCGCCGAAGCCCGACCGCACCTGATCGAGCGTCACCTCGGTGTCCTCGACCGTGTCGTGGAGCAGCGAGGCCGTCAACGTCGTGGTCTCCGCGCCGAGTTCGGCGAGGATCAGGGTGACGGCCAGCGGATGCGTGATGTACGGATCGCCGCTCTTGCGCGTCTGGCCCCGGTGCGCGTCCTCGGCGAGCAGATAGGCCGTACGCAGCGTGGGGATGTCGGCGTCGGGATAGAACCCGCGGTGCGCCTTGGCCACATGCTCCAGGGCGTGCGGCAGACCGTCCCGCGACGACGCGCCGCCCAGCAGGGCCACGCGGCCCAGCCGGCGGAGATCGAGGCGGGCCCTGCCGCGTCGGCGGGGGCCGCCCGCCGGATTGCCCGGACTGTGGACCTCTGCGCTCAATCGGCACCTCCGGCAGCTCACCGGCGCCCGTGCCGGTACTTGATGCTACCGAGCCCATCACGCAGTGCCGTACGGCTCTCGCCCAGCGTGGTCCAGATCACCCATTCGAGCGATCGGACCTTGCGGACGCGTCGATCGCGGCCAGCGAACGGCGGGCCTGGTTGCGGTCGGTCGTATACCAGAAGTCCGGCATGGAGGCGCGGAGATAGCTGCCGTAACGGGCCGTCGCCAGCCGCGGGTCGAGCACCGCGACGACGCCGCGGTCGCCCGTGGCGCGTACGAGCCGGCCGGCGCCCTGCGCCATGAGCAGCGCCGCGTGCGTCGCCGCGACCGCCATGAAGCCGTTGCCGCCGGCCTTCTCCACCGCCTCCTGCCGCGCGGTGGCCAGCGGGTCATCGGGGCGCGGGAAGGGGATGCGGTCCATCACCACCAACTGGCAGCCGGCACCGGGCACATCGACGCCCTGCCACAGCGACAGACTGCCGAACAGGCACGTCTCCTCGTCCGCCGCGAAGCGCTTGATCAGCTCGCCCAGCGTCTCCTCGCCCTGCAGCAGCACCGGGACGTCGAGCCGGCCGCGCAGCTCCGTGGCCGCCGCCTCGGCGGCCCGCTTCGAGGAGAACAGCCCCAGCGTGCGCCCGCCGGCCGCCTCCACCAGCTCCGCCAGCTCGTCGAGCATGTCCTTGCGCGTGCCGTCCCGGCCGGGCCGCTCCAGATGCTTGGCGACGTACAGGATGCCCTGCTTGCGGTACTCGAAGGGGGAGCCGACGTCGAGCCCCTTCCAGGCCGGGGCGCCCTCCTCGCCGCCGCCCTCCGGCGGCAGCCCCAGCGAGGCGCCGATCCCCGCGAAGTCGCCGCCCAGCTTGAGCGTCGCCGACGTGAGCGTCACCGACCGGTCGCTGAACACCTTCTCGCGCACCAGCCCCGACACCGACAGCGGCGCCACCCGCAGCGACGCCCCGAACCGGTCGTGCCGCTCGAACCACACCACGTCGAACTCCGAGCCCTGCGTGATCCGCTCGGCGACCTCCTGCACGTTCTCCACCGAGGCCAGCGCGAGCCGGCGCACCACGTCCTCGTCCTGCACGGAGGAGTCCCGCGTCCTGCCCAGCGCGGAGATGACCGTACGCGAGGCGTCCCGGAGCGCCGCCAGCGCGTACCCCAGATCCTCCGGGACCGGCTCCAGACGGCCCGGCAGCGCCAGCTCCATCAGCCGCTCGAAGCTCTCCGCGGCCGTCTGCAGGGCGTCCGCCACCTTCTCGTCGACCAGCTTCGCCGACAGCCGCACCGCGCGGTTGACCCGCCCCGGAGTCAGCTCGCCGGTGGCCACCCCCGTGACGCGGGAGACCAGCTCGTGCGCCTCGTCGACGATCAGCACCTCGTGGGACGGCAGCACCGGGGCGCCCTCCAGGGCATCGATGGCCAGCAGCGCGTGGTTCGTGACCACCACCTCCGCCAGCTTCGCCCGCTCCCGCGCCGCCTCCGCGAAGCACTCGGGACCGTACGCGCAGCGCGCCGCGCCCAGGCACTCCCGGGCCGACACCGACACCTGCGACCAGGCGCGGTCCGAGACACCCGGCGTCAGCGAGTCCCGGTCGCCGCTCTCCGTCTCGTCCGCCCAGTCGCGCAGCCGCAGCAGATCCTGGCCGAGCTTGCTCGACGGCTGCGACGACGCGCTCTCGAACGGGTCGAAGAGCCCGGTGCCCAGGTCCGGGTCGTCCTGCGGCACGCCCTCGTGCACCCGGTGCAGACACAGGTAGTTCGAGCGGCCCTTCAGCGTGGCGAACTCGGGGCGGCGGCGCAGCCGCGGGTGCAGCGCCTCCACCGTGCGGGGCAGATCGCGCTCGACGAGCTGCCGCTGCAGCGCCAGCGTCGCGGTCGCGATCACGACCCGCTCGCCGTGCGCCAGCGCCGGCACCAGATAACCGAGCGACTTCCCCGTCCCCGTCCCGGCCTGCGCCAGCAGGTGCGAGCCGTCCGCGATCGCCTCCGCGACCGCCTCGGCCATCGCCACCTGGCCCTCCCGCTCGACGCCGCCGACGGCGGCCACGGCCGCATGAAGCAGTTCGCGCAGCTCGCTGCGGTCGTCGGGGCCGTCGTGCGTGGGGGCCTCGGCGCCGTGGTCGGGCACGAGGACGTTCTGGTCTGCCATGGCACGCAACCCTAAGGGGCGGCACCGACAGTGACGGCCGTCACGTCGGGTGAAGAGGGTTGGGTACGGTGCCGTCGACCGCGGCGTGCGGGCGCCTGGCCCGGTCGCGGTAGCCGTCGAGGTAGAGCCGGTTCCGGTTCAGGCAGAGCCGGTCGATGCGCGGCGCCAGCAGGTCGAAGAGCGCGAAGCGCTCCTTCAGCTCCGGGAACCGCCGCTGGTAGCGCAGGATCTCGGCCCGTACGAGGCCGAAGAACTCCGCTTCCGGCACGCCCAGTTCGTCCGCGCACAGCGGCGCCAGAAAGCGGAAGACGCCGATGAACAGCCCGGAGTGGATGAACTGCGGCAGGAACCCGGGCGGTTCGGTCAGCAGGACGCGGCGTACGTCGCCCGGCATCCCGGCGTGCTCCGGCAGCGGCTTGGAGCTGACGTTGACGTCGTCGACGAAGTCCTTCACCGCCAGCCGCACCGGCACGTCCGCCCCGTCGAAGACCACGACGGCGTTCTCGCCGTGCGGCGAGAAGACGGTGCCGTAGCGGTACAGGAAGTGCAGCAGGGGCGGCAGCAGGGCCGCGAAGAGCCGCGCCAGCCACACCCGGGGCGCGAGCCCCGAGCGGCGTACCAGCTCCGCCGTCAGTGAACGCGCGTCGGCGTCCCTCCACAGCAGGGCCGCCAGCGTCCTGGCCCGCTCCCCGGGGTCCAGCAGCGGGCCGACGGGCTCCCGCCAGATGCAGCCCAGCAGCTCGCGGTACTGGTACGGGACGTCCGGCAGCGAGTCGTAGAGCGGGTGGCGCACCGTCACGCTCGCCGTCTCGCCGAGCAGCACGACGCGCGTCTCCTCGGCGAGGAACGGGTCGGCGTCGCGCAGGCCGTGCACCCAGCGCGTGACGGCGGGGGCCGCGAGGGTGCGCTCGGTGGGCAGGCCCCGCCAGACCAGGGTGTTGAGCACGGACAGCGGCAGCTTGACGGAACGTGCCTGCGGGCGGCTGAGGTTGAGGAACGTACGCACCGACTGTTGCGGCAGCCACATGTCGGCCGGGCCGCCGTCCGGTGGCAGCGGGATCACCAGCCCGGCGGCGACCTGCGGCGCGTAGAGCGGGGCGATGGTCTCGTCCCACTGCCACGGATGTACAGGCAGCCACAGATAGGCGTCCGGGTCCCGGCCCGCCGCGGTGACCGCGTCGGCGAACCCCGCGCGCGTGGCGTCACACAGCTCCTGCGCGTACAGGTCCTCGGGGCGGGCGAGGGCGGGCACGCCGCGGTACTCGGCGAGCGAGCGGTGCACCGCCAGCCACGGCAGCCGCCGCGGGACGCGGGCCTCGGGGGCGTACGCGGCGGCGTCGGCTGCCGAGAAGCCGATGCGTCCCTTGTTGGCCACCAGCCACGGGTGGCCGGTCTGGTGGCCCTCCAGCTCCGCGTAGCCGAGGCCTGCGAGGCGGGCGGCGGACGGGGCGCCGCGGGCGAGGCGGACGTCGGCGGCGAGGGTGGCGGTCAGCTCGCGGATCAGGTGGCCGGTGGTGTCGCCGGCCAGCCCCAGGAGGCCGTCGTGCGCCTGCGCGAGGAAGCGCAGCGGGTCGCCGTCGGGGGTCAGGGAACCGGGGTCGACGCGCCAGTGGCCGTACGGGCCGCGACGGGCGGTGAAGCGGTACGTCAGCTCGTCGGTGACCGGGAGGCGGTAGGGGCATCCGCCGTCGGCCGCGGGGCCGGGCCGGGGTCCGGGTGCCGGGTCGGGTTCCGGGGCGACTATGCCCTCGTAGGCGAACTCGCCGAGCATCTTGGCCAGCAGCCGGCGGGCGGCAAGGTCCCAGTCGGTTCTGCGGGTGGTGTTCGCTGCGTCGGACAAGGGCGTTGGCTCCTCTCCGTCCTACGGCAGGCCGGGCCGGGGCGGCCCGGGCGGGCTCGGGGGCGGGCCGGGCGACGGCGCGGGCCCGGCGCCGCCGTCGCGCAGCGCGCGCTCCCGGACCATCAGTGCCGCCCGCTTGTCGGGCAGCGCCAGCTCCTCCTGGAAGTGGAAACCGGCGTTCAGAAAGGCGGCGACAGACGGCACGTTGTGCACGTCCGGTTCCGCGAGCACGCGCCCGCACGGCGCGTGGTTGTCGAACACGAGGTCGCTCACCGCGCGGATCAGCAGGGAACCCAGACCTCGGCCGCGGTCGGCACCGCCGCCGAGGAGCAGGTGGACCCCGGTGTCGTACGGGCGGGCGCGGTAGTACCGGGCGAGCGGGTCGCGGTCGGCGCGGTAGACCTCCCAGTAGCTCATCCGCACGCCGTCCAGGACGCCGAAGCAGGGCACGCTGTGCCCCGCCTGAAGCTGCGCGCGCACATGCCGCGCGGTGACCTCCACGGGGCCCGCGAGCTTCCAGAAGGCGGCCACGGCAGGGTCGTTCATCCAGCGGTGCAGGAGCGTGAGGTCGCGCTCGGGCTCGGCCGGGTAGATGGGCTCCAGGCGGAACGGGCCGGCGGGGGTGCCGGCGGGCGTCCAGCAAGAGACGTCGTACGGGGCGGGGGACCGGGCGGCGTCCTTCAGGAGCCGGGCGAGGTCGACGCCGAAGTCGATGGTGTCGTCGGGAAGCAGCTCCGGGGGCCTGGTGGGGGTCGGGGGATCGGATGACACGGGGCCTCTTCTCGTCGTACGGAAGGGAGTCGAGGGACGGTCAGGAGATCAGCGGGTTGGGGACGGTGACGTACACGGACTGCGTGTCCACCGGACCGACCAGCTCGTCCAGACCGTGCACCCGGGTCAGCAGGTTGGCCTTGCAGCGCAGCGTCCCGCCGCTCAGCAGCCGTTCGGCCAGCGCGCAGCGGCCCCGGCCGGGGCCGGCGGCGGCGGACTGCTCCAGGAAGCGGCGGAACGCGGCGAGCAGCACGCGCTCGTCGACCAGTTCCGCGGCGCCGAAGGCGCCGACGAGGCCCAGGACGTTGTTGACACCCACGTAGTACGCGAAGCGCTCGTCCGTCACGTCGTCCGCGACGAACGTGTCGCTGGCGGCGCCCAGGCCCGGCAGCCGGCGCTCCAGCTCGGCACGGCGGGACTCGCGGAAGTAGTACCCCTGGTTGTCCCGGTACCGGCCGCCGGCCGGCCAGCCGTCGGCGTCGAGGAGCAGCACGGTGTTCTGCTGGTGCGCCTCAAGCGCCACGCCCGCCTCGGAGTCCAGCCACATGACGGGCCGTACGACCACCTCCAGGTAGCGCAGGAACCACTCCGCGGCCACCGCCGCCGTCCCCTGCCCCGTGCGGTCGGCCAACTGCTCGACGACCTCCTGAAGACGCGAGCGCATCGTGCCCTTCGGCGACCGCGGCACCGGGGACGTCAGCGCCGCGATGCACACCGCGTCGTCCTGCGCCGCGAACGGCTGGTGCCGTACGACCGTGTCCAGGCCCGCCACCGGTTCGCCGGCCGGGTTGTCGACGGCCAGCCACGCCGGATCCCGTACGACGTCGAAGCCCGGCGCGCCGGGGAAGCCGCCGGGGAACGACGCCTGCCACTCCTTGCCGAGGCCGGAGCGCAGCAGCCGGTGCACCTCCGTGCCGCGGTGCAGCTCCTTGCGGAGGTTCTCGCGGCGGGAGTTGGTGATCCGTACACCGAGGGAGAGCTTCAGCATCGCGGGCGCGCCGGGGCGGTAGAGCGTCCTTACCGATGCGGTCGGGTGCCAGGGGTCGCCGTGCGGGCCCAGGTCGCGCAGCAGACCGGCGTCGAGCAGCGCGGCGACGCCGGGGCGCTCGCGCACCTCGCGGGCCTGCCACGGGTGCACGGGCAGCGGTGTGCAGCCGGGCGGCACCTGCAGCCCGGGGCCCGCCAGCCGGGCGGCCAGCTCGCGCGCGGGCACGCCCTTGCCGCGCTCGGTCCACGCCGAGTCGCAGACGAGGACGCTGTCGTGGACGGCCAGCCAGTGCAGCGGGAAGCTGCCCCGCAGTTCGGGGGAGTAGCGCCGGGCCTCGGCCTCCGACAGCCCTTCGCGGCTCTTGGGCGTCGGGTGCAGGGGGTGGCCGAGGAGCAGGGACTGCTCGCCGGTCAGGAACGGGTCCGCGGTCGCTGGCGGGGAGCCGGCGCGGCGGGCGGCGAGGAACACCGCGGTGTGGCGTACGGAGTCGGCGACGCGGCCGACGAGGTCGGCGGCGCCGCCGGACGGCTCGGGCGCGGTACGTGCCCGGGTGCCGTCGGCGTCCGCGTCCTGTGCGGCGGCGTACGCGGCCTCCCGGCTCAGCAGCGACGCCAGCGTGACGGCGTCCACCGGCGGCGCGTCCTTGGGGGCGCCGTGCAGCACGGGCCGCCCGAAGCGGTGCCAGCCGGCGGCCGACCAGTACCGCACCGGGACGCGCAGGCACGCCCCGCTGGCGGGCAGCAGCAGCCGCAGCGTGCCGTTCTCCGGCTCCGCCACGCCCTGTTCGCGCACCCAGCAGCGCAGCAGGTTCTCGGCGGCGGCCGCGTCGGCGGCGGTCCTGGCGTCCGGGTGCTCCAGCGGGTCGGGCCCGGACTGCCCGCCGCCCCCGGCGCCGCGACGGTACTGGCGGGGCACGGCGGGCTCGATGAGCCGGGCCAGCCGCCGGCGCACCGGGGGCCGGCCGCTGCCGGCGGGGAGTTCGTCGCCGGCGGGCTTCGCGTTCACAGAGGTGCACCTCGGGATGGGTCGCGTGTGGGATCGAGCGCCCCCGGGCCGCACGGAGGGGCCGGGGAGAAGGGGCGACGGACCGGGCGCAGGGGGCGCGGCGGGGGAGTGGCGCCTACGGCAGACGCGCGCGTGCCCGACCGCTTCGCGAACCGCGGGCACAGCCCCACCCCCTCGCACCGGATACGGGTCCGCATCCCCCGCCCTACCAACGACGCACCGGCCGCCGGAACACGGCCCACCACCAAGATCCTTGGGCCCGGTGGAACCACGGGGCCCGGTGCGGCCGTCCCCAACGGCACCGGCATAGTGGGGGTTCGTGTCCCGCCGGGGCACCTGCGCAGAGAAACTGGGGGAGTCGATCCATGCCCGCCAACGGGAAACGTCGTATACCGAGTAAGGCGCTGGCCGCTGCGGCACTCGCCGTCACGCTGGCACTGACCGCCGGCGCGTGCGAGGACGGCGACGGTGACAGCGGTGCCGACGACAAGCAGCAACAGCAGAAGTCGCAGGCGCCCGAGAAGGATCTGGCGCTCCCCGAGGGGATCCCGGACGCCCTGAAGAACCTCGACCTCGACAAGTGGAGGGACGGGGGCTGGGAGGACTGGGCCAAGGAGGACTGGCTGCGCGACGCGCGCGAGTTCATCAACCCGATCATCGAGGACCTGTGGGACCCCGACCGGATGTGGGACGCCGAGCAGCCGCCCAACCGCGTCGACGAGGCCGACGTGTCCGAGGACCAGGGCGTCACCGACCCGGAGCCGGCGCCCGTCGAGGCCGCCGAGGCGGCCACGCCGTACGACGAGTCGCAGCCGGCCGCGGGGAAGATCTTCTTCGACACCCCCGAAGGCCCCATGGTCTGCTCCGGCACCGTGGTCGCCGACCCCGCCAACCCGGGCAAGTCCAACCTGGTGGCCACCGCCGGCCACTGCGTGCACAAGGGCTCCGACGGCGGCTGGTGGCGCAACATCATCTTCGTGCCCTCCTTCAACCCCGAGGGCAAGACCGTCGCCGAGCTGGAGGCCGAGCAGGCGACCGAGGCCGACATCGCGCCCAAGGGCACGTTCTGGGCCGAGGAGGCCCGTACCACCGACGAGTGGATCTCCGAGGGCAAGTCGCAGGGCGGCGTGGGCGCCCCGTACGACTTCGCCGTGATGAAGGTGCAGCCGAAGGACGGCAGCGGGCAGTCCCTGGAGGAGACCGTCGGCGCCGCGGTGCCGATCTGGTTCGACGCCCCGGCCGTGCAGGAGCTCGGTGACCTGACCGCCACCGGCTACCCGGCGGCCGCGCCGTACGACGGCGGGCGCCTGTACTCCTGCACCGACGCGCCGGGCCGGCTCTCGATCCAGGCCGACCAGCCCACGATGTACCGCATCGGCTGCACCATGACCGCCGGTGCCTCCGGCGGCGGCTGGACCGCGTCGAACGACGGCGAGGACCAGCTCGTGTCCGTCACGTCCATCGGCCCGCTTCAGGCCACCTGGCTCGCCGGTCCGCGCCTGGACAAGGAGGCCAAGGGGGTCTTCGACGAGGTGAGCGGCGGCTAGCCCGCCCCGCGCGACCGGACGCTTCGGCGGCCGCCGTACCCAGCCCCCAGCGCGCCGGGCTCCCACCGGGAGTCCGGCGCGCTGGCCGTGCCGGGCCCCGGTTTGGCAGGATCGCCGCATGGTCCACCTCGTCCCGCGCCGCCTCGGCAGGCGCCGAGCGCTGCAGGCCGCCGTGGCGACGGCGGCCGCGCTCGGACTGCTCCTGTGGTGGCTGCTGCCGCTGGGCGGCGACGGCCGCCCGGCCGGGAAGGTGACCTTCGCCACCGGGGTGCGCTCCGGCGTCTACGCGGAGTACGGCCGGCTGCTGCGCGAAGGGCTCGCCCGGGACGAGCCGGGCCTCGACGTCCGGCTGCACTCCAGCCAGGGCTCCATCGACAACCTGCGGAAGGTCACCGCGGGCCGGGCCGACTTCGCCGTCGCCACCGCCGACTCCGTGGCCACGTACCGCCGCGACCGGCTGCCCGGCTGGCAGGGACTGCGCGCGGTGGCCCGGCTCTACGACGACTACGTCCAGCTCGTCGTCCTGCGCGACTCGCCCGTGCGGCACCCCGCCGACCTGCGCGGCCTCAAGGTCGGCGTCGGCGAGGACGGCTCCGGCGTCCAGCTGATCACCCGCCGGCTGCTGTCGTCGGCCGGGCTCGACTTCGACGAGGACGTGACGGCGGTGCGCGAGGGCCTCGACTCGATGCCGGCGCTCCTGCGCGACGGGAAGATCGACGCCTTCTTCTGGTCCGGCGGCCTGCCCACGGAGGCCGTCGAACGCCTGGCGCAGCAGACCGAGATCGAACTCGTACCGCTGGGCGACCTCCTCGGCGCTCTCCACGCCCAGGGCGAGCTGGCCCGCTACTACCGTGCCGCGGTGATGCCGCCCGACGCCTACCCCACGGTCCAGCGCGACACCGCCGTGCCGACGCTCGCGGTGGCGAACCTGCTGGTCACCACCGACCGGGAGGACCCGCGGCTGACGGAGAGCGTGACCAGCACGGTGATACGGGACCGGGACCGGATCGGCCGCGTGGTCCACGCGGCGCAGCGGGTCGACCTGCGCACGGCGGTCTTCACCGACCCGCTGGAGCTGCACGAGGGCGCGGCGCGCTACTACCGGCAGGAGAAGCCGTAGGGCCGGAACCTGCCCCGTGCCGGCGGCATCCGGGCGGGCGGGTGAGTGGAGATCACGGACGCCGGGCGAGGAAGACGAACTCCTTTCCCGGCCGGTCGGGCGCATCGCGGACTTCCTCCACCGCGTAGCCGTGGGTGACCAGGTCCTGCTCGACTTCCTCCCGCTCGCGGAAACGCAGCGTCGAATCCGACGTCAGCACCTGGCCGTCCGCGGCGAACTCGTAGGTCCAGCGGAAGGTCACCAGCGGCAGGCTCACCTCGATCAGCTCGACCCGGCTCGCGACGGAGCCGATGCCGGGGACCTCCGTTACGCGGGCGGAGCTCTCGCGGGTCCACTCCTCCCAGGCGCGCCGGGCCGGGTCCCGGGTCTCGAAGACCAGGCGCCCACCGGGCCGCAGCGCTTCGTGGGCACCGCGCAGCGTCTCGTCCCAGGTCTGCGGATCGGCGATGGCCTGGGCGACGTTCCCCGTCATCGTCGCGAGGTCGGCCTGCAGCGACGGGAGGGCGGTCGCGTCACCGCAGATCCAGCGCACCCGCCCGCCGCCCGGTTTGGCACGGGCGACGTCGAGGGACGCCTGGGCGGGATCGACGCCGACGACTTCGAACCCGCGGTCGGCCAGGAGGAGTGCGAACACGCCCGTGCCGCAGCCGATGTCCAGGACGCGGCGGGCGCCGAACCCGTCCGCGACCCGCAGGTACGTGTCGAGATCGCCGCGGTCGGGGTGGAGCGGATCGTAGATCGCGGCGAGCCGGGGATGCGCGAAACAGTCGTCGGCCATGCGGCCGAACCTATGCGGAGCCGGGCCGGAACAGCCACCGGGTTCGGTTCGACGCGGTCGCGCGGGAACCGGGAAACGCACGGGACGGGTGGGTCCGGCGATGCGGGTTGACACGTAAATCGAACATAGGTTCCTATGGGGCTTCGGCCGGGTTCTCCCCAGGCCGGCCCGACGTGGGGCGCGTTGTCAGTGGCAGGCGCTAGCGTCGTTGACGTGAAGCGATCGACTCAGACATCCCGGGTGGAACCCATGGCAGCGACTGACCGCGAGAAGGCGCTCGACGCCGCACTCGCCCAGATTGAACGGCAATTCGGCAAGGGCGCCGTGATGCGCCTCGGCGAGCGGCCGAACGAGCCCGTGGAAATCATCCCCACCGGGTCGACCGCGCTCGACGTGGCGCTCGGTGTGGGGGGCCTGCCGCGCGGCCGCGTGGTGGAGGTGTACGGCCCGGAGTCCTCCGGCAAGACGACCTTGACGCTGCACGCGGTGGCCAACGCGCAGCGGGCCGGCGGCACCGTCGCGTTCATCGACGCGGAGCACGCCCTCGACCCGGAGTACGCGAAGAAGCTCGGCGTCGACATCGACTCCCTCATCCTCTCCCAGCCCGACAACGGCGAACAGGCGCTGGAGATCGCGGACATGCTCGTCCGCTCCGGCGCGCTCGACCTGATCGTCATCGACTCGGTCGCGGCCCTGGTACCGCGCGCGGAGATCGAGGGCGAGATGGGCGACTCCCACGTCGGCCTGCAGGCCCGGCTGATGAGCCAGGCCCTGCGGAAGATCACCAGCGCGCTGAACCAGTCGAAGACCACCGCGATCTTCATCAACCAGCTGCGCGAGAAGATCGGCGTGATGTTCGGCTCGCCCGAGACCACCACCGGCGGCAAGGCGCTGAAGTTCTACGCCTCGGTCCGTCTGGACATCCGGCGCATCGAGACGCTCAAGGACGGCACGGAGCCCGTCGGCAACCGCACGCGCGTCAAGGTCGTGAAGAACAAGGTCGCGCCGCCCTTCAAGCAGGCCGAGTTCGACATCCTCTACGGGCAGGGCATCAGCCGCGAGGGCGGTCTGATCGACATGGGCGTGGAGCACGGCTTCATCCGCAAGTCCGGCGCCTGGTACACGTACGAGGGCGACCAGCTCGGCCAGGGCAAGGAGAACGCGCGGACGTTCCTGAAGGACAACCCCGATCTGGCCGACGAGATCGAGAGGCGGATCAAGGAGAAGCTGGGGATCGGCCCGAAGCCGGAGAACGCGGAGGGCGAGCCTGCCGCGGAGGCGGCGGCTCCCGCGGAGGGCGCGGACGGTGCCGCACCGGCGGGCAAGAAGACGGTGCCGGCGCCGGCCAAGACCGCGAAGGCGGCCAAGGCCGCGGCCAAGAGCTGACCCGTGGTCCGGCGCACCGACTGGCCGCTCCCGCCCCCGGACGACGGCCGCCCGCCGTTCGGGGGCGGCCCGGAGGACGGCGCCGCGGACGAGGGGTACGGGCCGGAGGCGGAGGACCCGGACGGCTACGGCGGGCCGGGGCACTCCGACCGGTCCGGGCGCGGCGGAGCCTCCCGGCGGGGGCGGTCGCGCGGTCGGCGCGAGCCGTCCGAGGACCGGGTGCGGGAGACGTCGCTCAGCCCGGAGGAACGGGCGCGGGCGATCTGCCTGCGCCTGCTCACCGGGTCGCCGCGCACCCGCAAGCAGCTCGCGGACGCGCTGGCCAAGCGGGAGGTCGACGCCGACGTGGCGGAGGCCGTGCTCGACCGCCTCGAAGCGGCCGGGCTGATCG
This sequence comes from Streptomyces sp. B5E4, assembly GCF_039871555.1. Classification (NCBI taxonomy): domain Bacteria; kingdom Bacillati; phylum Actinomycetota; class Actinomycetes; order Kitasatosporales; family Streptomycetaceae; genus Streptomyces; species Streptomyces sp. B5E4. The sequence continues at coordinate 19,636 of NZ_JBDPMI010000001.1, forward strand.
ACGACGCGGCGTTCGCCGGCGCGTGGGTGGAGTCACGGCACCACGGCCGGGGCCTCGCCCGCCGCGCGCTCGCGCGCGAACTGCGCACCCGGGGCGTGGCGGCCACGGTGGTCGACGAGGCGGTGAGCCGGCTCGACTCGGACACCGAGGAGGAGACGGCCCGCGAGCTGGTCGCCCGCAAGCTCCGCGCCACCCGCGGCCTGGACCGGGACAAGCGCATCCGCCGCCTGGCGGGCATGCTGGCCCGCCGGGGCTACGGGGAAGGGCTGGCGATCCGCGTCGTCCGGGAGGCGCTGGAGGCGGAGGGCGAGGACGCGGAGGACCTGCCGGCGGACTGAGCGGCACGGGACCGAGGGCCCGGGGACGACCCGGCTCGGCGTCGGTAACGGCCCGCACCCGGGCGAGTCAGCCCGGCGTACCAACGCCGGACGGGCAGGAGAGGTGGCTCCGTGCTGCCGTACGTGCCTGGCCCGGCAGTCCTGAGCAGTCCGGAGGCGTACGGGCCCTGCGCGGGCCGGGGGCGGTGTCCTCGCCGCCCGAACCCGCCGCGCGTACCTGTGCCGTACGCGAGGCCATGCCTCCGCAGTGCCCGCGTGTCCGGCCGCCGCCGCGGCCGGTTCGCGACACTCCGCGCCGCGCGAGGCGGCGGCCCGGGGGCCAGGTCCCGGGCCGGATATGCCGTGCGGGGTCTCAGACCCGGCGGAGGACCGCGACGACCTTGCCGAGGATCGTCGCCTCGTCACCGGGAATCGGCTGGTACGCCGCGTTGTGCGGGAGCAGCCACACGTGGCCGTCCTCGCGCTTGAACCGCTTGACGGTGGCCTCACCGTCCAGCATCGCGGCGACGATGTCGCCGTTCTCGGCGACCGGCTGGCGCCGCACCGCGACCCAGTCGCCGTCGCAGATCGCCGCGTCGATCATCGAGTCACCGACGACCTTCAGTACGAACAGCTCGCCGTCGCCGACGAGCTGCCGCGGCAGCGGGAACACGTCCTCGACCGACTCCTCGGCCAGGATCGGGCCACCGGCGGCGATCCGGCCGACAAGCGGCACGTAGGACGCGGCGGGCTTGCCCGTGGTGTCGGTGGCGGCCTGGGTGGTGGACGTGTCCGCACCGCGCACCTCGTACGCCCGCGGCCGGTGCGGGTCCCGGCGCAGGAAGCCCTTGCGCTCCAGGGCCATCAGCTGATGGGCGACGGACGAGGTGGACGACAGGCCGACTGCCTGGCCGATCTCGCGCATCGACGGCGGGTAGCCACGGCGCTGCACCGAGTCGCGAATGACCTCGATGACCCGGCGCTGCCGCTCGGTCAGGCCCGAGCTGTCGGCCCTGATGCCCGGCGGGCGCCCGGGCATGGAGCGCTTGGGTGGCTGTGCCTCGCCCTCACGGCCGTCCCCGGAAGGCGGCGTGAGCTGCGGCTCTGCTGCCTGCTGGGGCCTTTCGTGGGCGGCGATGGCTGTGGTGTCTGCGGTAGTGGTCACGTCGGCGGGCCCCTCTCGAGACGGGTCTCTCTCTCGTAGGACCAACGGTAGTTGCTTTCGAAAGGTTGCGCCAAACACACGTTCGAGTGAAAAATTTCAGTTTCACTTCCGTGATCCATCAACTGGGTGTAAAGCGCTGGCCTGATGACTGACCGCCACCCGCCGCCCGCCCCGTCCGGCCTGTCTCCGGGGGGTGCCGTCCAGCTTGTCACCCCCGCCCCTCCCGTGTCGCGGTCCGCGCGCTCGCGTAGGCTGCCGATGGCCGCGCGGTGTCCCGTCCGGCGCCGCGCCCGATCTTGCGGCGCGGCAACACGCTCTCCGCCCTCAATGGCAGCCAAACCCCAGATCTAGTGGTTAGATGGGTGTCAGCAGCCCACAAGTTGTGGTCCCCCTTCCTCTTACCGGAAGGGCATCCCATATGATGGGGGTCTGCTCCGGCGGGCCGCGGGGGGCCGCCGGACCGACGTGCCGTGCGCGAGAAGGGGAGGGCGGGAGAGCGATGCACTGCCCCTTCTGCAGGCACCCCGACAGCCGGGTCGTCGACAGCCGCACCACCGACGACGGCGCAGCAATCCGCCGCCGCCGGCAGTGCCCCGACTGCTCGCGCCGCTTCACCACGGTGGAGACCGCGTCCCTGATGGTCATCAAGCGCAGCGGGGTCACCGAGCCCTTCAGCCGCGCCAAGGTGATCACGGGGGTCCGCAAGGCCTGCCAGGGCCGCCCCGTCACCGAGGACGCGCTGGCCCAGCTCGGCCAGCGGGTCGAGGAGGCGATCCGGGCCACCGGCAGCGCCGAGGTCTCCAGCCACGACGTCGGGCTCGCCATACTGGGCCCGCTGCAGGACCTCGATCTCGTCGCCTACCTGCGCTTCGCCTCCGTCTACCGCGCCTTCGACTCCCTCGAGGACTTCGACGACGCCATCACGCAGTTGCGGACCGCGGACTGGCCCCCCGCCGACAGCGGCGGCCCGGACGGACAGGACGACCAGGCCCCACCTCCCGCGCCGGGCGGCCCCGGCGCGCCCGGCCCCGGCCGCAGTCCCGGCCGCGGCGAGGCCCCCGGAGTCCCGTCACCCGGCAGAGCGGCCGGCTGACGCCCACCGCGGGCCACCCGTCATCCACACCAGGCCGGTGCGCGGCGCAGCGTGCCGTCCGCCTGCGGAACAAGCAGATCAAGAACACGAATCGTGCCCGGGAAGATGCGGGCACATCAGGGCGTTCACGCCCGTATAGGGAGGCGGCATGACAGAGACGACGAGCGGCCCGGCGCGCAGTTCCCGCAAGAGCGGCGCCAAGGGGAACAAGGGCTTGCGCATCGAGCGGATTCACACCACCCCCGGCATGCACCCGTACGACGAGGTGGAGTGGGCACGCCGTGACGTCGTCATGACCAACTGGCGCGACGGTTCGGTCAACTTCGAGCAGCGCGGCGTGGAGTTTCCCGAGTTCTGGGAGGCCAACGCCGTCAACATCGTCACGAGCAAGTACTTCCGCGGTGCGGTGGGCACCCCCAAGCGGGAGACCAGCCTCAAGCAGGTCGTCGACCGGATCGTGAAGACGTACCGCAAGGCCGGCGAGGACCACAAGTACTTCGCCTCGCCCGCGGACGCCGAGATCTTCGAGCACGAGCTGACCTACGCCCTGCTGCACCAGATCTTCAGCTTCAACTCGCCGGTGTGGTTCAACGTCGGCACGCCGCAGCCCCAGCAGGTCAGCGCCTGCTTCATCCTCTCCGTCGACGACTCCATGGAGTCGATCCTCGACTGGTACAAGGAAGAGGGGATGATCTTCAAGGGCGGTTCCGGCGCCGGCCTCAACCTCTCCCGTATCCGCTCCAGCAAGGAACTCCTGTCCTCCGGCGGCAACGCCTCGGGACCCGTCTCCTTCATGCGCGGCGCCGACGCCTCCGCGGGCACCATCAAGTCCGGTGGCGCCACCCGGCGCGCGGCGAAGATGGTCGTGCTCGACGTCGACCACCCCGACATCGAGGCGTTCATCGAGACCAAGGTCAAGGAAGAGGAGAAGATCCGCGCCCTGCGCGACGCGGGCTTCGACATGGACCTCGGCGGTGACGACATCACCTCCGTGCAGTACCAGAACGCCAACAACTCCGTGCGCGTCACCGACGACTTCATGAAGGCCGTCGAGGACGACGCACAGTTCGGCCTGCGCGCCCGCATGACCGGCGAGGTCATCGAGGAGGTCGGCGCGAAGAAGCTGTTCCGGCAGATGGCCGAGGCCGCCTGGGCCTGTGCCGACCCCGGCATCCAGTACGACGACACCATCAACCACTGGCACACCGCACCGGAGTCGGGCCGTATCACCGCCTCCAACCCGTGCAGCGAGTACATGCACCTGGACAACACCTCGTGCAACCTCGCCTCGCTCAACCTGATGAAGTTCCTCAGGCAGGACGCCGACGGCCGGCAGAGCTTCGAGGTCGAGCGCTTCGCCAGGGTCGTCGAGCTCGTCATCACGGCGATGGACATCTCCATCTCCTTCGCCGACTTCCCCACCCAGAAGATCGCCGAGAACACCCGCGCCTTCCGCCAGCTCGGCATCGGCTATGCCAACCTCGGCGCCCTGCTCATGGCCACGGGCCACGCCTACGACTCCGACGGCGGCCGCGCCCTCGCCGGCGCCATCACCTCCCTGATGACCGGCACCGCCTACAAGCGCTCCGCCCAACTGGCCGCCGCCGTCGGCGCGTACGAGGGCTATGCCCGCAACGCCACCGCCCACAAGCGCGTCATGCAGCAGCACGCGGACGCCAACGGCGCGGCCAAGCGCATGGACGAGCTGGACACCCCCGTCTGGGCCGCCGCCACCGAGTCCTGGCAGGACGTCGTCCGCCTCGGCGACAAGCACGGCTACCGCAACGCCCAGGCGTCGGTGCTGGCCCCGACGGGGACCATCGGCCTGGCGATGTCGTGCGACACGACGGGCATCGAGCCGGACCTGGCGCTGGTGAAGTTCAAGAAGCTGGTCGGCGGCGGCTCGATGCAGATCGTCAACCAGACGGTGCCGATGGCGCTGAAGCGGCTGGGGTACCAGGAGGAGCAGATCGAGGCCATCGTGGCGCACATCGCCGACCACGGGAGCGTGATCGACGCCCCCGGGCTGCGGCTGGAGCACTACGAGATCTTCGACTGCGCCATGGGCGACCGGGCCATCTCCCCGATGGGCCACGTCCGGATGATGGCCGCCACCCAGCCCTTCCTCTCGGGCGCTATCTCCAAGACCGTGAACATGCCGGAGAAGGCCACGGTCGAAGAGATCGAAGAGGTCTACTACGAGGGCTGGAAGCTGGGGCTCAAGGCACTCGCCATCTACCGTGACAACTGCAAGGTCGGCCAGCCGCTGTCGGCGAAGAAGAAGGAGGCCGACAAGGCAGCCGACAAGGCGGAGGGGACGATCCGCGAGGCCGTGGAGAAGGTCGTCGAGTACCGCCCGGTGCGCCGACGCCTCCCCAAGGGCCGTCCCGGGATCACCACGTCCTTCACGGTGGGCGGCGCCGAGGGCTACATGACCGCCAACTCCTACCCGGACGACGGGCTGGGCGAGGTGTTCCTGAAGATGTCCAAGCAGGGCTCGACCCTCGCGGGCATGATGGACGCCTTCTCGATCGCGGTCTCGGTGGGCCTGCAGTACGGGGTGCCGCTGGAGACGTACGTCTCGAAGTTCACGAACATGCGCTTCGAGCCCGCGGGCATGACGGACGACCCGGACGTGCGGATGGCGCAGTCGATCGTCGACTACATCTTCCGCCGCCTGGCGCTGGACTTCCTGCCGTTCGAGACCCGCTCGGCGCTGGGCATCCACTCGGCGGAGGAGCGCGAGCGGCACCTGGAAACGGGTTCGTACGAGCCGACGGACGAGGAACTGGACGTCGAGGGCCTGGCCCAGTCGGCCCCCCGCGAGCCGGCCCCCCTCCCTACCCCGCCGGTGACGATGGAGCAGGCCAGGCCGGCCCCGCAGGAGGCACACACGTCGGCGGAGCTGGTGGAGATGCAGCTCGGCATCCAGGCGGACGCGCCGCTGTGCTTCTCGTGCGGCACGAAGATGCAGCGGGCGGGAAGCTGCTACATCTGCGAGGGCTGCGGCTCGACCAGCGGCTGCAGCTGAGGCGGACTGGGCCGACGGCGGGCGGACGCCCGACGTGACCGGTCCACGGAGCTGACGGTGCGTCCCGAAGGGGACCGGCCACAGGCCGGTCCCCTTCGGCGTGTTCCGTAGCGTTGCGGAGGGGTGGAGAGGCGACTCGGCCGCCGCAACCGGCGGAGGGTGGGAGAACCCCGGAGTACCGCATGCGGGAAACGGCGGCGGCAGAAGGCGCGGCGGGCGGGACACGGGCGGTGACATGAGGGACGTCGATCCCGGTCGTCAGCCCGTCGCCGCGTCGGCGGCCTGGCGCAGGTACGGGAGGAAGCCCGTGACCGATGGGGGGTGGGGCGTGCGGGGGGTGGCTGTGTGGACTGTGCGGGTGGGGGCGTCCGCGGGGTGGAGGCTCGCCAGGGCCACGCCGTGGGGGAGGGCTTCGGCGGCAAGCATGGGAACCAGGGTGAGTCCCAGGCCCGCCGCGACGAAGCCGAACTTCGCCGTCCACTCGCGGGCGACGTAGTCGATACGGGGCCGGAAGCCCTGGCGCAGGCAGGCGCTGATCAGCGTCTCCTCCGGCGACTGGCTGCCCGCGACCCAGCTTTCGCCGGCCAGGTCCGCCAGCCGCAGCGGGCGGGCACCGCCGGCCAGCCGGTGGCCGGCGGGCAGCGCGACGAGCACCGGGTCGTCGAGCAGATGCGTCAGTGCCACCCCCTCGTACGCCGCCATCTGCTCCGGGTAACCCGACACCAGCGCCAGGTCCAGCCCTCCGGCCGCCAGCGCGGCGACGTGGTCGCGGCTGTAGCCCTCGACGTGCGTCACGCGTACGCCCGGGTGGTCGGCGGCGAACGCCGCCAGTGCGCGGGGTACGAGGGCGGCGTCCGCGGTGGCGAAGGAGCCGAGCCGCAGCCGCCCGGCCGCGAGCCGGTCCAGGGCGGCGAGGTCCCGGCGGGCGTCGGCGAGCCGGTCGAGGGCGGCCTCGGCGTGGCCGAGGGCGTGGCGGCCCTGCTGGGTCAGCCGTACGCCGCGGGGCAGCCGGTCGAAGAGCGGGGCGCCGAACTCCGCTTCCAGCGCGGCGATCTGCCGGGACACGGCGGACTGCGTGAACCTCAGTTCGGCGCCCGCGGCGGTGAAGGAGCCGTGGCGGGCGACGGCGCGGAAGACCTCCAGCCAGGCAGTGTCCATACAGGGGCTCCCGGGGCGAGACGAAGGCATGCGCCGGCATGCGCTTTCCGCATCGTACGCATGCGGGACATTCGTTGGTCAGATGGATGGCGTCCGCCTAGCGTTCGGCACATGACGCTGCAGACGACCTTCGACAACCCCGCCGCCGTCCCGCCGCCCGCGGGCAACTTCTCCCACGTCGTACGCCTCGGCCTCGGCGGCGACGGCGCCCTGCTGTTCGTCTCCGGGCAGGTCGCGCTGGACGCCGGCGGGCGGGTCGTCGGCCCCGGGGACATGCGCGCGCAGGCCCGGCACGTGATGGAGAGCCTGAAGGCGATCCTCGCCGCACACGGCGGCACCCTCGCGGACGTCGTGAACATCCGTTCGTTCCTCACCGATATGAGCCTGCTCGCGCAGTACGCGGAGGTCCGTCGCGGGTACTTCTCCGGACCGCCGCCGTCCAGCACCACCGTCGAGGTCTCCCGGCTCTTCCGGGACGGCGCGCTGCTGGAAGTGGAGGTCGTCGCGGCGGTGACCGGCGGCCGAGGGGCGTGAACTGCCGCTCGCGCGCCGGTGATCGGCGCTGAGCCAGGCCGTACGATAGCGCGGTGCTGGTCAAGTGGATTCGCTGCACCGTGGTGGACCGCCGGGGTTTCGAGCGGGGGCAGCGAAAGTGGGCGGGGCTGCCCGGCGAACCGGGCTTTCTCGGGCAGGGCGGGGGCTGGAGCCGGGCGCGCGAGGGTGTGGTGCACCTCATTGCCTTCTGGGAGAGCCGGGCGTTGTACGACTCGTTCATGGCCCGCTCCCACGACCGGCTCGCCGCGGCCCAGCTCGGCACGTTCCGGGACATGCGGGTGCGGCTCTTCGAGTACCGGATGGACGTGAAGACGGGCTTCGAGCCGCGCTTCGAGGGCGCGGACGTGATGCGGCTCGCGCACTGCCGGGTGCACGAGGAGCGGGTGGAGCACTTCATGCTGATGCAGGAGAAGGTGTGGAATCCGGCGATGGCCGGATCGCCGGGGATGCTGCGGGGGGTGCTGGGGCAGTCCGGGGAGGGGGAGTTCCTGGTGCTGTCGCTGTGGTGGGCGAAGGCGGAGCACGGCAAGTACCGCGAGGAGCGGGTGGAGCGGCTGGCGCTGCGCGCGCAGACCGCGGCGGACGTGACGGCGCTGGCGGGGGACGTGGTGGATCTCGTGGAGTCCTGGACCGTCTGACCGGATGCCCGGGCCGCTACGCTGTGCGCGAGATGACACCGGACCCCGCTTCCGCCCCGCCGCCGGACCCGTCCCGGGCTCCGGACACGGCCCGGGAACCGGCCCCGGACCCGGCCGCAGCGGCCGGCCCCGGCCGGGGAGCCGACGTGCCCGACGGCGCGGGCGCGCGCGGCGCTCGCCTCGTTCGCGCCCTCGCGAGCCTGCGCGGGCTCGCCGTCGGCGACGCGCTCGGCGCCCTGTACTCCGAGCCCGGCGGCTTTCCGCTCCTGGCCCGCCGTGAACTGCCGCCCGCGCCATGGCGGTGGACCGACGACACGGAGATGGCGGCGTCGGTGGTGGCGGTGCTCGCCGCGCACGGCCGCGTCGAGCAGGACGCGCTGGCGGCGTCGTTCGCCGGCCGGCAGAACGCCGGCGGCCCCCGCGGCTACGGGCGCGCGGTGAACCGGATCCTGGGCCGGGTGCGCGAAGGCGAGGACTGGCGCCGGCTCGCCGCCGCCCTCTTCGACGGGCAGGGCTCCTGGGGCAACGCCGCGGCGATGCGGGTGGCCCCGCTGGGCGCCTGGTACGCGGGGGACGTCCAGGAGGCGGTGCGGCAGGCGGAGGTCTCGTCGTACGTCACCCACCAGCACCGCGAGGCCGTCAGCGGCTGCATGGCGGTGGCCGCGGCGGCGGCGCTCGCCGCCGGCCGGCCCGCCGGAGCGGCCCCCGGCCCGGCGGACGGCGCGAGCGGGCCGGCCGGGGGCGCCGCGCTGCTCGACCAGGTGATCGCGCTCGTGCCGCGCAGCGCCGTGGCCCAAGGGCTGCGCCGGGCGCGGGACATGCTCGACTACGACGACGTCGCCACCGTCGCCGCCGTGCTGGGCAACGGCCGCCGTACCAGCGCGCACGACACCGTGCCGTTCGCCCTGTGGTCGGCCGCCCGGCACCTCGGCGACTTCACGGGTGCCTTCTGGGCCACGGCGCAGGCCGGCGGGGACGTGGACACCACGTGCGCGATCGTCGGCGGCGTGCTCGCGGGCGCGGCGGCCGGAGCGCCGCCGGCTGCATGGGTACGGCACGTGGAGCCGCTGCCGGAGTGGGTTCCCGCGGCCGCGGACTCCTGACGAAACCGCACGGACGGGGCCGGCCCGCGGCGTAGCGGAGACGGCCGAACACGCGCCGAAGCACCGCGCCGCACGCGCCGCAGGCGGCCCCACGGCGCGGGCGTACCCGGTGGCCCCGCCCCGCTACTGGCGGGGCTACCGGCTTCCGGGGCGCCGCCTCAGGCGACGCCCGGTCCCGCCGTGCCGGAGAGGGCTTCGAGATCGCTCTTGCGTACCTTGATCGCCACCACGGCGACGACCACGGCGAGCAGCACCATGACCGTGGCCGCGACGAACCCCATGGACATGCCCTCCGCGAGCACCTTCTGCCCCCACGGCGGGGGCAGCTCGCCGGTCTTGTCGAAGACCGCCTTCTGCTCCGGCGTGGCCTGCGCCGTGAACGACGGAATCTGCTCCTTCGCCTCGTCCCTGCTGGCGGTGCCGAACACGGTGGTCAGGATGGACAGGCCGAGCGAACCGCCCACCTGCTGGGTGGCGTTGAGCAGGCCGGAGGCGGCGCCCGCCTGCTCCGGCGCGACGCCGGAGACGGCGGTGATGGTGAGCGTCACGAAGTTCATGCCCATGCCGAAGCCGAAGACGATCTCGGGCCCGAACACCCCGCCCATGAACGAGCTGTCGGTGTCCAGGAACACCAGCCAGCCCATGCCGACCGCGGTGATGAGCGAGCCGCCGACCATGAACGGCTTGGGCCCGAGCACCGGCAGGAACCGCTGCGCGAGGCCCGCGCTGGCGACGATCGCGACGGTGATCGGAAGGAACGCCACGCCCGCCTTGATCGGGCTGTAGCCGAGGACGTTCTGCGCGAACAGCACGAGGTAGAAGAAGATGCCGAACATGGCGGCGGCCAGGCTCAGCATGATCACGTACGTGCCGGAGCGGTTGCGGTCGGCGAACATCTTCAGCGGCGTGATGGGGTCCTTCGCGCTGCGCTCGACGAAGACGAACGCCACGAGCAGGATCAGGGCCGCCGCGAACGAGCCGATCGTCAGACTGTCACGCCAGCCCTCCTCGGCCGCGCGGATGAACCCGTAGACGAGCGCGGCCATACCGAGGGTCGACGTCAGTGCGCCGGAGATGTCGAAGCGTCCGGGGTGCCGCTCCGACTCGTTGATGTACAGCGGGACGGCGGCGATGATCAGCACGCCGATGGGGACGTTGACGAAGAGCACCCAGCGCCAGTCGAGCCACTCGGTCAGCATGCCGCCGGCGAGCAGGCCGATGGCGCCGCCGCCTGCCGAGACCGCCGCGAACACACCGAACGCCCGGTTGCGCTCGGGGCCCTCGGGGAACGTGGTGGTGACGAGCGCGAGCGAGGTGGGCGAGGCGATGGCACCACCGACGCCCTGCAGCGCGCGGGCCAGGAGCAACTGCCACGGCTCCTGCGCGAAACCGCCGAGCAGGGATGCGACGATGAAGAGTGCGATGCCGAAGGTGAAGACGCGGCGGCGGCCGAGGATGTCGCCGGCCCGGCCGCCGAGGAGCAGCAGACCGCCGAAGGTGAGGGTGTACGCGCTGACGACCCAGGTCAGGCCGGTGGTGGAGAAGTCCAGATCGTTCTGGATATGCGGAAGGGCGATGTTCACGATCGTCGCGTCGAGCACGACCATGAGCTGACAGGCCGCGATGATGACGAGCGCCATGTTGCGCTGGTCACCACGAGGAGCCTTGCCCGTCTCCCGCTCGTTCGCTAGTTGAGAGGTTGTCACCATGTTCCCCATACATGTGAAATAGTGAACGGTAGCGTTCACTGATGAACTGAGCGTAGGCGCCCCCATGAGGGAACGCAAGCGTTCACTATGGCCGCTAATGGAGAGACCGATATGGGTAGTTCGCGCCGGACCGCTCCCGGAGCGTGCACCGAGACCAGCCGGAGCCAGGCGGGGGGAGTTCGCCGCCGAGGTGACGTACTCGAACGCGCCATCCTGGACGCCGCCCTCGAACAGCTCGGCGTCGCCGGCTGGAAGGGGCTGACGATCGAGGGCGTCGCCGCCCGTGCGCAGACCGGGAAGGCGGCCGTCTACCGGCGGTGGGCGTCGAAGTCGGCGCTCGTCGAGGACGCGCTGCGGGCCGGTGTGCCGCCGCTGGAGACCCAGCCGGACCGGGGCAGCCTGCGGGCCGACCTCACCGAGTTCTGCCGGGCGCTGCGCGACCGGATGTACTCCAGCGGCGGCCAGGCCCTGCGCGCCGTGCTCGACGAGTGCGACCGCGAGCAGGCCGAGCAGTTCCACGAGGTGGTGATGGGGCAGATCATCGAACCGGGCAAGGCGCTCATCGCGGAACTGCTGCGACGGGGCGTCGAGCGGGGGGACGTGCGCCCGGAGGTGAACGGGGACCTGGTGCTGGACGTGCTGCCGGCGATGATGATGTACCGGCACAAGACCACCGGCCGGGACCTCAGCGACAAGGACATGGACGACCTGGTCGACCAGGTGATGGTGCCGCTGCTGCAACGGCAGTGAGCGCACGGCCGCCGGCTGCCGGTGCCCGCCGCGGGTGCGTGCGAGGCGGGCGCGGGCCGGGTCGTAAGCTGACCTTGTGAGTCCCTACGAGCCGCCCACCCACCGCGTCGAGCGCTCCCTGCGCGCCACCACGGGCGCCAAGGTCGTGGCGGGCATCGACGAGGTCGGCAGGGGTGCGTGGGCCGGCCCCGTCACCGTGTGCGCGGCCGTCACCGGCCTGCGCCGCGCGCCCGAAGGGCTCACCGACTCCAAGCTGTTGACGGTCAAGCGGCGCGAGGAACTGGCCGAGGAGCTGACGGGGTGGGTCACCGCGCACGCGCTGGGCCACGCCTCGTCGCAGGAGATCGACGAGCTGGGCATGACGGCGTGCCTGCGGCTCGCCGCGGGCCGGGCGCTTCAGGCGCTGCCGGTACGTCCGGACGCGATCATCCTCGACGGCAAGCACGACTATCTCGGGGCGCCCTGGCGGGTCCGTACGGTGATCAAGGGCGACCAGTCGTGCGTCGCCGTCGCCGCCGCGTCCGTGCTCGCCAAGGTCCACCGTGACGCCCGCATGGCCGAACTGGGCGCCGCGCGCGCCGAGTACGAGCCGTACGCGTTCGGGGACAACGCCGGCTATCCCTCGCCCGTGCACCGCGCCGCCCTCCAGGAGTACGGGCCCACGGACCAGCACCGGCTCTCCTGGGCGTACATGGACGGCCTGGACAAGTGGCAGCACCTGAAGCGCACGCGGATCGCGCCCGAGGCCGCGGAGCTGGAGGCGGCCGGGCAGATGGGGCTGGACATCTGAGGTACGCGGCCCCGCGGTTGGGGCTGCGGGCCCTCCTGCGGGCGCGGCGGGGCGCGGGTACCGGATGCTTCAGTGGCCCACCCGCTGATGTGCTTGTCACGGCCGTTTGATAGACATGCGCCCATGCCTCTCCCTGCCGAGGACTCTCCCACCCACGAGAGCGTCCCGGGCCGCAGCGCGCCCCCTCGTCCCATCCCAGGCCCCCGACCCGTACGGCCGCGTGGCGGCTCCCGTTCCGGCCCCGGCGGCCGCGCCCCCGGTGCCACCGCGCCCGGCGCCCGTCCCGCACCCGCCGGCGCTCAGGGCCGGCCCGCCGCCGGGCCGCAGCTCCAACTGATCCCCGCGACGCCCGACGGTGCCGTCGACGCCGCCGACGAAGCCGTCGACCTGCTGCTGGAGTCCGGCCGCGCCCCGGCCGAGATCCTCGTCCTCACCACCGGCGATCCGCACCCCTGGGCCGCGCACGAGTTGTCGTTCGGCGAGGACGGCTACTGGGCGCAGGAGGCCGCGGGGGACGACGTCTTCTACGCGTCCGCCACCGCCTCGGAGCGGCTGGCCCGGCGGCCGGTGGTCGTGGTCGCCGTCAACGGCGGCGGCGACGACGCGACGGCCTCGGCGCTGCCGGCGGCGATGACGCGCGCGACGGCGCTGCTGATCCTCTGCGGCGACGCGGACTACATCAACGGCGTGCTCGGCGTCTCCACCTGAGTGCCGCGCTCCGCCCGCGGGCGGAGCGCGGGCGGCTCAGACCGCCCAGGAAATGGTCTGTCCCGCGTCGGCCTCGCGCGGTACCGCCTCCGGCGGCTGCCGCGCCCGCGGGCCCTGGGCCGTTCCGATCTCGCGCGCGGGGGCGTCCGCGGTGAACTCCGCGTCCACCGGGGGCCCGTCCGCGTACGGGCGGCGCCCGCCGCGGCCCTCGCTCAGCACCTGCCAGCCGCCGCCGGTGAGCGTGATGTAGGCGCCGCAGCGCAGCCCGTGCAGCGTGCAGGCGTCCCGCAGCCCCCACATCCACGCGCCGTCCTCCTCCGTCCAGCCCGGGTCCCCGGTGCGGCAGTACAGCAGCACCGCCGTACGGACGGGGAAGCGGCGGCGCAGGTCGTGCGGGATGACCCGGCGCAGCCGGGCCAGCAGCGCGTTGCGCACGTCCCAGCCGTCCGCGGCGGCCTCCGGACGCCCCGCCTCGTGCCGCGCCAGCGACGCGCTCGCGCGCAGCCGCTCGTCGGGGTCGAGCACGGCGATCACCGCCGTCTGCGGCGGCGGCAGGTGGCGGGCGTGCAGGCCGGTGACGATCTCACGGGGGTTGCGCAGGAGCGGGATGCCGGCCGCCGCCCACTCGGCAGGTTCGAGGATGCGGCCGGACGGGCCGGTGTCGCCGGTGGCGGGGCCGAAGACCAAGGGCACTCCCTGGGGCTGGGGGCGTACGGAACGCACGGCGGGGGCGAACAGGCGTAGGAGCGCAGCGTCGAGCAGCCCGGGGGACCGGGCCGGCGCTGGGAGCGAACCTCAATTCTCCCCGCCGAACTGGCCTGCGGCAATGCGGCATTGTCGACAGGTCCATGTTCTCCGGTCGCCGGGCGGCCGCGGGACTGGCCGTTTTCGGGCCCCCCGCCGGCGGTTGCGGTGCCGCTTTCCGGCCGGGGCGGGGCCGGTGTCCCACCGGTGTCCAACCGCGTATCAGCGGTATTCACCGTGCGTGAGGTGGCTGACTGTCGGTGCCATCGGGTTGCATGGGGGCATGGACGATCAGGAGCTGCGCGCCGAAGCCGACGCCGTTCTCGCCGGGCTCGTCGGCGATCCCGGCGGCCCGGCCCGGCTGCGGGAGGACCAGTGGCAGGCCGTGGCGGCCCTGGTGTCGGAGCGCCGCCGCGCGCTGGTGGTGCAGCGCACCGGCTGGGGCAAGTCGGCGGTGTATTTCGTCGCTACGGCGCTGCTGCGCCGCCGCGGCGCGGGCCCCACAGTGATCGTGTCGCCGCTGCTGGCGCTGATGCGCAACCAGGTGGAGGCCGCGGCGCGGGCCGGCATCCGGGCCCGTACGATCAACTCGGCCAACCCCGAGGAGTGGGGCGCCATCCACGAGGAGGTCGAGCGCGGGGAGACCGACGTGCTCCTCGTCAGCCCCGAGCGGCTGAACTCCGTGGACTTCCGCGACCGGCTGCTGCCCGAGCTGGCCGCCACAACCGGCCTCCTCGTCGTCGACGAGGCGCACTGCATCTCCGACTGGGGCCACGACTTCCGCCCCGACTACCGGCGGCTGCGGGCCATGCTCGCCGACCTGCCCCAGGGCGTGCCCGTGCTGGCGACCACCGCGACCGCGAACGCGCGCGTGACCGCCGACGTCGCCGAGCAACTCGGCACCGGCGGCGGCGAGGCCCTGGTGCTGCGCGGCCCGCTGGACCGGGAGAGCCTGCGGCTCGGCGTGGTCCGGCTGCCGGACGCCGCGCACCGCCTCGCCTGGCTCGCCGAGCACCTGGGCGAACTGCCGGGCTCCGGAATCGTCTACGCCCTCACCGTCGCCGCCGCCGAGGAGGCCGCCGCCTTTCTGCGGCAGCGCGGCTACCCGGTGGCCTCGTACACGGGGCGCACGGAGAACGCCGACCGGCTGCAGGCCGAGGAGGACCTGCTGGCGAACCGGGTCAAGGCGCTGGTTGCCACGTCCGCGCTGGGCATGGGGTTCGACAAGCCGGACCTGGGCTTCGTCGTCCACCTGGGCTCGCCGTCGTCCCCGATCGCGTACTACCAGCAGGTGGGCCGCGCCGGCCGCGGCGTCGACCACGCCGACGTACTGCTGCTGCCGGGCCGGGAAGACGAAGCCATCTGGCGCTACTTCGCCGACACCGCCTTCCCGCCCGAAGTTCAGGTCCGCCAGACCCTCGCCGCGCTCGCCGACGCCGGCCGCCCGTTGTCCGTCCCGGCCCTGGAGGCGGCCGTCGACCTCAGGCGCACCCGGCTGGAGACGATGCTCAAGGTGCTCGACGTGGACGGGGCGGTCCGGCGGGTCAAGGGGGGCTGGACAGCCACCGGCCGCGAGTGGGAGTACGACACCGAGCGGTACGCCTGGGTGGCGCGGCAGCGCGCCGCCGAGCAGCAGGCCATGCGGGACTACGTGAGCACGCCGGGCTGCCGCATGGAGTTCCTGCGCGCGCAGTTGGACGACGAGGGGGCGGCGCCGTGCGGGCGCTGCGACAACTGCGCGGGCGCGTGGATCGGCGCGGGCGTCTCCGCGGAGGCGCTGACGGGGGCGGAGAAGGAGCTGGACCGGCCGGGGACCGAGGTGGAGCCGCGCCGGATGTGGCCGACCGGCATGGCCGCGCTGGGCATCGACGTCAAGGGCCGTATCCCGGCGGGGGAGCAGGGCGCCACCGGCCGGGCGCTGGGACGCCTCTCCGACATCGGCTGGGGCAACAGGCTGCGGCCGCTGCTCGCACAGAACGCCCCCGACGCGCCCGTGCCGGACGACGTGCTGCGGGCCGCGGTCGACGTCCTCGCCGACTGGGCGCGCTCCCCCGGCGGCTGGGCGGCGGGCGGGGCGGACGCCCCGGCGCGGCCGGTGGGAGTCGTCGCCGTGCCGTCCACGTCCCGGCCGCTGCTCGTCGACTCGCTCGCCCGGGGCATCGCCACCGTCGGCCGGCTGCCGTACCTCGGCACGCTGGCGTACGCGGACCCCGACGGCGGCCACGTCGTGCGCCGGAGCAACTCAGCGCAGCGGCTCGCCACGCTGACCGGCACCTTCGCCGTCCCCGACGACCTCGCCGCCGCCCTGGCCGGCAACCCGGGCCCGGTGCTGCTCGTCGACGACTACACGGACTCCGGCTGGACCCTGGCCGTCGCGGCCCGGCTGCTGCGCCGGGCGGGCGCCGAGGGAGTGCTGCCGCTGGTCCTCGCGGCGAGCGGCTGAGACGGGCGGGGCGGAGCCCGGAGAGGCGTCGCTCGGGCCTCAGCCGCCGAGCGGCCGGGCGAGTGCGACGATGACGCCGGCCGGGCCGCGGAGGCAACGGCGCGGTGCACTACGGCTTGCGCAGGAGGTAGACGAAGTAGCCGAGGTGGTCGCGGACGAAGGTGCGGAACAGCGGGATCGAGGCGTCCATCGCCGCCGTCGTCTCCAGCCCGTAGCGCTCCCGGATCTCGTCGTGGTGATCCCGGTAGAGAACGGTCATGACCTCGGCGTTCATGAGGACGTCATGGGTCTGGTTCTCCAGCCGCACGAGCTCGAAGCCCGCCTCGCACGCCAGCCGCAGCCCCTCCGCCAGCGGCAGCGGCGGCGGTGACGTCCAGACCTGCCGGAAGGTGTCCAACTGCGCGCGCGACGGTTCACCGCGGCGGGTGAACTCCGTCATCAGGAACCGCCCGCCGCGCGGCAGCACGCGCCACGCCTGGCGCAGTCCGCGCAGCCGGTCGGCGATGTGGGCGAAGGAGTCGATGGCCCAGGCGGCGTCGAACGAAGCGTCCTCGTAGGGGAGTTCGAGCGCGTCGGCGAGGGCGAACGTCACGCGGTCGGTGAGCGACGCGGCGACGGCCCGCTCCCGGGAGCGGGCGACCTGCGTCTCGCTGACGGTGATCCCCGTGACCCGCGCTCCGATGCGCTCCGCCAGCCGCACGGCGGGACCGCCGGTGCCGCTGCCGATGTCGAGCACGTGGTCGGTCGAGCGGGGCGCCAGGGCGTCGATGTAGTAGTCGGTCTGGCGGTCCATGGCCTGGTCGGCCAGCTTCCCGAGGGTGGTCGCGGGCAGGCCCGCGTCCTCCGCCGACCACCGGCCGACGTGGATGGCGGAGGTGCCCTGCGTCAGGTCGTACAGCGGGCCGAACCGGTCGTACGCGGAACCGACCTCCTCGGGCGACGGGGGAGCGAGGTTGCTGTCGTGCGCGTCGGATGCCATGGCGCGTGGCCCCTTCGTGTCGGCTTACGTCGCCTTCCTCGCGTCACCGTAGAGGCCGCCGGAGCCCTGAGCCCGAACCGAACCGGCCAACCCGCGGGTTGGCCGGATTCCCCAGGTCCGGGAGGGTGATGGCATGACCCGGTCAGGGGTTATCCACAGGGGTCGCGGATCTCGCGGAGACACGAAACCCTCATGCCATGACAACGCACAACGAAACGCAGGTCGTGCTGCGCAGCCCCGCCGAGCTGGCGGACGCCCTGCCGTATCTGATGGGCTTCCACCCGGACGACAGCGTGGTCCTCGCCGCGCTGCACGGCGAGCGGGGGCGGTTCGGCGGCCGGCTGCGGCTCGGCATTCCACCCGATCGCGACGGCTGGCCGGACGTGGCCGCGCAGCTCGCGGAATGCCTCATCGAGGGCAGCGCGAAGCGGGGCGACAAGCCGGACGGCATCGTCGTCTTCCTCTGCCAGGACCCCGGCGTGGGCGAGCAGCCGCGCGAGGTGATGGAGCGGCTGCGCTCCCTCGCCCAGCGGCTCCGCGTGGCCTGCGGACGGCTGGAGGTGCCGGTCGTCGAGGCGTTGTGCATCTCCGCCGGACGCTTCTGGTCCTACCTCTGCCCCGACGAGGGCTGCTGTCCGCCCGAGGGCACGGAGCTGGTCCCGTCCGGCAGCTCAGCCATGGCCGCCGCCGCTGCCTACGCGGGCGTGCAACGGCCCGGGTCGCTGCGCGCGCTGGAGGGCAGGCTCGCCCCCCGGCACCCGGACGTGGACCGGCAGACGCGGGCGCTCGACGCGGCCGGCGGCTCGCTCGTGCCGCGGATCCTGGAGCAGGCCGGCCGCGAGACGGTGCGCGCGGAGACCCTGGCGCTGACGGACCGGCTGATCTCCCGGCTCACCGAGGCTCCGCCGCCCGCGGGGGAGGCGGCGGCGGACAGCGATGAACGAGACGACCGGCTGCTCGCCGACGACGAGTGCGCGGCCCTCATCGTCGGGCTGCAGGACCGGCTCACCCGCGACCGCGCCGCGGAGCGGATGGAGGGCACGGAGGCGCCGGGCGCGCTGCGGCTGTGGCAGGCGCTGGCCCGCCGCTGCATCGGAGCGTATGTGGAGCACGCCGCGGCACCGCTGACGCTCGCCGGGTGGGTCGCGTGGTCGAGCGGCGACGAGGCGGCGGCCCGGGTCGCCTTCGGCCGCGCCCTGGAGTCCGACCCGGAGTACCTGTTCGCACGGCTGCTCCACCAGGCGGTCAACGAGGGCCTGGACCCGGAGCCGTTGCGGCGCTCCCTGCGCCGCCAGCGCCGCGCCCAGGAGGCCGCCTCACCGGCGCCGGCGGAGCCGCGGTCCGAGCCGTCCGCGGCGGTGACGACCAGGTCGCGGGCCCGGCCGCTGTGCCTGCCGCCCGCCCAGCCGTCGAACCGCGGCTCCCGGCGCCCGCCCGGCCGCCGCGCGTCGCGCCGTGCCGCCCGGCGCCGCGACGTGCGGAGCAAGGAGTAGCGATGACGGAATGAGGGAGCGGTGCGGGGCGGCCGGCGGGCCGTCGGCGTGACCTGGAGGGGCTTGCGGGCGTTCTCACGGCGGCGGCCGGTCGCCGCCTCGTCCGTCCACGGCTTCCCGAGAGGACTGCCGCGTGTCTCCCACCCCCCAGCCCCCGCGTCAGAGGCCACCCGTGCCCGGCCCCGCGCACGACGCGCTCGTCAGCGTCGCCATGCCGGCGTTCGCCGTCTCCGCCCGCCACGGCCAGCTCGACGGCCACGGACTCGAAGGGTTCTACCGGGCGGGCCGCCGGCTGGTCGGACGGCTCCGGCTGCGGGTGGGCGGCGTCGAGCCGCTGCCGGTGCAGGGGCGCCGGGCGGGGGCGGACCGGGTGCGCTTCGTGGGCACCGTGCGCACCGGCGCCGAGTCGGGGCCGGACCCGGCCGTGGTCGTGGAGCGGGTGCGGCACGCCGCCGGGGTCGAGCGGATCACGCTGCACAGCAGCGCCACCCGCGTGCTGCGCCTGACGCTGGAGGCCGAACTGGGCACCGACCTGGCCGAGCTGAGCGCGGTCGCCGCCGGACACGACCGCCGCGAAGTCCCGGCCAGCGTCCATGAGTCGGGCCTGCGCTGGCGCCCGCTCCCGACGCCCGTGGATCCCGGCCGCGAGCCGGACGCCGGCCCCGGAGACAGCGGGGGAGCGGGAGCGCGCGCCGGCGACCCGGCACGGACCGGCACCGCGCCCGGCGGCGGCGCTCCCGGCGCCGAGACGCACGGCGGTGCCGGGCGTGGGGGTGGGGCGACGCCCGGCGGCGGAGCACGGGGCGCCGACGGAAGCGGCGGAGGGGGAGGGGGTGGGGGTGGGGCCCCCGGGGTGGGGGCGTTGGTGAGCGCGGACCCGCCGCCCGACGACGTGATCGCCGCGGCCGGGCTGCTGCGGTGGCAACTGGAGTTGGCGCCGGGCGGGTCCCGCACGCTGGAGCTGCGGATCGGCACGGACCAGGCGGGGCCGCGTGAGCTGCCGCCGGTGCCGTGGTCGCCGGCCGCCGCTGCGGCGGGCGACGACCCGGAGGTCGCCCGGTTGCTGGACACCGCGCTCGACGACCTGCGGACCCTGCTGCTGCGCGATCCGGCGGAGCCGGCCGACGTCCACCTCGTCGCCGGGGTGCCCTGGCGTTGCGCGCTGGCTCCCGCCGACGCGCTCTGGGCGGCCCGCATGCTCCTGCCGCTGGGTACGCGCCTGGCCGCCGGCACCCTCCGCGCCGTCGCCCGCACCTGGCCTGCGGCCGCCGCCGGGGCTCCCGAACCGGCGCGGCTGCCGGGCACCCTCCGCGACTCCGGTCCGCATCTGCCCCCGGCCGCCACCGGGGTCGAGGCCACCCTCCTCTTCCCCGCCGTGCTCGCCGAGGCCCGCCGCTGGGGGCTGCCGGACCGCGATCTCGACGGCCTCCTGCCCGCCGCCGAGCGCTGCCTCGCGTGGCTGCGCACCGCCGCGGACGACCGCGGCTTCGTCCCCGACCCCGCGCCCGGCGGCCCGTACCGCTGCGAGACCCAGGCCCACGCCCACCGCGCCGCCCTCCTCGGCGCCGAACTCCTCGACGTCTGCGGCCGTCCCGGCGCCGCCGAGTGGCGCCAGTGGGCCGCCGGCCTGGGCGAGCGGTTCCGTGCCGGCTTCTGGACCGAGGATGCCGCCGGCGGCAGGCCCGCGGCGGCCCTCGCCCCCGACGGCCGTCCGCTCACGCACCTCGGCAGCCCCGCCGCCCACCTCCTGCCCACCGCGGCCGACGCCCTCGTCCGCGCCCCCGGCGGCGCACCGGCCGGCCCCGGGATCGCCGTGCCCGCCCCCGGCGACGGCAACGGCCACCCTGTCGCCGACGCCGCAACCGGTCTCCTCGACAAGGCCCAGGCCGGT
Source organism: Streptomyces sp. B5E4 (assembly GCF_039871555.1). Classification (NCBI taxonomy): domain Bacteria; kingdom Bacillati; phylum Actinomycetota; class Actinomycetes; order Kitasatosporales; family Streptomycetaceae; genus Streptomyces; species Streptomyces sp. B5E4. Next base: position 40,203 of record NZ_JBDPMI010000001.1, read on the forward strand.
CAGCTCGCCCGTCTCCTCGGCGGCCCCGCCCTCGATTCCGGCTGGGGCCTGCGCAGCCTCGGCGCCGCCGAGCCCGGCTTCAACCCCTTCGGCCACCGCGCCGGCGCCGTGCACGTCCACGAGACCGCCGTCGCCGTCGCCGGCCTCTTCACCGCCGGCTACGACAAGGAGGCCGGCGCCCTCCTCCGCGGACTCCTCGACGCCGCCGGTCACTTCGGCCACCACCTCCCCGAGATGTACGCGGGCGACCAGCGCACCGCGGGCGGCGCCCCGCTCCCGCACCCGGCCGCCTGCCGCCCGTCGGCCGTCGCGGCCGCCGCGGCGGTGCACGTCCTCAGCGCGCTCGCCGACGTCGCCCCCGATGTCCCCGCCGGCGCCGTCGCCGCCCGCCCGCCGGCCACGGCCCCGCTGGGCGCGGTGCAGCTCACGGGCTGGCGGCTGGCCGGCGAGCCCTTTGCGGTACGGGTCAGCCGCCTCGGCCTCGCCGTCGTCGACGAGGCCGCCCCCGGCCTCCAACTCGGCTCCTGAACCGGCGCTCCGGCCCGTCCGGCCCGGCTCCCACGAAGTCCTGATTATCGTCAGGCAGACGACTAAGATCCCCGCCATGCCCCCCTACGAGGCGTCCGCCTACCCGCCGTTCGCCGTGACCGTCGACCTGGTGGTGCTCACCGTGCGCCGGCACGCTCTGAGCGCCCTGATCGTCCGCCGCGGTGAGGCCCCCTTTCAGGGCCGGTGGGCGCTGCCCGGCGGTTTCGTGCGCGAGGAGGAGGACCTGACCGAGGCGGCGGCCCGCGAACTCGCGGAGGAGACCGGCCTGCATGCGCACGGGCCGGTGGAGGAGGACACCCCCGCGCACGCCGCGCACCTCGAACAGCTCGCCACCTACGGCGATCCCAAGCGCGACCCCCGGATGCGGGTGGTGAGCGTCGCCCACCTCGTGCTGGCCCCGGACCTGCCCGCGCCGCGCCCCGGCGGCGATGTCGGCGGCGCCCGCTGGGCGCCGGTCGAGTCCCTCATCGGTCCCGCCGACGGAGACGAGGAGCACCCGCCGCTGGCCTTCGACCACCGGCGGATCCTGGCCGACGGGGTGGAGCGGGCCCGGTCGAAGATCGAGTACTCGTCGCTGGCCACGGCCTTCTGTCCGCAGGAGTTCACGGTCGGGGAGCTGCGCCGGGTGTACGAGGCGGTGTGGGGCGTCGCCCTTGACCCGCGCAACTTCCACCGCAAGGTCACCGGCACCCCCGGCTTCCTGCTGCCCACCGGCGGCACCACCACCCGTCAGGGCGGCCGTCCCGCGCAGCTCTTCCAGGCCGGCGGCGCGACGATCCTCAATCCCCCGATGCTGCGCCCCGAGGTCTGAGGACCGCCGGCCCGCCCCGGGCCGACCGGCCTCCCCCTCACGCCCGTCCGGACATACGAGTCGTACGAGCACACATCCGCGACGCCGCACCGCGCTCCGGAGTGAAATCCCGGTCCCGGCGCACCTCCTGCGCGATCATCCCTATATGTCGGATATCAACCGATTTCGGGAGGCGCGGTGATCCAGGCCATCGGACTCACGAGCAGGCCCCGCGGCGGCCGCCCACCGGCCGTACGCGACCTCACCTTCGAAGCCGAGGCCGGCACCGTCACCGCGCTGCTCGGCGAGCCCGGTGCCGGCAAGACCGCCGCGCTGCGCCTCATGCTCCAGCTGGACGGCGGCCGCGGCATCGCGCTGTACGACGGCCGCCCGCTGAGCCGGCTCCCCGCCCCCGCCCGCGAGGTCGGCGCCGTGCTCGGCGACGTCGCGGGACACCCCGCCCGCACCGTGCTCAGCCACCTGCGCATGCTCGCCGCCGCCGTGGGTGTCCCCGCGGCCCGCGCCGACGCCCTGCTCACCCACGTCGGCCTCGACGCGCTCGCCGACGACCGGCTCGACGCCCTCTCCCTCAGCATGGACCGCCGCCTCGGCCTCGCCACCGCGCTCCTCGGCCAGCCGCACTCCCTGCTGCTCGACGATCCGGTACGCGATCTGCCGCGCCGCGAGGCGGCGTTCTACTACGCCCTGCTGCGCGAACTGGCCGCCGCCGGCGTCTGCGTCGTGCTCACCACCGCCCAGCCGCGCGTCGCCGCCCGCTTCGCCGACCGGGTGCTGACGCTACGGGCCGGCCGGCTCGTCGCCGACGAGGAGGCCGACGACTTCGCCCGGCTGCGGCTGCGCCCGTGCGTCATCATCAGGACGCCGCAGTCCGAGCGGTTCGCCAGTTATCTGACGCGGCAGGCGAGCACGCCGGAACGGCGCATCGAGGTGGTACGTCGCGACGGCGGCGCCCTGGCCGTCTACGGGACCGACAGCGCGGCCGTCGGCGAGCTCGCGTACCGCAACGGGATCCTGCTCCATCAACTCACCGACTCCTCCCACGAGTCCGTCCTCACCGTCACCCCCGGTGCCGACGCCGGGATCTCCCCTGCGGGCACCCTCACCGCCACCCTGGAGCCCGGCACCGACACCGGCCCCCACACGGCCACCGACACCGGCGCCGAGCCGCCGGCCGCCGGCGACACCCCGCCCGCCGGCACCCTCATCCCCGCCCCCCTGGCCGCCCCGGACGACTCCCCCCTCGCCGGCCCGCTCCGCCACCGCTGGCTGCCCGGTCCCGCACACCCCCTGCGCTACGAGCTGCGCCGTGCCGCCTCCGGCTCCCGGCTGCCCCGCGTCGCCGCCGCCGGCACCCTCGCCGCCTCCATCGCCGGCGCCGCCCTCCTCGCCCACTCCGCGGGCGGCTCCGCCGTCTCCGACGCCCCCGCCGTCCGCATGCTCACCGGCTGGGCGCCGGTCTTCCCGCTGCCGCCCGCCGCGATCGGCGCCGGGCTGCTGGGTGCGCACGCCTTCGGCCAGGAGTTCAGCTTCCCCTCGCTCACCCCGGCCGTCGGCGCCGTGCCGCGCCGTCTCGGCCTGCTCTTCGCCAAGCTCGCCGTGAGCACGGCCGTGGCGCTGCTGCTGTTCGTCGCGGTGCTGCTCGCGGACGCGACGGCACTGCTGGTGCTCTTCGGCGACGTCGTGGACATGCCCGCGGACGGCGGTCTGCAACTGCTGAGCTGGGCGGGAGTGACGGTGGGCTGCGCCTGGACGGGGGTGCTGGCCGCCGGGCTCTTCACCTCGGCGTCGCTGGGGCTGGCGGCCGTGCTCACCGTGCCCGTCGCCGTCGCCCCCGGCGTCCACGCGCTCGCCGACACCGGCGCCGTCCGCCGCCTCGGAGAACTCCCGCTGCAGCTCATGCGCGTGCTGCACATCCCCCGGCCCGGCAGCGGACTGAACCTCGGCGGCGTCTTCGGCGTGCCCGCCCAACCCTTCGGGCACGCGCTGGTGTTGTCCCTCGGCGCGCTCCTCGGGGCGTACGTCCTGACCGCGGGCCGGGCCCGTTCCCTGGGGCGCGCGCTGGAGCGGAGCGGGTGTCCGAGTTTCGTACGGAAGGTTTTCAACTCGCCTGGTGAATAGCCGGTTTCCCACCGGTTTGAGGTCGCCGCGGCGTCAATGAAGGGGCGCTGGGCGATCACCCTTTCGTGTGCTTTTCACCAAAGCCCTCAAGGCGGCCTGGGAGTCCGCCGACAAAGGTGTGGTGAGTACCCTTGCGCAGACCATGATGACGGCCCGTTCCTCCGAGTCCGGCTTCGCCGGCCCCGGGGACCTGGACCGCTACCCGTACCCGGACGGCCCCGCGGCCGCCGCCCCCGCCGCTCCGGTCCCCCCGGCCGCCGCTCCCGGCCCCGCCGGGCCGCCCGCCGCTCCCGCGCCGCCCGCGTGGGACGCCGGGGAGCCGGAGATCGGCCGGGTCGGCCGCCGCGCGGCGACCAGCCGGGGCCGCGGCCTCCACGGCCAACTCGTCCAGCAGCTCGGCCAGATGATCGTCTCCGGCGATCTGGGCGCCGACCGTCCGCTCGTGCCCGAGGAGATCGGGCAGCGCTTCGAGGTCTCCCGCACCGTGGTGCGCGAGTCCCTGCGCGTGCTGGAGGCCAAGGGCCTCGTCAGCGCCCGCCCCAACGTCGGCACCCGGGTCCGCCCGGTCAGCGACTGGAACCTCCTCGACCCGGACATCATCGAGTGGCGGGCCTTCGGTCCGCAGCGCGAGGACCAGCGCCGGGAGCTGTGCGAGCTGCGCTGGACGATCGAGCCGCTGGCCGCCAGGCTCGCGGCAGGGCACGGCCGCGGCGCCGTGCAGCAGCGGCTGACGGACATGGCCGAGATCATGAGCCATGCGCTGGTGCAGGGCGACACGGTCACGTTCGCCCGTGCGGACGCCGAGTTCCACGCGCTGGTCCTGCAGGTCGCGGGGAACCGGATGCTGGAGCACCTGGCCGGCGTGGTCACCGCGGCGCTGCAGGTCTCCGGTGGTCCCGCCGGCGGCTGCGACCGCCCGAGCGAGGCGTCCGTCACCCACCACGTGCACATCGTGGAGGCGCTGGGCAGCGGCGACGGCGCCGCGGCCGAGTCGGCCATGCGGCAGCTGCTGGGCGTGCACACCGAGATCGGCGCGGGCGACCGCGTCGTGCCGGCACCGCGCGAGCACTGAGGCGGGGTACGGGCGCGAGGCCCCGGCCCCGCGCCCCCGTCGGTACGAGTACGGGCACCGCCGCCGGCCCCGGCCGGGGGACGGCGGCGCCCTGCTCCGTCCGGCCCGGCCGACCGGCGTCCCCGGGCCCACCGGCCGGACCCCCGGACGGTCCCGGAACCACCGGCCGACCGCCGGACCGCCTCGGAACACACCAGCCGACCGCGGGAGCGGGCCCGGGCAACCCCCGGACGACCGCCTGCGGACACGTTGCGGGAAGACCTCGGTGACGTACGGCGACGCCCCGCCCCGGCGCGTACGGACCACCCCCGGAGCCGGCCCGGACGCCACTCGGAGACCCCGGAACGCCGCCGGACCACCGGCCCGGAGCACCCGCCCGGCGGTACCGGGCCCCACCGGCCCCGCGCGCCCCGCGCGCCCCGGCGCGCAACCGCCGGACAGCGGGCGTACGGTGCGCTCCGCCCGGGCGTCCGCACGCCCTCCGGGCGCCCGGACGGGCCGGCGCCTGCCGGGCGGCCTTCGTGCCGCCGCGCCGGTGGCGGTAGATTGTGACCTGGGCCACGTGGATTGGGCGTAACGCTGTGCGGGAAGGCGCGATGACCTAAGAGGTGGTGGCGCGCGAATCGCGGTTCCGCCTCTACGCCGGTGGTCCATCCCCGCCACCGGTCGTTCCCATCGTTTCGAGAGGTTGTTCGTGTCGGCCAGCACATCCCGTACGCTCCCCCCGGAGATCGCCGAAGCTGAGTCCGTGATGGCACTCATCGAGCGGGGGAAGGCCGAAGGGCAGATCGCCGGTGATGACGTGCGTCGTGCCTTCGAGGTTGACCAGATTCCGCCCACCCAGTGGAAGAGCGTCCTGCGCAGCCTCAATCAGATCCTCGAAGAGGAGGGTGTGACACTGATGGTCAGTGCCGCAGAGGCGCCCAAGCGCACCCGCAAGAGCGTGCCGGCGAAGACCCCGGCGAAACGGACCGCCACCAAGGCGGTCGCCAAGCAAGCCGTCCCCGCCAAGACCGCGACGAAGAAGCCCACGGCCACGGCCACGGCGCACGCGGTCCAGGAGGCCCCCATGGACGATCCGGTGCCCGCGGGCCTGGGTGACCCTGCGGACGAGCCGGAGAAGAAGGCCGCCGCGAAGAAGACCACCGCCAAGAAGGCGGCCGCCAAGAAGACCGCGGCGAAGAAGGCCACGGGCAAGAAGGCGGCCGGCAAGAAGGGCGCCGCCAAGGACGGCGAGTCCGGCTCCGAGGGCCCGGACGACGGCTCCCTGGAGAAGGAGGAGCCGCCCGCCGAGGCCGAGGCGGAGGGCTTCGTGCTCTCCGACGAGGACGAGGACGACGCCCCCGCCCAGCAGGTCGCCGCGGCCGGCGCCACCGCCGACCCGGTCAAGGACTACCTGAAGCAGATCGGCAAGGTCCCCCTGCTCAACGCCGAGCAGGAGGTGGAGCTCGCCAAGCGCATCGAGGCCGGTCTCTTCGCCGAGGACAAGCTCGCCGCCGCCGACAAGCTGGCGCCCAAGCTCCGCCGCGAGCTGGAGATCATCGCCGAGGACGGCCGCCGCGCGAAGAACCACCTGCTGGAGGCCAACCTCCGCCTCGTGGTCTCCCTCGCCAAGCGCTACACGGGCCGCGGCATGCTCTTCCTGGACCTCATCCAGGAGGGCAACCTCGGTCTGATCCGCGCCGTCGAGAAGTTCGACTACACCAAGGGCTACAAGTTCTCCACGTACGCCACCTGGTGGATCCGGCAGGCCATCACCCGCGCGATGGCCGACCAGGCCCGTACCATCCGCATCCCGGTGCACATGGTCGAGGTCATCAACAAGCTGGCCCGCGTGCAGCGCCAGATGCTCCAGGACCTGGGCCGCGAGCCCACCCCGGAGGAGCTGGCCAAGGAGCTGGACATGACCCCGGAGAAGGTCATCGAGGTCCAGAAGTACGGCCGTGAGCCCATCTCCCTGCACACGCCGCTGGGCGAGGACGGCGACAGCGAGTTCGGCGACCTCATCGAGGACTCCGAGGCGGTCGTCCCGGCCGACGCGGTCAGCTTCACCCTGCTGCAGGAGCAGTTGCACTCCGTCCTCGACACGCTCTCCGAGCGCGAGGCGGGCGTGGTCTCCATGCGCTTCGGGCTCACCGACGGGCAGCCCAAGACCCTGGACGAGATCGGCAAGGTGTACGGCGTCACGCGCGAGCGCATCCGCCAGATCGAGTCCAAGACCATGTCGAAGCTGCGGCACCCGTCGCGCTCCCAGGTGCTGCGCGACTATCTCGACTGAGCCGAGTGCTCTTCAGCGCCCCTGACCTGCCCTGCCGCGGGTCGGGGGCGTTTTCCGTCGCCGGTGTCGCGGAAGGGCCGGTGCGTCCGCGATAGGTGCGGAAGACGGTACGAATTCGTGAACTCTCCGGGAATTGACGCCACTTGCCGGGCGTGACAATCTCGGATGCTCAGGGAGGACATGACTCATGAGTAGTGCCATGCCGTGGCACGCGGACCATCCTGTGCTGACTGCCTTACGCCGTCGCCGGGAAAAGGGACATACGCACGACAAGCCGGTGGACGACCTCAAGATCGGGCTGGCCGTCGAGGGGGGCGGCATCCGTGGCGTCGTCTCGGCCGCCATGCTCTGCGCGCTGGAGGATTGCGGGCTCAATCAGGCGTTCGACACCATATACTCCGCCTCTTCCGGTGCCATCAACAGCGCCTACTTCCTCAACGGCGAGACGTGGTATCCGCTTTCGATCTACTACGACGACCTCGCCACCCGGACGTTCGTCGACTTCCGGCGCGTGCTGCGCGGCCGCATCATGGACCTCGACTACGCGTTCGAGGTCGTGGACAACGTCAAACCCCTCGGGTACGAGAAGGTCATCGACTCCCCGACGCGGCTGCACGTCGCCGTCACCCTCGTCGACGACATCCGCACCGCCGCCGTCAACGACTTCACCTCGCGCGCCGACCTGCGGGCCGCCCTCATCGCCAGCGCCTGGCTCCCCGTCGCGCTGCGCGGCACGGCCGACTTCCGGGGCTCCCGTGCGGTCGACGGCGGCGTCCTCACCCCGCACCCGTACAAGCTGGCGCTGGAGGACGGCTGCACGCACGTGCTGTCCCTGAGCACCCGGCCCATCCAGCCGCCCGCGCAGAAGCTGTCCGTCTCGCAGCGCTGGGCCATCCGCCATCTCGACCGCATCCGCGACGGCCTCGGCAGGGGCTACGGCGAGGCCATCGAACGCTACCGGGACGAGCGCGTCATGCTGCAGCGGCGGATGACGGAGCCGGGTGACGCCCCGTACGTGCTCGACCTCGCGCCCATGTCGTGGATGCCGCAGGTCAAGCGGCACGAGCTGGATCCCGGCCGGATTCTCAGCGGCGCCCGCGGCGGGTACGAGGTGATGTTCTGCGCCGTCGAGGGCAAAGACCCGGCGCTGATAAAGAACGGCCGCATTCGCGCCGTTCCCCAACTGACCATCGTGACGAAGGACGATGCCAACAACCGGCAGCGCGCGTAATCTCCGCGCGATCATCCGCGCCTTATCCGCTACCACACCCGCACCGGGCGGTGCGGGAACCGCGACCCCGGAAGAGAACGAGTTAGGCGAGTGGGGCCGGGAGGACTGGAGCCGGGTCCTTTTCGCCCTGCCGTTCGAGGCGCACAGCTTTAGCGGCGAGTTCGAGCAGTCGTGGGAAACGGTCATCGAACAGGTGGCCCGCTGGCGTACGGAATTCGCCGCCCGTCCGGAGGCGTTTCGCCACGAGTTCCGGGCGGTCGGGGGATATCTCGGCCTGCTCCTCCTCACCCTGGTGTCGCTGGCGCACTCCTACCAGCGCCGCTACGACCAGGGGGAGCGGACGCCGCACGACTGCGCGGTCCTGTGCGTGCCGGCGGTGGCGGACCCGGCCGTACGGCAGGCGATACAGACGCTGTACGCGCCCGACGTCGCCATTCCCGACGTGGAGGGCAGCGCGGACGACGACGCCGTGACGCTCGACGCGTGGCGCGAAGTCGACATCGAGACCCTGCGGTTCCACCGCCACGGCACGACGTCGTTCATCCTGACCGGCCTCCCGCTGCGCCAGGCGCACGGCCGACGCATCCCGTTCGCCCTCAAGTGCATCGTCTACCCGTACTTGAGGGTGCCGACCATCGTCCGGGCCACCCGCGAGTACCGCTCCAGCTACGGCAACGTCCGCGCGGGGGAGGAGGCGGCCACCGAAGCGCTGCCGCTGGCCCGCGCGTGGGCGAGCAGCGGGCGGTGGATCCTGATGGACTTCGTGCCCGGCGAGACGCTGGCGGAGTATCTGAGCCGGCAGCCGGAGAGCACCCGCATCCGGCTCGATCTCCTGCGCGACCTCGGGCCCCGGCTGCTGGGGGTGCTGGACGCGCTCGACCGGTGCGGCCTGCGCCACGGCGACCTGTCCCCGTCCAACATCATCCTCAGCGGCTCGGGTTCCGGACCGGGAAGCGGTACGGGCGCCGGGGACAGCCGCTTCGTCCTCATCGACCTCGGCGTCAACTACCTCTACTCCCACACCGTCCCGGGCTCCGGCGGCCCGGACGCGGCGTTCGTCGCGCCCGAGGTGCGTAGCGAGACCATGGTGGTCGACCCCCGGCAGGCCGACCTGTACTCCGTCGGGCAGCTCCTCATCGCGATCGGCAGCGAGCACCGCGAGGCGGCCGGAGCAGGCGCGCGCGCCGTGACCGTACCCGACGCCTTCTACGCCGAGACGCCCCTGCTGGCTCGCTTCATCGAGGACCTCACCGATCGCGTCCCGGAGAACCGGCTGCTGCTGTTCCGGCCCGAGCCGGGGGAACGGCTCTATCCGCAGTTGCTCCACTTCTACGCAGAGGAGCTGGCGGCCGTCGAGGCGACCCGGGCGCAGAGTGCCGGCACCCGCTTCGTCCGGCTGTACACGCCGCTCGCCGGGGCGCCGAGGCAGCAGCTCCAGATGTGGCGGATCCGGCGCACCCAGGCGCTCTACCACGACCCGCACCGCGGCATGCACGTGCGCTGGCTGCTCTTCTTCTCCTGGCTCTCGGCCGCGGCCTGGTACGTCGCGGCCAGCATCGTGATCACGTACTGGCTGCGCGACCTCAACTGGAGCTGGGGCAACAACTACATCACCCTGCTGCAGCGCACCAACAGCGCGGGCGAGGAGGAACTCCCGCTGCTCGACGCCCTGCGGCTGGACGGTTACACCATCCCCGACCACTCCGCCAACGCCCCGGTGCGGCTGGTCGGCATGAGCTTCCTGCTGGCCGGCGCCCGGTACTACCAGAACCTCTTCGCCGGTCTCACCCCGCTCGTCGCGGGCCGGGAGCAGGGACGGCTGAGCCGAAGGGCCCTCCTGGCCGAGGTCGCGATGCGGCTGTTCACCCTTATCCCCGCCGTGCTGGTGCTGTCGACCACGCTGTTCCACCGCGACTGGTGGCCCGTCTGCACCGCCATCGGCATCCTCTCCACCGCGCTGTGCAACGCCGCCTGCCTGGTCTTCGCCCGTGCCGCCATCGCCGAGGCCCGCGGCAGACAACTGGGCACCGTGCCGAAGGGCCGGATCGCCGGCCTCGACGCGCTCTGGAGCTGGACGCTGACGGCGGGCTTCTACTCCGTGGCGTGCTGGGGCATCGGGCTGTCGATCTACGTGGGCACGGCGAAGGACGTCTACATCTACGCCGGCTCCGTCGCCGCCATCAACGTCGTGATCTTCTACCTCGCCCGGTGCAGCGGCAGCGCCGCCGACGAGGTACGTACCATCCTGACCCGCGCCTGTCTGGCCTCCGAGCGGCTGCGCCACCTGCCCGCCCCGGCGGCGACGGCGGTCCCGGCGGTGGGGGCGGCCCCGGCGGCGGCACCGGCGACGCCGTGACCGCGGGCCACCGGGATCTCCCGGGGCCGTGGGTCGTTCGGATGCCACGCTCTCGCGTGACCCGCGTCTTCGCAGGTCACGCGGGGCGTTCGGGGCCCCGCGGGCGGCGCGACTGAGGTGCGGCCCGCGCCCTGCTGAATGAGGCTGTAGTGCACGACCGCAAGCCTCACGCCGTCAGGGAGACCCCATGCGTCCGCGTCTTCGCTCGATCGTCGCCGCCGCCGTCGCCGTGCTGCTGCCCCCGGCCGTCCTCGGGCAGGCGCCGCCGGCGGCGGCGGACGGTGTGGTGGTGGGCGGGCACCCGGTGCGTATCGACGACAGCCCCTGGACCGTCGCGCTGACCAGCCGGACGCTCTTCGGCGACGAGCGGTCGGGGCAGTTCTGCGCGGGCGTGCTGGTGTCCCCGAAGGTGGTGCTCACGGCCGCGCACTGCCTCGCCGAGGAGACCCTCGGCAAGCACTGGAGCAAGGTCGGCGATCTGAGCGTCGTGGCCGGTCGCGGTGACCTCGCGGGCACCGAGGGCAGGGAGTTCGCCCTCGAACGGGTCTGGGTGAACCCCGACTACGACGCATGGACCAACGCGGGCGATCTCGCCGTGCTGCTCCTGAAGGACCCGGCCGAGGCCCGGGATTTCCTGAAGCTGGCCGAGAAGCCGGACGACCCGGCGTACGAGCCGGGCTCACGGGCCCGCGTCTACGGCTGGGGGGACACCGGGGGGAACGCCGGCTATCCCACGAGGCTGCACGCCGCGGACGTCGAGGTGCTGCCGGACACCGTCTGCGAGCGGGCGTACCCGGGCAGTCCCGACGGCCGCTACCTGGCCGCGTCGATGGTCTGCGCGGGGATGATGCGCGGTGGCCCGGACGCCTGCCAGGGCGACAGCGGTGGCCCGCTGGTCGTGAAGGGCCGGCTGGTGGGCCTGGTCTCCTGGGGCGAGGGCTGCGGTGACAAGGGCCGCCCGGGCGTCTATACGCGCATCTCGGCGGCTGTGGAGACCGTCACGGCACACAGGCCGGTCAAGACCCCCTGAGGACCGCAGACGCCCTTCAGGGCTCTCTCCGCGTGTCTGCCTTCGCGCCGCGCCAGCCGATCGTAGGGGCCCGTACCGCCCCGGAAACCGACGAGGCGGCCACCCCCCAGTGGGAATGACCGCCCATGTCCGGCCCGGGGGCCGCACGAGGCTCGTCGGGCTGACGTCGGCGCGTCAGCGTTCGTCGGCGGATGCCGACGCGGGAGTGGTCTGGAGCCGCTCCGTCTCGTCCTGTATCTCGGCAGCGATCTTCTTGAGCTCCGGCTCGAACTTACGGCCGTGATGCGCACAGAAGAGCAGGTCGCCGCCGCTCGTCAGGACAACACGCAGGTAAGCCTGGGCGCCACAGCGGTCGCACCGGTCGGCGGCCGTCAGCGGGCTTGCGGGAGTCAGAACAGTAGTCACGTCGCCTCTTCTCTAGCTCGACGAGCTGTCGTACCAGGGTCAACATCCAACCAGGCCGAAAACGTTCCCGCTCGTGGCAGTGGATCGGGAAAGCCTTCGTCACCAGGTCCGATGTCGCCAGGTGGCGGCGGATGAGCCGTAATGCTTGTCGTGCTTGTGCCGTATTGAGCGCATTTGGTCCTTTTTGACCTCCCCGGCTGGGTTGCCGGTTGTTCATGAGGACGTGCCCGGAGCCTAAATGGTTCATGCGCGTAAGGGAACGTGATAAACGAATCACCCCTCCGAGGGATCGAACATGCACTCGAAGCGGGACTAGTATCGAGTCACATGCGGGTGGCTGCGTACCGGCTCTATAGAGCCTCGGTACCCTCTGACCGGCAGATGAGGCCCGCCACCGCCACCCGGGCCCGAATTCAGCGAGGAGCGAACTGAGTGACCGCCGACACGTCCGTGCCGTCCGTGCTGGCCGCCGCCGAGCGCGACGGCTCCAACTACACCGCGCGGCACCTGCTCGTCCTGGAGGGTCTGGAGGCAGTCCGCAAGCGGCCCGGCATGTACATCGGCTCCACCGACAGCCGCGGCCTCATGCACTGCCTGTGGGAGATCATCGACAACTCCGTCGATGAGGCCCTGGGGGGGTACTGCCGGAACATCGACGTCCTGCTGGCCGCCGACGGCTCCGTACAGGTCGACGACGACGGCCGCGGCATCCCCGTCGACGTCGAGCCGAAGACCGGGCTGTCCGGCGTCGAGGTGGTCATGACCAAGCTGCACGCCGGCGGCAAGTTCGGCGGCGGCGCGTACGCGGCCTCCGGCGGCCTGCACGGCGTCGGCGCCTCCGTGGTCAACGCGCTGTCCGCCCGGCTCGACGTCGAGGTCGACCTGTCGAGCAGGACGCACTCGATGAGCTTCCGCCGCGGCGTCCCCGGCCGGTTCTCCGGCAAGGGCGCCGACGCCGCCTTCGAGCCGGCGAGCGGCATGACCAAGGGCAAGAAGATCCCCAAGACCAGGACCGGCACCCGTATCCGCTTCTGGCCGGACCGGCAGATCTTCCTCAAGGACGCCGCGCTCTCGCTCGACGACCTGCACGCGCGCGCACGGCAGACCGCCTTCCTCGTGCCGGGTCTCACGCTCGTCGTGCGCGACGAGCGCTCCGCCGACAAGGCGGACCACACCGTGGAGACCTTCCGCTTCGATGGCGGGATCAGCGAGTTCTGCGAGTTCCTCGCCCCCGACCGCCCCGTCTGCGACGTGCTGCGGCTCTCCGGGCAGGGGACGTTCAAGGAGACCGTCCCGGTGCTCGACGACCGCGGGCACATGACGCCCACCGAGGTCACCCGTGACCTCGGCGTCGACATCGCGCTGCGCTGGGGCACCGGGTACGACACCACGATCCGCTCCTTCGTCAACATCATCGCCACTCCCAAGGGCGGCACCCACGTCACGGGCTTCGAGCGCTCCCTGACCCGCACGGTCAACGACGCCCTGCGCAGCATGAAGCTGCTGCGCGTCGCCGAGGACGACGTCGTCAAGGACGACGCGCTGGAGGGCCTGACCGCCGTGGTCACCGTCCGGCTCGCCGAGCCGCAGTTCGAGGGCCAGACCAAGGAGGTGCTGGGCACCTCGGCGGCCTCCCGGATCGTCGCGCAGGTCGTCGCCAAGGAGCTGAAGGCGTTCCTGACCTCCACCAAGCGCGACGCCAAGCAGCAGGCGCGTGCCGTGCTGGAGAAGGCCGTGGCCGCGGCCCGTACCCGCATCGCCGCCCGGCAGCACAAGGAGGCGCAGCGCCGCAAGACGGCGCTAGAGTCCTCCTCGCTGCCCGCCAAGCTCGCGGACTGCCGCAGCGACGACGTGGAGCGCTCCGAGCTGTTCATCGTCGAGGGCGACTCCGCGCTGGGGACCGCCAAGCTCGCGCGGAACTCGGAGTTCCAGGCCCTGCTGCCGATCCGCGGCAAGATCCTCAACGTCCAGAAGGCGTCCGTCGCGGACATGCTGAAGAACGCCGAGTGCAGCGCGATCATCCAGGTGATAGGGGCCGGCTCGGGGCGGACGTTCGACATCGACCAGGCGCGCTACGGCAAGGTGATCTTCCTCGCCGACGCCGACGTCGACGGCGCGCACATCCGCACCCTGCTGCTCACCCTCTTCCAGCGCTACATGCGCCCGATGGTCGAGGAGGGCCGGGTCTTCTCCGCGGTGCCGCCGCTGCACCGCATCGAGCTGACCCAGCCCAAGAAGGGCCAGGACAAGTACATCTACACGTACTCGGACACCGAGCTGCGCGAGACCCTGCTCGACCTGCAGAGCAAGGGCACGCGCTTCAAGGACTCCATCCAGCGCTACAAGGGCCTCGGCGAGATGGACGCCGACCAGCTCGCGGAGACCACGATGGACCCGCGGTACCGCACGCTGCGGCGGATCAACATCAGCGACCTGGAGGCCGCCGAGCAGGTGTTCAACCTGCTGATGGGCAACGAGGTCGCACCCCGCAAGGAGTTCATCACCAACTCGGCGGCCACCCTGGACCGTTCTCGGATCGACACCTGAGCCCCGGACCGGCGGGTTCCGGCCGGGGCCCAGGCCCGCTCCGGGCTCAGCCCCGGCCGGACGCCGTCTCGAACTCGGTGACCCAGTGCCGGGTCCGGTCCAGGTACGCGGTCTCGGCCGCCGCGCCCGTACGCCCGTAGGCGCCGTCGTACGTGACGTAGACCGGCTGCGGCGGCGCGGCCGCGGCCGGCTCCAACTGGCTGCCCTCGTGCCACTCGTTGAACGACGTGAGCGTCACCCAGTCGGCGGGACCGCCCTTCGCCGGGTCCAGCACGTAGCCCCAACTGCGGTCGTACACCTCGCCGTCCGCGCGGTCCACGGTCGGCGAGGTGTTGCCCGGCACGGCGCGGTCGTCGAGGTAGCCGGGCCCGATGGACGGCGCCCACACGTAGCCGTTCTGCCGGCACCAGGCGGCCACACCGCCCCAGTCCGGGTCGTTGGCGCCGGCGATGGCGTCGTACGTGTAGATGCCGCCGAAGTGCGTGACGCGGGAGACGTCCGTGGTCTGCGCCATCACCAGGGCGCTGTCCCGGATCGCCGCGATCGGCGCCCAGTCGGTGACGTTCAGACTGTTGAAGACGTAGTACGCACAGCGCCCGCCCTGGTCGGCCGCCCGGTGGTAGGCGGGGTGGGCGCCGTAGTTCTCCTCCAGGTACGCCACGTCGTCGACGACGGACGCCGCATCGCGCCCGGAGTAGGGCTCGATGTGCCAGGCGATCTGCAGCCCCTGGTCCGCCGCCGCGTCCAGCACGCCGGCCGCGAGCCGGTCCTCGTAGCCGCCGCGGCCCCACCAGCTGTACGCGAGCACGCCGATGCCCGCCTGCCGCGCCCAGGCCATGTGCTGCGCGACGGCACCGTCGTAGTCGCCGGAGTCGTACGCGCCGAGGACGGGGTAGAAGTCGGCGCCGATGTCGTCGGGCGGGGTGTGCCCGCCCTGCTGCCAGTGCACCCACGAGCCGTGGTGGTCGGGGTTTCCGTACCAGGAGTAGTAGAAGGCGTGCACGTACGGGGACGGCTCGGCGGCGCAGGACGCGCGCGTCCCGGCCGTGCCGCCGGCCGGGGCGGGAGCCGCGGCGGCGGGGTGCAGGCCGCCGGCCGCGGCGAGGCCGGCGCCCGCGGCGCCGGCGAGGAAGGCTCTTCGGGTGGTCACGGTGGTGCTCCTCTCTTGGGGGACGGGCTCCCGGCCCGTGGGGTGGACCGGGAGCCCGGACGAGTGGACCGCTGTGCCGTGGTGCGCTGTACGGGAGCGCTGTGCCCTTGGGGAGCGGGGTCAGTCCTGGCCGGGCCAGGCGGAGCAGTCCTCCCACACGCTGTCCCAGCCGGAGTTGCCGCCGCCGTCGGTGAGTGTGAAGGTCCCGCTGCCCTCCGGGTACGGGCAGTTGTAGACGCCGGCCACGCCGACGTCCGTCGCGGTGACGCCGCCTGCGGTCACCGAGCCCTGCGTCTCGGCCTGCACGACGACGCTGCCGACGCCGTCGACGGTGGCGCCGTCGATCGTGACGTTCTGCACGGCCTTGCCGGTGCCGCCGCCGGAGACGAACTGGAAGGCGCTCCACGGGCTGTCGGTGACGACGGTGTCCGTGATGTTCACGTCCGCCTCGATGGCGCTGTCGTAGGAGTCGACGCGCAGCGCGCCCATCGGGTGGTTCCAGTTGGGGTTCATCGCGCCGGTGCGCACCAGCTCGTTGCCCGCGACGGTGATGGTGCCGGCCAGCGGGTGGAACGGGTCCAGGAACTTCTGGTTGGAGATCGCGATGCCGCTGCCCAGCGCGTTGGTGTCCAGGACGCGGTTGTTCTCGACGGTGATGTCCGTGCCGCCGTAGATCGCGATGCCGTTGGCCAGGTTCGGCTGCGAGATCGTGTTGTCCGCGAACGTGGAGTCCACGTCGGGTGCGTTCAGCGACCACATGGCGAGCGCGTCGTCGCCGGTGTTGCGCAGGAAGTTGTTGCGCACCTGGACGCCCTTGGCGCTGCCGCCCAGGTTCAGGCCGTCGGCCGCCATGTCGAGGAAGCGGGTGTTCTCGACGACGAGGTTGTCGTTGGTGCCGGTCAGCCAGAGCCCGACCTTCAGGTGCTGGAGCCACATCCCGGAGACGGTGGAGCCGGCGCCGAGGCTGCCGTTGACGAAGTTGTCCGGGTTGCCGTCGACGCGCTCGGTGACCTCGCCGATGACGGCGAAGTCCTTGAGGTGCGCGTTGCCCGCGGAGCCCGACTGGTTGACGAAGCGCGAGCTGCGCACCACCGAGTGCCAGGAGCCGGCGCCCTGGAGGGTGACGTTCTCGACGCCCGACAGCTCGGAGCCGACCTTGAAGTCGCCCGGCGGGATCCATACCGTACCGCCGCCCTTGGCCTCGGCGACGGCGGTGCGGAACGCCTCCGTGGAGTCCGCGGCGCCCGTCGGGTCTGCGCCCTTGTCGACGACGGAGACGGCGCCGGACGGCGCCTCGGCCGGCGCGGCGACCTGCTCGAAGTCGGCCACGTCGACGGTGTACGGGCCGCCGCCGAGGTCGTCGGCCTGGAGCCGTACGGTGTCGCCGGCGTTCAGGTCCTGACCCAGCATGACCCGGGAGTTGTCGAGCAGGTGGTGGGTCTTGGCGCCCGGGATCCAGGGCGTGTCCATGTAGGAGTACTCGGAGGTGACGGCCAGCGAGACGTCCAGCTTGGTGCCGTTGGCGTAGACGGCGAGGCTTCCGGACGTGCCGTCCGGCACGCTGTACGCGACGTTCACGGCGTTGGCGGGCGCGGTGAGCGTGAACTCGACGTACTCACCCTGGGCGTCCAGCTCCACCGCCTGCCGCCCCGAGGACTCCGAGGCCAGGGTGCCCTGGGTGTAGTCGGGGCCGACGGGGCTGCCGTCGGTGTCGGCCGCCTCCGCCTCGATCGAGACGAACGGCAGGTCGGCGCCCGCCTCCGGCGCGCCGTGGGCGCCGCCGGGTACGGCGACGAGCGCCGCGGCGGCGGCCACGGACGCGGCCAGCGTGATCCTTCCTCTACGTGCCTTGCGCATGACGAACCTTCCCGTGGGGGCGGGTGGGGGGTAAGGGCCGGCGGTCCGGCCGCGCGGGGCGCAGCCGGGCTAGGTACGCAGCCAGACCGCCGTGTCCTGCGGCAGCTTCCCCTCGTCCAGAGGACCGCTGCCGATCAGGACGCTTCGGTGTGCCGGGAGCGGCGCGGTCTCCTCGGCGAGGTTGACGACGCAGACGAAGTCGTCGGAGCGGGCGAAGGACAGCACGCCGCCGGGGGAGTCAAGCCAGCGCATCGGCCCGTCGCCGAGTCCCGGCTCGCCGCGGCGCAGCCGCAGCGCGTCGCGGTACAGGCGCAGCATCGAGCCCGGGTCGTCCTCCTGGCGGGCGACGGCGTACGTGCCCCAGCCCGCCGGCTGCGGCAGCCACGGCTCGCCCGTCGCGGTGCCGTCGCCGTTCACGTGCACACCGCCCTCGCCGTCGACACCGCCCTCGCCGTCGACACCGCCCTCGCCGTCGACGCCGTCCGCGCCCGGCGGGTCGCTGAACCCGTACGCCGCGCCCCCCGCCCGCCACGGCAGCGGCACGCGGCAGCCGTCGCGGCCCGGGTCGCGCCCCTCGGAGCGGAAGTGCATCGGGTCGACGATGCGGTCCCGCGGCACCTCCGCCTCCGGCAGGCCCAGCTCCTCGCCCTGGTAGAGGTAGACGGAGCCGGGCAGGGCGAGGGAGAGCAGCGCCGCGGCGCGCGCCCTGCGGGTGCCGCGCACCGGGTCGGTCGGGGTGCCGAAGCGCTTGGCGGCGAAGGCGAAGCCGGTGCCCGGGTCGGCGTCGTCGCGGCCGTAGCGGGTGACGGTGCGCGTCACGTCGTGGTTGCACAGCACCCACGTCGCGGGCGCGCCGACCGGCGCGTGGTACTCCAGCGTGGTGTCGATGGAGGTGCGCAGCTCGGCGGCGTCCCAGGGGCGGGCCAGGAAGTCGAAGTTGAACGCGGTGTGCAGCTCGTCCGGGCGCAGGTAGCGGGAGAAGCGCTCCGGCTCCGGCACCCACAGCTCGCCGATGAGCACGCCGTCGTACTCGTCGGCGATGGCCCGCCACGAGCGGTATATCTCGTGCAGGTCGTCGAGGTCGACGAACGGGTTCGGCTCGCCGCGCGGGTCGTCCTCGTCCCAGTCGGGCAGCGCCGGGTCCTTGGCCAGCAGGGCGGCGGAGTCGATGCGTACGCCCGCCGCGCCCCGCTCGAACCAGAAACGCAGCACGTCCTCGTGCTCCCGGCGCACTGCGGGGTGGGCCCAGTTGAGGTCGGGCTGCCGCTCGGAGAACAGGTGGAGGTACCAGTCACCGTCGGCGTGCCGGGTCCAGGACTCGCCGTTGAACTGGGAGGGCCAGTTGTTCGGCGGCAGCTCGCCGTCCGGGCCGCGGCCGGGACGGAAGTGGAACAGCTCGCGCTCCGGGCTGCCGGGCCCGGCGGCCAGCGCGGCGCGGAACCAGGGGTGGGCGTCGGAGACGTGGTTGGGCACGACGTCGACGATCGTGCGGATGCCGAGGGCGCGGGCCTCGGCGATCAGCTTCTCGGCCTCGTCGAGGGTGCCGAACGCCGGGTCGATCGCCCGGTAGTCGGCGACGTCGTAGCCGCCGTCGGCCATCGGCGAGACGTACCAGGGGGTGAACCAGATGGCGTCCACACCCAGCTCGGCGAGGTACGGCAGCCGGGCGCGGACGCCGGCGAGGTCGCCGGTGCCGTCGCCGTCGCCGTCGGCGAAGCTGCGTACGTAGACCTGGTAGATGGCGGCGTCGCGCCACCAGCTCGTATCCGACACTGAATCCCTCACAGGAAATCCCTACTGGTTCAGGAAGAGGGCCCTTACCGTCAGCCCTTGAGGCTGCCGGCGGTCAGGCCGTGCATGATGTTGCGCTGGAAGACGAGGAAGATCACCAGCGTGGGCACCGAGGCGATCGCGAGGGCGGCGATGAGCTGGTTCTCCGGAACGCTCGCGCCCAGCGAGTAGATGCCGACGTTGAGGGTCTGCTTCGTCGGGTCGGGCAGGGTGAGCATCGGCCAGAGGAAGTCCTTCCACACGGCGACGACCGCGAAGATCGAGACGACGCCGAGGATCGGCCGGGACATCGGCAGGACGATGGACCGCAGGGTGCGCATCGGCGATGCGCCGTCCATGGCGGCGGCGTCCATCAGCTCCCGGGGGATGGAGTCGAAGAAGCGCTTGAGCAGGAAGATGTTGAAGGCGTTGGTGACCGCCGGCAGCCAGATCACCCACGGTGAGTTGATGAGGTTGCGCTCGATGAGCGGCATGTCGAGCACCGTGAGGTACTGCGGTACGACGAGGACCGTCGCCGGGATCATCAGCGTCGCGAGCATCGCGCCGAGGATGACCTTGCCCAGCACGGGGCGGAGCTTGGACAGCGAGTACGCCGCGGCCACGTCGAAGACGAGCATGAACGCCAGCGCGCCGAAGGCGTACACGCAGGTGTTGAGAAGGAGCTGGGCCAGGTCCAGCACGCTCCACGCCTCGGAGTAGTTGTCCGTCTCGACCTCGCCCGGCACCAGTGTCGGCGGCGTCTGCGCGAACTCCTGGGAGGACTTCAGCCCGCTGGTCACCATCCAGTACAGCGGCCCGATGAACGCCAGCGTGAAGACCGCCATGACCAGGGCGAACGCGCTCCAGTACAGGGCTTTTCCACGTGGCCTGGCCAGCACCGCCGGCGAGATCAGCGTCCTTTGTGATTCGGCCATCTGGGATCTCCCGGCTTCAGTCTTCGCTGCTGCGGTCGAGGCGGACGAACGCGGCCGAGAAGACGGCGAGCACCAGCATCAGGACGACCCCGAGGGCCGCGGCGCTGCCGTAGTTGTTGAAGGTGAAGGCGTACTGGTAGATGAGCTGGACGACGGTCAGCGTCGAGTTCTCCGGGCCGGCGCCGCCGGTGAGCAGGAACGGCTCCACGAAGACCTGCATGGTGGCGATGATCTGCATCAGCAGCATCAGCGACAGGATGAGCCGGGTCTGCGGGATGGTGACGTGCCAGATCTTGCGGAAGAGACCCGCGCCGTCCAGCTCCGCGGCCTCGTACAGCTCGCCCGGGATGCCCTGGAGCGCGGCCAGGTAGATCAGCGTGGCGGCGCCCATGTTCATCCAGGTGGCGGCGATGACCACGGAGAGCATCGCGGTGTCGCTCGACTGGAGCCAGTCCTGCGCGGGCAGGCCGAAGGTGTCGAGGATGCGGTTGAAGAGCCCGTAGCCCGGGTCGTAGAAGTACTTGAAGAGCAGCACGGAGGCGACCGGCGGCAGCATCACCGGCAGATACACCAGGACCCGCAGGTACGCGCGGCCGTGCCGGAACTCGTTCAGCACGATCGCGACCGCGAACGGCACGGCGAAGCCGAGGAGCAGCGCGAGGCCGGTGAAGGCGAACGTGTTGCGCCACGCCTGCCAGAAGGCCGGGTCGTTGAAGATGTAGCTGAGGTTCGACCAGCCCGCCCAGACGGTCTCGCCGTCCTCGTTCTTCTGGAAGGCCAGGATGAACTCCCTGACCATCGGATACCAGGAGAACAGCGTGAAGCAGAGCACGGCGCCGATGAGGAAGCCGTGGGCGGTCAGGTTGCGGCGCAGCGCGCGGGCGAAGTCCTCGCGGCCCGTGCGCCGCCGGCCGGCGGGCCGCCCCGGGGAGGGGGCGGCGGGCCGGGACAGGGTGGGTGCCGCCATGGCTACTGGTTCGCGAGGACCTGGTTGACCTGGTCCTCGGCGGTGTCGAGCAGCCCGGCGGGGTCGGCGTCCTCGTTGGTGAGCACGCCGGACATCACCGTGTCGAGGACCTTGTAGATCTCCTGGGCCTTGGGCGGCTCGGCGCGGCCGGGGACCGGGTTGTCGCGGAACGGCTGGAAGTTCTCGACCGGCATCGTGGAGTGCTCGGCGCGCAGCTTGTCGTCCTGCTGCTTGCTCTCGCCCTTCCAGAAGTCCGGCTGGGGCAGCCCCACGGGCAGCTCGTCGGCCTTGGTACGCGCCCACTCGAACTGGCCCTTGCCGGGCGTGAGGAACTTGAAGTTCAGCCAGGCGATGGCGGCCTTGATCTGGTCGGGCGAGCTGCCCTTCTTGATCAGGTAGTCGTTGCCGCCGAAGAGGGTCGCCTCGCCGCCGGGCATCGGGCCCATGCCGAAGTCGGCGTAGTCACCGCCCAGTTGCTGGACCATGTAGGTGATGTCGTCGGGCGCGGCGAGGAACATGCCGAGCTTGCCGGACGCCATCTGCTTCTGCAGGTCGCCCCACTTGAGCAACTGGGTCTTGCCCATGCTGTCGTCCTCCCAGCGCATCGCGTGGAGGTTCTCGACGTAGGCGCGGCCGGTGTCGTCGTTGAACGCGGCCTTGGTGCCGTCCTCGGAGACGATGTCGCCGCCGAGGCCGTACATCGAGGCGGTGAAGTGCCAGCCGCCGTTGTTGCCGGCGCTGTACTCGCCGAAGCCGCTGATGCCGTCGCCGAGACCGGCTATCGCCTCGGCGGCGGCACGGACCTCGTCCCAGGACGTCGGCGGGTCGTCGGGGTCGAGGCCGGCCTCCTCGAAGAGCTTGCGGTTGATCAGCAGGCCCATGGTGTAGTTGCTGGTCGGCAGCCCGTAGAGCTTGCCGTCCTGCCTGAGCACGTCGAGGACCTGCGGGTCGATGTCCGCGAGCGCCGGGACCGTCTTGTCATTGACATAGGCGGTGATGTCCGCGGCGCCGTCGTTGTCCAGCACCTGCTGCAGGTCGGTGAAGTACGTGTAGAAGGCGTCCGGCTGGGACTTGGCCTTGAGCATGGCCGTGAACCGCGGCGGCTCCAGACAGGGGTCGGTCTGCTTCCCCTCGATCGTGACGTTCGGATACTCCTTGTTGAAGGCCGCTACGTCCTCTTTCCACTCCTTCAGCTCGGCCTTCTCGGCCGCCGGCGGCATGCAGTCGATCGTCAGGGTGACCTCGGTCTCCGGGTCCAGCGGGGCGGCGGCGTCGGCCGCATCGGCCGCGTCGTCCCCGCCCTCGTCGGAGCTGGAGGTGCCGCAGGCGGCGACGAGCGCCAGGGCGGCGCTGACGGCGAGAGCGGCGCTGGTACGGCGGAACCCGGAACTTCTCATCTCGGTGACCCCTCTGGGCAGGAGCGGGAAGCCACGGCTGCACGCTGCCGTGGCGCGCACACTCAACCACCGTCGACAGGTCTTCGCAATATGTCGCGCGGAAGTTGCAAGAACGAGACTGGAAAATGAAGATCCTTCACCGCGCGGGGCCGGTGGAGCCGCGCACCACCAGCTCCGGCTCGAACAGCAGCTCGTCGGCGGCCACCGGGGCGCCCCCGATCTGCGCCGACAGCAGCTCGACCGCCGCCCGGCCCATGGACTCGATCGGCTGCCGCACGGTCGTCAGCGGCGGCGACGTGCAGTTCATGAACGCCGAGTCGTCGTACCCCACCACCGACACGTCCCCCGGCACGTCGAGACCGCGCCGCCGCACAGCCCTGATCACCCCGAGCGCGAGCGGATCGCTGGCGCACACGAAGCCCGTGACGCCGTCCTCCAGCATCCGCGTCGCGGCCGCCTGCCCGCTCTCCAGCGAGTACTGCGCCCGCGCCACCCGCGACTCCGGCAGCTCCAGGCCGGTCTGCCGCGCCAGTTCCTCGGCGGCCGCGAGCTTGCGGGCTGAGGGCACGTGGTCCCCGGGGCCCAGCAGCATGCCGATGCGGCGGTGCCCGAGCGAGGCCAGGTGGCGCCATGCCTGTTCCACGGCCACCGCGTCGTCGCAGGAGACGCGGGGGAAGCCCAGGTCCTCGATGGCGGCGTTGATCAGCACCACCGGGATGCGCCGCTCGGCCAGCCTGCGGTAGTGCTCGTGCGGCGCGGCGGACTGCGCGTACTGGCCGCCGGCGAACACCACGCCGGAGACCTGCTGTTGCAGCAGCAGATCGACGTACGCGGCCTCGGAGACGCCGTTCTTCGTCTGCGTGCAGAGCACGGGGGTGAGGCCCAGTTGGGCCAGCGCGCCGCCGACCACCTCGCCGAGCGCGGGGAAGATCGGGTTCTGCAGCTCGGGCAGGACCAGGCCGACCAGCCGGGCGCGCTCGCCGCGCAGTTGCGTGGGCCGTTCGTAGCCGAGCACGTCGAGGGCCGACAGCACGGCCTGCCGGGTCGCCTCCGACACCCCGGGCTTTCCGTTCAGCACGCGGCTGACGGTGGCCTCGGAGACCCCCACCTTCTTGGCAACCTCAGCAAGTCGTCGAGTCATGGACGCAAGATTAGCGCAAGAAACGCAAGCTGCTTGCGGTGGGTGCCGGGCCGATCTCTTCCACCCACGTCAGCGGTACGGCAGGGGGTGAGCGTACGCGGCGGGCGACGGCGGTCCGCAGGAACCGTGGGGCGCCGGGGCACGGAGGGATCACCGGGACGGACGGGCCCCGCGGGACGGGGCGTTGAAGAACGGTTAGGCTCACCTTCGTGAGTACGTGCGCGACCGCCTCCGGAGAGCTGGCCGAACCGCTCGCCGGGACCGCGGCCGTCGCCGCGACCTGGCTGCTCGTCGAGCAGACGGGCCCGTGGGGGAACGAGGCGCTGACCCAGAGCCACCTCGACCCCGCGATCGGCCGCGCGCTGGAGGAGTGCGCCGAGGGCACCGGCGTGCGCGTCGCGCTCATCCGCCGGCCCGGCCGGCACGCCGACGTCCGCCGCCCCGCCAGCCGCCGCGTCCTCGCCGCCCACACCGCCCCCGGCCGCACCTGGATCCGCGCCACCGACGTCCACGACCCCGCGCACCTCGTCGGCCTCGACCTCGCCGCCCTCGGCCGCGGCGACCACGCCGACTTCGACGCCGCCCTCGGCGCCGGCCCGTACCGCGGAGATCCGCCGGTGTTCGTCTGCACCAACGGCCGCCGCGACCGCTGCTGCGCCCTCCTCGGCCGCCCCCTCGCCGCCGACCTGCACGCCGCCGGGTCCACCGCGACCTGGGAGATCACCCACATCGGCGGCCACCGCTTCTCGCCCACGCTGCTCCTCCTCCCGCACGGCTACGCCT
Source organism: Streptomyces sp. B5E4 (assembly GCF_039871555.1). Taxonomy (NCBI): domain Bacteria; kingdom Bacillati; phylum Actinomycetota; class Actinomycetes; order Kitasatosporales; family Streptomycetaceae; genus Streptomyces; species Streptomyces sp. B5E4. The sequence continues at coordinate 64,600 of NZ_JBDPMI010000001.1, forward strand.
ACGGCCGTATGACCCCGCACGCGGTCAAGGAGGTCGTCGAGTCGCTGGCCTCCGGGCTGGTCGTCCCCGGCAACTGCCGCGGACGCTCCACCTGGGAGCGCCCGGGGCAGACGGCGGAGCTGGCGGTGCGCCTGCTGGTCGGTGCGTACGGCGTGGACGACCTCGCCGTCGTACGCACCGAAAGCGACGGCGACGGTGGCGGCGCCGGCTGGCTGGTGACCGTCGTGCACCGCGACGGACGCGCCTGGGACGTGCCCGTCGCCCCGCGGGCCGCCGCGGTGGCCACCCCGGCGAGCTGTGGCGCCGCGCCGGTGGCGCAGACGCGCATGGCCGCGGGCCCGCCGCGGCTGCACTGAGCCCGCCGCCTGGGGCGACTACCCTGCGTAGTCGGCCGGAGCTACCCTGGGGCGGGCGTGTGGGGATGTGCGTTCGGGGGAGTGCCCGTAGCGTCCCGGTCGGTTACGGTTCGCCCTCATGGGCGCAACGTTGACCCCACGCCGCGGTGAGCCCCGCGGCCCCGGCCGGCGGCTCGGCTGGCCGCGCCGTGTCTCCTCCCAGATCCTGCTCATGCAGCTCGCCCTCGCCACCGGCGTCACGATCCTGGCCGCGGCGCTCTTCCTCGCGCCGTACAGCGACGAGCTGGACCGGCAGGTGATGCGCCGCGCCATGGCCATCGCGCAGAGCACCGCCGTCGAACCCGGCCTCGCCGAGGCGCTGCTGACCACCCCCGCGGAACCGGAAGGGCCCGTGCAGCGCCGCGCCGAGCGGATCCGCAAGGCCACCGGCGCCGAGTACGTCGTCGTGTTGGACAACCGCGGCGTGCGCTGGTCCCACACCCGGCCCGAGCGCGTCGGCCACCGCGTCTCCACCGACCCCTCCGCCGCACTCGCCGGCGAGGAGTGGATGGGCATCGACACCGGCACCATGGGACGTACCGCCCGCGGCAAGGTGCCGCTCTACGACCGCGAGGGGCGGATCGTCGGCGCGGTCTCGGTCGGCATCCCGTACGAGGGCGTACGCGACCGGCTCATCGCGGCGGTGCCCGGCGTGCTGGCGTACGCGGGGGGCGCGCTGGCCGTCGGCGCGCTGGTCGCCTTCGCGCACTCCCGCCGGCTCCAGCGCCGCACCCGCGACCTCGCCTTCTCCGACATAGCCGCGCTCCTCGACGAGCGCGAGGCGATGCTGCACGGCATCCGCGAGGGCGTCGTCGCGCTCGACGGCGCCGGCCGGCTGCGGCTGGTCAACGACGAGGCCGCCCGGCTCCTCGGCATCGACCCCGAGCACACCGGCCGCCCGCTCGACGACGTGCTGCGCCCGGGCCGTACCGCCGACGTGCTCGCCGGCCGGGTCGCCGGATCCGACCTGCTGACCGTCAGCGACGGCCGGGTGCTCGTCGCCAACCGCATGCCCACCGCCGACGGCGGCGCCGTCGCCACCCTGCGCGACCGCACCGAACTGGAGCAACTGGGCCGCGAACTCGACTCCACCCGCGGCCTCATCGACGCCCTGCGCGCCCAGGACCACGAGCACGCCAACCACCTGCACACCCTCCTCGGGCTGCTGGAGCTGGGCATGACCGAGGAGGCCACCGAGTACATCGCCGAGGCCGCCGGCGGCCACCGGGCCACCGCGGAGCAGGTCACCGGCCGGATCCGCGACCCGCTGCTGGCCGCGCTGCTCGTCGGCAAGGCGACCGTCGCCGCGGAGCGGGGCGTGCCGCTGGTGCTGACGGGGGAGCTGCCGGACCGGGCCGTCGACCCGCGCGGGCTGGTCACGATCGTCGGCAACCTGGTCGACAACGCCCTGGACGCCGCGGTGGGTTCGCCGGACCCGGTGGTCGAGGTGGACCTGCGGGCAGACGGCGAGACGGTACGGCTGCGGGTCGCCGACTCCGGGCCCGGGGTGCCGGCGGAGCGGCGGGAGCTGGTCTTCGCCGACGGCTGGACGACGAAGGAGCCGCCCGCGTACGGCAAGCGGGGCCTCGGCCTCGCGCTGGTGCGGCGGCTCGCCGAGCGGCACGGCGGCCACGCGGAGGTCGGCGAGCGGCCGGGCGGGGGCGCGGAGTTCACCGTCGTGCTCCCCGAGGCGCTGGGCCCGGCGGCCGGGCGCGTACCCGGCCGCCGGCTGCCGGCCCCGTAACCCGCGGCGCCCGCGCTACGCGGCCCCCGCCCCGGTCAGCGCCCGGACCTGGGTCTTGGCGTGCCGTACGGGATCGGCGGGCTCCGCGGACGTGACCGTGCCCAGCCAGCCCGCGAAGAAGCCCAGCGGCACGGAAACCAGCCCCGGGTTCTGCAGCGGGAAGACGTGGAAGTCCGCGCCCGGGAAGAGGGCGTCCGGGCTGCCCGAGACGACGGGCGAGAACACCACCAGCAGCACCGCGGGGCCGAGTCCGCCGTACAGGGCCCACAGTGCGCCGCGGTCGGTGAACCGGCGCCAGAACAAGGCGTAGAGCAGCACCGGCAGGTTCGCCGAGGCCGCCACCGCGAACGCGAGCCCCACCAGGAACGCCACGTTCAGGTCCCGGGCCAGCAGCCCCAGACCGATGGCGAGTGCCCCGATGACCGCGGCGGCCACCCGCGCCACGGCCACCTCGCCGGCGGATTCGCCGTCCGGGCCTTGTGCGGTACGACCCGCGCGGCGCCGCGCGCGGGAGCGGCGCACCGTCGCGTACAGGTCGTGCGCCACGGACGCCGACGACGCCAGCGTGATCCCCGCGACCACCGCCAGGATCGTCGCGAACGCCACCGCCGCCACCACCGCGAAGAGAACCGTTCCGCCGGTGGAGGCCGCGCCGCCGCCGAGACCGAGCGCCAGCAGCGGCACCGCCGTGTTGCCCGACGGGTCGTCCGCGCGCACGGCGTCGCCGCCCACCAGCGCCGCGGCGCCGAAGCCGAGCACGATCGTCATCAGGTAGAAGCCGCCGATCAGCCCGATCGACCAGATCACCGAGCGGCGCGCGGCGGTGGCCGTCGGCACGGTGGAGAAGCGGGCCAGGATGTGCGGCAGCCCCGCGGTGCCCAGGACCAGCGCGATGCCGAGGCTGAGGAAGTCCAGCCGGTCGGCGAGCCCGCCGCCGTACGCCAGGCCGGGGGCGAGGAAGTCCGCGCCGTGGCCGCTGCGCCCGGCCGCGGCCTCCAGCAGCGCGCCGGGGTCGCCGTGGAAGCGCAGCAGCACCAGCACGGTGAGCGTGAGCGCCCCGGCCAGCAGCAGCACGGCCTTGACGATCTGGATCCACGTCGTCGCACGCATCCCGCCGAGCACGACGTACGTGACCATCAGCGCGCCGACGCCCGCGACCGCCGCGGTGCGCGTGCCGGTGCCGGCGTGGCCGCCGGCCAGCAGCACCACCAGGCTGCCCGCGCCGACCATCTGGGCGACGAGGTAGAGCACCGAGACCGTGACGGACGAGATGCCGGCCGCGAACCGCACCTGCGGCCGGCGCAGCCGGGAGGCGACGACGTCGGCGAGGGTGAACCGGCCGCAGTTGCGGACGAGTTCTGCGACGAGCAGCAGCACCACGAGCCAGGCGACGAGGAAGCCGACGGAGTACAGCACGCCGTCGTAGCCGTAGAGCGCGATGAGGCCGGAGATGCCGAGGAAGGACGCGGCGGACATGTAGTCCCCGGAGATGGCGAAACCGTTCTCCATGGGGCTGAAGAGCCGGCCGCCGGCGTAGAACTCCTCCGGTGAGCCGGGCCGCCGCCGGCCCGCCCACAGCGTGATGGCCAGCGTCAGCGCCACGAACGCGCAGAACAGCAGCAGCGCGAGCTTCTGGTGCTCCCCGGTCACCGGCCCGGCTCCTGCCCCGGGTTCCCGCCGGCGCCGGCGGAGCCGTCCGGTCGGCGGGTCCGCATGGCGATGTCCCAGCGCAGGTCGAGCGCGGCGGGGTCGCGGTGCAGCCGGGCGTGCCGGGCGTACGCCCAGGTGAGCAGGAACGTCGTCGCGAACTGGCCGAGTCCGGCGAGCAGCGCGACGTTGACCGGTCCCGCGACCCGGCGGCCCATCAGCTCGGGCGCGACGGTGGCGACGACGACGTACGACAGGTACCAGACGAGGAACGCGAGCGCGGCCGGCACGACGAACCGGCGGTACCGGCTGCGGACGCGCTGGAACTCGGGCCCTGCGTGCACGGCGAGGTACACGTCGTCGTCGGCTTCGGGATCGCCGTCGTGCGCGCCGGAGTCCGCGCGCTCTGCGGCCCGCGGAGGGGGCGGTGCGGCCGGGGCCGGCTCCGGCTCCGGCTCCGGCTCCCAGCCGTCCCAGCCCCAGCCGGGGGCCGGGGCGGCGGGCACGTAGAGCTGCTCCCTCCGGTCGGTCGGCGCCGTCCGGGCGGGCCAGGGCGACGCATCCGGCCAGGGCAGCACGTCCGACCGGCCGGACCAGTCCGGCCGGTCGGACCACGGATCGTGGGGCGGGGCTGGCGGGGCCCCCTCGGGCCCCTGGGGGTTGTTCACCGCAGTGCTCTCCTTGCTCGGCGGGGTTGCCGACTGCCCAGAATGAGCAACGCGGGGAGATCACAGACGGGGCATTCCAGACCCTTCACACCTTCAGGCGATAGCCCTGGCGATTTCTGCCTCCTGGGCATTCCCTCCTGTACACACGACCGCGACGCGCTGCCCCGCGAAGGCGTCCGGGTGCGCGTGCAGCGCCGCGAGCGCCGCCGCGCCCGCGCCCTCCGCCAGGGTGTGCGCGTCGCGCATCAGGCTGCGCTGGGCGAGGGCGATCGCGTCGTCGTCGACGAGGAGGAAGTCCGCGAGCCCGGCGCGCATCAGCGCCTGCGGCAGCGCGAAGCCGGTGCCGGTGGCCAGCCCCTCGACCCGGGTGCGGTTGGGGCGTTCGACGAGGCGGCCGGCGCGCCAGGACTCGTACGCTGCGGGGGAGGCCGCGGACTGCACCGCCACCACCCGGCAGGCCGGGGCGACGGCCGCGGCCACCAGGCTCGCGGCGGCGGCCCCGCTGCCGCCGCCGACCGGGACGATCACCGTGTCCAGGTCCGGCGCCTGCTCGAACAGCTCCAGGTACGCGGTGGCCACCCCGGCGACGATCTCCGGCTCGTCCGCGGCGCTGACCAGCCGGGCGCCCCGCTCGGCGGCCAACCGCCCGGCGTACGGGCGGGCTTCGTCGAACGTCGCGCCGTGCTGGATCAGCTCGGCGCCGAGGGCCGTGACGGCGCGCGCCTTGCCGGGGTTGGGGCGCTCCGGCATCACGATGGTGCACGGCGCGCCGTGCCGGGCGGCGGCGTAGGCCAGCGACTGGGCGTGGTTGCCGGTGGAGTAGCCGACGATGCCGCGGGCGCGCTCCCCGGCGGTCATCGAGGCGAGCAGGGCGAGGCCGCCGCGTACCTTGAACGCGCCCGTCGGCTGGGTGTTCTCGTGCTTGACGAACAGGGCCGCGGCCGGCCCCCGGTCCAGCGCGGCGTACGACCACAGCGGGGTGGGCGGCAGCACGTCGCGGATCAGCCGACGGGCGAGCAGGGCGTCGGTGACGGTCGGAGTCCTCATGGCCCCCACGCTGGCAGCCGCCGACCCCCGGGTCCAGCACGGGGATTCGCCGTACCGCCGCGGACCGCCCCCGACGCCGGGCCCACGCCCGCCGCCGGCCCGCGGACTACACCGGGCCCGCCACCGCCGTCACCTGCTTCGCCAGCGGTGTCCCCGAGCCGTCCCGGCGCGGGTCCGGCTCCGGCAGCTCCACCGGACCGCCTGTGCGCCCCGCCGCGCGGGCCGGCACCGGCCCCGCCCAGGCGAACGTCAGGCCGTCCTCGCCCTTCAGGAACCGCTGGCAGCGCACGCCGCCCGTCGCCCGCCCCTTCCGCGGGAACTGGTCGAACGGCGTCAGCTTCGCCGTCTGTACCCATGCCCCGTCCAGCGCCCCGGTGGAGCCCGCGACCGTCAGCACCGCCGCCTCCGCCGCCGGGTCGACCACGTGGAACGCGACGACCTTCGCGCCGTCGGTGAGCTTCACGCCCGCCATGCCGCCCGCCGGCCGGCCCTGCGGCCGCACCTGCCCCGCGGGGTAGCGCAGCAACTGGGCGTCGCTGGTGACGAACACGAGGTCCTCCTCGCCCGTGCGCAGCTCCGCCGCGCCGACGATCCGGTCGCCGTCCTTGAGCGCGACGACCTCCAACTCCTCCTTGTGCGCCGGGTAGTCCGGCACCACCCGCTTCACCACGCCCTGCTCCGTGCCCAGCGCCAGGCCGGGCGAGGACTCGTCGAGCGTGGTGAGGCAGACGACCTTCTCGCCGTCCGCCAGCGTCAGGAACTCCGAGACCGCCGCGCCGCCGGCCAGGCTGGGCCTGGCCGCGGTCTCCGGCAGCACCGGCAGGTCGATCACCGACACCCGCAGCAGCCGCCCTTGCGAGGTCACCGCCCCGATGTGCGCCCGCGACGTCGTCGGCACCGCGGAGACGATCACGTCGTGCTTGACGCGCTTCGCCGGCGCCGGCTCGCCGAAGGGATCACCGTTGGCGGTACGGGCCAGCAGCCCCGTGGACGACATCAGCACCCGGCACGGGTCGTCGGACATCTCCAGCGGCACCGCCGCGGCCGGCTCCCCGCCGGCCTCCAGCAGCACCGTGCGGCGCTCGCTGCCGTACTTCTTCGCCACCGCCGACAGCTCCCCGGACACCAGCTTGCGCAGCTCCGCGTCCGACTCCAGGATCCGCGTCAGCTCGGCGATCTCCGCCGTCAGCCGGTCCCGCTCGGCCTCCAGCTCCAGCCGGTCGAACTTCGTCAGCCGGCGCAGCGGCGTGTCCAGGATGTACTGCGTCTGGATCTCGGAGAGCGAGAAGTGGCCGATCAGCCGCTCCTTGGCCTGCGCGGCGTTCTCGCTGGCCCGGATGATGCGGATGACCTCGTCGATGTCGAGCAGCGCGACGAGCAGGCCCTCCACCAGGTGCAGCCGGTCCCGGCGCTTGGTGCGCCGGAACTCGCTGCGCCGCCGCACCACCGTGAAGCGGTGGTCGAGGAAGACCTCCAGCAGCTCCTTCAGGCCCAGCGTGAGCGGCTGGCCGTCGACGAGCGCCACGTTGTTGATGCCGAAGGTCTCCTCCATCGGCGTCAGTTTGTACAACTGCTCCAGCACGGCCTCGGGGTGGAAGCCGTTCTTGATCTCGAAGACCAGCCGCAGCCCGTGCTCGCGGTCGGTGAGGTCCTTCAGGTCGGCGATGCCCTGCAGCCGCTTCGCCCCGATGAGGTCCTTGACCTTGGCGCGGATCTTCTCCGGGCCGACCGTGAAGGGCAGCTCGGTGACGACGATGCCCTTGCGCCGCGCGGAGACCTGCTCCACCGTCGCGGTGGCGCGGATCTTGAAGCTGCCGCGGCCCGTCTCGTACGCGTCCCGGATGCCGTCGAGGCCGACGACCCGGCCGCCGGTGGGCAGGTCGGGACCCGGCACGTAGCGCATCAGGGTCTCCAGGTCGGCGCCCGGATGCCGGATGAGGTGCCGCGCGGCGGCGATGACCTCGCCGAGGTTGTGCGGCGGCATGTTGGTCGCCATCCCGACCGCGATCCCGGAGGCGCCGTTCACCAGCAGGTTCGGAAAGGCGGACGGCAGGGCGACGGGCTCCTGCTCGCTGCCGTCGTAGTTGGGGGAGAAGTCGACGGTGTCCTCGTCGATCGACTCGACCATGAGCGTCGCGGCGGGCGCGGGGCGACACTCGGTGTAGCGCATGGCCGCGGGCGGGTCGTCGTTGCCGAGGGAGCCGAAGTTGCCGTGGCCGTCGACCAGCGGCAGCCGCATCGAGAACGGCTGCGCCATGCGCACCAGCGCGTCGTAGATGGCGGAGTCGCCGTGCGGGTGCAGCCGGCCCATCACCTCGCCGACGACGCGCGCGCACTTCACGTACGACCGCTCGGGGCGCAGGCCCATCTCGTTCATCTGGTGCAGGATGCGGCGGTGTACGGGCTTCAGACCGTCGCGGGCGTCGGGGAGCGCACGGGAGTAGATGACCGAGTACGCGTACTCGAGGAAGGAGCCCTGCATCTCGTCCACGACGTCGACGTCGAGGATCCGCTCTTCGAACTCCTCTGGCGGCGGGGCACTGCTTCTGCGGCGGGCCATCTCGGCTGCTGCTCCTCATCGGCTCGTTCACGGGCGGTCGGCGTGCGCCCCCATTGTGGACCCACGCGCCGACATCGCCGACCACGACCCGGCGCACAGCCCCCGGCATACAGTGGGGGCGCGACACCGGACGTCCGGTGTCGCGCGTACAGCAGCGATCGAAGGGACTCCATGCCCATGGGTCAGACGGCCACCCCGCAGGCCAACTCAGGCGGACTGACACTGGAAGAACACCGCTTGGACAACGGGCTGCGGGTCATCCTCTCCGAGGACCATCTCACGCCCGTCGCCTCGGTGTGCATCTGGTACGACGTGGGCTCGCGCCACGAGGTCGCCGGCCGCACCGGACTCGCCCACCTCTTCGAGCACCTGATGTTCCAGGGTTCGGCGCAGGTCTCCGGCAACGGGCACTTCGAGCTGGTGCAGTCCGCCGGCGGCTCGCTCAACGGCACCACCAGCTTCGAGCGCACCAACTACTTCGAGACCATGCCGGCCCACCAGCTCGAACTGGCGCTGTGGCTGGAGGCCGACCGGATGGGCTCGCTGCTCACCGCGCTCACCCAGGAGAGCCTGGACAACCAGCGCGACGTGGTGAAGAACGAGCGCCGGCAGCGGTACGACAACGTGCCGTACGGCACGGCGTTCGAGAAGCTCGCCGCGATGACGTACCCCGACGGACACCCGTACCACCACACGCCGATCGGCTCGATGGCCGACCTGGACGCCACCTCGCTCGCGGACTGCCAGGACTTCTTCCGCACGTACTACGCCCCGGGCAACGCCGTCCTCTCCGTCGTCGGCGACATCGACCCGGCGCAGACGCTCGCCTGGGTGGAGAAGTACTTCGGCTCCATCCCCGCGCACGACGGCAAGCAGCCCCCGCGCGACGGCTCACTGCCCGACACCCTCGGCGGCGCGCAGCGCGTGCCGCTCGCCGAAGAGGTGCCGTCGCGGGCGCTGATGGCCTCGTACCGGCTGCCCGAGGACGGCACCCGTGAGGCCGACGCCGCAGACCTGGCCCTGACCGTGCTCGGCGGCGGCGAGTCCTCCCGGCTCTACAACCGCCTGGTGCGCCGCGACCGGCTCGCCGTCGCGGCCGGGTTCGGGATGCTGCGGCTCGCCGGTGCGCCGTCGCTCGGCTGGCTGGACGTCAAGGCGTCCGGCGGCGTCGAGGTGCCCGCCATCGAGACCGCCGTCGACGAGGAGCTGGCGCGCTTCGCCGAACAGGGGCCGACGTCCGAGGAGATGGAGCGGGCGCAGGCGCAACTGGAGCGCGAGTGGCTGGACCGGCTCGCCACCGTCGGCGGCCGGGCGGACGAGTTCTGCCGCTACGCCGTGCTCTTCGGCGACCCGAAGCTCGCGCTCGGCGCGGTCGAGCGGATCCTCGGCGTGACCGCCGAGGAGGTGCAGGCCGTCGCCAAGGCACGGCTCATCCCGGAGAACCGCGCCGCCCTCGTGTACGAGCCCACGGCCCCCGCCGACGAGGCGGACGAACCCGGTGCGGCCGGCGCCACCGACGAGAACGCCGGTGCCGCGGGCGCCGCGAGCACGAAGGAAGACGAGGTTCAGGCGTGACCGCCGAGACGACCAGCATGATGACCTTCCATCCCCGCCCGCAGGGCGGCGAGGCGCGGCCGTGGGCGTTCCCGGCCCCGGACCGCAGCACGCTCCCCAACGGGCTCACGGTGCTCACCTGTCACCGCCCCGGCCAGCAGGTCGTCGCCGTCGAGGTGTGCCTCGCCGCGCCGCTGGACGCCGAGCCGGCCGGTCTCGACGGCGTCGCCATGATCATGGCGCGGGCGTTCTCCGAGGGCACGGACACGCACACCGCCGAGGAGTTCGCCGCCGAGCTGGAGCGCTCCGGCGCCACCATCGACGCGCATGCCGACCACCCGGGCGTCCGCGTCTCGCTGGAGGTCCCGGTCTCCCGGCTGCGCCGCGGCCTCGGGCTGCTCGCCGACGCGCTGCGCGCGCCCGCCTTCCCGGACGACGAGATCGAGCGGCTGGTCGCCAACCGGCTGGACGAGATCCCGCACGAGCTGGCCAACCCCGGCCGGCGCGCCGCGATGGCGCTGTACGGCGAGCTGTTCGACGCCGGCGACCGGCTCTCCCGCCCCCGCTGGGGCACGGAGGAGTCCGTCGCGCGCATCGACGCCGCGTCCGTACGGGCCTTCTACGACGCCCACGTCCGGCCCGCCACCGCCACCGTCGTGGTCGTCGGCGACCTGACCGGGGCCGACGTCGACGACGCGCTGGCCGGCAGCCTCGGCGGCTGGACCGGCACCCCCGCCGAGGCCCGCCCGCTGCCGCCGGTGGCCGCGGACGACACCGGCCGGGTCGTCATCGTCGACCGGCCGGGCGCGGTGCAGACGCAGATGCTCGTCGGCCGGGTAGGCGCCGACCGGCACGACGCCGTCTGGCCCGCCCAGATCCTCGGCACGTACTGCCTCGGCGGCACCCTCACCTCCCGCCTGGACGTCGTGCTGCGCGAGGAGAAGGGCTACACCTACGGCGTCCGCGCCTCGGCCCAGTCGCTGCGCTCGCCGGCCGACGGCACCGGCGCGGCGCTGCTGGCCATCGGCGGCTCGGTGGAGACCGACGTGACCGGCCCCGCGCTGGCGGACACCTGGCAGGTGCTGCGCTCGCTGGCCGACGGGCTGACCGACGCCGAGCGGGACGCGGCCGCGGACTTCCTGGTCGGCGTGGCCCCGCTGCGGTACGAGACGTCGGCCGCGGTCGCCGGCACGCTGGCCGACCAGGTCGAGCAGCAGCTCCCCGACGACTACCAGGCCCGGCAGTACGCCCGCCTCGCCGACACCGGCACGGTGGAGGCCACGGCGGCGGTGCTGAGCGCGTTCCCCACGGACCGGCTCGTCACCGTGCTCGTCGGCGACGCGGAGAAGATCGCCGAGCCGGTGCAGGCGCTGGGCATCGGAGAGGTCAGGGTCGTCTCCGGCTGATTGCCGGCTTTCCCGCGCCCTGCGGAAACCGGCCCGTAGCAGACCGAAAGAGCCCGGCGGTCGCGCCGGGCTCTTTCGCGTTCCTGCCGTCATTCGCATACCGCTGCCATACTGTTCACCCGGGCGGCGCTAAGGGGCGTGGATGATGCGGTGTGCGCGGTGAACGGCGGTATTTCCCAGGCGGTGTGTACGGCGATCCGCGACGACATCGTCTCGGGATTCTTCGCGCAGGGCGCCCGGCTCGCCGAGGAGCACCTCGCGCGCCGGTACGGCGTCTCGCGGGTGCCGGTCCGCGAGGCGCTGCGCACGCTGGAGTCGGAGGGCTTCGTCACCACGAAGCGGCACGCCGGCGCCTGCGTCGCCGAGCCCACCGCGCAGGACGCCGCCGACCTGCTGGAGATACGCGCGCTGCTGGAGCCGCTGGGCGCCGCCCGCGCGGCCCAGCGGCGTACGGAGGCCCATCTGAAGGTGCTGCACGGCCTGGTGCGGCTGGGCAGGGAACGGGCGCAGCGCGGGCACGTCGCGGAGCTGCCGTCGCTGAGCACGTGGTTCCACGAGACGCTGGCGCAGGCCACCGGCAGCCGGAACCTCACCGCGTTGCTGGTGCAGGTGCGCCGGAAGGTGTCCTGGCTGTACGGGGCCTCGCCGGCGGTCCGGACGGTGGAGGCGTGGGACGAGCACGGCGCGCTCGCCGACGCCGTGGCGCGCGGGGACGCGGAGCGGGCGAGGAGTCTGGCCACGGCGCACGTGGAGCGTTCGGCGGGCGCGTTCGAATTGCGCAGAACCGTGCGGGTGAGTTCCCGGAAACATGCCGTAAACACGGGAAGCGATCAGCCGTAACAAAGACGTGCCCGTGGAAATCGGGGATGCGGGTGAATATGCGGGGCCGCCGGAATCCGCTCCGCGGAAATCGGCCAATTCCGCCCGGCGGTGTGCGGGGATTCGCGCGGCGGTGCGTCAGACGGTTTCCGGCAGCTCGTCCAGGCCCTCCCGGACCAGCTTCGCCAGCCGGTCGAGCGCGCTGTCCGAGGTGTCGTCGTCGGAGGCGAGGACGATCTCGTCGCCGCCCTTGGCGCCCAGGCCCAGCACGGCGAGCATGGAGGCGGCGTTGACGGGGTTCCCGTCAACGGCCTTCGCGATCGTCACCGGGATGCCGGCGGCGGTGGCCGCCCGCACGAAGATCGACGCGGGACGGGCGTGCAGGCCCTCGGCCCAGCCGACGGTGACGCGGCGCTCAACCATGGTGTTGCCCTTTCCTCATTCTAGTTGTCTAGACCATTCTTGCACGCGCGCCGAGCCTGCCGGACCGCGGCCGGCCTGTGCTTACGTCCCGGAGCGCGGCCCTGCGCCGCCCGCCCCGGCTGCCCGCGGTGCCCGGCACGCTCCGCGGTCACCTCAGACTGCCCTGCCGCGCCCGCTCCCGCCAGCGTGCGCGGACCGTAACCTGGGCCCCATGGCCACCCCGTCGGCACTCGAGTACCCCACCCACTGGGAAGCCGACGTCGTGCTGCGCGACGGCGGCACCGCACAGGTCAGGCCGATCGTCCCGGACGACGCCGACCGGCTCGTCGCGTTCTTCGACCGGGTCTCCGACGAGTCCAAGTACCTGCGTTTCTTCGCCCCGCACCCCCGGCTGTCCGCCAGCGACGTACACCGCTTCACCCACCACGACTACGTCGACCGGGTGGGCCTGGCCGCCGTCGTCGGCGACGCCTTCATCGCCACCGTGCGCTACGACCGCATCGAACCGGCGGCCGACGGCGCGACGCAGGCCGAAGTCGCGTTCCTCGTCCAGGACGACCAGCAGGGCCGCGGCGTCGCCTCCGCGCTGCTGGAGCACATCGCCGCCTGCGCCCGCGAGCGCGGCGTACGCCGCTTCGTCGCCGACGTGCTCCCCGCCAACAGCCGCATGATGAAGGTGTTCACGGACGCCGGCTACACCCAGAAGCGCAGCTTCGAGGACGGCGTCGTGCGGCTGGAGTTCGAGCTGGAGCCCACCGAACGCTCGCTCGCCGTCATGCACGCCCGCGAGCAGCGCGCCGAGGCCCGCTCCGTCCAACGGCTGCTCGCACCGCGCTCCGTCGCCGTGATCGGCGTCGGCCGCCGCCCCGGCGGTGTCGGCCGCACCGTCCTCGCCAACCTCCTCGCCGCCGGCTTCACCGGCCGCCTCTACGCCGTCAACCACGCGTACCCCGAGGGCCAGGACCGGCTGCTGCCCGAGGACGTCCCCGCCCGCCGCTCCGTCCACGACATCGACGAGCCCGTCGACCTCGCCGTCGTGGCCGTGCCCGCCGCCCGTGTCCCCGGCGTCGTCGACGACTGCGGCGAACAGGGCGTCCAAGGGCTCGTCGTGCTCTCCTCCGGCTACGCCGAGGCGGGCGCCGCCGGCCGCGCGCGCCAGCGCGACCTCGTCCGGCAGGCCCGCGGCCACGGCATGCGGGTCATCGGCCCCAACGCCTTCGGCGTCCTCAACACCGCCCCGCCCGTACGCCTGAACGCCACGCTGGCCCCCGAGCCCGCGGGCAGCGGCCGCGTCGGGGTCTTCACCCAGTCCGGCGCCATCGGCATCGCGCTGCTGTCCGGGCTGCGCCGGCGGCCGGGCGCGGCGCTCACCGGCGTGTCCACGTTCGTCTCCGCGGGCAACCGCGCCGACGTCTCCGGCAACGACCTGCTGCAGTACTGGCACGACGACGCCGCCACCGACGTCGTCCTCATGTACCTCGAATCCCTCGGCAACCCGCGGAAGTTCACCCGCCTGGCCCGCCGCACGGCCGCCGAGAAGCCGGTCGTGGTCGTCAAGGGCGCCCGGCACAGCGCCAGTACGCCGCCCGGCCACGCCGTGCCCGGCACCTCGGTGCCCGCCGAGACCGTCGGCGCGCTGCTGCGCCAGGCCGGCGTCGTCGCCGTCGACACCGTCACCGAACTCGTCGACACCGGGCTGCTGCTCGCCGCCCAGCCGCTGCCCGCCGGGCCGCGGGTCGCGATCGTCGGCAACTCCGACTCCCTCGGCCTCCTCGCGTACGACGCCTGCCGCGCCGCCGGGCTGCGCCCGCTGCCCCCGCGCGACCTGACCGCCGCCGCGGCGCCGGAGGACTTCCGGGCCGCCGTCGCCGGCGCGCTGGCCGCGGACGGCTGCGACGCGGTGCTGGTGACGGCCATCCCGTGGGTCGCCGACCCCGACGTGCCCGCGCTCGCCGCGGTGCCCGGCCCGCAGGACGCGGGGGCGCTCGCGGACGCGCTGCGCGCGGCGGCTGCCGGTGCGACGAAGCCGGTGGCCGTCGTCCACCTGGAGATCGAGGGCCTGCCCGGCGCCCTGGCGGCCCCGCCGGACGGCATCCCGACCTACCCGGCGGGGGAGCGGGCCGCGCGGGCCCTGGCGCAGGCGGTGCGGTACGCCCAGTGGCGCCGCCGCGCGGCCGATCCGGGGCGGGTGCCGGAGTACGACGACCTGGACCCCGCGGGGGCGGCCGAGGACATCGCCGGGCTGGTGGGGGAGCGGAGCCGGGCGGCGGGTGCCGGCGACGGTGTCCCGCCGGACTGGGCGCCGGGCGGCGCGTGGCGGCCGGCGCAGGGCGAAGGCACGGCCGGGGCCGGGCCCGGTCCGGCGAGATCCGGAGCCGCCGGCTCTGCCGCGGGCGGAGGGCCGGAGGACGCCGCCGGTACGGCAGCGGCGCGTACGGTCCCGCACGTCCCCGCGCCACCCGCCCCGTACCCGGAAGGCGTGCCCGTCGACGTCCCCGAGCAGGCCGCGGCGCGCCTGCTCGGCCGGTACGGGATCACGGTGCTGCCCGCGCTGCCCGCCCCCGACCCGGCCGCCGCCGCGGCCGCCGCCGCCCGGCTCGGCTACCCCGTGGCGCTCAAGACCACCGCCGTCCACCTGCGGCACCGCCCCGACCTCGGCGGCGTCCGCCTCGACCTCGCCGGCGAGGAGCAGTTGCGCCTCGCCCACGCCGAGCTGACCGGCACCCTCGGCGCCGCCGCCGAGCTGCAGCCCGTGGTGCAGGCCATGGCCCCGCGCGGCGTCGACACCGTCGTACGGGCCACCGTCGATCCCGGCGTCGGCGCGGTGCTCTCCTTCGGCCTGGCCGGCGCCCCCTCCGAACTGCTCGGCGATCTCGCGCACCGGCTCGTGCCCGCCACCGACCGGGACGCCGCCGAGCTGATCCGCGCCATCCGCGGCGCCCCGCTGCTCTTCGGCTGGCGCGGCGCCCAGCCGGTGGACACCGCGGCGCTGGAGGAGCTGCTGCTGCGATTGTCGATCTTCGTCGACGAGCACCCCGAGGTGGTCTCCGTCGAGCTGTCCCCGGTCGTGGTGGCCCCGCAGGGTGTCAGCGTGCTCTCCGCCGCCCTGCGGCTGGCCCCGCCGCCGCCCCGTATCGACCTCGGCGCCCGCCGCATGCCCCGCTACTGACCCGCGGTCCGCCGGGCGTGAGGCCTCCGACCGGCCCGGATGCCGGCCCGGGCCGGGGCCGGGGCCGGTGCGCGCGCCAACCCGCGTGCCCCGTCCGCCCCCCGGGCCTCGCGACAGCGGACCGGGGCGGGCCCTCCGGGCCGTAGGATGGGCGCATGGCTAAGACCGGGACCGCGACCAAGGGGCTGCGCGCGGCGATCGAGCGCAGCGGCTACTACCCCGCCCTCGTAGGAGAGGCGGTGGAGGCCGCCGTCGGCGGGGAGCCCGTGTCCGGGTACCTGGTCCACCAGGAGACGACGTTCGACGCCAACGAGGTCCGGCGCCACGTCACCGTGCTCGTGCTCACCGACAGCCGCTTCATCGTCAGCCACACCGACGAGCAGGCCGCGGACACCACCTCCCCGACGCCGTACGCCACCACCTCCACCGAGTCCGTCAAGCTCGCCCGGATCTCCTCCGTCGTCCTCAGCCGCGTCGTCGGCAACCCCGAGGCGTACACGCCGGGCACCCTGCCCCGCGAGGTCGTGCTGACCGTCGGCTGGGGCGCCGTCAGCCGGCTCGACATGGAGCCCGCCACCTGCGGCGACCCCAACTGCGACGCCGACCACGGCTACACCGGCTCGGCCACCGCCGACGACCTGAGCCTGCGCGTCAGTGAGGCCGGCGACGGCCCCGAGACCGTACGGCAGGCCCTGGCCTTCGCCCAGGCGCTCTCCGAGGCCACCGCAGCCGGCCCCGAAGCCTGATGGCCGCCTCGGGGGGGACACCGGGCGGCGGGATACGGCACAGCGCGCCACCGGCCGCCGGGGACTGGCCCGTGCCGCTCGACCCCGCCGCCGCGCCCGCCCCCCGCTACGGCACCCGCTCCCTGGCCGACCTGCTGCCCAGCGCCGCCGCCGGCCTCGGCGTCCCCGGCTTCGTCCCCGCCCTCGCCGGGGTCGAACCGGCCGACCGCGTCTGCGTGTTCCTCATCGACGGCCTGGGCTGGGAGCAATTGCTCGCCCACCCCGAGGACGCCCCGTTCCTGCACGGTCTCGCCACCGGCGAGCCGCTGACCGCCGGTTTCCCCGCCACCACCGCGACCTCCCTTGCCTCCGTGGGCACCGGCCTGCCGCCCGGCGCCCACGGCCTGCCGGGCTACACGGTGCGCGACCCGGAGACCGGCGAGCTGATGAACCAGTTGCGCTGGCAGCCCTGGACGTCGCCGCGCGCGTGGCAGCCGTACCCCACCGTCTTCCAGCTCGCCCACGACGCCGGCGTGCACACCGCGCAGGTCTCCTCGCCCGTCTTCGAGACCACCCCGCTGACGACGATCGCGCTCAGCGGCGGCACCTTCCACGGCCGGCTGTCCGGGGAGGAGCGGATGGACGTCGCCGCGGAACAACTCGCCGCCGCGGACCGCACCCTCGTGTACACGTACTACAGCGAGGTCGACGGCAACGGCCACCGGCACGGCGTCGACTCCGACGCCTGGCGCGGCCAGCTCGGCTACGCCGACCGCCTCGCCCGCCGGCTCGCCGAGCAACTGCCGCCGCGCGCCGCGCTCTACGTCACCGCCGATCACGGCATGGTCGACATCCCCTTCACCGCCGACGCCCGCTACGACGTCGACGAGGACTGGGAGCTGCGCGCCGGCGTCCGCCTCCTCGGCGGCGAGGGCCGCGCCCGGCACGTGTACGCCGCTCCGGGCGCCGCCGCCGACGTGCTCACCGTCTGGCGCGAGGTGCTGGGCGAGCGGGCCTGGGTGGTGAGCCGCGACGAGGCCGTCGCGCTGGGGTGGTTCGGGCCGAAGGTCGACGAGCGGGTACGGGACCGGCTCGGGGACGTCATCGTCGCCGCGGCCGACGACATCGCGATCGTCGCCACCCGCACCGAGCCGAAGGAGTCCGCGCTCGTCGGCATGCACGGCTCGCTGACCCCGGCGGAGCAGCTGGTCCCGCTGCTGACCGTACGGTCCTGAGACGTACGGCCGGCTACGGCGGGGCAGCGCGCCCGGCTAGTCCGCGGAGTGCACCAGCGTGAACCGCGCGCCCTCGACGTCCGCGACCTCCGCCATCCGCCCCGCGGCCGTCTCGTGCGGCTCGCGCACCTGCCGCCCGCCCAGCTCCACCGCGCGCGCCACGGAGGCGTCCACGTCGGCGACTTCGAAGTGCGTCGTCCAGCGCGGCCCCGTCTCGCGCAGCGTCTCCTCGTCGGCGGCGCACACCGACGCCACGGGCCGGTCCTGGACGTAGAGCGTCGCGACGTCGCCCTCCGAACGTACGTCGTAGCCGAAGACCAGCTCGTAGAACTTCGCGACCATGGTCGGCTCCGCCACCAGCAGGTCGTTCCAGACCGGGGTGCCCGGCCGCGCCCGCCGCCGGACCTCCGGGGGCCGCCGCGGCTGCCACAGCCCGAACACCGCACCCGCCGGGTCCGAGCAGATCGCCTTCCGGCCGGCCGCGTCGGCGTCCAGCGGCCCGACCCCCACCGTCCCGCCGCAGCAGCGCACCTGCTCGGTGGCGGCGTCGGCGTCGTCGGTCGCCAGATACGGGGTCCAGGCCACCGGAAGCCTGCGCTCCGGCGCGAGCGCGCCGATCCCGGCGACCTGGCCGCCGTCGAGGTGCGCCAGCCGGTACGCGCCGAGCGTGCGCGGGCCCTCCTCGAAGGTCCAGCCGAACAGGCCCCGGTAGAACTCCTCGGTCGTGTCCAGCCCGTGCACCATCAGGCTCACCCAGCACGGTGTGCCCGGCGCGCTGAGGATCGCTCCTTCGGACATGGCAGCCCTCTCTGACCATCGGAAGGTGGCGGTGGGTGACGTTCCGGTGACGCCTCTGCAGATATTTCCATCCCCCGTGCCGCAGTGCGCCCCCTCTGCACCGATCGATCTGAAGAATTGTCCGTCTCGCCAGGAGATATTCGCTTTCAGGTGTGGTGGGGCGGGGGTAGGAGGTGCGGCGCGACACTGCGCCAGGATGGCCTCCATGGATGCCATCATCTCCGGAATCGAACTCGCGAGCGACCTGGCGGGCCCGCGGCCGCCCGTCGTGCTCGACGTGCGCTACACGCTCGGCGGCCCACCCGGCCGTCCCGAGTACGACGCAGGCCACATCCCCGGCGCCGCCTACGTCGACCTGGACGCCGAACTGGCCGCCCCGCCCGGGCCCGCGGGCCGCCATCCGCTTCCCGACGTCGACGTCTTCGGCGCGGCCATGCGCCGCGCGGGCGTCTCCGGCGGCCGGCCCGTGGTCGTCTACGACGACGGGCAGGGCTGGTCCGCCGCGCGCTGCTGGTGGCTGCTCCGCTACACCGGCCACCCGGACGTCCGCGTCCTGGACGGCGGCCTGGCGGCCTGGCCCGGCGAACTCTCCCGGGCGGCGCCTGCCGACGGCGAGGGGGACTTCACGCCGGAGCCGGGTGCGCTGCCCGTGCTCACGGCGGCGGAGGCCGCCGTACTCGCCCGCCGCGGCGTGCTGTTCGACGCCCGCGCGGGGGAGCGGTACCGCGGCGAGACGGAGCCCATCGACCCGGTCGCGGGCCATATCCCCGGCGCCGTCTCGGCGCCGACGACGGAGAACCTGGCCGCGGACCGGACCTTCCGGCCCGCGGCGGAGCTGGCCGCGCGCTTCCGGGCGCTCGGGGCCGCTCCGGGCACGGAGGCCGGGGTGTACTGCGGCTCGGGGGTCTCGGCGGCGCAGGAGGTACTGGCCCTGGCGATCGCGGGCATCCCCGCGGCGCTGTACCCGGGTTCGTGGTCGGAGTGGGTGGCGGACCCGGCGCGGCCGGTGGCGACGGGCGCGGAGCCGGGCTGACGGCGCGGGCGGCGCCGCCCGCGTACCCGGGCAACACCGGTGCGGGCGGCGTCCCTCGGGGTGGCGCGGCGGAAGGCGGGGGCGGGGGGGGGCGCGGGGACGAATCCCTGCGAACCGCGCCCGGCCACACGGCTACTCCGGCTTCTTGCGCCTGCTTCCGAACACGATCTCGTCCCAGCTCGGCACCGCGGCCCGGCGGCCGGGGCGCACGCCGTCGGCCTCCGCCTGCCGGTCCGTCTGGCCTGTCAGCCGCTCCCGGTGCGCCGAGACGCTCCGCGGCATCAGCACGTCCGCGTACGCGGAACCCGCGCTCGCCGCGGGCGCCGGAGGCTCCTCCTCTACCGCGGGCTCGGGCTCCTCCTCCGGCGGCGCCGGCACCGGTCCGTGGACCGGCCCCGGCTTGGTCGCGGAACCCGCTGTCGCGGCAGACCCGTCGGACGCCGACGCCGAGGCGGACTGGTCCGGCACCACCAGGTCGCCCCGGAAGCTCGGCACCGCCTCCAGCAGGCTGGTCAGGGAGTCCCCGCGGTCCTCGCCGGAGCCGTCCCTGTCCCCGCGCCCGTCGGACGGCCGCTCCGGACTCCTGGGCAGCCGCGCGATCTTGGGCACGAACGGCAGGCTCGGCTCGGGCGAGGCGTCGGTCTCGCCGATCAGCGCGCGCGCCTCGTCGTCGACGGGCTGCACGAGCCGCCGCGGCGGGTCGTACGTCCAGCCGGCGCTGTGCGGCTCACCCGCGACGCGGTAGACGAGCAGCACCTCCCACGTGCCGTCGTCCCGGCGCCAGGAGTCCCACCGCGCGGAATCCTTCTCCGCGCCGCGCATCATCAGCCGCTCGGCGACCGCCTCGCCCAGCGCGGGACCGGCGCTCTCGCCGGGCCGCCGCAGGGGCGTCTTGCGGGCGCGCTCGGCCATGAACGCCCGCTCCGCGAGCACGGGGCCCTCGAAGCGGCGGACGCGGTCGACGGGGATCCCGGCGAGCGCGGCGACCTCCTCCGCGGACGCTCCGGCTCGTATCCGGGCCTGGATGTCGCGAGGGCGCAGATGGTTCTCGACCTCGATCTCGATCTGGCCGAGCCGCGCACGGTCGTTGCGCACCGCGGCGCGCAGACGCTCGTCAATCGGAAGGGTGTACTCCGTACTGTCCGCAGCCTTCAGCACCAGCCGTGTGCCGTCGTTACTGACCGCCACGACACGCAGTTCGGGCATGAGAACCTCCCGGTGGTGCCTGCCGACGTTCGGTGCGTCGCTGCTCTTACCGCTAGTCGAGTGTGGCCTGCCCGGGTGCAGCCTGCCACAACATTGCTGAGTTGCCCGGCGTGTCGGGTCTTGGAACCCGATGCGCCGTTATGACACGGTTACGCATTTGCAACGCAGCGGCCGTGATCGCCGCCGTCGGACGGACACCGGAGCACTGGCTCGCCCACAGTACTCCATTCGAGCCATGCGGGTGGACCGGCGCGCCACCGAACGCGGAACGTTGCACGGCAGTTGAGTCTGCCTGTTGCGCCCCGGTTCGATCAAGAGGTGCGTTGCATCACAGAATCCCCGGAATCGGAACTAACGGGTCCGTCCGTGCGCTCGTCCATGAGGGCAGGAGGCCATCGGAGCGATCTTGGGATGGAGATGCGGGGCACGGCGGACAGGACGACGGACGACGGGCGCGAGGAGAAGCGCAAGGGGAAGATCGAGCTCAGCGGCGCCCAGGTCGCGGGTGGTGCGTCGGCCACGATGGTCGCCGCGTTCCTCGCGTCCAGCATGGGCGTGTACGGCACGATCATCGGCGCCGGCGTCGTCAGCGTGGGCGCCACGGCCGGCGGCGCGCTCTTCCAGCACGTCTTCCGGCGTACGGGCCAGCAGTTGAAGGACGCGGCGGTGGCGGCGCCGAAGGCGCTGCACAAGCAGACGACGCCGCTGCACACCCCCGTACGCAACCGGGCGGACGACGAAACGCACCTGCTCAGGACCGTGGCGCCGGCCGCCGAGGACGAGACGCGACTCCTTCCGGGCCCGCCCGCTCCGGTGGACGACGCCACCCGGCTGCTGCCCACCGCGCGCCCCGCGGCAGGCGACGCGACCCAACTCCTGCCCACCGTCCGCCCGGAGCCCGACGACGCGACCACCGTGCTCGGCGCACCCGCCCCCACCGGCGGCTTCGGCGCCGCCAGCACCCACGGCACCCGCGCCCGCGGCTGGCGGCGCCTCGCGCTGGTCGCCGCCGGGACGTTCGTGGCCGTGATGGCCGTGGTCTTCGGCATCGAGAAGTTCACCGGCGGCCCGCTCTCCAACGCCTGGGGCGACGACCGCACCGGCACGTCTTTCAGCCCCGGCGAACGAAAGTCCGACTCCCCGCCGGCCCCCGGCGACGGCGGCCACACCCCCGACGACACCCCCGAGCCCGGCGCCGAGGAGACCGGCGAGACCGGCGGCACCCCCGGCACCGGCTCCGGCGAACCCACCGACGGCGGCACCGGCTCCCCGGACGACGGCACCGGCGAACACCCCGACCCCGGCGGCACGTCCACCCCGCAGCCCGGCGGCGGGGACCGCCCCGCCCCCGGCACCGGGGACGGCGGCACGACGCCGGCCCCCACGCCCACCCCGACGCCGCCGGAGACCGGTGAGACGCCCCAGGAGCCCGGCGCCGGGGAGACGCCGGCGACCCCGCAGCCGGACGGCGCAGGCGCACCGGGGGCGGCGGAGTAGCCGCCCCCCGGGGACGCTCAGTCCCCCAACACCCGCCGCAAGTAGTCGTTCCCGAACACCCGGCCGGGATCCAGCCGGTCCCGTACCGCTGTGAACTCCCCGAACCGCGGGTACACCCCCGCCAGATACTCCGCGTCCCGGCTGTGCAGCTTCCCCCAGTGCGGCCGGCCGCCGTGCGCCGTCATGATCCGCTCCACCGCCGTGAAGTACGCCTGGTGCGGCGTCCCCCGGTACAGGTGCACCGCGACGTACGCCGTGTCCCGCCCCGACGCCGTCGACAGCGGGATGTCGTCCGCGGGCGCGACCCGTACCTCCACCGGGAAGCTGATCCGCAGCCCGGACCGGTCGACCATCGCCTTCAGCTCCCGGATCGCGGACACGGCCGCCGCCCGCGGCAGCGCGTACTCCATCTCCACGAACCGCACCCGCCGCGGGCTGGTGAAGACCTTGTACGGGATGTCCGTGTAGGTCCGCGCGGACAGCGCGCGGCTGGAGACCGCCGCGATGCCCGGGATCGCCGCGGGCACCGCCCGGCCCACCGCGCAGGCCGCCCGGAAGACGCCGTTGGAGAGCAGTTCGTCGTCGATCCACCCGCCGATCCGGCCGAGCGGCCGGGCGGGGCCCTCGCTGCGGTTGTTGCGCTTGGTGTTGCAGCGGCCGGTGTGCGGGAACCAGTAGAACTCGAAGTGCTCGTTCTCCTCGGCCAGTTCGCCGAAGGACGCGAGGACGTCCGTGAGCGCCATCGGCTCTTCCCGCGCGGTGAGCAGGAAGACCGGCTCGACGGCGAACGTCAGCGACGTGACGACGCCCAGCGCGCCGATGCCGAGCCGGGCGGCGGCGAAGACCGCCGCGTCCTCGCCGGTGTCCGCCGCCGTGTACGTACGCGCCCGGCCGTCGGCCGTCACCAGCTCCAGCGCGGTGATCTGGGCGGCCAGCGAGGCGGAGGAGCGGCCGGTGCCGTGCGTGCCGGTGGCGGTGGCGCCGGAGACGGTCTGCGCCATGATGTCGCCCATGTTGGTCAGCGAGAGACCCGCGGCGGCGAGGGCGTGGTTGAGCTGGTGCAGCGGGGTGCCCGCGGCGACGGTGACGGTGCCGGCCTCGCGGTCGATCTCGTGGATGCCGACCAGCCGCTCCGGGCGGATCATGAGCCCGCCGGTGGCCGCGGCGGCGGTGAAGGAGTGGCCCGTACCGACGGCCTTGACCTTCAGCCCGTCCTCGGTGGCGGCCCGTACGGCGTCGGCGGCCTCGGCGGTGGTGGCGGGGCTGACGGTGCGCGCGGGTCGTGCGGCGACGGTGCCCGCCCAGTTGCGCCAGGCGCCCGCGGCCCTCGTGCTCCCCACCTGATGCATCCGCCGTCCATCCGCTGAACGGGCCGGTCCCACGGCCCCTCGTCCCGGCTCTCCGCCCCCGGTTGGAGGGATGATACTCGCGCGTACGGAAAGCCCGGACGCCGGTGCCCGGCTCGGGCCCGGGGCGGGTGCATGGCAGGATCGAAGACATGTCAGACGTGCCGTCCCCCCAGCCGTACGACGCCCTTCTGCTGCTGTCCTTCGGCGGCCCCGAGGGCCCGGACGATGTCGTTCCGTTCCTGGAGAACGTCACCCGGGGACGCGGTATCCCGCGCGAGCGGCTGGAGGAGGTCGGGAAGCACTACTACCTCTTCGACGGCGTGAGCCCGATCAACGCCCAGAACCGCGCGCTGCTCGAAGCCCTGCGCAAGGACTTCGCGGAGGTGGGCCTCGACCTCCCGGTCTACTGGGGCAACCGCAACTGGGCCCCGTACCTCACCGACACCCTGCGGGAGATCACCCGGGCCGGGCACCGGCGGGTGCTGGCGCTGGTCACCAGTGCGTACGCCTCGTACTCGGGCTGCCGGCAGTACCGCGAGAACCTGGCCGAGTCGCTGGCCGAACTGGCCGCGGAGGGCCTGGAGCCGCCGCGCGTCGACAAGCTGCGGCACTACTTCAACGCCCCCGGCTTCGTCCGCGACATGGTCGTCGGCGTGGAGGCCGCGCTGCAGCGGCTGCCCGAGGACGTACGCGACGGCGCCCACCTGGCGTTCACCACGCACTCCATCCCCACCGCCGCGGCCGACACCTCGGGCCCCCCCGGGGACCACGGCGACGGCGGCGCGTACGTGGCGCAGCACATGGACGTCGCCGGGCTGGTGGCGGACACCGTGGCGGTGCTCACCGAAAAGCAGCGGCCCTGGCGGCTCGTCTACCAGTCGCGCAGCGGCGCCCCGCACATCCCGTGGCTGGAGCCGGACATCTGCGACCACCTGGAGGAGCTGCACGCCGCCGGGGCGCCCGCGGTCGTGATGGTGCCGATCGGCTTCGTCTCGGACCACATGGAGGTCCTGTACGACCTCGACACCGAGGCGGCGGCGAAGGCGGCCGAGCTGGGCCTGCCGGCGGTGCGGTCGGCGACCGTCGGGGCGCGGCCGGCGTTCGTCGAGACGCTGCGGAAGCTGGTCCTGGAGCGGGCCGCGGCCGAACGGGGGGAGCAGGTCGAGCGTCTTGCGCTGGGCCGGCTCGGGCCGAGCCACGACGTCTGCCCGGCGGGCTGCTGCCCGGCCCGTACGCCCCGGCCCGCGACCGCCGGCGCCGGCTGACGAGACCGCCCGCACCGACGGACAGCCGCCCGCGGCACCCACCCCCGCACCCGAGGAGCACCGTGCCAGACGAGCCCCGCCCCGAGCCCGCCGCCGCGCCCCACGACGAGCTGCTGGCCCTGGCGCTGGAGGCCGCGCGCCGCGCGGGCGAGCTGCTGCGCGACCGCAGGCCCGCCGACCTCGGCGTGGCCGCGACGAAGTCCAGCGCCATCGACGTCGTCACCGAGATGGACTTCGCCGCAGAGAAGCTGATCACCGGCTTCCTGACCGAGCGCAGGCCCGCCGACGGGATCCTGGGCGAGGAGGGCGCGAGCCGGCCCGGCACCAGCGGCGTGCGCTGGGTCGTCGACCCGATCGACGGCACCGTGAACTACCTCTACGGCCGTCCCGACTGGTCGGTCAGCATCGCCGCCGAGTACGCGGGCGAGGCGGTCGTCGGCGTCGTGGCGGCACCGATGCGCGGGGAGACTTACCACGCCGTTCGCGGCGGCGGCGCCTTCGTCAACGGCGTACCGGCGCACTGCCGGCCCGCCCCGCCGATGGACCAGGCGCTGGTCTCGACCGGCTTCAACTACGTCCACGACGTGCGCGCGCACCAGGCCGAGGTGGCCCGCCGGCTCATTCCCCGGGTGCGCGACATCCGCCGCGGCGGCTCGGCCGCGATCGACCTGTGCGACGTGGCCTGCGGCCGGCTCGACGGCTACTACGAGCGCGGCCTGAACCCCTGGGACCTGGCCGCGGGCGACCTCATCGCCCGCGAGGGCGGTGCCCTGACCGGCTCCCGGCCCGGCGGGCGGCCCGACGGGGACCTGACCGTCGCCGCGGTGCCGGGGCTCTTCGAGCCGCTCCAGCGGCTGCTGGACGAGCTGGGCGCCTGGCACGACTGACGGGCCCGGCCCGCCGCCGTACCGCCGCCTCACGCCGGACTGCGGGCGCTCTCGCCGGTCCTGCGGGCCTCACCCCGCCGCTCCCGGCGCACGCACCCCCGCCGGACCGCCGCCACCTTCCCGCCCGTACCCCGAAACCCCCGCGCCACCGGCCCGACGCCTCCCGGACACCTCCGGACAGTGCGGCGCCCCGGCACCGTCGGGGTGCCGGGGCGGTGCGGGCGTCGGGCGGGTCAGACTCCGGAGCCGGCGCCGACCTCGACGCCGTGGTCGGCGGCGAGCCGGCGCAGATCGTCCAGCTCCTCCTGCTCGACCTCGACACCGAAGTCGTCGCCTTCCTCGCGGGCGCGGTCCAGCTCGTTCTCGGCCTTCTTGATGCGCTGCAGAATGCCAGCGGTGAAAGCGTCCATTGTGTGCGCCCCCTCGTCGTCGGGTCGAGGCACTTGGGGGTGTGCCGACGGTTCAGATCACGGAGACCGTCCCTCCGGCTACAGCCTGTGTGCCGTGCCGGGAAGGGAGGCTGGGAAACGTGATCGGCGGGTGTGGAATCGTCCTCCCCGCAGTACCCGGGGTGGAAACATCGGATCCGCAGAATCTTTGGGTGCCCGGCTGCTTACCACCGGTTTACTCCCATTGCAGGCAGGATGGAGCTGTTCACCAGCACCGATCCGTGCTCCCACGCACCACGAGAAGGGACCCCGCCGTGCGCGTACTCGTCGTCGAGGACGAGCAGCTGCTCGCCGACGCGGTGGCCACCGGCCTGCGCCGGGAGGCGATGGCCGTGGACGTCGTCTACGACGGTGCGGCGGCCATCGACCGCATCGAGCTGAACGACTACGACGTCGTGGTGCTCGACCGCGACCTGCCGCTCGTCCACGGCGACGACGTGTGCAGCAAGGTCGTCGAGATGGGCCTGCCCACCCGCGTGCTGATGCTGACCGCGGCGGGCGACGTCCGCGACCGCGTCGAGGGTCTGGAGCTGGGCGCGGACGACTACCTGCCCAAACCGTTCGCCTTCAGCGAACTCACGGCGCGGGTGCGCGCCCTCGGCCGGCGCAGCACCCAGGCGCTGCCCCCGGTGCTGGAGCGGTCCGGGATCAAGGTCGACCCGGGCCGCCGGGAGGTGTACCGGGAGGGGCGTCTCGTGCAGCTCGCGCCGAAGGAGTTCGCGGTGCTGGAGGTGCTGATGCGCGCCGAGGGCGGCGTGGTCTCCGCCGAGCAGTTGCTGGAGAAGGCGTGGGACGAGAACACCGACCCGTTCACCAACGTCGTACGCGTCACCGTCATGACCCTGCGCCGCAAGCTCGGCGAGCCCCCCGTGATCATCACCGTGCCCGGCTCGGGCTACCGCATCTGACGTCCCCGACGCACCCCCACGTACCCCGACGGATGGCCTCATGGACGACAACAGACGCTCCGCGTCGGAAGGGCTGCCCGCCGGCACCCCGCCCAAGCCCACCTGGGAACCCCGGGAGGCCGCGGCGCCGTACTGGCTGCGCCCGACCATCCGGATACGACTCACGCTGATCTACGGCGGGATGTTCCTGATGGCCGGCATGGTGCTGCTGGCCATCATCTATCTGCTGGCCGCCACCGCCCTGGACAGCCTCTCGACCCCGTTCAAGCTGCTGGAGAGCAGCGGCACCGTGAAGTTGTCCAGCGGGGCCTGCCCAGAGGTCTCGGACGCGAACACGTACGACCAGTTCAACAGCATCCTGGAGGCCTGCATCGAGCGGCGCCGCCAGCTCGCCCTGGACTCCCTGCTGCGCAAGTCGCTGCTCGCGCTGCTGGGCATGACGGTCCTGGCGTTCGCCTTCGGCTACGTCGTCGCCGGCCGGGTGCTCTCGCCACTCGGCCGGATCACCCGCACCGCGCGCAGCGTGGCCGGCTCCGACCTGCACAAGCGCATCGAGCTGGACGGGCCCGACGACGAGCTGAAGGAGCTGGCCGACACCTTCGACGACATGCTCGACCGGCTCGACCGGGCGTTCAACGCCCAGCAGCGCTTCGTCGCCAACGCATCGCACGAGCTGCGCACCCCGCTGGCGATCAACCGCACCCTGCTGGAGGTCCAGCTCTCCGACCCGGAGGCCTCGCCGGAGCTGCAGCAGCTCGGCAAGACCCTGCTGGCCACCAACGAGCGCAGCGAGCTGCTGGTGGAGGGCCTGCTGCTGCTGGCCCGCAGCGAGAACGAGATTGTCGACAGAAAGCCGGTCGACCTCGCCGAGGTGGCCTCCCAGGCGCTGGACCAGACCCGCGGCGAGGCGCAGACCAAGGGCGTCGAGCTGCGCGGGGTGCGCAAGCCCGCGTACGTCCAGGGCAACGGGGTGCTGCTGGAGCGGGTGGGGCTGAACCTGGTGCAGAACGCCGTGCGGTACAACGTCCCCGAGGGCGGCTGGGTGGAGGTGGCGACGGAGGCGCAGCCGGGCGTCGCCGTGCTGACGGTCGCCAACACCGGACCGGTCGTCCCGGCGTACGAGGTGGACAACCTTTTCGAGCCGTTTCGGCGGCTGCGCACGGAGCGTACGGGCAGTGACAAGGGGGTAGGACTGGGGCTGTCCATTGTGAGATCCGTCATTCGCGCACACGGCGGAACGGTGACCGCACAGCCTCGCGAGGGCGGGGGCCTGGTGATTCACGTCGCCCTGCCCATGCAGACTGTGTGATACGTCACATTCCGCCCATCCCGGTCGTGTGCGCTGCGTCATCGCCGTATTCCGGGAAAAGCCCGTAAGATCCGCGTTTCCGCAGGATGTGGTCACGGGAAGTACACGGGGTGGCGTGCACGAGAACGGCCCGGGACCGCGTATGGTCCCTTTCGCCATCCGGCCGCGATCACCCCTACGGGGGTCGGCTGGGTGTCGATTGCGTAACAGACCTTGATGTGAGGCAAAATCTCCGCTTCGGGTCGGGCACAAGACCGGCCTCTCATGCGTTACGTGCGCTGGAGACTCACTGACCACCCGGAGGGGGAGAGCGAAGAATGGCAACGGACTACGACACCCCACGCAAGACAGACGACGACGTCAACGAAGACAGCATCGAAGAGCTGAAGGCGCGGCGCAGCGACAAGTCGGCCGCCGCCGTCGACGTCGACGAATTCGAGCAGAACGAGGGGCTGGAGCTGCCCGGTGCGGACCTCTCCAACGAGGAGCTGTCCGTGCGGGTCCTGCCCCGCCAGGAGGACGAGTTCACCTGCATGAGCTGCTTCCTGGTGCACCACCGCAGCCAGTTGGCCGCCGAGAAGAATGGCCAGCCGATCTGCCGCGACTGCGCGGCCTGAGGCCGGCCGTGGCCCCCACGGCCGGCTCCGGGCCCGCCGGGCCGAAGACCGGGATCCTGCAGCGGACGCGCCCCGACCGGCGCGTCCGGGCGGCGTTGGAGCGGGCGGCCGACGCCATCGTGCAGACAGCGCCGCGCGTCCCGGTCCGCGACCTGGCGACCCTGCGCCGGCAGTTCCCCGGGCTCGGCCCGGAGGAGATCGCCGACCGGCTGATCGCCGGTGCGGTGAGGGGGAGCGCCACGGTCGGCGCGGGCATCGGAGCTGCGGCGATGATGCCCGCGCCGCCAGCCATGCCTGCCGAGCTGGCCGCCGAGATCGTCGCGGTGGCCTCGATAGAGCTGAAGCTGATCGCCGAGCTGCACGAGGTCTACGGGGTACGGGCGGCGGGCCCGGCGCGGCAGCGGGGCATGGCGTACCTCGGCGCCTGGACCGACGAGCGCGGCATCGACGCCTCCGTGCTCATGGGCGGCGTCAGCTTCGACGCCGTACTCGGCGCGCCCATGCGCCGCCGGCTGCGGCAGCAGGTCCTCAAGCGCACCGTGCGGAACCTGCCGAGCCTCGCCCCGTTCCTCATGGGCGCGGCCGCCGGTGCGCTGATGAACCGCAGGGACACCCGCAAGCTCGCCGAGCGCATCCGTGACGACCTGCGGGCCCGTCAGGTCCCGTGGGACGCGCTTCCGCCCGCCGACGGGGAGCCGGGGGCGTCCGACGACCCCGGGGGCCTCACGGGCGCCGGTGGCGCCGCGGGCACCGAACTGCCGAAGGGCGATCCGCGGGCGCTGCCGCCGGGCGAGCGCTGACGCGCGCTCCCCGGTCCCGCCCTCAGCCCGCGGCGGACCGCAGCGCCGCCACCAGCCGCTCCGGCTGGCGCGTGGACAGATAGAGATACGGCGTGGGGTCCTCCGGATCCGTGACCTCCACCCGCACCGCCGTCGGGATGTACCCCCGCAGCAGCATGTACGCGCGCGTGTCCGCCTTGTGCGTACGCCAGGCCCGCGCCTCCTCCGCGTCCAGCGCCTGCGCCTCACCCAGCGCCGTCAGCGGGACCCGGGCGTCGTCGGTGACGAGCTTCCCGGCGACGACGCGGATCCGCGCCGAGCCGTACGAGCTGACGCCGACCGCCGCCAGCGCCGTCCCGCCGGCGAGCCCGGCCAGCAGCGGCAGCGTCCCGAAGGGCGTCAGCACCAGTGCCAGACACACCCCCGTGCCCACCGCCAGGCCCCACCAGGACCGCGGTGCGCTCAGCCGCTCCTCGTAGCTCTGCGTCGTCTCCATGGCCCCAGCCTCCCACGGCCGCCGACCGGGGCTCGGCCACGGGTCGTGCGCGCAGGTAGGCTCTGGCCGCGTGACTGCAAGTGACAAGCTGACCCCGCCGCCCGGCGCCGCGGAACCCGTGCGGCACCCGGACGCCCCGGCGCCGGGACAGCTCCTCGGCTCCCACTACGACCAGTGCTTCGGCTGCGGCAGCGGCCAGGAGCACGGCCTGCACCTGGCCGCGCGGGCGGGCGAGGGCGTGAGCGTGACCGCGGAGTTCACCGTCAAGGCCGCCCACCAGGGCGCCCCGGGCCTCGCACACGGCGGGGTGCTCACCTCCGCGCTCGACGAGACGCTGGGCGCGCTGAGCTGGCTGTTGCGCACCATCACGGTGACCGGCCGGCTGGAGACCGACTTCGTGCGCCCGGTGCCGGTCGGGACCACCCTCCACCTGGCCGCCCACGCCCGCGCCGTCGCCGGCCGCAAGATCTACTCCACCGCCGTCGGCCGTCTGGACGCCCCGGACGGACCGGTGGCCGTACGCGCCGACGCCCTTTTCGTGGAGGTGAACGTGGACCACTTCGTCGAGCACGGCCGGGACCGCGAGATCCAGGCCGCGATGGCCGACCCCGACCAGGTCCGCCGGGCCCGCGCCTTCGAGGTGAACCCGTGACGGCGGGGCGGGAGCCGGTGGACGTGCTGATCCGCCGCGTCGACCCCGAGGTACCGCTCCCGGCGTACGCGCACCCGGGCGACGCCGGCGTCGACCTCGTCACCACCCGGCCCGCGGAACTGCCCCCCGGTGAGCGCGTCGTCCTGCCCACCGGCATCGCGCTCGCGCTGCCCGACGGCTACGCCGCGTTCGTCCACCCGCGCTCCGGACTCGCCGCCCGCTGCGGCGTGACGCTCGTCAACGCCCCCGGGACGGTGGATGCCGGGTACCGTGGGGAGATCAAGGTGAACGTGGTCAACCTCGACCCGCGCCGCCCGGTGCGGTTCGAGCGTTTCGACCGTATCGCCCAGCTCGTGATCCAGCAGGTGGAGAAGGCCCGCTTCCACGAGGTGGCCGAGCTCCCCGGTTCCGCCAGGGGCGAGGGTGGGCACGGTTCGACCGGAGGGCATGCCTCCCTCGGGGACCGCAAGGCCGTTCATGGATACGCTTCGGTCGTTGCCGACCGGGAAGGACAGTGACGTGTT
Source organism: Streptomyces sp. B5E4 (assembly GCF_039871555.1). Taxonomy (NCBI): domain Bacteria; kingdom Bacillati; phylum Actinomycetota; class Actinomycetes; order Kitasatosporales; family Streptomycetaceae; genus Streptomyces; species Streptomyces sp. B5E4. Next base: position 95,761 of record NZ_JBDPMI010000001.1, read on the forward strand.
CGGACGTCGTCGCAAGGGGCAGGAGGAGCCCGCCGACAAGCTCGCCGACGGCGTGGCCGCCGAGGACGCCGAGGAGTCGGCGGACGAGCCGGAGGACGGGGAGGAGCGCCGCTACGCGCTGCCCCCCGAGGAGCGGCCCGACGGGCCGTGGGACATCGGCGAGGTCGAGGACGCCAGCCGCGGCCGGGTGGACCTCGGCGGCCTGCTCGTCCCCGGGGTCGAGGGCATGGAGCTGCGCGTCGAGGTGGCGGGCGACTCGATCGTCGCCGCGACCGTGGTGCTGCGCGACAGCGCGATTCAGCTGCAGGGCTTCGCCGCCCCGAAGAACGAGGGCATCTGGGGCGAGGTCCGCACCGAGATCGCCAACGGCATCACCAAGCAGGGCGGCATCATCGACGAGCGCAAGGACACGCTCGGCTGGGAGCTGCGCGCGCAGGTGCCGGTCAAGCTGCCCGACGGCAAGAGCGGCATGCAGGTCGTGCGGTTCGTCGGCTGTGACGGCCCGCGGTGGTTCCTGCGCGGGGTGATCTCCGGCCACGCCGCGGTGCAGCCGCAGGCGGCGGGGGTGCTGGAGAAGATCTTCCGCGAGACCGTGGTCGTACGCGGTGACGGCCCGATGGCGCCGCGGGACCCGATCGTGCTGCAGTTGCCGACGGACGCGCAGATGGTCCCGGACGGGGTGCAGCAGGACGAGGCGAGCGAGGGCTCGCGCTTCGCGGGCGGCATCGACTCGCTGGCGCGCGGCCCGGAGATCACCGAGGTGCGCTGAGCGCTCCGCGCGGAAGCGGTGGTACGGCGGCGGGCCGGGTCATGACGACCCGGCCCGCCGCCGTGGTGTGTGGAGGGCGTCGGGCGGGCCGGGGAGCCTGCCGGCGGCGGGCGTAGCGAGGCGGCGCGGGGGGTCGGACTCCCCTGTCCGGCCGTGCGGTTGCGCGGCTTGAGATGCCGCCCGGGGACGCGGGCGCGAGGTGGCGGGTCTCCGTGCCGTCCCCGAGCGCTCCGGCCGGGCGCGTGCCCCTGCCGGCCGCGGACGCCGCCCTCGCGTAACGAAGCGGTCAAGGCGGGTTCCGGGGCTGCCCGGGGCGGTGCGGCTCGCTTATTCTCCCGGAATCCGGGACATGGGGGGACCGTTGACGGCGACCGTCGCGCGGCCGGGGCGTCGGTTTCCGCCGGTGCTGCGACAGAGCGCGCACCACGGCCTCGTGCTGGCCGCAGCCGCGCTCGCCCTCCTGCTGGCCGTCACCGTCCTCGCCGCGCTCGTCGCGGTCGCCGAGCAGGCCGCCGAGACCGGGGCACGCGAGCGGCTCGCGGCGGATCCGGACGCGGCGGTGCGGATCAGCGGGGCGTACGACCCGGACGCCGTGGCGCGCGCGGACGGGCCGGTGCGGGGCGCGCTGGCGCGTACGTACGGCGACGTGCCGCACCGGACGACGCGGCTGGTGCGGGCGCCGGCCGCGCGGGAGCAGCAGTTGGCCGTGGCCGGGAGCGGCGTCGGCGGACGGGGCGCGGTGGGTCTGTCGCTGCTGTGGGCGGAGGACACCGGTCGGCAGGCGCGGCTGACGGAGGGGGAGTGGCCGCGGGCCGGGGGCGGGGCCGAGGGGCGGGTGGAGGTCGCCCTCGACGAGGGGTACGCGGCGCGGCTGGGCCTGACGACGGGCGACGACTTCGCCCTGGGCGGCGACGAGGACGCCGCCGCGAAGGGCAGCGGCGGGGAGGGCTCCGCCGCGGGCTCGGACGGGGGTGGTTCCGGCTCCGGAGACGAGAGCGGGACCGACGCGGGCCGGGGGGCCGGCGGGGCCGGTGCGACGGGTGATCTCGCCGCGCAGCCGCTCGCCATGCGGGTCTCCGGCCTCTATGTGCCGCGGGAGCCCCGTGCGCCCCTCTGGCAGGACCTCACCGGGACCTTCGGCACCCCCGACAGCGTCGGGCTCGTCGACCGGCGCGCCTTCGCCGCGCAGCCCGCCCTCCGGCGGGACGCCACCGCCACCTGGCTGGCCGTGCCCGACGCGCGGCGGCTGCGGCTCGGGCAGGTCGAGCCGCTGCGGGAGCGCGTCGTCGCGCTGGATGCCGGTGACGCCGAGCGGGTCGTCTTCGGCCGGGACGGCGGGCTCGCCGAGGTGGCGATCGACACCGACCTGCCGTACGCGCTACGCCGGTTGGACGTGCCCGTCGCCGTCGCACGGGCCGGTACGTACCTGCCGGTGGCCCTGCTCGCCTCGCTGGCCCTGGCCGCGCTCGTGCTGACCGCCCGGCAGCTCGCCCGGCACCGCGCCGCCGAGCAGGTGCTGCTCGGCAGCCGCGGCGCCGGGCCGCTGCGGCTCGTCGGCGGTGCCGCGGCGCAGTGGGCGGCGGTGGCGCTGCCCGCCGCGCTGGCCGCGCCGTATCTGGCCGGCCCGCTGCTGCGCGGGCTGGCCGGGGCGGGGCTGCTCGACGGGCCGGCGCCGGGAAGTGCCGCGACCCGCGCGGGGTGGACGGTCGCCGCGCTGGCGCTGGCCGTGCACGCCGCAGCCGCGCTCACGCCCGTCGCCCGTGCCGCAGGGGACCGGCGCGCGGTGGCCCGGCTGCGGCGGCGGGTGCCGCGGCTGGCGGCGTACCAGAGGGCGGGTTCGGACCTGGCGCTGGCCGCCGTGGCCGCGGTGGGCTGGCTGCAGCTGGTCACGTACCGCACGCCGGTCGCCGACTCCGGCGCCGTCGACCCCGTCGTCGTGCTCGCGCCCGTCGCCCTCACCGCCGCGACCGTGCTCCTCGCGCTCCGCCTGCTGCCGCTGGCCGCCCGCGCCGCCGACCGGCTCGCGCGCCGCTCCGCCGGCCTCGTCCTGCCGCTGGGCGGCTGGCACCTGGGCCGCCGGGCGGCCGGGCACGCGGGGCCCGCGCTGCTGGTGTCCCTCGCGCTGGCCATCGCCGCGCTCGGCGCCACCGCGCTCGCGGTGCTCGACCGCGGCGACCGCGATCAGGCGGCGTTCGCGGTCGGCGCCGACCTGAGCGTCGAGGCCGGGCAGGAGGGCGCGGGGTTCGCGCCGCGTGCGGAGCGCCACGCGCGCTACGGCCGGCTGCCGGGCGTCGCCGCGGCCACGCCGGTGGTGGACTGGGACGTCACCGTCGGCACCTCGTTCGCGGGGATGACCGCGCTGGACTCCGCGGAGGTGCTGCCGACGCTCCGTACGGGCGCCGCCGCGGGCCCCGTGCCCGCGGTACGGGACGGGGCCGGCCTGCCGTACGACGTGCTCGCCGTGCTCGGCGGCACCGCGTCCGCGCCGGACCACGGGCTGCCGCTGCCCGGCCGCCCCGACGCCCTCGGCATGCGCGTGCGGCTCGACGCGGACGGCCCCGGCACCGCCGAGCCGTTCACGCTCACCGCCACCCTGGAGGACGCCGACGGCCTCGCGCACACCGTCTCCGCCACCCTGCCGCCCGCCGACGGCCGGGCGCACCGGATGAGCCTGCCGCTCGGCGCGTACCAGCACCCGCTGCGGCTCACCGGACTCCAGCTGCGCACGGAGGAGGAGAGCGCGCAGCGCACGTACCGGCTGACGATCGACGACTTAGCGGGCGCCCCGCGCGGCGCGGGATGGAAGGACCTCATCGGCGGCGAGCGGCCCGACCGCGGGCGCGCCGGCTGCCCCGGCCGCAAGCCGGCGCCGACGCGCGGCATGCCGCCGCGCCGCGCCACCGGGTTCGTCCTCTGCGAGATACGCACCGGCCCCGGCACGCTCTTCGACGGCGTGCTGCGCGGCCCGGACACCTCGCTGCCCGAGGAGTTGCTGAGCTGGCAGCTCCAACTCGGCCTCACCGGCCAGGGCAAGCCGCGGCCCGTGCCCGTGCTCGCCACCGACGCGCTGCTCGCCGCGGGCCAGGCGGAGGTCGGCGAGACCCTGCGCGCCGGGCTGCCCGGCGGCACGGAGCTGCGCGCGCGGGTCGTCGGCAGCGTCGACGCCGTCCCCGGCACCGACCCGCGGCGGGGGCGGCTGCTGGTCGACACCCGGGTGCTGGCGGCGTATCTCGTCCGGGCCGGTCTCGACCCGCCGGTGGAGTCGCACTGGTGGCTGGCCGTGCGCGGCGGCGACGCCGGTGCCGCGCGCGCGGCCGTCGAGCGACGGCCGGAGCTGGGCACGGCGCGGGACGTGCCGGGGGAGCGGGCGGAGCTGGCGGCGTCGCCGCTGCGCGAGGGCACGGACGGGGCGCTGCGGCTGTGCCTGGTGCTGGCGCCGGCGTTCGCCGTCGTCGGCTTCGCCCTGCACAGCGTGCTGGCGGTACGGGCCCGGGCGCGGGAGTTCGCGCTGCTGCGGGCGCTGGGCGTACGGACGCGGCAGTTGACGGCGCTGCTGTGGGCCGAGCAGCTCTGCGTCGCGGCGTTCGCCGCGGCGGTGGGCACGGCGACGGGGGTGGCGCTCGCGGCGGCGGTGGTGCCGGCGGTGACGGTCACCGAGACCGGGGCGGCGGTGCACCCGGAGCTGGCGGTGGCGGTGCCGTGGCTGCGGGTGGCGGTGGTGGGGGCGGTGGTGACGGCGCTGATCTGCCTCGCGGTCACGGCGACGGCGCGGGCGCTGGCGCGCACGGACCTGGCGCGGGTGCTGAGGGCGGGGGACGAATGAGGGGGTGGCGACGGCGGCGTACTGAGCGGGCGGCGGGCCCGGTTCGTACGGGAAGGGCTTCAGGCGCGGCCGGCGGGGAACGAAGGGCCGGCGGCGCCGGCCGACCGCCCCGCCCCGCCCGCGGACCCCGCGCCTGGCGCGAGGCCCGTGCCGATCTCCCCGCCTTCGCGTGCCTCGGCGCGGTCGTCGCGCTCCTCGCCGCCGTCGCCACCGCCGCACCCCCGCTGCTCGACCGGGCCGCCGGCCGTGCGCTCCTCGACCGCATCGCCGCGGCGCAGGACGAACGCCCCCTGCTCACCCGCACCGTGACGTTCGGCCAGCCGGTCATCGGGCCCGCGGGGGAGGGCAGGACCGGCGTCGCCGAAGATCTGGAGCAGGCCGGGCTCGACGTGACCACCGGCTCCCCCGACGCCCTCGACGGCCTCCTCGCAAAGCCCCGGCACCAGGTCCTCGTCCCCGCCGCCACCCTCGACGCCCCCCGCGGCACCGCGGCCCTGTCCCTGCTCCACACCACCGACGCCCCCGGCCGCGCCGGCTACGCCGCCGGCCGCCCGCCGCGGGACACCGGCCCCGACGGGCCCGTCGAGATCGCCGTCTCCACGCGCACCCGCGACGCGCTGGGCCTGCGCCTCGGCGAGCGGCTGGCCCTCACCCCGCGGGTCGCCGAGCTCGACACCCCGGTCGTCGTCACCGGCTTCCTCCGCCCCGATCCCGCCGCCCGCCTCTGGCGCGGCAACCCGCTCCTCGCCGTCCCGCTCCCCGCCGGCCGCGGGCCCGCCGAGGCCCAGGCGCTCATCGCCCCCGGCGCGCTCGACGTCCTCCTCGACCGCGGGCTGCCGCAGCTCACGGCCGAATGGCGGCTCCGGCTGGAGGTGGGCGAGGCGGACGAGGAGCGCGACGAGGCCGCCGCCCGCTTCGCCGGCGACGACGGCCGCGCCACGCTGATCCGCGCCCTCGCCGCGTACGAGCGCGCCTCCGCCGACAACTTCTGCGCCGCCTCCGGCAACGCCCTGTGCATCTACGGCTCCCACCCCGCCCAGCGCCCGACCCGCACCGACGAAGTCCAGCCGCTCGTCCGCGACTTCGACGCCGAGTGGGACCAGGCCGCCACCGTCGTCTCCTTCGCCCTCGCCTCCGTCGTCGGCGTGGGCCTCGCCGCGGCCCTCGTCACCGCCCGGCTCGCGGTGCGGCGGCGGCTCGGCGAGCACCGGCTGCGGCGCGCCCGCGGCGCGTCGGCGCCGGGCATCGCGCTGTCCCGCGCCGTGCAGTACGCGCCCGTGGCCGGCGCGGCGCTGGCGGCGGGGTACGCCGGGGCGCGGCTGGCGCTGCCCGCAGGCGCGGCGCCGCCGGTGTGGCCGGCGGCCGCGGTCGCGGGTGCGGCGTGGCTGGCGCTGCCCGCGCTGACCTGGGCGGCGGTACGGGACCGGCGGCCGGCCCCGGGCCGCCGGGCGGGAGGCACGGGACGGCGGGTGAGCGCGGAGGCCGCCGTGCTGCTGCTCGCCGCGGCGGGGGCGGTGGCGCTGCGGGTGCGCGGCACGGGCGGCAGCGGCGCGTCGGACCCGCTGGTCGCGGCGGTGCCGCTGCTGTGCGGTCTGGCGGTCGTGGTGCTGCTGATACGGGCCTACCCGCCGCCGCTGCGCCTGCTGGCCCGGCTCGCGGCCCGCCGCCGCGGCCCGCTCGGCCTGCTGGCGCTCTCCCGCGCCGCCCGCGACGCGCCCGCCGCCGTGCTCGCGCAGCTCGTGCTCGTCGCCACCCTGGGCGCCGCGGTCTTCGGCGGCCTCGTCACCGGCACCGTCGAGGAGGGCCGCGGCGAGGCGCTCGTCTGGCGGACCGGCGGCGCCGACGCGGTGCTCACCGACGCCCGTACCCCGGCCGCCGACGAGGCGCTGCGCCGGGCGCCGGGGGTGGCGCAGGCGGTGCGGGTCCGGCTCGTCCGCACCGACCTGACCAGCGCCGCCACCGGCCTCGGACTGCGCGGCGCCGACGTGCTGGCCGTCGACGGGGCGGCGCTGCGCCGGGCCGACCCCGGCTCGGCCGCCGCGGCGGCGGTCGCGGGGCTGGGGACGCCGCGGCGGGACGACGCGGGGCGGCTGGTGCTGCCCGTGCTGGCCGGCGGGGAGCGGGGGGAGGCCCGTACCGGCGGGACGTACGAGACGGAGTGGCCCGGGGTGCGGGTACGCGTCGCCGGGCGCCTGCCCGGGGGCGCGGCGCGGGACGCGGCCTTCGGCCCGCTGTACGGGGCGGGCGGCGCGTCGCCGGACACGGACCGGCCGCTGCTGCTCGCCGACACCGCCGCGCTGGCCGCCGCGGACCGGGAGCGTGCCGCGGACACCCCCCGCGGCACGGCCGCGGTCCTGTACCACGGCACCGCCACCCCCGCCGCCCTGCGCGCCGCCGCGCCGGGCACCGGCTACGGCAGCCCGTACGGGGAACTGCTGATCGCCGCCGAGGAGCGGGCGGCGGACCGCGACGACGGCGTGCTCGGCGCGATCCGGGGCGCGCACGCCGTGTGCGCGGCGCTGGCCGCGGCGCTGGCGCTGCTCACGCTGCTCGTGGAACTGCTGCTCTCCGCACCCGAGCGCGCCCGCACCACCGCGTACCTGCGCCTCCTCGGCCTCGACCGGCGCGGCGCCGCCGCCCTCGGCGTCCTGCAACTCGCCCCGCTCGCCCTCGCCGCCGCGGCCGGGGGCCTCGCCCTGGGCCTCGCGCTGCCCGCGGCGCTGGGCCCGGCCCTGGACCTCCAGCCCCTCACCGGCGGCCCCACCGCCCCCTCCCGCCACCCCGACCACCTCCTCACCACCGCCCTGACCCTCGGCATGCTCGCCCTCGTGGCGGCGGCGGCCGCCGCCGACGCGGTGACGACCCGCCGCACCCGCCGCCTGACGGCCCTGCGCGTGGGGGACGACCGATGACCGCCGTGCGGCCGGTCGGCCGCCCGCCGCACCACCGACCCCGCGCCCCCCGCCCCCCCCGCCGCCCCCGACCGCCCCGGACCCGTCCCAGGAGGTCCGCGTGACCGAACCCCGCACACCGCCCCCCGACCTCGCCGAGCTGGAGCGTGCCGCCCGGGCCGCACCCGCCGCCGAGGGCGGCGGGCCCGTCGTCGACTGCGACAACCTCGTCCGCATCTTCCACACGGAAGGCGTCGAGGTGCAGGCTCTCCAGGGCCTCGACCTCGCCGTCGCCGAAGGCGAGATGACCGCCCTGGTCGGTGCCTCCGGCTCCGGCAAGTCCACCCTTCTCGGCATCCTCTCCGGCCTCGACGTGCCCACCGCGGGCCGCGCCCGCGTCGCCGGACACGACCTGCTCGCCATGGGCCGCCGCGAGCGGCTGGCGTACCGGCGCCGCACCGTCGGCTTCGTCTGGCAGCAGACCGCCCGCAACCTGCTGCCGTACCTGACCGCCCAGGAGAACGTCGCCATGCCCATGGCGTACGCCCGTGTGCCCCGCCGCGAGCGCCCCGCCCGGGCCGCCGCGCTCCTCGACGCCCTCGGCGTCGCGGACTGCGCGCACCGCCGCCCGGGCGAGCTGTCCGGCGGCGAGCAGCAGCGCGTCGCCGTGGCCGTCGCCGCCGCCAACCGGCCGCGGGTGCTGCTGGCCGACGAGCCGACCGGGGAGCTGGACACCGCGAGCGGCGAGCAGGTCTTCGCCGCGCTGCGCCGCGCCAACGAGGAGCTGGCCACCACCGTCCTCGTCGTCACCCACGACCCGCTGGCCTCCCGCCAGGTCCGCCGCACGGTGCAGATCCGCGACGGCCGCACCGCCGCCGAGACGCTGCGGGACGAGGAGCTGACGGCCGCCGAGTACGCGGTGCTCGACCGCGTCGGCAGACTGCAGCTCCCGCGCGAGTACGTCGAGCGGTACGGTCTGCGACGACGGGTCCGGCTGACCGCGGAGCGGGACCACGTCGGGGTGTGGCGGGCCGGCGGGGAGCCGGCCGCGCGGGAAGGCCGGGGCGAGCCGCCCGGCGAGCGGCACGACGAGGGGGAGGACTCATGAGCGAGGACACCGGCAGAGAAGCCACGGCGGTACGGGAACGGGGGGCGGACGGCGCCGGGGCCATGGTCGTCGTCGAGGACCTGCGCCGGACGTACGGCAGCGGCGCCACCGCCGTACACGCCCTGCGCGGGGTGTCGCTGCGGGTGCCGCGCGGGGAGCTGGTCGCGCTGAAGGGCCGCTCCGGCTCCGGCAAGACGACCCTGCTCAACCTCGTCGCCGGGCTCGACGTCGCCGACTCCGGCCGGATCGAGCTGGACGGCGTGGCGCTCTCCGGGCTCGGCGAGGCGGAGCTGCTGGAGCTGCGGCGGGACCGGATCGGGCTGGTCTTCCAGTCGTTCGGGCTGATCCCGATCCTGTCGGCGGCGGAGAACGTCGGGGTGCCGATGCGGCTGCGCAAGGTGCCGCCACGGGAGCGCGAGGAGCGCGTGGAGCTGCTGCTCGCGCTGGTCGGGCTCGCGGACCACGCCGCGCAGCGGCCGGGGGAACTGTCCGGCGGGCAGCAGCAGCGGGTGGCGATCGCGCGGGCGCTGGCGAACCGGCCGGCGCTGATCATCGCGGACGAGCCGACGGGACAGCTGGACGCGGAGACCGGGCACGCGGTGATGGAACTGCTGCGGGCGGTGGTGCGCAGCGAGGACGTCACGGCGCTGGTGGCCACGCACGACGCGGCGCTGCTGGACCTGGCGGACCGGGTCCTGGAGCTGCGCGACGGCACGATCACGGACCACTCGCAGACGGGTACGGACCCGGAGCCCGCCACCACCTGACCGGTACGGACCGCGCCGGACCGCGCCGGACCGCGCCGCGCCGGGCCCGGCGGGCTCCGCACGGCCCGCTCCCGTCCCGGTACGACCACACGCCGTCCCCGCGCCGCCCCACCCGTACGACCCGCCCGCCCACGGCCCCCGCACGCCCCGGTCCTTCCGTCAGAGATGCGTCAAGGTCCGGTCCCCGGCCCTCGCCGGACGCGCCGGACCGCCCGCGCGGTCGTACGCTCGACGGTGCGACATGCACGAAAGCGGACGGACAATCGAGTCATGACACGGGGCAAGCTGCGGATCTACCTGGGCGCGGCGCCGGGCGTCGGCAAGACCTACGCGATGCTCTCCGAGGCGCACCGCCGGCTGGAGCGCGGCACCGACGTGGTCGTGGGCTTCGTCGAGCACCACGACCGGCCGCGCACCGAGGTGCTGCTGCACGGCCTGGAGCAGATACCGCGCCGCGCGCTGGACTACCGCGGCACGCGGTTCACCGAGATGGACGTGGACGCCGTCCTCGCCCGCCGGCCCGCCGTCGCGCTCGTCGACGAGATGGCGCACACCAACGTCCCCGGCTCCCGCAACGAGAAGCGCTGGCAGGACATCAAGGAGCTGCTGAGCGCCGGCATCGACGTCATATCGACCGTCAACATCCAGCACCTGGAGTCGCTGGGGGACGTCGTGGAGAACATCACCGGCGTACGGCAGCGGGAGACCGTCCCGGACGCCGTGGTCCGCAAGGCCGGCCAGATCGAGCTCGTCGACATGTCGCCCGAGGCGCTGCGCCGCCGCATGGCCCACGGCAACATCTACGACCCCGGCAAGGTCGACGCCGCGCTGTCCAACTACTTCCGCCCCGGCAACCTCACCGCCCTGCGCGAGCTGGCGCTGCTCTGGGTCGCCGACCGCGTCGACGACTACCTGCGCGAATACCGCAGCGAGCACGACATCCGCGACACCTGGCAGGCCCGCGAGCGCATCGTCGTCGGCCTCACCGGCGGCCCCGAGGGCCGCACGCTCATCCGCCGCGGCGCCCGGCTGGCGACCAAGGGGGCGGGCGGCGAGATCATGGCCGTCTACATCTCCCACAGCGACGGCCTCACCCCCCTGAACACCGCCTCCCCCGAGGAGCTGGCCGTCCAGCGCACCCTGGTCGAGGACCTGGGCGGTACGTTCCACCACGTCATCGGCGACGACGTACCGGACGCCCTGCTGGAGTTCGCCCGCGGCGTCAACGCCACCCAGATCGTGCTGGGCTCCAGCCGCCGCAAGGCCTGGCAGTACGCCTTCGGCCCCGGCGTGGGCGCGACCGTCGCCCGCGAGTCCGGGCCCGACCTCGACGTGCACATCGTCACCCACGGCGAGGTCGCCAAGGGCCGCGGGCTGCCGATGGCCCGCGCCGCCCGCCTCGGCCGCGGCCGTATCCTCGCCGGCTGGCTCGTCGGCCTGGTCGGGCCCGTGCTGCTCACCGCGGTGATGCTCCAGCTCGACCGGACCCTCGGGCTGGCCAACGAGGTGCTGCTGTTCCTCTTCGCCACCGTGCTGGCGGCCCTCCTCGGCGGCACACTGCCGGCGCTGGCCTCCGCCGGGGCCGGCTCGCTGCTGCTGAACTACTACTTCACCCCGCCCGTGGAGACCTTCACCATCGCCGACGCGCGCAACATCGTCGCCCTCGTCGTCTTCTTCGCGGTCGCCGTCGCGGTCGCGTCCGTCGTCGACCTCGCCGCCCGCCGCACCTCCCAGGCCGCCCGGCTGCGCGCCGAGTCGGAGGTGATGTCGCTGCTCGCGGGCAGCGTGCTGCGCGGCGAGGGATCGCTCGAAGCGCTTCTGGACCGGGTGCGCGAGACGTTCGGCATGGAGTCCGTGTCGCTCTTCGAGCGGCAGCGCGGCGAGGACGGCTGGACCTGCGTCGGCCGCGTCGGCAGCAGCGCCGGCGCCCCGGCGGGCCCGGACGACGCCGACGCCGACATGCCCGTCGGCGACGACATGGCGCTGGCGCTCACCGGCCGCAAGCTGCCCGCCGCCGACCGCCGGGTGCTCGGCGCGTTCGCCGCCCAGGCCGCCGTCGTACTGGAGCGGCAGCGGCTGGCCGCCGAGGCCGTGGACGCCCGCAAGCTGGCCGAGGGCAATCGCATCCGCACCGCGCTGCTCGCCGCCGTCAGCCACGACCTGCGCACCCCCCTCGCCGCCATCAAGGCCGCCGTCACCTCGCTGCGCTCCGACGACGTCGCCTGGTCCGAGGAGGACGAGGCGGAGCTGCTCGCGGCCATCGAGGAGGGGGCCGACCGGCTCGACGCCCTCGTCGGCAACCTGCTCGACATGTCCCGCCTGCAGACCGGCACCGTCACCCCGCTGCTGCGCGAGGTCGACCTCGACGAGGTGGTGCCCAAGGCGCTGGCCGGGGTGCCCGAGGGCAGCGTCACGCTGCGGATCCCCGAGAGCCTGCCGATGGTCTCCGTCGACGCCGGGCTGCTGGAGCGCTCGGTGGCGAACGTCGTCGAGAACGCGGTCAAGTACAGCCCGCCCGGCACCCCCGTCCTCGTCCAGGCGAGCGCCCTCGGCGACCGGGTCGAGCTGCGCGTCGTCGACCGCGGCCGCGGGGTCCCCGACAGCGGCAAGGACCGGATCTTCGAGCCCTTCCAGCGGTACGGGGACGCCCCCCGCGGCGCCGGCGTGGGCCTCGGCCTCGCGGTCGCCCGCGGCTTCGCCGAGGCGCTGGGCGGCACCCTCGTCGCCGAGGACACCCCCGGCGGCGGGCTGACGATGGTGCTCACGCTGCGGGCGGCCCCGGGCCGCGGCACACCCGCGCCCGCCGAACTGCCGGCCCAGGCGACGACGTGACGGCCGCCGTCCCGTACCGGGCCGTCGGGACCCCGGCGGCGCCGATGCGCTCCCCGTCTCCGTATCCGTATCCTCCGAATGGACGAAAGGCAGCCGCCATGCACCGGGTGCTCGTGGTCGACGACGAGCCGCAGATCGTGCGCGCGCTCGTCATCAACCTCAAGGCGCGCAAGTACGAGGTCGACGCCGCCCAGGACGGCGCCACCGCCCTCAAGCTCGCCGCCGACCGCCACCCCGACGTGATCGTCCTGGACCTCGGCCTGCCCGACATGGACGGTGTCGACGTCATCCGCGGCATCCGCGGCTGGACCCGGGTGCCGATCCTGGTGCTCTCCGCCCGGCACAGCTCCGACGAGAAGGTCGAGGCCCTCGACGCGGGCGCGGACGACTACGTGACCAAGCCCTTCGGCATGGACGAGCTGCTCGCCCGGCTGCGCGCCGCGGTCCGGCGCGCCGAGCCCTCGGCGCCCGCCGGGGACCAGGCCGTCGTCACCACGGACGCCTTCACCGTCGACCTCGCCGCCAAGAAGGTCCACCGCGACGGCACCGACGTCCGCCTCACCCCCACCGAGTGGCACCTGCTCGAAGTGCTGGTACGCAACGCGGGCCGGCTGGTCAGCCAGAAGCAGCTCCTCAAGGAGGTCTGGGGGCCCTCGTACGGCACGGAGACCAACTACCTGCGGGTCTACATGGCCCAGCTCCGCCGCAAGCTGGAGGCCGACCCGGCCCACCCGCGCCACTTCGTCACCGAGCCGGGCATGGGCTACCGCTTCGAGCAGTGAAACGGAGCGCCCCGTGCGGGTACCCTGCGGGCATGGACCCCGCCCGCAGCGACGACCGACCCGCCGGCCCGTTCCGGCGGCTGCTGGGCCGGATCACCGGCGCCGCGGAGCAGCCGGCGGAGGACAGCCTGCCGCCCGACGCGGAGACCGCCGACGTCACGCCGATCCGGCAGTGCCACGACCGCGCCGTCGTCACCGTCACCGGCAGTCTCCGCACCGTCACGCTCCAGCCGCGCGCCGGCGTCCCCGCGCTGCAGGCGGAGCTCTTCGACGGCACGGACTCGCTCGACCTGGTCTGGCTCGGCCGCCGCGCCATCACCGGCATCGAGCCGGGCCGCAGCCTGACCGCCACCGGCCGGATCGCCATGAGCCGCGGCCGGCGGGTGCTCTTCAACCCCAAGTACGAACTGCGACCCCTCGGACAGGAGCAGCGGTGACGTCTTTCCAGAAGCCGGCCGACGACCGCGCCGGCGGCACCGGCGCGACCGGCGGCCCGCCCGGGGCCGCACCCGCGTCCGCGCCCGGGGACGCCGCGGGCCGGCCCGGCACCGACGCGGGCCCGCCCCCCGGCGACGTACCGCAGGGGGACTCGCACGCCGTCACCCAGGCCGCCATGGCCGAGGCGTTCGGCGGCATCCGCGGCATGGTCGAGACCACGGTCCCCGGGCTCGTCTTCGTGCTCGTCTACACCATCGGCTCGGACATCAAGCCCTCCGCGATCGCCGCGCTCGGCGTCTCGCTGCTGCTCGGGCTCACCCGGCTGATCACCGGCGGCACCTTCAAGCACGCCTTCAGCGGCGTCTTCGGCGTGGCCATCGGCGTCGCCTTCGCGAACATGACCGGCAACGCCAAGGACTTCTACCTCCCCGGTCTGCTCTACGGCCTCGGGCTGGCGCTCGCGTACATCCTCAGCACCCTCGCGGGCATGCCGCTGATCGGGGTGATCCTCGGCCCGCTGTTCCGCGAGAACCTCTCCTGGCGCACCCGCAACCCCGGCCGCAAGAAGGCGTACGCCAAGGCGAGCTGGGCCTGGGGCCTGATCTTCCTCGCCAAGTCCGCGATCCTCTTCCCGCTGTACTTCTGGGCCGATCCCAAGGAGTTCGGCTGGGTGATCGTGGCGCTGAAGATCCCGCCGCTGCTGCTCGCCGTCACGCTCACGTACATCTTCCTCAAGCAGGCGCCGCCGCCGATCGACGTGATCGCGGAGGCGGAAGCGGAGGAGAAGGCGCAGGCGGAGCGGGAGAAGCGGGGGCAGCCGGCGGCGGAGCGGGACTAGCGCCGCCGGGTCAGCCTTCGCGGCGTACGGAAAGCAGCTCCTCAAGCTGCTCCTCGCGCGCCTGCGCGGCGACGAACAGCAGCTCGTCGCCCGCCTCCAGGGTGTCGTCGGGCTTCGGGGTGAGGACCGTGCTGCCCCGGATGATCGTCACCAGCGTGGTGTCCGCGGGCCAGTCGACGTCGCCAACGGCGGTGCCGATGAGCGCCGACTCCTCCGGCAGGGTCAGCTCGACGAGGTTCGCGTCGCCGTGGCTGAAGCGCAGCAGCCGGACCAGGTCGCCGACGCTGACGGCCTCCTCCACCAGGGCGGACATCAGCCGCGGGGTGGAGACGGCGACGTCCACGCCCCACGCCTCGTTGTAGAGCCATTCGTTGCGCGGGTTGTTGACCCGGGCGACCACGCGCGGCACGCCGTACTCGGTCTTGGCGAGGAGCGAGACGACGAGGTTGACCTTGTCGTCGCCGGTGGCCGCGATGACCACGTGGCAGCGCTGCAGCGCGGCCTCGTCCAGCGAGGCGATCTCGCAGGCGTCGGCGAGCAGCCACTCCGCCCGGGGCACCCGCTCGACGGCGATGGCGGTGGGGGTCTTGTCGATGAGCAGCACCTCATGCCCGTTGTCCAGCAGCTCACCCGCGATGGAGCGGCCCACCGCACCGGCACCTGCGATCGCGACTCTCACAGCGCTGCTCCGTTCACGTCCCCGCGCGCCTTCGCGTGCGGCCGGGCGGCCGCGAGTGCGTCGCTCACCGTCGGTCCTCCGTCTCCGGGCCCTTCGCGCAGGCCGCCTCGACCTGCTCCACCTCGTCGGTACGCATGATCACATGCACCAGGTCACCGTCCTGCAGCACGGTCTTCGCGGTGGGCAGCACGGCCTCGCCCTGCCGGGTGAGGAAGGCGACCCGTACGCCCGTCTCCTCCTGCAGCTCCGCCACCCGGCGCCCGATCCAGGCCGCCGAGGTGTGCACCTCCGCCAGCTCCACCCGGCCGCTCGGGTCCCGCCACAGCGGCTCCGCGCCCGCGGGCAGCAGCCGGCGCAGCATCTGGTCGGCGGTCCAGCGGACGGTGGCGACGGTGGGGATGCCGAGCCGCTGGTAGACCTCGGCGCGGCGGGGGTCGTAGATGCGGGCGGCGACGTTCTCGACGCCGAACATCTCGCGGGCGACGCGGGCGGCGATGATGTTCGAGTTGTCACCCGAGCTGACCGCGGCGAAGGCCCCGGCCTCCTCGATGCCGGCGTCCTTCAGGGTGTCCTGGTCGAAGCCGATGCCGGTGATGCGGCGTCCCCCGAAGCCGGGGCCGAGGCGGCGGAAGGCGGTGGGGTCGCGGTCGATCACCGACACCGTGTGCCCCTGCTGCTCCAGCGTGCGCGCCAGGGTGGAGCCCACCCGGCCGCACCCCATGATCACGATGTGCACACGGCGTCCCTTCGCCCCGTCCGGCTTTTCCGTTCAAGCTACACACCCTCTGGGCCGGGGAGCACCCCGGGTGGCGCCGGTGGACGGGTGGGGAGGCGGGGCGGCCCGTACGGTACGGGTACGGCGGGCCGCCTAGACTGGCGCGCGCCCGGCCCGCCCGTACCACCGCCCCTTCCCCAGGAGTCCGCCCCGTGCCCGAAGAACAGCAGGCCCCCGACACGTCCCCGAGCATGGTGGGGGAGGAGTACGAGGTCGAGGTCGGCCCGGTGGCGCACGGCGGGCACTGCGTGGCCCGTACGGCCGAGGGCCAGGTGCTCTTCGTACGCCACACGCTGCCCGGCGAACGGGTCGTGGCCCGGGTCACCGAGGGACGCGCCGGCGCACGCTTCCTGCGCGCGGACGCGGTACGGGTGCTGGAGCCGGCGAAGGACCGCATCGAGGCGCCGTGCCCTTACGCCGGCCCCGGCAAGTGCGGCGGCTGCGACTTCCAGCACGTCGCCCCCGGCGCGCAGCGCCGCCTGAAGGCCGACGTACTCGCCGAGCAACTGAGCCGGCTCGCGGGACTCAGCGCCGAGGACGCGGGGTGGGACGGCACGGTGGAGCCGGTGCCCGGCGACAAGGTGCCGAAGGGCGAGGTGCCGGCGTGGCGCACCCGGGTGCAGTACGCGATCGACCCCGGCGGCCGGGCGGGCCTGCGCAAGCACCGTTCGCACGAGGTACAGCCCGTGGACCGCTGCCTGATCGCCGCCCCGGAGGTGGAGGAGCTGGGCGTGGAGAGCCGGGAGTGGCCGCAACTGGCCACGGTCGAGGCCATCGCCGCCACCGGCTCCGGCGACCGCCAGGTCATCCTCACCCCGCGCCCGGGCGGCCGGCTCCCCCTGGTCGAACTGGACCGCCCCGTCTCCGTACTCCGCGCCGAAGAGCCCCGCACCCCGGGCGCCCCGGCCGCCATCCACCGCGTCCACGGCCGCGACTTCGTCCGCGAACGCGCCGCGGGCCGCACCTGGCGCGTCGGCGCGGGCGGCTTCTGGCAGGTGCACGCACGGGGCGCGGACCTGCTCGTCGAGACGGTGATGACGGGCCTGATGCCGAAGAAGGGCGACATGGCCCTCGACCTCTACTGCGGCGTCGGCCTCTTCGCCGGCGCCCTCGCCGAACGGGTCGGTCCCAAGGGCGCGGTCCTCGGCATCGAGTCGGGCAAACGCGCCGTCGAGGACGCCCGCCACAACCTCGCCGACCTGGACCGCGTCCGCATCGAACAGGGCAAGGTCGACCGCGTCCTCCCCCGCACGGGCATCACCGAGGCGGACCTCGTCGTCCTGGACCCGCCCCGCGCCGGCGCCGGCCGCCAGGTGATCACCCAGATCACCGCCCTCCACCCCCGCCGCATCGCCTACGTCGCCTGCGACCCGGCAGCCCTCGCCCGAGACCTCTCCTACTTCACCGCCGCGGGCTACACCCCGAAGTGGATCCGAGCCTTCGACCTCTTCCCGATGACCCACCACATGGAGTGCGTGGCAGTGCTTGTAAGGGCCGAAAAGGTGTCCTGACCTGCGGTTTTCGTGATGCGCATGATGCGCGTTGTGTGCGATATGGGCGATATCTTGACGCTGAGATGACGCTCTCCGAGGTGTCTTGACGCTCGTTGATCTTGCTCCGAATGCCTCGATGAACTGGACAGAACAGCGTTCTCGGCGCCCCGTCAGCCTGCCCTTTACTGCGCTGTCGAGCGCTCGGAGACGGGAACGTCGGCACTGTTGATCTTCGCTACGGAAGTCGAAGCTGCAACTGCTTACACCCAGGGGCGGTCGGGGCGGCCGCTTTCAGGCGAACGGTGATGCGACGGACTCGTAATCCGTCGGCCGTGGGTTCGAGTCCCACCCGCCCCACCCAGAGACCTCCGAGAGGGATCGTTTCGACCTGCGGTTTCCTGCTGAGTTCTCATCAGCGTCCGCATGCCGGAGAGTCGCAGAGATCTTTAGCTGGCCCGCTGCTGGCCCGAGCGCCACACGATCACGCGTTTTGGCCGTGCCATTCGAAGACGCTGCCTTCAGCCCGGTTGCGCGCAGCTGACGGCGCTGGGATTGGGAAGGCAGTCACCGTGCAGGACCAACCCCGCGGGCGGGGGGAGCACTCCAGCGCGCGTGATCTCATCAGCCCCGAGGCGGGACCAACCCCGCGGGCGCGGGGAGCACATTGTCAGCGACGCGCGAATCGTGGCTCTGGATCATTTTCCGTGCTGGAGCCACGGAGGGTCACCGAATCCGCGATCATGGCTGGCCGTGGATGACGCGCTCCTCCAGGACCTGTGGTTCCGCCAGGCCGACGACGTCGCGGTTGACGCCATCGACTCCAACCACGAACTGGTGGTGATTCGAGCCCGTGCCCGCTCTCTGCGGGCCGCGTGTCCGGGCTGCGGGGTGCTCTCCGAGCGGGTGCACAGCCGGTACGTGCGGCGACTGGCGGACAGCTCGGTCGGCGGGCGTCCGGTGGTGATTGCCTTACAGGTGAGGTGGTTCCGCTGCCGCGAACACGCGTGTCCGCGGGCGACGTTCGCCGAGCAGGTCAGCGGGCTCACCTTCCGCCACGGCCGCCCGGAGCGTCGGCCTGCAAGGGGTCTTGCGGACGGTGGGGCTGATGCTGGCAGGCCGGGCCGGTCCCCGGCTGGTGAAGACGCTGGCCTCGGTCGTCAGCCGATCGACACTGCTGCGGCTGGTCCGAGCTCTGCCCGACCCGGAGCCGGTCACGCCGCGAGTGCTCGGCGTGGACGAATTCGCCCTGCGCAAGGGGCACGTCTACGGCACGATCGTGGTCGTGCCATCGTCGTCCTTGAATCGCCACTCGTCGCTGCTGTCGTCCTTGACCAGCTCGTGGGTCTGGCCGTTGAGGGTGAGGGTGGCTGCCAACCGAGGCAGCCCTCACCCGGCTTCCTCACCAATTACACCGGAGCGGATCACGCCAAACTGCTTCACAGCTATGCGCGTCACACTGACCACCTGTCGTGACGATGACACCACTACCGCCTGCGACCCCACTCAGAGATCTCGGAACGTGAGGTCCAGGGATCCCTGGAAACGTCATCGAATCCCTACAGTCACTGTAGTCACGGATGTGATGTGTCACCGGAGGCCGGTCGAAGAGGGCTTCGAGCCCCGCCGCCGGCACCGCCCCGAGATCCTCACGGGCACCACTCCGTTCACCGGGCCCGGACGGATTCGGCTTGCTGGCGGCCCCGCATCGCCACCCGGCGTGGAACCGATCAGGGAGTAGTAGCGTGCTGTTCACCGAGACCGCAGGTCTGTTCAGGCGATGACTGCAGGGAGGGCGTGTGAGTACTGAGGGGGACTTCTCCCATTTAGGCTTCGACCCGGCCCCGGGGTGATCTCGACGACTTGTCGACGCTGGTGTCGCTGGTGGGGAGGGTGAGCGGCGAGGGCAACTCCGCGCACACCGAGGTCAACAAGATCGGCGCCTCAGACGGCATCTGGGTGGGGAAGGCCGCCGACAAGTTCAGCGAGAGCGTCTCCGAGATACCGCCTTACCTGAAGAAGGCGCTGGGCTCCCTCGACGAAGCACACCGGGCGCTCTCGTCGTGGCACACGAGCCTGGCCCGCTTCCAGGCCACGGCCCGCCGCCTGGAGAGCGAAGCTGCGGATGCCGCCGGGCGGGTGAGTACAGCGCAGGGCGCGGTGGACGGGCTGCCGGCCGACACCGAGGGCATGTCCGACCGGGAGAAGGAAGACCACGAGACGGAACAGAAGGGCAAGAAGCGGGCGCTGAGCGACGCGCAGGGCGAGCTGGAGGACATCCGTACCCGTGCGCGCAACCTGAACGGCGAGTTCAATACGGAGGCCCGGTCCGCCGCCAGAAGGCTTCGGGAAGCCGCGGACGACGCCCCGCCGAAGCCCAACTGGTTCGAGCGGAGGATCAACGATCTCGGCAACATGCTGGAGAACGCCTTCGCCTCGATCACGGATCCCGACTTCTGGAAGGCCATCGGGGACTTCCTGGCCGATGCCGCGATGGTCGTCGGGATCCTGGCCCTCCTCGGTGTGCCCGGGCTCGGATGGATCGGCCTCGCCCTGGCGGGCGGCGCGCTGCTGTTCCACGGGGCCGCGTTCCTCGGCGGCGCGGAGGGCGTGACGTGGCAGACCCTTGCCTGGGACGCGGCCGGGGTTTTCGCGGGGTTCCGGGCCGTGAAGGGGATGCGGCTGGCGAAGGCTGGCAAGGACCTCAAGAGTGCCGGCACCGCCATCAGGACCCTGGGAACGGACAGCCTCAACGCGGCGAAGACCCTGAAGAACACGGCCGGCTTCAAGGCCATGGCCTCCAACTTCATGCGCAAGCCGTGGAAGGTGAAGGAAGGGTTCCAGGGGCTGCGTACCGGCGCGCAGAACTCCCTGCAGGCGTTCCGGGAGATGCGGCAGTCGTACCGCTGGATCGACAAGGGGAGCAACATGATCCGCCAGGGTGAGTCGATGATTTCGTCGGGGCGGCTGAGGGACCTGAGGTGGACGCAGGGCGGCGTCGGCCTGTCAGGTGGTTCCAACATCAACGGTCGGTTCTTCTTCGAGGACGGGGCACCCTGGTACGGCGACTGGAACACCGGTGACATCCCCCTGGTCGGCACGGCGCCGAAGGTGTGGGATTTCGTGGAGCCCAACCGGGATCTCAGCCAGCCGCTCGCATCCGCCGGCACCACCTTCGACAGCGGCATATCGCCCCGGGCAGGGGGGTGACACGCATGAGCGGCAAGCCGGCACCGAAGGTTGCCGTACCGGAGAACGTCCCCTACGCCTTCCGTTACGAACTGCCCGGCGCCTTCGTGCACGTCCGGGATCCGATCCGGCTCGACGGCTGGCAGGAGGCGGCCGTCGAACTGCTCCCCGCAGCGGACGAGGTGGAACGTGCCGCGTATGCCCGGCAGATGCTGCGGAGCCTGCCCACGCTGCTCGTGGCCGAGGAGACCCTCGTGGACGTGGCGGTGTGCCTGGGGATCGAGGATTCCGACGACGGCTACCGGCTCTCCCAGGGCCTGCTGGCCGTCTCCGCCCGCCCGAGCCGGCACGGCGACCGCCTGCTGGCCGCGGAGGGTATCTACCGGGCCAAGGAGCAGTCCTTCTTTTCCGGGGAGCGGGGCCTGGCCGAGATCGACCTCCCGCGGGCGAAAGGCCGGCAGGGTACGAAGGACACACTGCTCGCCGTGCACCTGCCGTGCGGCCCCGGAGTGATGTCGGCGTCAGTGCGCGCGGTCGCATCCGCGGACATCGCCGCGTCGCTGCAGGACGGGGACGCACCACCGGTCGGCAGCCCGGCGATGGCACCCGAAACCGTTTCCCTCGCCGTCCTCCAACTCATCATCCCGGCACCTCACGACTACATCGTGTACGTCACGATCTCCACGCCCTGCGTCGACCTGCTGACGGCGTACACCGAGCGGCTCTCGGCCATCGGCCGGACCTTCTCCTTCGATACCCCGGAAGAGCAGCACGACGAGGAAAGCGATGCGGCTCAGCGCTCCGGCGCCGCCGGCGGGGGCCACTGAATTCCCTCGCGCGCCAGCAGCCGCAGGTACGACGCACGGCGCCTGCGCATGACCACCTTCGAGAACACGATCAGCAGGATCAGCGCCGCGGCGAGCCCGCCGGCGGCGACGAACACCAGCGGCTCACCGACACCCCCGCTCACCAAAACGGCCACCATCACGACGGCGAAGACCTTGAAAGCCAGCCCCCGCACCGGCTCCGACCCCACCACACCGAAGTAGTCGGCCTTGATCCGTGCGTGCAGCAGCCGTACCTCACGCCGGGCAGGCCCGCGGGCGATCAGCGGTACGGGCCAGGGGTACATGCCGGGCAGCCGGCCTCGCCGAAGCGCGCGCGGATAGTCGCGACCGGTGCGCTCGGCGCGGCGGCTGGCATCGGGGAGGCGGCGGAACGTGTGCAGCGGCGGCCGCAGATCGGCGGGAACGCCGGTGGCGAGCCCGGCATAGCGGTAGCCGAACTGCTCCGCGCAGTAGGCGAACTTGGCGAAGAGCCAGACTGACGGCCACGGGATCGGCGTGCTGAACTCCCCGAGCGCGTCGCCCTCTTCCAGCATCTTGCGCAGGTATCGTCGCATCCGCATGACGGCTCCCGCTCAGCCGCCCTTGCCCATCAGCTCGTTGTAGAGCTTCTCGTCCAACTTGGCGAACTCGTCGGCCGCCGTGTTGGTGAACGATGACACGCCCTTGGTCATCTTCGAGAGCTGGCTGAACCCGTAGTCCCATGATCCGGCGAAGTCGTCGCACGCGGCGTGGAGTTCCTCGTGCCCGATCCTGGTGGCGTCGGCCCGGGTCATTTCCTTCGAGGAAACGACACCAGATGCTCCCCTCAGTCCTCACCGAAGACCTGCCGCCACCGTACCAGCGGCCTGTGACCCCCTGTACGACCGAAACCCGCCGCAGCGGGCGTTCGGCCGTTGCGGGCGACGAGGGTGCGCGCACTGCTGACGTCCCCGCCGTTCATGACACCGCAGAAGGCCGTCCCGGGCGTCTTCGCCTCCTACGTCGTCTGCGATCACAGCGCTCGTACGGGTACTGAGGGCGGCACATCCCCGAGCGGCAAAGGACGGTGTCCTGGCAGTGCCGGTCGGCCGCATGCGGTCGCCGAGTCGTATCAGGGGCGGCATCGGTTGTCCTCCGCATCCTCCGGCGTGAACCGGGGCAAAGGGCGTGACCGGGCCCGAGGTGTATGCCGAGCTGTCCCACTCGTCCGTGGCCAGCGGGGCAGGGCCTGTCCCGGTACGTGCTCTGGGTAGCGGCAGCGGTGGAGGGGTGCGCGGGAGTGGGATAGGGTTCCCGGCGCTGTGCCGGGAAGTCTGGTCGGCGAGCAGGGAACGATCTCTTTGCTGATCGGGGCTTCTGTCGTGGTACTTATCGCGGTCTTCGGGGTGGCGTTGCTGGTGGCGGTGCTGCTGTCCGGCCTGGCGGCCCGCTCGGTGCTCTCCACGTCGCTTCTGTTTCTGGTCGGTGGTGCCCTGGTCAGCGACGGATTCCTGGGTCTGATCCACATCACGCCGGACAGTGACCTGGTGGCGGTTACCGCCGATCTCGCATTGTTCGCCGTGCTGTTCACCGACGGCATGCACGTGTCGTTTCCTGCTCTGCGCAGCGCGTGGAGGTACCCCGCCCGCGCGCTGGCGCTTGGGATGCCGCTGGCCTTCGTCGGTATGGCCCTGGTCACGCACTTCGTGGTGGGTCTGGACTGGACGACGTCCTTTCTGGTGGGTGCGGTGCTCGCGCCGACGGACCCGGTGTTCGCCTCGGCGATCGTGAGCCGCAAGGAAGTGCCGGCGCGGCTGCGTCAGTTGCTGAATGTCGAGAGCGGCATCAACGACGGCCTCGCGCTGCCCGTGGTGCTCATTCTCATCGCTGCCGCCGGGCCTGCCGGGCACGGGGCCGAGGCGGATCTCGGCAAGATCGGCCTGGAGTTGGCGGGCGGTCTAGCGCTGGGGGTCGCGGCGCCGTTGGTGGTGTACTGGCTGGTGCGGTTCCGGCTGCTGGGCGCGGAGCCCAAGTTGCAGCCGCTGCTGCCGCTGGCGGTGGGGATCATCCTCTACGCGATCTGCCACCTGACCCACTCCAACCCTTACCTGGCGGCGTTCTCCGCCGGTGCGGTCCTGGCTTCCCTCTCGCCGGAGGCCAAGGATGCGTTCGAGCCGCTCGGAGAGTCGCTGGCGGAGCTGGCGAAGTTCGCCGCGCTGCTGGTGTTCGGGGCGCTGCTGACTCCGGAGCTGTTCGGGGACCTGTCCTGGGGCGGGTACGTGGCGGTGGTGCTGGCTATCGTGCTGATCCGGCCGGCTTCTCTCCTGCTGTCCCTGCTCGGAACCCGCTTCGACCGGCGTGAACGGCTGACGGCGGCCTGGTTCGGACCGAAGGGCTTCGCGTCGGTCGTCTACGGGCTCCTGGTGCTGCAGGCCCAGGTCCCGCAGGGCGAGGAAGCGTTCACGCTGATCGCGGTCTGTATCGCGTTCTCGATCGTGGCTCACTCCAGTACCGACGTGCCCATCGCCCGGATGTTCGACGTCGAGGACCTCGTCGGCCTGCCGAACGAGACAGACCGGGGTGCAGGCCACGATGTACCGAAGCAGCGACAGCCAGGGCCGGACCGCGCCCGGTCGTGACGAGCGCGTCGGCGCCCTGCTCACCGCGTCGGTGGAGTGCGTGGATGCGCAGTCGCCGTGGCGGCTCAGGTGAGTTCGGCGAAGGTTTCGACCGCTTGTGTGCGTCCGGTGACGATGATGACGTCGCCTTTCTCCAGGACCGTCTCGGCGGTGGCATAGGTGAACTCCTCGCCGGGGCGCTTGATGCCGACCACGGTGACGCCGTGGTGGGTGCGGACGCGGCTCTCGCCCAATGGGACGCCGATGGCGAGCCTCGGCGCGACGGTCTTGGCGAGTGCGAAGTCGTCATCGAACTGGATGAAGTCGAGCATCCGGCCGGTCACGAGGTGGGCGACGCGCTCGCCCATCTCGTGCTCAGGCAGGATGACGTGGTGCACGCCTAGCCGTTCAAGGATCTGGCCGTGCTGACGGCTGACGGCCTTCGCCCAGATGTTGGTCACACCGGCCTCCAGCAGGTTCGAGGCGACCAGGATCGACGCCTGGATGTCGGTGCCGATGCCGACCACCACATGGGTGAAGTCATTTACACCCAGTTGCTCCAGGGTTCGGGGGTCGGTGCAGTCCGCAGCGGCTGCATGGGTGAGGGCGTCGCTGTACTTCTGTACCAGCCGGGCATCGGTATCGATGCCCAGGACGTCCCATCCACGGCGCGTCAGCTCGTCGGCCAGGGAGCCGCCGAATCTGCCCAGGCCGATGACGGCGATCCGGTCCGCTCCGGCCTGCCGGCGGCCGCCGCCCGCCTGCCGCTTCCCGCGCCTGCGGTGGAGGTGGTGCAGGTAATTGCTCATGGTCATCCAATGACGGGGCGTTCTTCGGGCAGTTGGAAGCGGCGCGTGCGCTCGCGCAGCGCGAGTGCCGACACCAGAGTGATGGGACCGACGCGGCCGACGAACATCAGCAGCACGAGGACGACCTGGCCGGCGGCGGGAAGATCGGCGGTGATGCCGGTGGACAGGCCGACGGTGCCGAAGGCGGAAACGGTCTCGAAGAGCACCGCCTCGAACTTCTCCTGGGTCATGGTCAGCAGTACCACGGTGGCCGATATCACCAGTCCGATGGCGAGCAGCGCCACCGTCAGCGCCTGCCGCAGCGCGGCCGGCGGGATGCGGCGGCCCATGGTCTCGGCGGCGGGCTCGCCACGCACCTCGGCGACCATGGCGACCGCGAGTACCGCGAAGGTCGTGACCTTGATGCCGCCCGCGGTGCCGGCGCTTCCGCCGCCGATGAACATCAGCACGCTGGTCACCAGCAGTGTGGCCGGGTGCAGTGCGTCGATGTCGACGGCGTTGAAGCCCGCGGTGCGGGTCATGGCCGAGTGAAAGAAGCCGCTGAGCAGTTTCTCGCCGGTACCGAACGGGCCGAGGGTCGCACCGTTGGACCACTCCAGCGCACAGGTGAGAGCCGCCCCGACGGCCAGCAGGACCGCGGTGGTCGTCAGGGTGAGCTTGGCGTGCAGCGACCAGCCACGCCGACCGCTCACCCGCCGCCGGTGCCGGTACCGCAATACCTCCAGCAACACCGGGAAACCCAGGCCGCCGCAGATGACGGCCGCAGCGACCGGCACTGTCACCCACGGGTCGGTGGCGTAGCGGGTGAGACTGTCCACGTGCAGTCCGAAGCCCGCGTTGTTGAAGGCGGAAATGGCGTGGAAGAGCGCGGAGTAGACGGACTCGCCCACACCCTGGTCGTAGCCGAAACGGAAACGCAGCGCCAGCAGCGCCGCCACCGACAACTCCACGATCAGCGTGGTGCCCGCCACGCCCAGGAGCACCCGGCGTACGTCGCCCAAGCCGAGGGTCTTCGTCTCCACTTGCGCGGTCAGTTGCAGGCGCAGCCGGAGTCTGCCGGCGACGAGCAATGCCAGCAGCGATGCCAAGGTCATGATCCCGAAGCCACCGACCTGGATCAGTGCCAGGATCACGCCCTCGCCGAAGGCGCTCCAGTGGGTTCCGGTGTCCACCACCGTCAGGCCCGTCACGCACACCGCTGAGGTGGCGGTGAACAACGACGGCACGAAGCCCGTCGCAGAGCGATCCTCGGCCGCCACCGGCAGCGACAACAGCAGCGTGCCGATGAGGACGACCAGACCGAACGCCAGAACGACCAGTCGCGCGGGGTGCGTGGCCAGCAGGGAACGGCTGGTCGAACGCAGCCAGCCTCGCACAGCGGCCCCCTTCCCTGCCCGGGGCGGCTGGCGCAACCGGCGTCAGGACTCCGTCAGCAAACCATCAACATCCGGTTCCACACCCTAGCCGCCACCACGATGCCGAACCATGCACATTTCACGGCCTGCTCGCCCGTCTGATCTGAAAGCACCTTTCCCAGGTCCGGCAGTTGTCGGTCGCCCCGAGGCGAAGGCCGGGGAAGGGACGGTCGCACGCGGCGGACCTGGAGAGCGGAGAAAGTCGGGCAGCACTCGTCGTCGGGTGTCCGCGATTACGCGCAAGGCGGCGGCCGGCGGACAGCAGCCCCGGGAGCATGCGGGGGCGCGGGCGCAGCAGCCGGCGTCGTGCTCGCAGCAAGAGTGACCGGAATGCGTGGACGATCTTCCGCGTGGACACGACGGCCCCGGACTACTGGCACGAACGCCGAGTGCTTCGGGCTGCCGCGGGCCCGATGTTCTGCACGTACGGTGGTGCTCCGCTACGGTCTGCACCGCTACATCCTGGAGACCGCCGCTGCCGACCATGGAATGCCCGGCTGGCCGGAAACGGGGTCCACCAGATGCACCAACACAGCACACGCGATCGTCAAGTGTCCGTATGGATTCCAAAGCTACGGTGATGTGCGTGCCCTGACATCCACGGCAACCTGCCACGCTCGGCAACAGCGGTTACGGCAGAAGGAGCGGAGCGATGGCTGGATTCTCACCGTGGGCGTCGTCGGGATACTCCCGGCCCATCCCCCGCCCCTCGACAGGAACGGCCGCCACCGTACTGGACATAAGTCTGCGGAACACGGCAACGGATACCGGTAGGCCGGCACCGCGTACGTACCGAGCAAACTCGTGAGACGCTCCCGTCCCGATGAGCAGATGTGGCGTATCGAGTGGGGCCTGGGCTTGCTCGCGGTGGTGTTGGCCGTCACCGGGATCATCACTGAGACGGTATGGGTCCTAGGTGTCGGGGCATGGATGCTGATCGCTGCTTGCCTGATCGACATGGTCTACCGGCCGTGACAGCAGACACCGCCCACGAGTACCAAGTCAGCAACCGTGCGGGCCCACTGAGTGCTCAGCCCAGCTCAGGAGGGCAGCACGGCCTGAAGGTAGGGCCTGACCGAACCGTACGTGGCAGCGGGATCGAGACGAGCCACGAGCGGTGAATGCTCCCGCCATCGGTATCGGCGCGCCTGCGACCTCACCGCGTGCGTCGGGCACGCGGGACGCGTCGCGGGCGTGTCAGACGCTGGACGGGAAGAGGCCCCGGAAGGCTCATGACGCTTGGCGCGGGCTGACGCCCCGCGGCGCCCGCTACTCTTCTTCGCGTTCGCCTTCGCCGTGATCGCCGACCCGGTCTCTTCCGTGACGTACGCGATCCAGGCCGCCCTGCGGGCCCTGCACGGCGACCTGGCCCTCCTGCTGCCCACCATGACGTTGGTCATCGGCCTGATTGTCCTTGTCATCGCGAACTACTGGCAGTTGGTGCGGCGCTTTCCCGAGGGGGGCGGTGCGGCCGCGGCCGCTGGGCGGGCCTTCGGGCCGGGCTGGACTTTTGTGCCGATCGGCGCGCTGGTGGTCGACTTCGTGCTGACCATCGGGATCTCCGTCGCGGCGGCCGGCAGCGCCGCGATCGCCGTGTTCCCCGTCATAGCGTCGGGCCGGATTCCGCTGGCCCTGGCGTTGCTCGTGGTCGTTGCCGCTCTGACGTGGTTCGGGCACGACGGACGGCTGGTGTTCGCTGCCATGACCACGTTGTTCGTGGCGATCTCGAGTACTGGCGTGTCACCGCCCCCGACGGGGTGCGCTACTACTTCGGCACCCACCGGCTGCCCGGCTGGAAGGACGGCGACACCACCACGCAGTCGGTGTGGACGGTGCCGGTCTTCGGCAACCACTCCGGGGAGCCGTGCCATGCCACCGCGTTCAAGGACTCCTGGTGCCAGCAGGCATGGCGCTGGAACCTCGACTACGTCATCGACCCGCACGGCCAGGCGCTGACGTACTACTGGGGCAAGGAGCACAAACGGGCCTTGACCCCTGATCTTGGACACACGAGACACTGGATCCTGAGGATCTGAGAACGGACATCTCGTGGTCATGAAGAACTATCCGCCGCAGTTCAAGGCGGACGCGGTCGCGCTGTACCAGTCGCGGCCCGAGGCGACGATCCGGCAGGTCGCTGCCGATCTGGGGATCAACCCCGAGACCCTGCGGAACTGGGTCCGGGCAGCTGGAGCGAGCCGGCCCCGGGGACGCCGGGCACAAGCACCGGCCGAGCCGCCGACTCCGCTGGAGGCGGAGAACGCCGCTTTGCGCAAGAAGATCCGCGAGCTGGAGGAAGAACGCGAGATCTTGCGGAAGGCCGCGAAGTATTTCGCGGGGGAGACGCGCTGGTGAACCGCTTCCAGTTCGTCGCCGACCACCAGCGCCGCTACGGCGTGAAGCGGCTGTGCACCATTCTCGGCATCGCCCGCTCCAGCTTCTACTACTGGCGCGCGACGGCTGCGGACCGGGCTGCCCGGCAGGCGACCGACGCCCGCCTCGCCGCACGGATACGAGCTGTGCACCAAGAATCGGACGGCACCTACGGGATCCCGAGAGTCACCGCCGAACTCCGCGAGGCCGGCGAACGTGTCAACCACAAGCGAGTCGCCCGCGTGATGCGGAGCATCAACCTGGCAGGTGTGCGGCTGCGTCGCAGGCACCGAACCACGGTCGCAGACCCTGCCGCAGCGAAGGCCCCGGACCTGACCGGCCGCAACTTCACCGCCACCGAGCCGAACACGAAGTACGTCGGCGACATCACCTATCTCCCGCTGGACGGCGGCAAGTTCCTCTACCTGGCCACCGTGATAGATCTCGCCTCGCGCCGCCTGGCTGGCTGGGCCCTGGGCGATCACATGCGCGCCGACCTCGTCACCGATGCCCTGGCCGCTGCCGAGCAGTGCCGCGGCAGCCTTGCCGGGGCAGTCCTGCACACCGACCACGGCGCCCAGTACACCAGCCGGGCGTTCGCCGAGGCGTGCCGCCAAGCCGGCGTCCGCCAGTCCATGAGCGCGATCGGCTCCAGCGCGGACAACGCGCTCGCCGAGTCCTTCAACGCGACATTCAAACGCGAGACGCTCCAAGGCCGAACAGGCTGGTCCAGCGAGCGTGAGGCCCACCTCGACACGTTCCGCTGGCTGCACCGCTACAACACCCGACGCCGCCACTCCCGCCTCGGACACCGCAGCCCGATCGCCTATGAGACAGCGTCACGAACAACATCAACTACGGTGGCACCACCCGCATAACCCGTGTCCCAGATTCGGGGTCAAGGCCCCTCGTCCATGCCCGAGATCATGACAGCCCCCGGGGAGAACCCCGAAGCTGCCCGCGGCCAGCCAGTCCTGACCATCTCGCCAGCCGTCAAGCGGTTCACGTTTGTCTGTACTTGGCGGAGCACTCAGAGGAGTACGCCGACAACTTCGCCACCTCATCGGGAAGCGTCGCGTGCACCGAGCGGCGGAACGAGGAGATCGACACCTGGAGTTTGTGCTTGTCGCGGAGTCGCTGGTGGATCGTGGAGACGGTCACCGTCCCGGGCAGGCTCTTGATGTAGTCGCGGTGCTGGTCGATGTCCGGCCAGGTCACCTGCCTGAGCCGTCTGTCGATCAGACCGGGGAACCACTCCTTGATCAGCTTCGACCAGTCGGCCCCGCTCATCGGCGGGCCGCCCGGGCTGATCCCGGCCGCTTCCGCCGGCGCCAGGTACTTCCTGACCGTCTTACGGTCTACCCCCAGCGACGCGGCCAGCTCGCTCTTCGAGCGGCCCGCGTACCAGTGCACGTAGATCTCGGTGATGTCGACCACGACGAACGTTCTCTCGCCATCCGGGCTGCCCATCGGCCATCCGAACCACGGAACGAGAAACTTGAGCAGTTCCGCGACGACCAGGTCCCTCGATCTCGACTTCCGCGCTACCCATGGCCAATTAGGAGAATTCAGGATGCAGAATTACATGACGCTCAAACCACCCAACCTGGGGAAAAACTTGATCGCCGACAAGAGCTTCCTGGCGCTGGCCCGCTGATTGCGGGGGACCCATGGGGGAGTGTCGTAGATGGTGGTCTTGATGTCCCCGGGGGTTGCCGGGAGGCCGCGGTGTGAGTTGTCGCGGGGGTGCGGCGTAGCGGAGGGACGGCGGTGTGCTTCCGCTCGGCCCGTCGCGGGGCTTCGAGTCCGTTGGCGAGCTACCGAGTGATGATCCTTGGCCTGCCGGCGGTAGCCGAGGGCTCGGTGAAGGATCAACCTACCCGCGGGTTACTTTGCCCTTGGGGATAGAGCTGGGAGTTCGGGGCCGAAAGCCACGTGAGAGCGGCCCCCGCTTTCCGCACCTGGCCAGGGCGCGCGCTTCCGGGTCTGCCGGTGGGGGCAGCCCTCCGGCATACCCGGGAGCAGGCCCTCGGCGCACCCGCGAGCACACAGCCCATGGTCCGTTTCTGCCGTATCCGGGCACTGGCGCCCGCGGTCGAGGAGGGCGCTTACGGTCTTGCCGTCTGCCCGGCGGTGCACGGCGGTGGTGCGGGCGAGGCGGTGGACCATGGGCCAGCCGAATCCTC
Organism: Streptomyces sp. B5E4; assembly: GCF_039871555.1. Taxonomy (NCBI): domain Bacteria; kingdom Bacillati; phylum Actinomycetota; class Actinomycetes; order Kitasatosporales; family Streptomycetaceae; genus Streptomyces; species Streptomyces sp. B5E4. The sequence continues at coordinate 126,349 of NZ_JBDPMI010000001.1, forward strand.
CGGTGCCGTCGTTCAGGTCGGGGGTGCGCATGCGCGGCGGCTGCGGGCTGTGGTCGTGCACGGCCACCTCGATGCTGTCCGGGTGCGCGGTCAGCTGAAGGGTGCAGGCGCCGCCGCCGTGGCGCAGGGCGTTGGTGACGAGCTCCGAGACGACCAGGACCACCGTCTCGGCGGCCTCGGCCGCGATCGGCGGCCGGAGTCCGCCGAGGAAGTCCCGGGTGCGTGCGCGTGGCCCGGCGAGGGACGTGGCGCAGCGGAGGGTCGCGACGTCGAGGCTCATCGTGTCCATCAGGTCCCCCTGGCTTTGGATCATCCACGCCCGGTCCTGTCTGTCCGGGGCTTGTGCCCCGCTCTGCGGCCCGCAAACCGGGGGCGACCCCGGTTTCCCTCGCTGACCGGGGCCGATCACCTCACCACCGGGCACACGAAAATCTATGTTGGCTGGAGTAGACATTGGGCGGTGGTGTGGGTATGGTTTCTCTCGTAACCAGAGATCAGTGAGGTCTGGCAGAGACGAACTGCCGACCGGCAGTACCCGCAGTTGCAGTGCGCAGGACGGTGCGGTGGTGGAGTTCCGAAGCCAGGTTGTCGCAGGACGGCGACGGGACTGACGACCGGACCGGGTGGCCCGCAGGATCAAGGGCCGCCGTGAGCAGTACCGCAGTTCAGCAAGTGCAGTTCGCAGTATCAGCAGTAGGCAAGTGGCAGATCCCAGAGGGAAGAAACGGAGGAGCCAGGCACCATCAGGATCGCCCGGGCGCACGTCTGAGCCCGGGTACCGCAGGACATCGATAGTGAGGTGGTCTCCGGTCAAGCAACCGCGATCCCTGCGCCCCGACAGCGTCCTGATCGGGTCCGCGCACAGAAGGCCGGCGCCGTGTCAGGGCCGGCAGATGGTGTAAACAGCCCCTTCGGGGCCCTGGTGCCGCACGGCACCAGGGCCCCTCCACGCATGCCACCCCCACCCATCCCGCCCCCGTATTCCACCCCGATGCATTCACCAAGAGGTGCGATGACAGCAGATGATTCGTTCGGCCGTCTCGACGACGACGACTACCCCGCCTACACCATGGGCCGGGCCGCCGAGATGCTCGGCACCACCCCGGGCTTCCTCCGGGCCCTCGGCGAACACCGCCTGATCACCCCCCTGCGCTCCGAAGGCGGTCACCGCCGCTACTCCCGCTACCAACTGCGCATCGCCGCCCGCGCCCGCGAACTCGTCGACGGCGGCACGGCCATCGAAGCCGCCTGCCGCATCGTGATCCTGGAAGACCAGCTCGAAGAAGCCCAGCGCATCAACGCCGAACACCACCGCACCGACGGAACTTCACCCGCGGCCTGAGACCGCCGGAACCCCCCACTGGCCGGAACCGCGGCCACCCACCCACACATGCTGCCCGGGACGCACAGCGTTCCGGGCAACTGCGTCCCGGCCCTGGGACACCAGACCCCAGACAGCGCCCCCCGGCCTTGGGCCCCGGACATACGAAAGCCAGCCCGGCCCCCACCGGAGGAGGCCAGCCCGGCGCCTTCACCGAGCCCCAGCAGCAGCGGCATCCCGCACCCACTTCGTACAGTTGGGAGGTATGGCAGAGACCTCCCCCGCTCCCTCCCGGCGCGATGCGGCCCCCGACCAGGCCCGCGCGATGATCGTCGCCGCGGCCCTTCCCCTCGTCATCGAGTACGGCGCCTCCGTGTCCACGGCGAAGATCGCGCGCGCCGCAGGCATTGGAGAGGGCACGATTTTCCGGGCCTTCGCCGATAAAGACGCCCTGCTCGCGGCCTGCATAACCGAGGCGGTACGGCCCGACGACACCCTCGTCTACCTGGAATCGATCGCACTGGACCAGCCACTGGCGGCCCGGCTCACCGAGGCGGCCGAGGTGATGCGCGGCTACATAACGCGCGTGATCGCCGTTACCGGCGTCCTCACGTCGGCCGGGGGACCGGAACGCTCTGCACCTGCCAATCCCGCCAAGGACGGCCCTTTCCCGGATCCCGGCACAGCCCTGGCCGCCCTGTTCGGCCCCGACCAGGACTCCCTGCGGTTGGCCCCGGAACGGCTCGCGGACGCCTTCCAGATGCTGCTCATGTCTGCCGGTCGCCCCGGCGCCCCGGATCCGCTGACCACTGAAGAACTGGTGGACCTCTTCCTCAACGGCGCGCTCACGATCCCGGGGGAGGCCCGGTAACGACAAATGACACGTACGACCCGCTCGTGCCCCGGCGCCGGACGGCGATCACGTTTGCCCTGCTGGGCTGCGCCTTCCTGGCCATGCTGGACGGAACCGTAGTCGGCACCGCGCTGCCGCGCATCGTCAAGCAGATCGGCGGTGACGGTTCCTGGTACGTCTGGCTCGTCACCGCCTGATCCGCGAACTCCAACAGCCTCCCGGACGGAGGGACTCATCCGGATGTGGTGCTCGGCATGGCGGGCGGTCCGATCATCGGCGGCCTGCTGGCCGACCACGCCGGCTGCCGCTGGGCGTTCTGGCTCAACCTCCCCATCGGCCTCGCCGCCTCGGCCGGTACGCCTACGACAGCGGACGCCTGGCCGATGCCGAGAAGCGCTTCACCACCTCCCAGCGGGCCTCGGCGACCGGCGGCGTGGCCACCATGAACGCGAGCGCGCTCGCGTTCTGGGCCAGCCTCCGCTACGCCGCGGGTGACCCCTCCGGTGCCTTCGGCCTTATCGAGCGGGCCCTGGACCGAAACAAGATCACCTCCGGGCGGGTGCTGGCCATGCTCCACGCCCGCGCCGCCCGCGCACACTCCCAAGCTGGCGAGCCCACGGCCGCCTACCGCCAGGCCCGGCCCGTCGCCGACTTCTTCGACCTCACCGGCGTGCGGGCGGCGGAGCTGTGCGGGGTGTGTATGGGGGACGTGCACTGGGAGAACGGCCAGGGGGCCGGTTCGTCGCGGACGCCCGCGAAGCAGATGGTCCGTCCGCTCATCTGCAGCAGTGTGGGCCCGACCGGAACGCGTCGGTCGGGCCCACACTGCTGTCCGGGTGTCGGCTCATGCCTGTTTGCCCTGGCCAGCGGGCATGGGAGTGCCGAGCACCGCGCAGGCTTCTTGGAGTGGGCTGAGGATGCGTACGGGTGCGGCCTCGGGGAGGGTACGGCAGGTGAAGCCGAGCCGCGTCATGGCCCGGAGGACTTCACCGGCGGTGAAGTCACGGCGGTCCTGGCGGGTGATGACCTGGCCGACTTGCTTGACGGGATAGTGGCGGCGGCCGACGGTCACGAATTCGCCGGTGCCTGGTTCGGGCTTGATGCCCTTCATCGATTCGAGCACGCCGCTCTTGGTGAGCTCGAAGGGGAAGCGGGCGATGATGCAGCGCATGTGACCCTCACAAGGGAGAAGGGGAGAACGGTCAGTCCAGGTCGAGTCGGCTTAGCAGGAGAGGGCGAGGACGCCCAGAGCTTTGCCTTGGTCGTCGACCACCGGCAGGGCCCCGAGCCGGCGGGGGCACATCGCGTGCCCGGCTTCGGCCATCGTGGCCGCGGGGGAGGTGAACGGCGCGTGGTCGCTGAGAATGTCGCGCGAGCGGACGCTGTCCGTGTAAGCGGGGCTGTCGCGGACGGCGGCAAGTTCGGTCCGGGTGACAAGACCGGTGCCCTGGTCGTCGTGGTCGCAGCCGACGCGCCGGTCCGCGCATGCGGCGGTCATGACGGACAGCGCCACCTCGACACTCATGTCGTCACAGACCCGCGGTCCGGCCGCGTCCATGACCTCGGTCGGCTTCCTGTGCGCGGGGGCGGCGATCGCCGGGCGGGGCTGCTTCTGAACCGGTGTCAAGAGGTGTCTCCTGCAGAGAGGGGTCAGCTTCCTGATCACGAAGGTTCTAGGCTGCCGCGTCGAAGACGGGTTTGCGTGCGGGCGCGCGCCGGGTCGCCGAAGCGGGGCGGCGTCGGCCCCGGGAAGAGGCGCTGCGCTTGGGGCGTTCGACCACCGGGCCGCTGATGACGACGGGGATGCCGGACGGGACCTGGGCGCCGGTGATCCGGTGCAGGGACTCGTCGCCCGCGCGAACCTGGGTGGTCTGCGGCCGGATTCCGGCGTCCGACATGAGGCGGGCCATGCCGCGGCGCTGGTTCGGGGTGACGAGGGTGACGACGCTGCCGGACTCGCCGGCGCGGGCGGTACGACCGCCGCGGTGGAGATAGTCCTTGTGATCGGTCGGCGGATCGACGTTCACGACGAGGTCGAGGTTGTCGACGTGGATGCCGCGCGCCGCGACGTTGGTCGCTACCAGCACGCTGACATGCCCCGTCTTGAACTGCGCCAGCGTGCGGGTGCGCTGCGGCTGCGACTTTCCGCCGTGCAGCGCGGCGGCCCGGATCCCGCTGTTGAGCAGGTCCTGGGTGAGCCGGTCGACGGCGTGCTTGGTGTCCAGGAACATGATCACGCGGCCGTCGCGGGCGGCGATCTCGGTCGTGGCGGCGTGCTTGTCGGCGCCGTGGACGTGCAGGACGTGGTGCTCCATCGTCGTGACCGCACCGGCCGACGGGTCGACCGAATGCACGACGGGATCGGTCAGATAGCGGCGCACCAGCCGGTCGACGTTACGGTCCAAGGTGGCGGAGAACAGCATCCGCTGCCCCTCCGGACGCACCTGGTCGAGCAGCGCCGTGACTTGCGGCATGAACCCCATGTCAGCCATCTGGTCGGCCTCGTCCAGCACCGTGATGCCCACCTGGTTCAGCCGGCAGTCGCCACGGTCGATGAGGTCCTTGAGCCGGCCCGGGGTCGCGACGACGACCTCGGCCCCGCTTCGCAGCGCGCCGGCCTGCCTGCCGATCGACATCCCGCCCACCGCCGTAGCCAGCCGCAGCCTGACGGAGCGGGCATACGGAGTGAGCGCATCCGTCACCTGCTGCGCCAGCTCACGCGTGGGTACCAGGATCAGCCCCAGCGGCTGGCGGGGCTCAGCACGCTGCCCGGCGGTACGAGCGAGCAAGGCGAGGCCGAAGGCAAGGGTCTTGCCGGAACCGGTGCGTCCGCGCGCCAGGACGTCACGGCCCGCCAGGGAGTTCGGCAGCGTCGTGCCCTGGATCGGGAACGGTGTGCCCACACCCTGCCTGCCGAGCTCGGCCAGCAGCTGCTCGGGCATGGAGAGATCGGCGAAGCGCTCAACGGCGGGCAGTGCGGGGGTGATCGTCGTGGGGAGCGCGAACTCACCCTGCGCTGCGGCGCTCCGGTGGCCGTAACCACCGGAACGGGCCGGCCCGGCGGAACGGCGCGTTGCCTGCGAGCCGAAGCGGCTGCCGCCCCTCCCTGCGTTGGCACTGCCCCCTCGGGTGCGGGCCGAGCGGTCGTTCGTGCGTGTGCGGTTCATACGGAACCTTCCTCGATGCGGCGCATATCAAGGAATCCCCCGCAGCGACGAGCGGCATGGAGAATTGCAGGTATGGGCCGATGGAAATAGAAAGCACTCTGGCCGACGGAAATCCATGTGGGCGTAGGTGCTGAAATAGGTGGCGCGTGGGGCGTAAGAATCCGGGCGCCGACTTCGGTGTAGCTCTTCAGGGCGTGTCTGCATCCCCAAACGGGGATCCATGCCCAGCGAAACTGCGAATTCCTCCGCGTCGTCCCGCCTGTGAAACCGCCGAGGGAAACGTGCGCGGCTGGGGCCCACACCCCGAAGGATGCGGGCCCCAGCTGCAAAATGTGTGTCAGTGTCAGGCCGGAACGATGTTCTCGGCCGTCGGGCCCTTCTGGCCCTGCGCGATGTCGAAGTTCACCTTCTGACCTTCGAGCAGCTCACGGAAGCCCTGGGCGGCGATGTTCGAGTAGTGGGCGAACACGTCGGGGCCGCCACCGTCCTGCTCGATGAAGCCGAATCCCTTTTCCGAGTTGAACCACTTCACGGTACCAGCAGCCATGTCATATCTCCTTGGGGCAGTGCATCGGCATCCGCACCGCGCGGATGCCGTGTCGCCGCGATGATTACCCTGCCCCGGAAAATGACCGGAAATACAAAACGCTCCCGTCGGCAGGAGCCGAGTGGGGGCACTTGAAGTTTTGGGAACCACAACTGCAACTGAGATCGAGAGTAGCACGCCGCAGCAGCCCTCGGCGGTTGAATAATTACACTCCGCTCACTGCGGCAAGAACTCTCATCATGCGGCCCGTCAAACTCTCATCTCGCTAGCACAGATATTGACCAATTCCGAGCGGAACGTACTCACCACCGGCCACGCGGCAACCGGTCAGTGCCCGAGGTGGCGCAGGCAGTCCTCGAACGTCGCGTGCGTCGCGTCCGCGGGACCGGCGTGCCGGTTGTACCAAGCAGTGTCCAGGCGGGTCTCGTGCTGTTGGTGGCCTGCCCGGCACCGCGGTCAGACCTGACCACGTGTGGACAGGATCAACCAGTCCCGGTATGCACCGCACTCGGTACAGGTCACTCAGTAGGACCTTTTGGTTCCGCTGTCGGAGCGTCCCGTACGAACTGCGTGCGGGGGAGGCCGCCGTGGTGTGGATGGTGAGTTCGGTGTTCTGCCCGTGGCGGGCTCCGGGGTGTCCAGGGGCAGGTGTGCCGTGCGGCGCAACCGCCATACGAGAACGTCGCCGACGGACTCCGCGGTGCCCAGTTCACGGCGTCCGGCGGTTTGGGCCAGGAGGGCGGACGGGTCGTGGCCGGCTTGTTGGGCATCGGCGAGGGCGGCGGCGAGGGCGTACCAGCCGGGTTCGCTGAGGATCTGCTCGGCCAGTTCCGGTAGGGCCTCGCGGAGCTGGGCGGCATGGAGATGCTGCCGCGGTGGCGGAAGGCGCCGGCCGCGCTGTGCCAGAGTCGACAGCGGTGCAGGGGCGGCGGCCCGGTAGGCGGAACGAAGGTGTTGGGCGGATTGGCGGGCGGCCTCGGCTCCCCGGAGGACGCGGCACGAGTTCGGATCAGCAGGCCCGCGGCTGCGAGCCGGTCGAGGAACTCGTCCTCGCCGGCCGTGCCGGCCACGGCCTGCCGTACGGTTTCGCGGAGTTCTTCGCGGGCGGTGCGCTCGCGGCCCTGGCGTCTGGCTTTGTGGTGTTCGGCGCTGGTGGGCCGCTGTGCGGCGGTGCCGTCGCCGGGGGCGACCTGGTGGAGGCCGGGTTCCTTTTCGATGAGCCGGGCTTCGGCCTGGGCTCGTGCGCCGGAGCGGTAGTCGTCGGGGCGGTGGCCGTCTTCGGTGACGAGGGTGGCGACGATGTGGATGTGGTCGTTCGCGTGCCGTATGGCGGCCCAGCGGCAGCCGGGCTGTCCGTCGCCGGGGTCGATGCCGGTGGCGGCGATGATACGGCGGGCGATGTCGGCCCGTTCCTCGTCGGACAGGGTCCGATCCCTCGGGTCGGCGCGCACGGAGGCGTGCCACACGTGCTTGGCCGGGCGGGCGTGCGCGGCGAGGGCCATCACGGGCTGGTCGAGGAGTTGCTGGAGGTCCTTGAGGGTGGCGTCCGGGTCGCGGCCGGGGTCGGGGGACATGCCGTCGAATGAGGCCACGAGGTGTTCCGCGCCGAGACTGCTGTCGGCGTTGGCGGTCCGGATCGTCGAGTCTTCGTCGAACCGGCGTAAGCCTCGAAGAGGGCGGTGGTCGAGCCGCCGCCGGGATCGTCCAGGACACCCGTCTTCGTCGGTCACCGATGAGTCCTGGCGGTGCATCGGGTCTGTCCTTGCATGAATCTCCTTTACGCTGACGTCTCCGTCTCCCGTGACGGCCGCGACACACCACTGGCACCCCCGACTGGGGAGATCCGATGACCACTGTCCACGCCAACGGGGTCGACCTGGGCATCGAGTCCTTCGGTGCCGACGACGCGCCGCTCGTCCTTCTCGCGGGCGGGACCACGATGCTCTCCTGGCCCGACGCGCTCTGCGAGCGGCTTGCTGCCGGAGGGCGGCGGGTGGTGCGGTACGACCTGCGCGACAGCGGCGAGTCGACGACCGCGGATCCGGATGCGCCCGCCTACACCCTGCGCGACCTCGCCGCGGACGCGGCGGCCCTCGTCGACGTGCTGGGCGGGGGGCCCGCGCATCTGGCGGGGATCGGTGTCGGCGGGATGGTTGCTCAGGTGGCCGTGCTCGACCACCCCCGTGCGTTCTCGGCGCTCACCCTGGCCGGCACCCGCGCGGTCGCGCCCGGGCCGCCCGACGACGACCTCCCCGACCACGACGAGGCGACGATGAGCCGGATGTTCGGGCAGCCGATGCCCGACTGGAGCGACCGTGACGCGGTGGTGGAGTTCACCGCCGCCGGGGCGGCGATCCTCGGCGACGACCCCGCCGCCGCGCGCGCGACCGGGGCGCGCATCTGGGACCGTACCCCCGGCACCGCACCCCCGGTCCAGATGGCGAATCACCTGGGCATGGTGTTCTCGAAGCTCGACTGCACACCCCGCTGGCGCGAGCGGCTGCCCCGGATCGACATCCCCACGCTCGTCGTCCACGGCCGTCGCGACCTGTTCTTCCCGGTGGGCAACGGCGAGGCCATCGCGCGCGAGATCCCCGGTGCCCGGCTGCTCGTGCTGGAGAAGGCCGCCACCGCGATCCCCGACGCAGCGGCCGGTGAGGTCGCCGACGCGATGCTCGCACTGGGCTAGCACGCCGGGGCGGGGGCGCGGCCGGCCGCCGTACGGGCGCGGGGTCCACGGTTCGGGTCTGTACGGCCGCCGTACGGTCAGGCGCCCGTGCCCCACCACCGTCCCCGGACCGCAGGGGCCGGCCGGCCCCGACTGCCCTGACGGCTGCACCCTCCGGCCGCCCACGTGCGGCGCAGCGGTCGGCCTGCGTGGTCTCACATCCGCGATCTCAGCACGTCGACCTCGCAGCCCGGCGCGGAGGGGTCGAAGCCGTGCTCCACAAGCCAGCGAACCCCCAGCAGGCTTCGCAACGACCACCACGCCCGGATCACGTCGAGGTCGACATCGGTGCCGTAGCCGGCGACGACGTCCCCGAGGTGCTCCTCATGCCCGAGCGTCAAGGTGGCGAGGTCGAACAGGGCATTACCCGGGCCCGCCTCGGACCAGTCGATGATGCCTGTGACCTCGTCGCCGTCGACGAAGACGTGCTCGATCTGCAGGTCGCCGTGCGCGAAGACCGCAGTCCACGGCTGGAGAGCGGCCTCGGCGACCTGGCGATTGCGGGTGACCAGGCCGGCGGGCAGGATGCCGTTCGTCACGAGCAGCTCGCACTCGCGGTCGAGTTCCGCCGCCACCTCGTCGGGACCCCGGCGGCGCCGGCCGGGCCAGGGCGGCAACGGCGCCTCGTGCAACTTCCGGACGGCGGCACCCGCCGCGGCCCACGCCGCCGGGGACGCGGTCGACGGCTCACCGAGGCGGCCGAGTGCCGTCCCCGGGACGGCGGCAAGCGCGAGCACGGACGGCTTGCGCCACAGGACCTCCGGAGTCGGGACCGGCACCAAGGCCATCGCCTCAACCTCGACGTCGATGCGCGCCTGATCGGTGTCCACCTTCAGGAACACGTCACCGACACGCAGGGTCGTGCGCTCGGAATGGGCAACGACGACCTTGACCTCATCCATGGGCGACCAGTATCCCGGGGACGACCGTCGACGGCGCAGGGTTTGTCGCGTGCGATGACGCGGCCGACCACGTCCCCGCCGCCCCGCGGCCTCGTGCGCGGCACCGACCGCCGACCGGTCGAGCCCACCGTCCTGCCCGGCCGCATCAGATGGCCATCGCCTCCTGAATCCAGCGCCGCACCCGGTACGGAAACCACCACACCATCGGTCCGACATCCCCGACGAGCCGTTCGGACCGGAAGGTGTCGAGGATGGCCGCAGGCACTGCCGACGCCGGTGCTCCCTGGGCGAGCAGCCTGATGGCCTCCTGGTACTCGGGCTCGTCCACGGTGAAACGGAGGAGTTCGCCCCAGCGCCGGTCCCGGATCTGGATGAAGCCCGGCCCCTGCCGCCAGAGGCACTTGCACAGGTAGTGCTCCTTGCGCCACGTACGCAGCGCGGACTCCGGGTCGGGCGGCCCGGACAGGGACAGGGGCGGCTGGAGGTGGTTGAGCGGGCGCCAGGCGTCGGCCTCCGGCGCGGTGCGCAGTTCCCATTCGACGTAGACGGCGTGCGCCGTCAGCTCCCGCACCAGGCACAGCGTGCGCACCGTGCGGGCGGCGGTCGCGGGGTCCTCGTTTGTTGTCGGCCGCAGGTCGGTGGAGCCGGGCAGGCGGACACGCCGGGCGCCGCTTTGCCAGAGGCGGGCGGCGGTCTGGGCGGGCGGGCCGGATGCCTCCAGCTCACCAAGTGACATGCCGGGCAGGCCGGCGGCCTCGGGTTCGAAGTCGCGCCAGGCGGTGACGGTGTCCATCGTGCTCCTCGGTGCCGGGGCGGGCGGATGCGGGACGGGGGCGGGGAGACGGGGCGGCGGCGAGGGCCGCCTCAGGGGGCGGCGACCGGCGCCGGCGCCGGGGCCTCGGCGGCGGTCGCCTCTTCCGTGGCGGCCGTTGCCCGGCGCATGAACTCCAGGCGCAGGAGGTCCTCGTTGACGGCGGCCGGGGCGATGTGCACGTACTGGCCGGCGTCCGTGAAGACCACGCCCCAGTCCAGCCACCGCTCCAGCAGCTCCCGGACGGCCGCCTCGTCGACGAGGGCGTCCGTGCCGTCCGCGCCCCCACCGGAGTCCGCGGCGAGCCGTTCGGTGATCTTCCGGGCCAGGGCTGAGGGGTGGTGCGGCTGGTCCAGCAGCCGGAAGGCGGCCAGCTCCACGGGATGGGTCAGCTCCCTGGTACGCCAGTCGAACGCCCGCCTGCGGCTGACGAGTACGATCCGGTCGCCGAGGTCGGTGTGGGTGAGCCGGCTGGCGGCGAACGCCCCGTGCCAGGCCTTGATGCCCTCGTTGAGCCGCTTGGCCGTCTGCTGCCCGATCCCGCGGTCGGGTGCTTCGAACACGTAGGCGAGGTCGTAGAGCTCGGATTCCGGCAGGTCGTAGGTGAAGCGGTACTGGATGTCCGGGCGCAGCGCCGCGAAGCCGAGTTCCGGGCGGTTGAAGTAGGGGCTGAAGCGCTCGATGGCGATGCGGGCGGAGAGGTCGACGGGCGGCCTGAGGTGTTCCAGGGCCGGGAGTTGCGCGATCACCGGGTCGTAGTCCTCGTCGCGTTCGCCGGGGAAGCCGTGCAGGTAGTTCCAGGAGACGGCGAGGCCCGCCTCGGAGCCGTCGCGCAGCATCCGTACGTTCTGACAGCCGCTCACCCCCTTGTCCATCAGGCCGAGCACACGGCTGTTGAGGCTCTCGATGCCGGGCTGGACGTAGATCATTCCCGCGTCGGCGAGGGTCTGGAGCTGGGAGCGGCGCATGTTCGCCTTGATCTCGATGTGCAGACGCAGGTCGTAGTCGCTGTCGACGATGCGCGGCAGCACCGTCCGCACGTATCCCATGTCCAGGATGTTGTCGACGACGTACATGTCGAGCACCCGGTGGGTCCGCGCGAGTTCCATGATCTCGTCGTAGAACCGTTCCGGGGCCTTGCTGCGGAACTCCATGAAGGTGCCGTTGAGCCCGCAGAAGGTGCAGTGGTGCTTCTCGCCCCACCAGCAGCCCCGGGCGCCCTCGACGACGAGTTTGGGCTCCACCCAGTGCCGTGCCGCGGAGGCGGCGAGCCGCTCGAAATAGCCCGAGTAGTCGGGGGAGGTGATGGCGGCGGGGGGAATCGGCGACGTGGCCATCGGGTTGGCCACCGAGGTGCCCCCGGCGTCCCGCCAGCACAGCCCCGGTATCGCGCGGGGGGTGCCGGATCCTTCCAGGACGTCGAGCAGCCTGGGGAACGCGGCCTCGCCCTCGCCCCGCACGACGTAGTCGACGAACGGGAAGTTGCGGTGCGCCGCGTGCCCCTGCTCCGCATCGCAGTTGGCGCCGCCCATCACGGTCGTGAGGTGCGGTGCGAGCCGCTTGACGTGTTTCGCCGCCGCCAGGGCGGCGGTGTTCTGCTGGAAGGTCGAGCAGAACCCGACCACGTCGGGCTTCCGTGCCACGATCTCGCGGGCGGTCCGCTCCACGAACTCCGGTGCGAGGGCGTGCAGTTCATGGCATCTCTCCATTCGCGCGTCGGAGAGTTTGCCGCCGAGCGCCGCGGTGAACTCCTCGGCGCGCCAGCCGGGGTCGTCGTAGAGCGCGGAGGAGAAGATCCAGTCGCCGCAGCCGAGGAAGTAGGACGAGAGGGAGTAGAACTCGTAGTCGTTCTTGTCGAACTCGGTGCGCTCGGTGATCCAGTCGGTGAATTCGAGGTTGGCGTGGTAGACCTCCGCGGTCGTACCCGGCCGGTTCTCGGTGGCGCTGCGCTTGAGGATGCCCAGCGCGAGCGAGGGCACGTCGATGGGGGACCAGGGCATGTTGACCAGCAGCACGCGCATGGGCGGACTCCTCAGGACGGTCGCTGACGGGCGGGGCGGGGCGGGCGGGCTGGCCGGTTGCCAGTCCGCGGGCGTGCGGCGGGGCTACGGTGGGCGGGCCCGGCGCTTTCGCGGGCACCGGGCCCGCCCCGGCCCGGTGGCTCAGACACCGGGCCGGGACCGTGGCTCAGATCTCGTCGTGGTCCTCCGCGTTGCGGATCGGGACCGTGATGGTGATGGTGACGGCGGGGCTGCGGTTCCCCTCTTCGTCCTCAAGCGGGTTGTTGTGGATGACGTCCTTCTGCATGGCCATGCCTCCCTTCGAGGTGTCGGTGAACGGGACCGGAGGCGCGGGCGCCGCCGGCCTGACGGGCCCCGCCCCGGTCGGAGCGGGGGACTGTGGGTGCCGCGCTGCGCGTTCCCCTGGTCAGATGGCCGTGCAGGAACTCCAGGGCACGGCGCAGGGTGGCCACATGGTCCGAGCCCCGGTAGCCGTCGTGGCCGGACTCCAGCCACAGGGACTCGTGCGGTACGTTCGCCGCCCGCAGCGCGGCCAGGTAGTCGGCGATCTGCCGGGGCGGGCACTTGGTGTCCCGCTCGGCGGCGACGACCAGCACGGGAGCCGTGACAGCGGCGGCGTACGTCACCGGCGAACTCCGCGCGTAGCGCTCCGGTACGTCCTCGGGGGTGCCGCCGAAGAGCCTCTCGTCCAGGGCACGCAGAGCGGGCAGGCCGGTGCGGTGCGCGGCGGCGAAGTCGGCGATCGGCTTGACGGCGACCCCGGCCTGCCACTGGTCGGGCCGTACTCCCAGGGCCAGCAGAGCCAGGGCGCCGCCCCACGACGTTCCCCACAGCCCGATGGCGTCCGGGCGTGCCATGCCCCGTCGCAGCAGGTCGGCCCGCACCGCCACCAGGTCGTCGACCTGGGTGAGGCCGACGCCGTCGGTGAAGGCGGCCCGCCAGCGGGGTCCGTAGCCGGTGGAGCCGCGGTAGTTCACGCGCGCGGTGCCGAGGCCCGCGGCCACCAGGGAGTGCACGACGCCGTCGTAGGCGTCCCGGTCGTGGTCGGCGGGGCCGCCGTGCAGCAGGAACACCAGCGGGGCGGGACGCCCGCCGGTGCGCTCCGGCAGGCTGAGCAGGGTGTGTACGGGGCCGTCGGGTCCCGGTGTCCACAGTTCACGGTGGGCACCGGGTACGCCCTCGGGCAGGGTGGCGAGCACCGGCAGCCGCGCACGGGCGGGGCCGTCCGTCGCGGTGGTGCGCAGCCGCGGCGGGGTGGCGCTGTCGGTCCACACGTAATGGACTTCCCCGCCGGTACGGGGGGCGGCGTCGGGAATGCTGCCGGGCGGTGTGGTGAGGGTGGCCACCGTGTGCCGCTCCAGGTCGGCCGTGTGCAGCAGGCTCCGTCCGTGCTTGTCCTGGCGGACGAGCACCCGGCGGGCGTCGGGGTACCAGACGGCGTCGATCTCGGTGTCGAAGGTGCACCAGCCGTGCTCATGAAGTCCGTGCCGGGCATCCCAGGTGGCGAGCCGGTAGCGGTCGCCGTGCTCGGTGACCAGGAGCAGTTCGGCGGCGCCGGAGGCGACGCCTGAGGGGGAGCCGGCGGGGGCGAAGCCCCGCGCCCAAAGGCCCGCGGCGGCACCGGAGTCCGGCAGGTCACCGCCGCCGAACTCCGCGACCGTGCGGCCGTCGGAGGCCAGTACCGTCACCGCGCGGTCGGCGTAGGGCGGTCCGCCGACGGCGAGCAGGCCGCCGTCGGGTGACAGCCCGGCCAGCCGCCACGGGCCCGGCGCCCGGTGGACAAGGCGTGCGGGGCCACCGCGCCGCCCGAACCAGACGGCCAGCCCCTCCGGGCTGCCGACGCCGACGGCGACCTGTCCGGCGGCGTTCATCGCCAGCCCTCTCGGGGTGCCCGCCGGGGCCGGGGGCAGCCCCGGCGTGTCCGGACCGCCGTCGAAGTCCTGCACACGCCACACGCCGCGGCCGTCGAGGTCCTCGTCGAACCACCACACCGCTCCGTCCCGGTCCACGGTGCCGTACAGCGTCCCGTGCGCCCGGTCGGTCACCTGACGCGTGCGGCCGGTCGCGGCGTCATGGGCGAACACCTCGCAGCGGCCGCCGGCGTCGGCGGTCAGCACCATCCGGTGCGGGTCGGCGGGGCAGACCTCCGGGATGACGGCGCGGGAGACGCGGTAGCCGCGCTCCGTCCCCGCCGAACCGGATCCGGTGCCGGCGGCACGCGTCCCGCCCTGCCCCGGCGCGCCCGTTCCGCTGGTCGTCACGCCGGCTCCTTTCCCAGCACCCCGGGTGCGCGTCTCGTGGACCACAGGGCGAGCACGGCGAATGCAGCGGCGCAGCACAACGCGGTGCCGCCGGTGCCCCCGACCGCGGCGACCCCGCCCGCCGCGACGGGCCCCGCCGCGGCGGCAAGTCCGGTGGCGGTGGCCAGCACCGTGCCGGTGCGGGACTGAAGCTCGTGCGGGGTGACCTCGACGGCCCGGGACTGGAGGACCACGGCCGCGGCCGGAAGCAGCAGGGAGATCGCCCCGAACAGCAGGGCGCAGGCCCAGACCCGGGTGGTCAGCGAGAGACCGACGGTGGGCACCACCAGGAGCCAGGACACCGCGATCACCAGGCGGGCGCCGGGCAGCGCGTGCGCCAGGCGGGGCGCGAGCAGCGCACCGGCCAGCCCGGCGGCCCCGGCGACCGCGAGCACGGCCCCCACAGGACCGCCGCCCGCACCCGCGTTCTGAAGGGTGAAGATCGTGCCGTAGGAGAGGGCGGCCAGGAGCAGACTCATCATCGACGACCAGAGCACCACGAAGCGCAGGAACGGCTCCCGGCGGACAAAGGCCGCCCCGGCGCCGAGTTCCCGGAGGAAGCCCCGGCCGGCCGCGGCGAGCCCGCCGGCGGTCGCCGGACGACCGGCCTCCGTCTCGCCGTCCCGGCGCGTACGGAGATCCGCACGCATCGACGCCACGCAGAGCGCGGAGATCAGGTACGACAAGGCGTCGGCGAGGAACGGCAGCCAGCGGGCGAGTTGGAAGAGCGCACCGCCGAGGACCGGGCCCACCACAAGTCCGGCCTGCTCACCCGCCTGGAGACGGGAAACGGCCCACGGGTAGCGGGCCGCGGGCACGAGGGCGGCCACCGTGCCGGCCGAGGCCGCGGCCTGACAGGACGTCGCCGTACGCTCCACGATCACGGCGGCGACGAGCTGCCACAGGGGCGGCTCCCCGAGCAGGGTGCCGAGGGCGACGAAGGCGACGGCTCCCGCGGCGACCAGGGCCGCGGACACCATCACCGTCTTCCGGGCGCCGCGGTCGGCGAGGACGGCGGCGAACGGGCCCATGAGGATGCCGCATCCGGCCGACACCCCGGCCACCATGCCGACGGTGGCGGGTGAGCTGCCGAGGGCGAGCAGCAGCAGCGGAAGGGCCAGGCCGGAGGTCTGGGTGCCCAGGGCGTCGGTCGTGCCGGCCCACCAGAACCGGCGGAAGTCCCCTTCGGCCACGGAGCCGGGAACGGTCGCCCGTCTGCGAAAGCGGGCGACGACCGGGCTCAACTGGCTGCTGTGGTGCGCCGGAACGATGAGAGCGCGGCGGAGGGTTCGGGCGGGCGGGCCGAGCAGCCGCTGCCGGGGCCCCCTCGTTCCCCGGCGGGCGACGGCGGGGACGGGAAGTCCGGGTCGACGGCGGTGCATCCGCATGGCTTCTTCATGGGTGCGCTCCTCCTGACCGGCCGGCGCCATGAGCCCCTGCCGCATCGCGGTGGACTCGACTGTAAGGACCGGGCCCGGCCCGTAGAAGCCGTCCGTTTGGGGGGCTTGCGGGCGGGCCGGGTCCGCGGTCGGGGCTTGCGGCAGGCGCGTGGCGGCAGGGGGGCGGGACGCGTCAGTACACGTCGAGACCGTCCTCCCGGGCCCGGCGGGCCAGGTCGATCTTGGTGTACGTGGGCCTTCCGGCCTCCCGGTACTTGGCCTTGACCCGGTTCAGGTAGTCCTTGGCCGTGGCGGCCGAGATCCCCGCACGCCGCGCCGCCGACTTCAGCGTCATCCCCGAGGCGTAGTCGAGCAGGATCTGTTCCTCCCGCGGAGACAGGCGGGGCCGCTCCGGACCGGTGTCGTGGGCGCAGGCGAAGGCCAGTTCCGGGGAATGGGCGCCGCGGCCGGCGGCGATGTCCTCGACGGCCGCGACCAGGGTCGGAAGGTCGTTGTCCTTGGTCAGATAGCCGTCCGCGCCGGCTCGCAGCGACTCCAGGACCCGTACCTGGTCCGGCACCGTACTGATCACCAGAACCCTGCTCCCGGCCGTGACCAGCCGCCGGATGTTGTCCCGCGGAAGCGACCCGTCCCGCAGCCGCAGGTCGAGCAGCACGACATCGCACGGCGGCACGGCCGCGCCTGTGCCCTCCTGCGGCGCCGGGGCGGCGGCGAACAGCCCGTTCACCGTGTCGGAGACGGCGACCAGCCGTATCCCGGGAACGCCGTCCAGCCAGGAGCCCATCCCGTCGAGGAGCATCCGGTCGTCGTCGACCACCGCCACGCTGATCACGCCGGCCACCTCAGCTCCACTCGTACGCCCTCGTCCGGGACACCCTCCACCAGCGCGGTGCCCCCCGCCTCCGTCATGCGGCCGTGCACCGAACTCCGCAGCCCCAGCCCCGGTACGAACCGCTCGGGGTCGAACCCGGCGCCCCGGTCGACCACCGTCACCGTCACCCCGTCACCGCCGTCCGGCTGCCCGGCGGCCGTCACGTAGGCGTGCCCCGTCCCGGCGTGCCGGTGCACGTTGTTGAGCGCTTCCCCCACCGCGTCGCCCATCGCCCCGGCCGCCTGCGGAGGTATGCGGGGCAGGGCGTGAAACCGCGCGGTGACCCGCAGTCCCAGACTCTCTGCCGCCTGGATCGCCTCCTCCAGCGCCGCACCGATCTCCCGGTGTGGGGCCCTGTCGGACGTCTGCTCGACTAATCGGCGCAGATACGCCGCGTCCCGCGCGCAACGCGCCCGTACCTGCGGGTCGTTGCCGTCGATCCCGCCGCCGGCGAGCGCGGTCAGCGTGGCGAGGACGGTGTCGTGCAGGGCGCGGTGGTGCTCAAGCCGCTCGGAGTAACGCGCCTTCTGCGCCTCCGCCGTCACCGCCCGCTCGGTGGCGTCGTCGAGCAGACGGCCCTGCCGGCACAGGTAGCGCCAGAAAACCCAGGCGATCAGCGCGGACCAGACCAGGGAGTTGACGTGACCGGTCACCACCGCGGGATTCGCTCCCACCACCAGGTATCCGGGCAGATTCGTCGTCACCAGCACCGCGACGACGACGATGATCCACCGCCCGGGCAGGGCGATCGCCGCCACCGCGCTGGCCGACGTACTCAGCAGCATCGCCCAGGCGTACGCACCGTTCTCCTGTGTCCCGGACCAAGCCGCCACCACCAGGGGCAGCAGGCAGCCGATCACCAGGACGTCCGCCCAGACCCAGCGCCGGTCGAACCAGCCGTCCCGCAGCGCCGTGCCGTAGACCAGCGCACTCACCAGGAGAGCCGCCGCCAGCCCCAGGCAGGCTATCGCCTCACCCAGACGCTCCGGGACGACCGCGAGCACGCCGACCACCAGATGACTCGCCCGGTAGAGCATGGTGGCCAGCACCATGAACGCCTGTGCCCGCTGGACACCGGACCCCAACCGCGCCCGATCCTGCACACCCCGCGCGACCGATAACAGCCTCGCCCTTCCCTGCACCCGAAACCCCCTGAACTCGGTGGCGAGTGCCCATCACGGACACTCCGTCAGCGCCACATTCTGGCGTTGCCCGCGCCCGCGGCGCACCCGCGCCGACGGTGATGACCCACGATCCCCGGGCGGCGTATCCGGGGCCGCGGCCGGCCGCCGATGAGGACGAGGCGGTGAAGGCGACCGCCGATTCCCGCTCCGGCGACGTCTTGCGAGTCAGGGGTGGCGTGCCGTGTACGGCGGGAACGCGACCGGGTCGGTGAAGTCCAGGTCCGCGTCGGGCCAGCGGCGGCGCAGCAGGTCGGCGGTGCGGCGGGCCCAGCCGGCGAGGTGGGGGTGGGCGCGGTGGTGCTCGGCCGTACGGGCCGCGGCCTCCAGTGTCTCGACGAGTTGAAGGCGGCTGCGGTCCCCCTGGACGCGGGCGTCGAGTGCGCCGAACCGCTGCAGGCGGGCGATCGCCCAGAACAGGCAGGCCGCCGTCAGCCCGGTTCCGTACCGCCGGTCGTCCTCGGCTTCGGGCACGCCACGGGCGAGGGTGCGGCGGTGGTGGTCGGCGAGGCCGGTGGCGACGGGGTCGCCGACGGTCATCCACGCGGGGCCGGGGACGTGGAGGCAGACGGCGTCGAGGAGGGCGTGGGTGTAGGCGGCCGACTCGAAGTCGATGAGGCGGACGTCGGCGGGGCCCGCCTCGTGGACGAGGACGTTGTTGGTCTCCGCGTCGCCGTTGCTGAGCGCGCAGAACGGGCCGGGGTCGTCCAACTCGGCGAGAACGGCACCGAATTCGTGCGAGACCCGCCCGGCGAGGGGCACGCCGAGCGCCGCGGCTTGCCCGGGTGCGCGATTCCGGAGTTGGGCGACCTGCGCCATGTCGGCCGCCGCCGCTGGGTCCGCCGGCCCCAGGGACGTCCGTTGACCGAGGTATCGGCCGGCGTGGCCGGCGGTCGACGCGCTGAGTTCACCGCGAGCGCGGGCGAACGCGGCCAGGCGGTCGGCGTGGGCGGCGGCGCCGTCTCGGCGCAGGAGGCGGTCGAGGGCGGTACGCGGCGCCAGGTCCTCCAACACGACGAGCCCGCGGGAAAAATCGGTGGCGAGGACGCGCGGGGCGATCGCCAGACCGAGGTCGTCGGAGAGATGGCGGAGGGCGGCCACCTCGGTGTGCAGTCGCCAGGGTTCGGTGCGCGTCGAGCCCGGCTGGTCACGTACCCACTTGACGACGGCGGTCCGCGGAGCGGCGATGCCCCGGAGCGTCACCCGCGCGACCGCCCACGGCTCCAGCCGCTCCCAGGCGACGACGCGGACGGGCGAGGAGTGGAGATCCGTCAGAAGCGTCTCGACACAGGCGCGTCGCGAAGTCGCGCCGGAGGCAGGCATCGAAGGAGTGTACGGCGCTCTCGGCGGACCCGGCCGCACACCCGTCCGTCCGCCGTGGGTTCGGGGTCCCGCCCGCCCCCGGAAACCCCTGAAGGATCGTTTCCTCCAGGGGTTCCCCGCTGGGTCGGCATCGCCGTGCGCAGCCCCGCCGCTAGTGCTGCATGCCACGCCCCTGCTTCTTAGGCGTCCGGCCTTCCGCCAGGCCGGCGGCCCACGCCAGCAGTTGCGGGGAGTTCAGCGACGGGAGCCAGAGGTCGGCCCTCAACGGATCGCCGTCGATGGGGCGGGCGCCGACCTCGAGCACCCGCAGCCCTGCCGCAAGAGCGGATTTCACGCCCGTCGGGGAGTCCTCGACGGCCAGTGTCAGGTACGGCGAGGCGCCGCAGAGACGTGCGGCCGCTGCGTAGACATCCGGGTACGGCTTCGGTCTCACGGTCGGTTGGTCGAGTTCTCCGGAAGAGCCCGTCCCGTCGGACATGTGGGGCGCCGGGGTCGGAACGACTACATGCTGGAAGTGGGATCGCAGGCCGGCGATTTCCAGGCTCATCTCCACCACTTCCACCGGACAGTTGCTGGCCACCGCCAGTGGGAGGCGGCCGGAGAGCAGGTGCACCACCTCGGATGCGCCGGGCATCGTCACCGGGTCGTCGGTGACGAGCGACATGAAGTGCGTGAGCAACGCCCTCGTCAGGTCGGCCGACAGCTCGGGCTTGTCCACCGCCTCCGCCATCATCCGGCCGCAGTCGGTGTAGTGAACCCCTTTGGCGCGGTCGGCGAATCCATCAGGAGGTCGCAGACCGAACTCCCGGAATGCACGTACACGCGCATCCTGCCAGTGCCGTTCGTTGTCCACCAGAGTTCCGTCGCAGTCGAATACCACGGCATCCGGGGACCAATCGGGGAGCGAGGGGAATGATGCGGGCATGATTCCTCCTGGATCGATTGAGAAGCCTTATGCGGCCGCTATCTGGGAAGCTTGTGGCCCTTTCATGTCGGGCCCGCTTCAGGAGTTTGTGAAACCGGCTTCTGCCCGGAGAAAACGAACGTGTCCTACATTCGCGAGTTCACAGAAAACATCACGACGACTACGTTATTTTGCCTGCTCTCGACGCGGCAAGCACTCCAAAGAGTGAGTGGGTATCGCGGCTCGACGGCAGGTGTGCGCCGTACGGACAGCGGAGGGTTTCGAACGGCGGGAGGTCCCGCCAACCACGCGTCCGAGTAAGCGAGTTGAGGACGGGAGGCGGCCTGCTGTCATCGCCGTCCCCGCGCGCCGGAGAGGAGTGAAAAGCTACATCGAGCCTCAGAGTGGTCAGATTTCCGCCAGGCGGCGTTCAAAACCGAAAGAAAAACGCAATAACCGCACCGGCAAGTGTGCTGCGGTAACGTGCACGAGCGTACTTCTTGTTTGCTTGCTTTACCGGATCGTTAATGAAGGAGGACGGGACGTTGCAGGAACGAGCCAAGGAAACCCGCAGGGCACTCCTGGAAGCCGCAGCCTCGCTCTTCTCCGAACAGGGGTACGCGGGGACCAGCGTGAACGACCTGAGCGCCAAGTCAGGGAAGACGAGCGGCGCGGTCTACTTCCACTACACGAGCAAAGAGGTCCTGGCGCTTGCCGTGGTCCAGGACCGATTTGCCACCTGGCCGGACCTGACCGAAAAGTACGCGGACCCGGCCGTGCCGCCCCTGGACCGGCTCGTGGCTCTCAGCTTCGACGTCGCCCGCGCCCTTGCCCATGACCCGATCACACGGGCAGGCGCTCGTCTGTGGGCAGAGCGCGAGAGCATCAGCACCCCGATCCCCGATCCCTTCGCACTGTGGACCGCGGCCGCGACGCGGCTTCTCGCCGAAGCTCACGCCGATGGCAGCCTCGCCCCGGAGGTGCGTCCCACATCCGCTGCTCGCGCCCTCGTTCGGGCCTTCTTCGGGCTCTGTTACCTGACCGAGGCCCTCGACGGCCCGCAAGCCATCAATGAGCGGCTGACCGACTGGTGGCACCTGACCCTGCCCGTCCTCCGGCCCCGGCCGAGAGACGCAGCGAGCACCGGCCACACGGAAACCTGTCCACACGAACCGACTGCGGAAGGCCGGGCTGCGGGGAACGGCGATGAGCCCTCTTACCGGTGACTGCCGCCGACCCGCCCCGGACAGCCGCCCGGGATCGCGAACATCCGCGGCTCGCGCCTGGATTGCCTGCTTCTGGTGCCGGCCGGCCCAGCCCTCTGCGAGCTAGGGCAAGTCGCAGCCGGGGGCGGGGGCGTCCCTTGACAGTGGTGCACCGTGCGGGAGGACATACAGCACGTTCAAGACGACGGGTGTGGTGCCGAGGTTGCGTCCGATGTGAACGTTGTGTGCGCCGAAAGGTTCGGTCAGCGCACTTCCCGCTTTGTAGACACCGTCGGAGTCGCAAGCGGAGTCGACGTGGCTGAGCGTTCCCTTCTCGACGAAGCCGTACAGGGGACCGTCATGGAAGTGCCAGCCGGTGCTCTGACCGGCAGGGATGGTGACTCGGCGGAGGATGTAGTCCTTGCCGCCCACCGTCGCTTGCGAAAGGATCTCGCCTGACACGCCGGGGCCGCCTGGTGTCGCCTCGGCCGTGGCGGCACCCGCGAGTGCTGCTGTCGCGGCGACAGCCGCGATCATTCCCACTCGCCTGCGCTTGCCCATGTCGATGTCCTTCTTTCCGGACGGTGCCCGCTCGCCGCGGAAGCCGCGGTGCCGCCGAACTGTCCGTACGGCGCAGCCCCTGGTCTGCCCAGAGCCACCCATCGAAACACGTCGGCGCATCGCCTCACGGTTCACGACACGACCGGCGAAGGGGTGAGTCTCCACCTCAGATGACGGTGCGTGGGGACCTCACCCCTCCGGGTGCGGGGTGCGGATGCCGTCGATGATCCGTGTCCAGTTGTCGCCGCCGTGACCGTCCTGGATCGCGCGGAGGTAGTGACGCTGGACCGCGCGGGGCAGGCCGAGGTCGACGCCCGCCTTCTCACTCGCCTCGACGAGGTGATCGGTGGTCGCACCCATCATGGTCACGGTACTGAGGTGGCCCGGGTGTTCACCTGCGTCGATCTGGGCCGCCGGGCTCTCGCCCGCCTCCAGCATGGCCGGGATGCCGATCAGGGTCGGCATCAGCTCCGGGAGGACGTCGCTCGCCTGGAGACCTGCCGACTGCAGCAGTGCGATCGCATGCGTGAGCGACGACAGTGTGGTGAGGAAGACGTCGAGGTTGGCCAGGTACATGAGCTGGGCCAGCCCGGGGTCCTCGCCCAGGTAGCGCGGTGTCCCGATCCGGGCGAGTGTGCCGCTGTGGCGGTCCATCGCCTCGCTCGGCCCGCTGTAGTACGCGTACGCCGCCTCCGTGCCGACCATCGGTGCCGGCACCATCACGCCGCCGGTGAGGAATGTCGCCCCGTGCCCGGCGGCCCATGCGGCGGCCTCGCGGGTGCGGTCCGGGGTGTCGGAGCTGAGATTGACCAGGGTGCGTCCGCGCAGAGCGGCCGTCGCGTCGCCCAGGACGTCCCACATCGCCTGGTAGTCGGTCAGGCTGAGGACGACCGGGTCGCCGGCGGCCACCGCCTCGGACGGCGTGGCGGCGAGCCGCGCCCCCGCCGCGACCACGCCTTCGGCGCGGTGCGGCGTGCGGTTCCACACCGTGACCGGGTGCCCGGCCTGGAGGAGGGTGCGGACCATCGCCTGGCCCATGGGCCCGAGGCCGATGACGGTGACGGGTGAGAGAGTGGGCATGTGCGGACTCCTCGGCGGTCGGACTTGATCGCTTGTGGATCCAGCCTCGCCACCGCGATCACCATGCGGAAGTACCCACTTATTTGTGGGGTGCGCACCCATGGGTAAGTGCCCCCACCTGTCCGAGCCGAACGAGGTGTGTATGCCTGGCCGTCGGGGTCCCTACATCTGCGGGATTGACGCCGCACTGGACATCCTGAGTGGGAAGTGGAAGAGCGCCGTCCTCTGGGAGCTGCACACCCACGGCCCTCGTCGCTTCGCCGAACTGCGCCGGGCACTCCCCGGGGTGAGCGAGAAGATGCTCACGCAGCACCTGCGCCAGATGGAAGAGGACGAACTCATCCATCGGACGGTCTACCCGGAAGTGCCGCCGAAGGTGGAGTACTCGCTCACGGAAGCGGGCGCCGCGCTCAACGAGGCGCTGCGCCCCCTCGGCGTCTGGGGTGAGCAACGGCTTCGCCGGGACGGCCCCGAGGCCTCGGAGACCCCGGCACCGTCGGCAACGTCCTGACCCGCAACGGCCGGCGGCCCGGCTCGGTCGTTGCCCCCGGGAATCCGCTCCGGAGCTTCTCTCGCCCGAGGCCGGTGCGGCAAGCTGAAGGTTATGGACAGGGTCGACGCCGAACGCGACTACGAGCGCTCCGCCGCCCCGGGGCGGGCCGCGCTGGCCGCGGGCCGGTTCGAGGACGCCGCCCGCCTGCTCGCAGCGGCGGTGACTCTCTGCCCTGACCGGGCCGCGGCGCACGTCGAACTCGCCGACGCGTTACGCGGGCTCGGCCGCGTCGAGATGGCGCGCCGCGGCTACGCCCGTGCCCTGGCCATCGACTCGTCGTGTTCCGCGGCCGCGGCCGGCCTGGACGGCATGGACCGCGGACGGCAGCAGCGGGAGAACTTCCGGGTCGGCCAGCGTCTGGCCAGCCACCGGCACATCGGCCACTGGACCGTGCTGGACGTACGCCGCGGTGGCTTCGGCGTGGTCTACGTGGTATGCGCCAGCGACACCGGCGCGCGCAAAGTGCTCAAGACGTATGACACCCGACTGCTGTGGAGCGACGAAGGCCGGGCCCGCTTCGAGCGCGAGGCGCTGACCTGGGTACGGCTGCGCCCGCACCGGCACGTCGCGCCCGCCGAGCACGTGGAGTGGATCGAAGGGCTGCCCTGTGTGGTCACCGAGTACGCCGAGGGCGGCGACCTGGCCGGTCTGCTGAGGGCCGGCGCGCTGCCGCCCGCCGAGGCCCTGCGATACGCCCGGCACCTGTGCGACGGGCTGCGCCACGGCCACGACCAGTTGGGTCTGGTGCACCGGGACGTCAAACCGGCGAACTGCCTGCTGACGGGGGACGGCACGCTGCGTGTGACCGACTTCGGGCTGGCCCGGGCCTTCGACTCCGCAGCCGCCGATCTCCCCGGCCTCGGCGAACTGCCCGCAGTGACACGGGCGTTGTACACGACGGTGGCCGGAACGCCGCGCTACATGGCGCCCGAGCAGTACGCCCCCGGCACCGTTCTGGACACCCGTGCCGATGTCTACGCGTACGGCGTGGTGCTCTTCCAGATGGTCGCCGGCGTGCTCCCGCCCGCCGACGTGCCTGCCAGGACGTACGTCGACCGCACGACCCGCCGGCGCACCCGGCGGACCCCGCTCTACCGGCTGATCCGCGCGTGCACCGAACCGGACCGCGAGAATCGCCCGCCGGACTTCGCGGCGGTGCGCGAACTGCTGGACGGGGCGTACCGGAAAGTGCTCGGCCGCCCCGCGCCCGCGCCCCCCGGGACACCGCGCCTGACCGCGGAGGAATACGTGTCCCGAGCGGTGGGGCTGATCCACCTGGACCGCTTCGGTGACGCCCTGGACGAGGCGGGGGACGGACTGCGGACGGCCGAACGGGACGGGGACGGCGATGTCGTCCGGAGCAAGCTGTGGCAGGTGCGCGGCATGGCCCTGGGCAGGTTGGGCAGGTCCGGGGAAGCGCTGGCCGCCTATGATCGCGCTGTCGAACTGAACCCGCAGGAGCCGAGCCTGTGGCTGAACCGCGGGAACCAGTTCCTTTCCCAGGGGCGCCACGAGGAAGCTCTGGAGTGCTACGACCGCAGCCTGGAGATCCGGCCCGACATCGGCAACACGTGGGGGATCAAGGCCAACGCGCTGGGAGACCTGAAACGCTTCGAGGAAGCGGAGGAGGCAGCCTCCCGAGCCGTCGAGCTTCGGCCGCGTGACCCGGACATGCTGGTGATCCGGGCCCTGCTGCGAGGCCTGCAGTACCGGCACGCCGACGCGCTGGTGGACCTCGATCGGGCCCTGGCCGTCGCACCCCGTTCAGCCCTGGCGCTCGCCAACAAGGGCAACACCCTCCTGCTGCTGTCGCGCCCCGCAGAGGCCCTCGACGTCCTGCAGCGGGCGGCCGAGCTGGAGCCGGACGACCCGAGCACCGCGTGCAACCTGACGCTCGCGGCCTACCGGCTGGAGCACTATGAACAGGCCCGGGAGCACTGCGAGAAGGCGCTGCGCCTGTGCGGGGACACGGCGGAGCTGCTGGTGCACAAGGGCTTGATCCACGGCAAGCTGTACGGGCACGGCGAAGACGAGCTGGCCTGCTACGAAAGAGCCCTCGCGGTGGCGGAGCACGACGACGCCTGGCGGGCCAGGGCATGGGGGCGGAAAGGAGCCGCCCTGGCCGCACTCGAACGCCCGGAAGAGGCGCTGGCCTGCTACGACGAGAGCCTGAAAATCCTGCCGGACACTTCCTGGCTGCGGGACGGCCGGCAAGCGGTCCTCGAACGCCTCGGACGTGCCGACGCCCCGGCCACGGCGCCGCCGCGCCGTGCCCCCGGCTGACCTTCCCGCTCGTCTGCCGCAGCGTGCCGCCGCCGACCGTGATCACCCTGGGCGCGGGCGGTGCGGCGGTCCGCCGTGCATCCATGCGGGCTGATTCCTGCGAAGCAGCCATGGAGGCATGCCCGGCGACGGGCATACGTCCCGGTGGAGAGCGTACGAGCGGGCCATACGGCGCCCGCCGCCGGTGCCGTCGGTGAGGAGAAGGCGATGAGCGTGAGCGCACACGGCGCGCCGGACGGCGTACCGCCACGGCCCGAGCCGATGCATTGCCTCGTCACCGGAGCATCCGGATACATCGGCGGTCGGCTCGTCCCCGAGCTGCTCGACGCCGGCCACCGGGTGAGGTGTCTGGTCCGCACCCCCCGCAAGCTGCGCGATCAGCCGTGGGTGTCGCAGGTGGAACCCGTACGCGGGGACGTCACGGACGCCGAGTCCGTGGGGGAGGCGCTGCGCGGCGTCGACGTCGCGTACTACCTGGTGCACGCACTGGGCACCGGAACGGACTTCGAGGAGACGGACCGGCGCGCGGCACGGATCTTCGCCGAGCAGGCGCACGCCGCCGGCGTGCGGCGGATCGTCTATCTCGGCGGGCTCACCCCGCGCGGCGTTCCCGAGCGGTCGCTCTCGCCCCACCTGCGTTCCCGGGCGGAGGTGGGACGGATCTTCCTCGACGCCCCCGTGCCGGCGGCCGTGCTGCGGGCGGCGGTGGTGATCGGATCGGGATCGGCCTCGTTTGAGATGTTGCGCTATCTGACCGAACGCCTACCGGTCATGATCACCCCGAGCTGGGTGCACACCCGCACGCAGCCCATCGGGGTCCGGGACGTGCTGCGCTACCTCGTCTGCGCGGCCGGTCTGCCGGCCGATGTCGACCGGGCGTTCGACATCGGCGGGCCCGACGTGCTCACGTACCGGGAGATGATGCGCCGCTACGCCGCCGTCGCCGGCCTGCGACAGCGGGTCATCGTCCCGGTGCCGGTCCTCACGCCCCGGCTGTCCAGCCACTGGGTCG
Source organism: Streptomyces sp. B5E4 (assembly GCF_039871555.1). Classification (NCBI taxonomy): domain Bacteria; kingdom Bacillati; phylum Actinomycetota; class Actinomycetes; order Kitasatosporales; family Streptomycetaceae; genus Streptomyces; species Streptomyces sp. B5E4. The sequence continues at coordinate 153,372 of NZ_JBDPMI010000001.1, forward strand.
GTCTCGTGACGCCCGTGCCGGCCTCGATCGCCCGCCCGCTCACCGAGTCGCTCCGCTACGAGGTCGTCTGCCGCGAGCACGACATCGCCCGGTACGTCCCCGACCTGCCCGGCCGGCCGCTCCCGTTCGACGACGCGCTCGCCCTCGCGGTCCGGCGGGTACGGGAGGCCCAGGTCGCCACCCGCTGGTCCTCCGCCGCGGTGCCGGGCGCTCCGAGCGATCCGCTGCCCACCGATCCCGACTGGGCGGGCGGCAGCCTGTACGAGGACGAACGGGACCTCCCGGTCGACGCGTCCCCCGACGCCCTGTGGAAGGTGATCGAGGGGATCGGCGGCGAGAACGGCTGGTACTCCCTCCCGCTCGCCTGGGCCGTGCGCGGTTGGCTCGACCGGTTCGTCGGCGGCGTCGGACTGCGCCGCGGACGCCGTGACGCCCAACGGCTGCGGGTCGGCGACTCCCTGGACTTCTGGCGCGTGGAGGAGATCGAACCCGTCCGGCTGCTCCGGTTGCGGGCCGAGATGCGGCTGCCCGGTCTCGCCTGGCTGGAGATGCGCGTCGAAACGGACCACGCGGGGCGCACGCGCTACCGGCAACGGGCCCTGTTCCATCCGCGCGGACTCTTCGGCCACGCCTACTGGTGGTCGCTCTCGCCCTTCCACACCGTCGTCTTCGGGGGCATGGCACGCAACATCGCGCACGCCGCGTCCGACGGCTCACGCTCCCGTACCTCGACGAACCGGCGCATCCGGCGCCCGGCCGGCCGGCGAAGAGCCCGGCGGTGACCCCGCACCCCGCTCACCCACCGCGCACCCACCACCGCACCAGGAGCGGCGACATGACGCCCTGCCACCCGGAACCGCCGACCGGCCCCGCCGACGGGCCGGCCCGCCTCCGGCCCGCCCGCGGCCGGGACTGAGAGGTCACCCGCGTGCACTGGCTCTTCGGCGACCAGCTCGGACCGCACTTCCTCACCCCGGGGGACCGGGGCCCCGCGCGGGACACTCCGCTGCTGATGATCGAGGCCCGGTCGGTGTTCCGCCGCCGGCGCTTCCACCGGGCCAAGGCGCACCTCGTGCTCTCCGCCATGCGCCACCGGGCGGCCGAGTTCGGCGACCGCATGACCTACGTCCGCGCCGACGGCTACCGGGACGGCCTCGCGCGGGCGGCGGGCGACCGGCCGGTGACCGTCCACCACCCGACCTCGTACGCCGCCGCCCGGTTCGTACGCTCCCTCCCGCAGGTCACCGTGGGTCCGGCACGCGGCTTCCTGGTGCCGAGGCGGGACTTCGCCGCCTGGGCGGACGGCCGCGGCGGCACCCGTCTGCGGCAGGAGGACTTCTACCGGTGGGTCCGCCGCGGGCACGGCCTGCTCATGGACGGCGACGCGCCGGCCGGGGGCCGCTGGAACCTCGACCACGACAACCGGCGGCCGCCGCCCCGGGACACCGCCACCCTGCCCGTCGCCGCCCCCTACCGGCCGCGGGAGGACGAGATCGACGACGAGGTGCGGCACGATCTCGACCGCTGGGAGCGGGACGGCGACGTGTCCTTCGTCGGCAGGGACGGCCCGCGGCGGTTCCCGGCGACGCGCGCCGAGGCCCGGGCGGCCCTCCGGCGGTTCCTCACCCACCGCCTCGAAGCCTTCGGCCCGTACGAGGACGCCATGCTCGCCGACGACCCGGTGATGAGCCACAGCCTGCTCTCCTCCTCGCTCAACCTCGGCCTCCTCGACCCGGCGGAGTGCGTGGAGCGGGCGGAGGCGGAGTGGCGCGCCGGCCGGGCGCCGCTGAACAGCGTGGAGGGATTCGTCCGCCAGATCGCCGGATGGCGCGAGTACGTGTGGCAGCTCTACTGGTACTTCGGCGAGGAGTACCGCCGTGCCAACGCCCTGCGGCACTCCGGCCCGCTGCCCGGCTGGTGGCGCGACCTGGACGCGGAGGCCGTGCGGGCGCGGTGTCTGCACACCGTCCTGGCCCAGGTGCGGGACACGGGGTGGACCCACCACATCCCCCGGCTGATGGTCCTCGGCGGCTACGCCCTGCAGCGCGGCTGGGACCCGGCGGCGGTCACCGACTGGTTCCACCGCTGTTTCGTGGACGGCTACGACTGGGTGATGATCCCCAACGTCATCGGCATGTCCCAGTACGCCGACGGCGGCCGGATGACGACGAAGCCCTACACGTCCGGCGGCGCGTACGTGAACCGCATGAGCGACCTGTGCGGGCCGTGCCGCTACCGGCCGGGCGACCGCACCGGTGAACGTGCCTGCCCCTTCACCGCCGGCTACTGGACCTTTCTCGACCGCCACCGCGACCGGCTCCGCCGCAACCCCCGCACCGCCCGCCCGCTGGCCGGGCTCGACCGGCTCGACGACCTCGCCGACATGCGCGAGCAGGAACGAAAGCGCGGCGACGCGCCGCCGTGACGGCCCCGTCGCGGCGGCGGTCCCTGGCTCCGTCGCCCCTCCGGGCGCGCCCGGAGGGGGCATCGGCGCATCCGGACCGGTGCTGCCGGCAGAAGAAGGGGTGCGGGGGCCGAGAGCGAGAAGGGGTTGCCCATGCTGGAACTGCGGCCCGCGGCGGTCGAACCGGCGGTGCCGGCCGCCGGACCGCGCACAGCACGCGACGCCGTCGGCATCATCGAGGCGGAACTGGCAAGGATCCTCGACGACGCACGCCGTCGGGCCCGGGCCACCGACGCGGTGTTCGCGCGGGAGGTCGCCGACCGGGTCTCGGCGCTCGTCCGGCGCGGCGGCAAGCGGCTGCGCGCGGCGTTCGTGTGGTGCGGCTGGCAGGTCGCGGGTGGCGAGGGCGACCTTGCGGCGGTGGTACGCACGGGTGCGGCCCTGGAACTCATCCAGGCCTGCGCCCTCATCCATGACGACGTGATGGACGGATCGGCGACGCGCCGCGGGGCACCGGCCGTGCACGTGGACTTCGCGCGCATGCACCGGGACGCCCGGATGGCGGGACCGCCCCGGGCCTTCGCGTCCTCGGCTGCGGTGCTAGCCGGCGACCTCGCCCTGGCCTGGGCGGACGATCTGCTCACCGAAACCGCACTCGGTTCACCGCACGGCATACGACTCCACCGGGAGTGGCAGGCCATGCGTACGGAGATGGTCGCCGGCCAGTACCGGGACGTGCGGGCACTGGCCGCCACCGGAGCGTCGGAGCTCGACGAGGCGCTGAGCATCGCCACGCTCAAGAGCGCCCTCTACACCGTCGAACGTCCCCTCGCTCTCGGCGCCTCCCTCAGCGGGGCGGACGCCGCCACCCTGGCGGCGCTGCGCTCCGCGGGACGCTGCGCCGGGCTGGCGTTCCAGCTCCGCGACGACCTCCGGGGCGCGTTCGCCGACCCCGCCCGTACCGGAAAGCCCGTCGACGACGACCTGCGCACGCGCAAGTCCACCTATCTGCTGGCGGTCGGCCGCAGGCTCGCCGACGCCGCGGGGGACACCGACGCCGTCGAAGCGCTGGCGGCGGGCACGGCTCCGGCGTCGCCCGAGGAGCTACGGACGATGCGGGCGGCGCTGGAGCGGACCGGTGCGCGGGCCGCCGTGGAATCGAAGATCTCCGAGCTGGCCGCCGCGGGCCTGCGGCACTTCGAGCGGACCGGCGCGCGGCCGTTCGTGCGGCGGGAGTTCGCCGCGCTGGTCACGCAGGCGTCCGGCGCCGCGCCGGCGCGATCCGGGGAGGCGGCATGCGAACGGTGACCGGGCCCACGGACCACGTCGTCGTGGTCGGGGCCGGACTGTCCGGTCTGGCCTGCGCCCTCCACCTGCTCGGCGCGGGGCGCAGGGTGACGGTCGTCGAGCGCGACGCCGGCCCCGGCGGCCGGGCGGGCCGCGTACACCTCGGGGGCTACGCGATGGACACCGGCCCGACGGTGCTGACCATGCCGCACCTGGCCGACGAAGCGTTCGCCGCCGTCGGCGACAGCCTGGACCGGCACGTGGAGCTGACCCCGCTGCGCCCCGCCTACCGGGCCTGTTTCGCGGACGGCAGCGCCCTCGACGTACACACCGCGGGCGAGGAGATGGAGGCCGAGGTCCGACGGTTCGCGGGGCCGCGGGAGGCGGCCGGGTACCGCGCCCTGCGGGAGTGGCTGGAGCGGCTGTACCGGGCGCAGATGGGACGGTTCATCGACACGAACTTCGACTCCCCCTTCCAGCTCCTCCACCCCGATCTGGCCCGGCTGGCCGCCCTGGGCGGATTCGGGCGGCTGGACCGGCGCATCGGCCGCTTCCTCAGCGATCCCCGGCTGCGGCGGGTCTTCACCTTCCAGGCCCTCTACGCAGGAGTCGCCCCGGCCAGGGCGCTCGCGGCCTACGCGGTCATCGCGTACATGGACACGGTCGCCGGCGTCTGGTTCCCCCGGGGCGGCATGCACGCCCTGCCGCGGGGGATGGCGCGCGCCGCAGCCGACGCCGGGGCCGAGTTCCGCTGGTCGGCCGAGGTCACCTTGCTGGAACGGCAGGCGGACCGGGTACGGGCCGTCAAGCTCGCCTCCGGCGAGCGGATCCCGTGTGACGCGGTGGTCCTGAGCTGCGAGCTGCCGGCCGCGCGCCGGCTCCTGGGACGTGCGCCGCGGCGCCCGGTACGGCTGCGCCACTCCCCGTCCGCCGTCGTCCTGCACGCGGGAGGCGACCGCACCTGGCCGGGTCTCGCGCACCACACCCTGTCCTTCGGCGCGGCGTGGGAGCGCACCTTCGGCGAACTCACCCGGGCGGGACGGCTGATGAGCGACCCGTCGCTGCTGATCACCCGGCCGACGACGCACGATCCGGGCCTGGCGCCGCCGGGCGGACATCTCCACTACGTCCTGGCACCCTGCCCGAACACCGAGGTGGGCCCCTCCGCCGCCAACTGGAAGGACCTCGGCCCCCGCTACCGCGACAGCCTCGTCGCCGAGCTGGAGCGGCGCGGGCTGGACGGGTTCGCGGCGAGCGTCCGCGAGGAGATGCTGGTGACACCGCTGGACTGGACCGCCCAGGGGTACGCGGCCGGCAGCCCCTTCTCGGTGTCCCACACCTTCGCGCAGACCGGCCCCTTCCGGCCGCGGAACCTCGTCCGGGACCTGGAGAACGTCGTGCTGGCCGGCTGCGGGACGACCCCAGGCGTGGGCGTACCGCCCGTCCTGATCAGCGGCAAGCTCGCCGCGGCACGCGTCACGGGCACGCGGCCGGCGCCCGGCCGGCCGGCCCGCAGGCCACCGCGTGCCGCGTACCGCCGCACGATCGCGGAGCGCATCCATGACCCGTCGTGAACTGGACGCCGCCGGAATCACCGACCCGGCCCTGCGTGCCGACTACACCCGGTGCAGGCGGCTCAACGCCCGGCACGGCCGCACCTACTTCCTCGCCACCCGGCTCCTGCCGGTCGCACGCAGACCCGCGGTGCACGCCCTCTACGGGTTCGCCCGCTGGGCCGACGACATCGTGGACGACGTGCGGACGCCGTGCGGCCCGGCCGAGCGTGACCGCCTGCTGCGCTCCCTGGAGGGAGACGTGGAGCGGGGGCTGCGCACGGGCAGCGGAGCGCACCCCGTCGTCAGGGCCGTCGCCGACACTGCCCGCCGCTACGGCATCGACCACCGGCACTTCGCCGACTTCCTCGCCTCGATGCGCAGCGACCTGCACGTCACCGACTATCCGACCTACGCCGACCTGCGGGCCTACATGCACGGTTCGGCGGCGGTCATCGGGCTGCAGATACTGCCGGTGCTCGGCACGGTCGTACCCCGGGAAGAGGCGGCGCCGCATGCGGCGGCGCTCGGGGAGGCATTCCAGCTCACGAACTTCCTGCGGGACGTCGGCGAGGACCTGGACCGCGGACGCGTCTATCTGCCGGCCGACCTGCTCGCCGCCCACGCGGTGAGCCGGCCGCTGCTGGAGTGGAGCCGCCGCACGGGGCGTCGGGACCGGCGCGTCCGGGAGGCGCTCGTCGCCGCCGAGGCCATGACGAGGGCGGTGTACCGGGAGGCGGAGCCCGGCATCGCCATGCTCGATCCGCGCACACGCCCCTGCATCCGCACCGCGTTCGTCCTCTACGGCGGCATTCTCGACGCGATCAGGGAGCAGGACTACGCGGTGCTGCACCGCCGTGCGGTGGTCTCACGCCGGCGCCGTGCCGTCACGACGGCCGCGGGGATCGTCCGGGTCGCCGACGCGCGGTGGCGTGCACGTACCGGGCCGCCGGAGCCCGGCCGCGGCGGGGTCACCGTCTCGACGGAAGGATCCGGGCAGTGAGCGGACGGCAGCGCGGGAACGACTGGACGGCGCCGTTGCGGCGCCGGCGCCGGTCGGGCTGGGCGGCGCAGGTCCCCACCTGGCGGGAGGCCCGCCCGGCGCTGATCGCCGACGCGCTCAAGAGGGCTTCGGCCCGGCCGGCCGGCAACTGGTACGTCGCCGGCTCCTCCCGGCACGTGCGCGTGGGCGGCGGTCCCCGCGGCCGGACGGTGGCGGGTGTCGAGGTGGTGCTCTGGCGGTCGGACACCGGTGAGCCGCACGCGGGGCCCGGCGCCTGCCCGCACCTGGGTGCGCCGCTGCGCGACGGCCGGGTGGTGTGCGGCACGCTGGTCTGCCGCTGGCACGGGCTGGGCCTGGACGGCACCTCGTTCGCCGGCTGGGACCCCTACCCGGTGTACGACGACGGCGTACTGCTGTGGGTGCGGCTGGACGCGGCCGGCGGCGAGGAGCCGACCGACCGTCCCGAGGTGCCGGTGCGGCCGGCGGCGGGCACCGCGGTGGACGCCGTGTTCACCTCGGTGGGGCGGTGCGAACCGGAGGACGTGGTCGCCAACCGCCTCGACCCCTGGCACGGTTCGTGGTTCCACCCGTACTCGTTCGTGGACCTGACGGTTCTCGGGTCACCGCTCGGGAGCGAGGACGACGTGTTCGTCGTCGACGTCTCCTTCCGTGTGACGGACCGTCTGGTGGTGCCCGTCCGCGCCGAGTTCACCGCCCCCGGGCCCCGCACGGTCGTCATGCGGGTCACCGAAGGGGAGGGGGCGGCCTCCGTGGTGGAGACGCACGCCACCCCGCTCACCGGCGAGGGCGACGAGTCCCCGCGGACCGCCGTCATCGAGGCGATCGTCGCCGCATCCGACCGCAGGGGGTTCGCGGTGGCGCGGACCGCGGCACCCCTGCTGCGCCCGCTCATGCGCCGGACGGCAGGCCGCCTCTGGCGGGACGACCTCGCCTACGCGGAGCGCCGCTGGGCACTGCGCAGGGCGGGCCGCTTCCCGGGATGAGGGAGGCGCCACCGGCGGGGACCCGGCCGGCACCCGGGGCCCGTACCCGGAGCGCTCAGCGCCGTGCCCACGCCCCCAGCGCCCGCAGCAGACGTGAACGCCCGGCCCGCGGCACCGTCCACAGCGTCTGCCCCCGCACCCCCCATGCGGAAAGGAGGGCACCGGCGGCGAGGAAGCCGGTGGTGGCCGCGCGTTCCATCAGGGCCACCGGCAGGTCGCAGCGGATCGCGTCGCCCGCGAGCGTCACCCGGGGGTGCGGGGTCGCCACCGGTGGCCTGCGCCGGTACGAACCGACGGGGAAGAGGGGGCAGTCGGCGCGCCACTCGTGCCGGGCGTCCACGATCCGCGCGTCCCGGGTCTCGGGGTAGATCCGGTGCAGGCTCCCGACGAGGCGGTCCTGCACGAGCGGCGGTACGCCCTCGACCGCGTACGCGTGCAGCTCCACCACCGCGCCGCCGGTCCGGGCCGCCCAGCGGGCCGCCTCACCCTCGTAGTGGTTCAGGACACTGATGTTGTCGAGCCCGTCGTAGCCGCTGGTGCCGAGGAATCCGGGGCGGTCGGCCCGGACCGGCCGGTCCAGCCAGAGCCGCGAGACCAGGAACGGCGGGGCGGTGCGCAAAGCGGCGATGTCCGCCCGCCAGGCGGGGGTGCCCAGACCGGGCGACGACGCGACCAGGTCGCGCAGCGCACCCGGGTCGAGGGCGAGCACCGCCGCGTCATGGGGGTGTGCGCCGCTGTCGGTCAGCAGCCGCACGCCGTCGTCGTCGTGCGGATACACGCCGTGGACCGGCGTGCCGGTGCACAGGGTCGCCCCGATGCGCCGGAGGTAGTCGCCGAGCGGTTCCCAGAGTGCCTGCGGGAACGGCTCCGTGGGCACGTCGAAGAGAAGTCCTTCCGCGGAGCCGAGAAAGTAGATGTGGAACATCACCAGCAGTTCGGCGGCGGACAGTTCGCGCGGGTCGGCGAAGAAGCTGCGGGAGAACACCTCGAACGCGAGATGGTGGGCGGCGTCGGGGAAGCGGACGCGGGCCAGGAAGTCGGTCGCGCTGACGGTGTCGAAGCGTGCGTAGACGTCCGGCACCCGGACGTCGAGCAGGGGCAGCGCGGCCCTGGCGTCCATGGCCGCGAGGTCGCGCCAGCCGAAGGAGGGGCTGCGGGCGACGAATCCGAGTGCGCTCAGGGGCGGCGTCCGCGGCACGCGGGCGAAGCCGTCGGTCATTCCGCCGCTGTGCCGCAGGGGATAGTCGGGCAGCGGGCGCAGCCGGTCGAGTCCCCGGTCGGTCCGCCGCAGGAGGCCGCGCAGGTTGTAGTACTGCCGGAAGAAGGCGTGGAAGCCGCGGCTCATGGTGACCTCGGAGCCGTCGGCGAGGCGCGTGCGCCGGCCCGCGAGACGGCCGCCGAGCGCACCCCCCTTCTCGTACAGGGTGACGCGGGCACCTCGTTCGGCGAGAAGGGTCGCCGCCGCCAGTCCGGCGATGCCGCCGCCGACCACGGCGACGCGGGGGGTGTCTCCGGGCCGGAAGCGCTCCCGGCCGGGATCCGGTGGCCGGAGCTCGGCCCTGCGGTCGCGGCCCGGCGCTGCGGCACGCAGGAGTGTCATCTGTGGCTCTCTCCCATGCGGGGTACGGGGTGGGAACGGCGTGGCAGGAAGGGGAGTTCGACGGCGGTTCTCAGCATCGGGCCGACCGGGGTCCGCAGACCGATGCCCCATTCCTCCCAGGGTGAGGTGTCGCCGTCGAGGAACCGCAGCAGCCGCTCCGGCGGGATGCGGCGGAAGAGGCCGGTGAAGAAGGCGGGTCCGTCGACGCGGCCGGTGTCCAGGGCCCGTAGCAGCACGGCGTCCATGGCCCGCGCCCGGACGCCGTGCGGCGGCGGCACGACGGCACGGCCGTTGCGCAGGGCGGCGGCGATGGCGCGGCTCTGCCGCTGGACGGCGGAAAAGGTGTAGCCGGTCGCCGGGCGGGTGGCGCCGCCCGCGGTTCCGACGCGGAAGTGGCCGGGCCCCAGGCGGCGCCGGAAGTGCGCGTCGGTCATCGGGATGACGCCCTGCTCGGCCGACTCCACGGTGAACGCGCCGAGGCGCAGAACCTCTCGTGCGTAGCCGGTCAGGGCCCTGTCGTACTGCCGTGTGTCCAGGGGGGACGGGGAGAATTCCGTGTACTCCACGAGCGCCCGGTCCGCCGCCAGGGGCAGCACGTAGCCGAAGGCGAGCCCGCGGCGCGGCTGCGGCACCCGGAAGTCCATGAGGTCGGCGACCCCCGGGTCGAAGCGGTCCGCGTCCGTGCGTACGAACCAGCCGCGGAAGTGCTGCGCGAGCTGCGTCCGCGCCGGGGGCAGCACGTGCAGCGGACGCGAGTCGAAAACGTACCGGGCGCGCAGCGTGAGCCGCCCGCCGTCGGGGGTCCGGCAGCGGACTTCCGTGCCGTCGGCCGTACCGCGCACCGTGTCCGCCGTGGCGCGTACGATCCGCCCGCCGGGCGAGCGCGTCACCCGGGCGTGCACCAGGCGCTCGAACGCCGTGGACCGGAGCATGCGGTAGCGCAGGGGAGAGGGGTCCACGGTGACCTCGCCACCGTCCGCCGCGCGGATCCGCAGCAACGGCCAGGAGGCGTGCACCGCCTCGTCGAAGTCGCCCGCGCCCCGCTCCCAGTAGCACCACGTCCGCTCGGGCGGACGCCGCGGACCGTCCGGCGCTTCCACGACGGTGACCGCGGCGACTCCGCTCTCCACGAGCCGGTACGCGAGGCTGAGCCCCGCGGCCCCTCCGCCGATCACCACGACGGGGCACCCGCCGGCCGGTTCCTCCCGCCGGTTCACCTGGCCCGCCCCTCGGCCACGGGGGTCCCGCGGGGCCTTGTGGCCGCCGGGCCGGCTACCGGCGCGTCGCCGTCGTCGGGGGTCATGTCTCGCTCCAGGGCCGAGGGGGTGGCACCCGGGCGAGAGGGTCCGTCATCGCTCGGGTGCCACACCCTCTGCTTCCGCCGGGACGCCCGGTTCGGATGCGACCGCGGGAGAAAACCGGCGAGCCGTACGGCGTGTCGGGCCCGGGTGCGTCGCTTCGGGCTCCGGCAGGTCAGGGGGAGTCCTGGGCCAGGCGTTCGCGCAGCGTGTGCAGCCCCCGTCGCGCATGGCTCTTGACCGTGCCGAGCGGGAGGCCGGTGTACGCGGCGATCTGCGACTGCGGGAGATCCGCGTAGAACGCCAGCCGCAGGATCTTCTGCTGCACGCTGGGAAGCCGGCTCAGCTCGTCCTGGACCACGAGACGGTCCACGGCCTGCTGGGCCAGCCGCTCCTCCGGCTCCCGGAGGTCCTCGTCGCGGGCCGATTGCACGGCGGCGACCAGCCGGGCCCGGCGGGCCCGTGCGGCGAGCGCGTCCGCGATCTTGTGCCTGGCGATGCCGAGCAGCCAGGATCCGGCGGTGCCCCGCTCCGGACGGAACCCCCGGCGGTGGCGCCAGGCGGCGACGAAGATCTGCTGCGTGACGTCCTCCGCCTCGAAGGAGTTACCCAGTGCGCGGCGCACAACGGCCTGTACGAGCGGTGCCCACCGCTCGTACAGCAGGCGGAATCCGTCTTCGTCACCCCGCAGGAACGCGTCGGCGATCTGCTGATCGTTTTCCGCCCCCTGGTGCACCGTCGGTGACGTGGCCATCGTGAACCTCCTCGGACAGCTGACCAGGCCCCGGCCCGAGCCACCGGTCGCCGCGCCATAGCGGCTGGTATCAGAGTGGTTGCGGGGAGTAGCGGGCACAAGATGAATCGTTTGTGAGTCGTTTTGCCTGCAACCAATTCACCGTCTGCGGCCGAAGAGGAAGCAGCCGCCGGCGAAGAGGCCGTTCGGCGCGAGAAGGCATCCGGAGGGCTCCCCGGCAGGGAGGAGCCGACGCGCTGCCCGGGGCAGGGTGCGGGACGGTGGCGTGATGACGAGGAGAAGCAGCGTATGGGCAGCAAGCGCGGGCACCACGACGTCATCGTCGTCGGCGCGGGGGCGGCAGGGCTCGCCTGTGCCTTCGACATCGCCGCGGCGGGCCAGGACGTCCGGGTCCTGGAGGCCTCCGACGCGGTGGGGGGCCGGATGCGCACCGACCACCGGGACGGCTTTCTGCTCGACCGCGGATTCCAGGTGCTCAACACCTCCTACCCCCAGTTGAGGCGCCGCGCCTCCCTGCCCGCCCTGCGGCTGCGCCCCTTCACACCCTCGGTCCTGAGCCACACCCGGCACGGCCGCCTCCGCTACGGCGACCCCTCCCGCCGCCCTCGCGACCTCCCCCGGCTCGCCCGCCCGGGAAGGCACGCGCTGCGGGACGGCGCAGGACTCGCGGCCGTGTCGCTCTTTTCCGCTCTGGCTCCGCCACGTGCCCTCAGGGCCCGTACCGAACGCACGACGAGCGAGGAACTGGGCCGCCGGGGCATCACCGGCGACCTGCTGGAGAACTTTCTGCATCCGTTCCTCTCCGGGGTGTTCCTCGACGACCGCCTGGAGACGTCCAGCCGGGTCTTCCACATGGTCTGGCGGAGCTTCCTGCGCGGAACCGTGACGCTGCCCGCCGCGGGGATCGGCGCGGTTCCGGCACACCTGGCGTCGCTGCTGCCGCCGGGCACCGTGCGGTTCGACCACCCGGTGCGGGAGCTCACCGCAACGGGCGTGCTGTCGGCCGACGGCCGGGAACTGGACGCGCCGGCCGTCGTCGTGGCCACCGAAGCGGAGACGGCGGCGCGCCTCCTGCCGCACCTGACGGTCCCGCCGACCCGGACCGTCTGCACGTACTACTACGCGGCACCCGACTCTCCGCTGCGCGAGCCCACGCTGCTCCTCGATGCGCGACGCCGCTTCCTCCACACCTGCGTGCCGAGTCAGGTGGTGCCCGGCTACGCGCCCCGGGGCCACGCGCTGGTCTGCGCGTCGGTGCTCGGCACCCACACGCGGCAACGCGCCCTCGCCCTGCGCGAGGCCCTTGCCGAGGCGTACGAGACCGACACCTCCCGATGGGAGGAGATCGCCCGCTACAGCATCCCCGGCGCCCTGCCCGCCATGGTCCCGCCCTGGCCACTGTCCCGCACCGGCAGGGCCGGGGCCGGGCGGTACGTGTGCGGCGATCACCGCGCGACCGGATCGGTGCAGGGCGCGCTCGCCTCGGGGGCCAGGGCCGCCCGCGAGGTGCTGGCGTCGGGCCTGCGGTGACGGGCCGGCCGGCAGCCGGCCGCTCCGTGGCCCGGCCCTCAGGGCAGGACCGGCCCGCCGAGGCGTCCCTGACCACCGGGGCGCTCGCCCGCAGGCTCGGCGTCGCACCGACGACGCTGCGCACGTGGGAGCGCCGCTACGGCATCGGCCCGGGCCGTCGTGACCAGGGCCGCCACCGCCGCTGGTCACCGGGGGACGTGGCCAGGATGGAGTACATGTGCCGGCTGACGGCGCAGGGAGTCACGCCCGCGGAAGCGGCGCGGCTGGCGATGGCGGAGAACGGCCCGAGGGCGGCCCTGCCGGCGGCGGACGTGCCGCAGCCCCGCACCCCCGGCGGCCTGCGCGACCTGCCGCTGGGTCAGGTCTGGCCGGAGAGCCGCGGTCTGGCGCGCGCCGCCGTACGACTCGACGCCTCGTCGGTCCACGCTCAACTCCGCTCCGCCGTCGACACGTACGGCGTGGTCGTGGCCTGGGAACAGATCATCGCCCCGACCCTGCACGCCGTAGGCCGCAAGTGGGCGACGTCCGGCGAGTCGTTCGTCGCGGTGGAGCACCTGCTGTCCTGGCACGTGTCCACCGTCCTCCGCTCGACGGTCACCTCCGGCGGGGGCAGCCGCCCCCCGGTTCTCCTGGCATGTATGCCGACGGAGCAGCACAGCCTGCCGATCGAGGCCCTGTGGGCGGCACTGGCCGAACGAGGGCTGCCCACCCGCATGTTCGGTCCCGCGGTTCCGCCGGAAGCCCTGGAGTCGGCCGCCCGGCGCACGGGGTCGGCCGCCGTCGTCCTGTGGTCCCAGTGCCGGCAGACCGCCGACCCGGGCGTCGTACGCACACTCCTCGCGCTCGGCTGGGGAGTCCGCGGCGCCCGCACCCACCCCGTGCCCCTGCTGGCCGGACCGGGCTGGACAGGCACGCCCGCGCGGCCGGGCACGAGGCGTCTGACGGGCCTGGCCTCCGGCCTCGCGGTGCTGGAATCCGTTTACCGCACCCGCACGGAACGACGTGCGAGCCGGCCGAACGACGCCGCGCCGAGGCCGGAATGACGAGCGGCACCCGCTCCGGAGGTCTCCGGCACCGTCATCGGGCGGGCCCGAGAGCGGTGGCCACGGCGTCCTCCAGAGTGTGGGTGACGGGGAAACCTCGGCGTGCAGGGCGGTGGGGTACCGGCGCACTGCCGGCCGGGCCGGCCGGCGGTACGGGCGGCCGGCTGGCCGCCACGGCCCTCACGCACGCGCTCACCGGTGCCGGCTCCACCCTGCCGGTGACCTGGGGCGCCGCCGCACCGGGCTTCGCCGCCGGCTGGCTGTGGATGCGCCGGCTCCTGCGCCGCAGGCCGGAACCCGGCCGGCGGCACTGAGTCCCGGATGGTCGTCGTACATCGCGACATGAACGGACAAGGTCGCACAACTTAGCTCACTCGCCTACGAGTTGGCCCGCGCTGGTCCACCATGGCCATACGGCAGGCCGGCACTCCGCTCACCCCCCTCCACCGGTTACGTGCCGGCGAACGCCGTTGGCCCGATCGCTAGGTGGAGGCATGACGAAAACCCATCCCGTACCGGACTACGTGGGCCGGATCCTCTCTTCTTCCGGGGTTCCCCAGGGCACGTGCTTCCAACTGGCGCCGGGCTATCTGGTGACCGCCTGGCACGTCGCCCAGGGCACGCTGTCGCTCGGCGACGACGAGGTGCTGAGGGTCGACCGATTACGCGACCCCGGTGCCGACCGGATCACGGCGCGGGTGCTGGCCGACGACCGGAAGGCGGATCTGGCGCTGCTGGAGGCCGACGCCCCCTTCCCCGGGAGCGCGCGGCTGCTGCGCGGCTCGCGGTCGGTCACGTACGGCGAACCGGTGACCGTGGTGGGCCATGCCGTGATGTACGAGGCGGCCGGCAAGCCGCCCGTCGTGTGGGTGGAGGCCCTCGGCGAGTGGCAGGGCGAGGTCCGCCGCGCCGACGACGTCACCCTCGGACGCTTCCACTCGCGGGACGTGCTGCCCGGCATGAGCGGCGCGCCCGTACGGCAGCGGAGCGACGACAGCGTGGTCGGTGTCGTCTCCGCGCGCTACAACACCGCCGACGGCTGGCTCGCCAACAGCGTGTGGGCGGGCCGCGTCGACGAGTTGCGCGCCCTCTGCGCGGGCCACCTCGACCTCGACGAGAGCCGGTGGTTCGGCTTCGCCGCCGCTGCCGGCGGCGGCGCGGCCGCGGTGGCCGAGGACATGCTGCGCAAGCGCCGCGACGACCCGGCCATCGAGGTCCGTACGGAGACCGCCCCCGCGCCCGGCCGGGAGCCCGGGGAGCCGGTGGCGCCCGTCGCACCCGCCGGGACCGGGACGGGGGCCGCCGACGTGCCCGTGCCCGGCGGGCCGGGCGAGTCCGGGTCGGACGCGGTGACCGGGGAGGTGACCCAGGGCGTGCTGGAGCGCGTCACCCACTGGATCCTGGACAAACTGTAGGACGCCGCTCACCCGGGCCGCGAGCGGCACGGGACCGGCGGCGCGTCACCGGAAGGCACCCGAGGTGGAAAAGAGCCCGCACGACAGCGACTACGGACGCTGGCTGATGAGCGTCTCGCAGCTCAACGGCGTCCCCCTGCCCCTGCCCGCCGTCCTCGACGACGGCACACCGGACTCGATCAGGATCGAGACCGGCGACGCCTACATACACCGCGAGACCGGCGTGATCCTGGCGTTCGTCCTCACCGACGACCACGGCGGGCGCCACATGTTCGCGCTGGACCACGCCGACCGGGGCTTCGAGCCGCTGCGGGAGGCGTTCCACGCCTTCCTCGACTCGCGGTTCCTGCGGAACCTCCGGAACGCGACCCCGCTCGGCAGACTGGTCAATATCGCCGGAGCCGTGGTGCGGCACTACTGGCGGTGGGACAAGGAACCGGCCGGAACCGGCTATTACGTGTACCCGAACGGGAAGCTCCTCTTCCGCGGCACCTACAGGCTGGAAGGAGGGGGAGGCATTTCATGAACCCCCAGAAAGAGGCGCTGCCCACCGTCATCGACGGCCATGACGTCTACATCGCCGTCCAGCGGCTCCCCGGCTCCGAGCCCACCACCTCGAACCTGCGCAGGGTAGCCGGACAGAAGGCGACCGAGGCGCTGGACCATGTCCAGAACACGATCCACGTCGTCGCCGAGCGGTTCGGCCGCACCGTCGGCGAACTGGCGGCACAGGCCACCGTGCCCGAGTCGGTCTCGATCGAGTTCGGCATCTCGATCGCCAGCGAGGGAAACGTCGTCCTCTTCAGCGGCTCGGCCGAGGCATCGGTCGCGGTCACCTTGACGTATCCGGTCCCGGCCCGGCCCACGGGGGCGCCCGCCACGTGACGCACCGGTCCGGGTGGCAGCGTTAGCCCTGTTGGGCCAACCGCCGCCGGGGCCGGGGGCAGGCGCGGTCCGGCAATAGTTCCCTTGCGGTGCGCGCTTCCCGCGCAGGGGCTGATCCGGCTCGCCGGCTCCTGCCGGTCCGTGTCGTCGGCGTGAGTGACGCCGCCTGCCGGCGCGCGTGACGCCAGCCCTCGACTCCTGGAGCCCCGGTTGTCCCACTCGCCTTCTGGTCGCCTCCGCCCCGACGGCCGGGCCGTCGCGGCCCGGCCGAGCCCGGAGAACCACCTCCGGGCGGCCTTTCCGCGCGTACAGCAGTACCTCGATGAGCGCATCGACCGCTGCTACGGGGCCCGGCACCCGATGCTCCACGCCTCGTTGAAGACGCTCGTCGCCCGCGGCCGGCGCGACCCCCAGGAGTTCGCCCTGCCCCTCCTCGTCCACGCGGCGATCCGTGGCGGCACCCGGCCCGCCGAGCCGGTCGCGGCAGTGCACGCGCTGTGGTGGCGGGCGGCCAATGCGCTCGACGACGTGGTCGACGGTGACGCCGGCCCGCGGACGTACGGGATGGACGGGAGCGCCGCCCTGACCGCCGCCCTGGAGTGCGGCTACGGACTGCCGCTGCGCGTGCTCGCCTCCCTGCCCGTGCCCGAGCCGCTGCGCCGCGTCCTGACCGCCGACTACCTCGAAGGCTGGACCGCCGCCACCGACGGTCAGCTCGGCGACCTTCTCAACGAGCCGGGCCGGGTGGGGCCCGACGAGGTGCGCGAGGTGTACCGGAAGAAGAGCGGCGCGGTCTATGCCATGGCCTGCGCCCTGACCGCCCGGCTGGCGTACGGCGCCGGGTCGGCCGTGGCCGGGCCGGACGCGGAGAGGGTCGCGGCGTGGGGTGAGTTCGGCGAGGTCCTGGGGATCCTGGCGCAGCTCCGCAACGATCACGAGGATCTGCGCGACGGTGCCGGGGCGGACCTGCGGAACGGGACCGCCACGTACCGCCTCGCGCAGCTTCTGCACCGGTCGGACCGGGCCGGGCGGGAGCGGGCACGGCAGTTGTTCAGCCGGGCCGCCGTCTCGGAACCCCACCACCGCGAACTCACCGAGCTGCTCCGGTCTCCGGACGTGCTGCGCCCGTGCAACCGGCTCCTGGCCGAGCTGCGCCACCGCGCACACGCCCTGCTGGACGTCCTCGCTCCCGCTTCGCCTCACACCGCCCTCCTGCGGTCGCGGGTCGACGCGGAAGCCCGCTCTGCCGACGTATGCGAGCAGCAAGAACGCCCCACCACAGGGCCGTCGGCGGGCGTGAGCGAAGCCCCGGTCGCCCCCCGCCCCCGCCCTGCCCCCGGTGGGGAGGGAGCAGGGGAAACGGGGTGACGACCTGTCGCGTCAGGGCTGTCCGTAGGTCAGCCGGGCGGTGGCCGTGCAGTCAGTGTGGGCGACGCACCGCACCCAGTAGGCGGAGAAGTCGTCCGGGAAGGAGTGGTGGACCGTGGCGCCGGCGCCGACGGTGAACGTCCGGTAGCTGCACCACCTGCCGTCTCCGGTGAGGTCGACCTGGAGCGTGATGTCGACCGGCCCCGGGGCGTCGTGCGACAGATGGACGTGCTTGTCGTCGTAGCCGGTCATCAGGTACGGATCGGAGGGGATGCCCGCCGTGACGCCGGTCTCCCGCCAGGGGCCGCCCTCGCCGCGCGGGCGGCCGAGCTGCCAGAGGTCGTCCACGACCCCGGCCCAGAGCGCGGTCCGGCCGTCGTCGGAGCGCAGGATGTGCGTGCCCGCGGGCGCGTCGTCCCGCACACCGGAGAGGACGACGAGGCCGCGGTAGGAGCAGTAGTCCTTGATCCGCAGGTTGTGGGTGGCGATCGGACGCATCTTGGCGAAGCCGCCCGCGTTCTCGGCGGGCAGTTCGTAGGCCGTGCCGTGGCAGTTGAACAGGTCGCGCTCGGTCACCACTTCGCGGTCCAGACGCTCCGGGCCCAGCGGCCCGTCGCCGTCGAAGGCCGGGTCGCCCTTGGGGAGCCGCCAGCGTCGGCCCGCGTCGTCGACGACCAGCACGGACGCGCCGTCGACGGTCAGGACGTCGGTGGGGATGGCGACGTGGTCGCGGTGGTACTGCGCGGACTCGGGGTCGTCCACCCGGCGCAGGGCGAGTTCCCCGTCGAGTTCGTAGTAGCCGACCGGCTCCTGCCCGCCGGAACCCGCCGGACGGTCGGCGACCAGGGCGAGGGTGCGCAGGTTGGCGCCGCGCGCCCGGACCAGACCGCCGGAGACCGCCGTGTCGCCGACTCCGGCGAGGCCCTCGAAGAGGGCCGCGGGAGCGCTCGGGCGCCGGTCCTTGTCCGACATGGCGAACGTCGCGGTGACGGTGGGGCAGTCGCGGTCGAGCCGCAGGCGCACCCACTCGGCGCGCAGCCCGGCGGGGAAACCGGTCCAGCGGTAGCCGCCCGCGGGCACGGTGATCCGGGTGAAGGGGGTCCAGGACCCCGTGCCCTTCCGGTCGATCTCCACGGTGAAGTGCACGGGGACCGGTGCGGTATGGGTGAGGTGGAGCGCGCGTCGTTCGAATCCCGCGAGGAGGAAGGGGTCGGAGACGCTGCCGGCCTCGACCGGCTCGTCGTCCCACACGGCGCCCTGTCCGCGCCGCACCCCGAGCCGGTCGAGCCGGTCGGGGCGGACGAACCACAGATTGGACTGGGACTGGCCGGGGCCGACGATGTTCCCCTTGTGCCGCCGCTTGTTGAGGAACTCCTGACGGGCGGTGTCGTCGGTGCCGAAGACGAGGTTCTCGCCCCAGCGGCAGAAGTCCCCGACGACTTTCAGATAGGTGGAGCGCTGCGAGATCCCGTTCGTCTCGCCCGGCTTGAAGCCCGGCGGGAAGTGCCACATGGCGCCGTGCATGGTCATGAGCAGAGTGCTCTCGCCGATGTCGCGGATACGCGGCCACTCGGTGTTCCAGCCGTGCGCGCCGTCGTAGCAGTGACTGGCCTTCGGCAGCCGGTAGGTGTGCCACCTGCCGTCGTGGAGAACCATCAGGATGAGCGAGCGGTAGTCCCAGCCGACGGCCCACACCGGGTCGTCGGGGCGGGCGTTGCCGCCGGCGATGCCGCCGGGTCCGGTCACTTCGGTGAACTGATTGCGGCGTACCAGCGACCAGTCACCCCGGCCGTTCCACTGGGCGAGGGCGCCCGAGGTCGTGCGGGGGTCGGTCAGGGCCTCGGGGGCGGCGTCGCCGTTGTTGCTGTAGACGAGTTCGGACGTGCCCGTGTACAGCCCCTTTCCGTGGTAGCCCGGCAGTGCGGAGTCGATCGCGGCCGGGTTGGTCGGGCTCGTGATGCCGCCGTTGCCGTCCTTGATGTGGCCGAAGACCTCAAGGGTGTCGACGTCGACGGAGTAGAGGCCCTCCTCCATCGTGGCGAAGTGGACGCGCTGTGCGGGAGCCGTCAGATGCCGGGCGGTTCCCGTGAGCCGGCCGGGCATCTCGGTGCGGGGGATCACCCGGACCCCGCCGGACCCGTCGATCACGTACGGGCCGATGAACAACTGCCGGGACTCGGCGTGGACCATCCGGTTCGCGTGCGTGCCGCCGACGCTCTCGGGCCGGATGACCTGCCGGAGGTCCCCGGTGATCTCGTACAGCTTGTCGCTGGAGCCGCGCACCAGATGAGGCCCGTAGGTGACGGCCCAGAGCCGGCCCGCCCAGGGGACGACGGCGCCGGTCCCGCACTCGCCCTCGTCGTTGAACATCGCCAGTGACGGAAAGACGCCGGACACGTCCGGCGGCGGGGTGCCCGCCCGTGCGCCGGCGGCTGCGGCTTCCCACCCGGGCAGGACCGTCGGCGCGCCCGCGGCGACGCCGACGACGGCCGCGGCCGACCGGGCGAGGAAGGACCGTCTGCTGGGGGGTTGCACATCCGTGGTCATACGTTTCCCGTGTCCCTTCGAAAGGAGGGAGTGAGCGAGAACGTGCGGTAGGGCAGAGGAGTGTTGGGTGTCGTGCTGGGACCGTACGACCGTACGCAGCAGTCGTCCAGATATCCCACAGAAGCAATCAGAAAACAACAGGAAGGCTCGCCGCCTCTATTGACTTGGACATGACCGAATGGGACGGTGTGGACGGCTCATGGGTCTAGACCTCTCGGGGCGCAGGAGGATGGCATGCCGCAGCTTCACCACGCCCGTTTGCTCACCGGCCTCATCGCACTCGTCCTGCTGCTGAGCACGGCGGTCGGCGCGGGCGGACCGCCGGCCGCCGCGCAGCCGGCGCCGCCGCCGGCCGTCGACCCGCTGGAAGCGGTGGTCCCCAAGCCCGACTCCTGGACGCCCGGTCACGGGACCACGCGGCTGCGCGACACGACGCGGCTGGAGGTCGACCGGCGCACCGCCGGCGCCTGGACGGTCGTGGCGGGGATGACGCGGGAGAGCGACCCGGCGGTGTTCCACCGCCCGCTGGAGACGGTGGCGCGGCAGGCCGCGCGCGACGTGAAGGCGGCAACCGGGATGCGGATGCCGGTCACCGTCACCCCGGGCACACCGCGAGCCGCGGTCCGCGTCGGCCTCGACGAGGAACTGGTGGGCGTCCTCGGCCCCGACGGCTACCGGCTGGAGATCGGGGACGGCGTCCGGATCACCGCCACCACCGCGGGAGGCGTCTACTACGGCACGCGCACCCTGATCCAACTGCTGCGCACCGGCGCCGACGGCCGCACCCTGCCGCGCGGCGTGCTGGTCGACGACCCGGACACCGAGCTGCGCATGAACACGGTCGACGTCTCACGGGAGTACTGGAGCCCGCGCGAACTCACCGACGTGATCCGGCAGATGGGCTACCTCAAGCAGAACTTCCTCGTGCTGCACTTCGACGACGCCGAGGGCTTCCGCCTCGACAGCCCCCGCTGGCCCGGCCTCGCCGAGCCCGGCTACAGCTACGACCGGCGCACCGTCGAGAAGCTGGACCGGATCGCCGCCGAGAACAACGTGTCCCTGGTGCCGGCCTTCGAGTTCCCAGCGCACGTCTCGCCCAAGTCGGCCTACTTCCACGTCGGCATGGCGGACGGACCGCGGGAGGTCCCGCCGGGCTTCGGGGAACGCGACACCGGTGCCACGCCCGGGAACACCTGCACCGGCTACTCCTACTCCCACCTCACCGACGACTTCACCTTCAACCTGATGAACGACAAGGCGCTGCGGATGTCCCAGCGCATGCTCGACGAGTTCCTGCCCTGGTTCACCTCGCCCTGGGTACATCTCGGCGGCGACGAACTCCCGCCCAGCGTGGCGGACTGCCCCGCCCTGAAGGAATTCCTGGCCCGTTCCGAGAAGTACGCCAACGTCTCCGACGCGGCGATCGACTTCCTCAACACCCTCGACGACCAGGTCAAGGCGGCCGGACGCCGCTCGATCATCTACGACGGCTCCGAAGGCTCCACCGAGCGCGTCGCACTCGACCGCGACGTCATCGTCATGGACTGGACCGGCGACGGCACCGCCGAGCACCTGGCCGGATACGACGTCATCGTCGCCGACGGGCGGTACTTCTACGCCGTGCCCGCGCGCGGCATCCGGCCCGCGGAGGAGCAGATCGCCCGGAGCTGGCAGCCCCCGGCGTCCGATGCGGTGCTCGGATGGGGGATGCACGTGTGGGGCGACGACCTCGGATGGGCCGAGGGCCAGTGGCTGGAGTCCCTGACCTGGCGCGCCCGGGCCGTGGTGGCCGACCGGCAGTGGAACACCACCCCGCGCAGCGCACAGGAGTTCACCACGCTTCCCGCCCGGCTCGCGGCCCTCGGCAAGGCCCCCGGATACACCGGCACCCTGTTGCCCCGCCCGACGGACAACGGCCGCCCGATCCACCAGTACGTCATGGATCCGGCCTTCCCGCCCGGCACGTACGACGCCCACACCCCCACGAGCCGGCGGGGCCTTCGCGACGTGTGCGACCTCAGCGGGATGACGCCCCTCGGCGTACGCACCGCCGCCGTCCAGGACCCGCAGGAGGGGTGGACCCGGCAGGTCGACCAGCGCGGGTACTGGATGGGCGCGGCCAGCCTTCCGGGGCCCTGGACCATGACGGCACGCGTCCGGCTCGACGGCAGCGCCCCCTTCCTCACCGACATCGACGGATCCACCACGATCACCCTCGGCACCACCGCCGTGACCGTGACCCACGATCGGCAGACCGTGTCCTTCGACCGCGGTCTGCCGCCCGGCCGGTGGACCGATGTCGCGCTCGTCAGCGACGGCGGCACCCTCCGCCTGTACCTCGACGGCGCCCCGGCCGGCGAGGTGTCCGGCGCGGCCCCGCTTCCGCGGGCGCGGCTGAGGGGAACGGCGCAGCCGCTGATGGGCCTCGTCTCCCTCGACCTCTACGCCGAGGCGCTGTCCCGCAGCGCGATCGACGCCGCCCGCACCACCCGCCCCGAAGCCGTCTGCGCCACCTATCCGGTGTCGTAGGCGGCGACCGCCCACCCGGTGCCGTGGGCCGGTGCTTCGGGGACGGGTGCGGGCAGGGTGCGGACGGAGGGCGGTCCAGGTGTGCCCGCGGGGGGAAGGCCATGGCCGTCGACTCCGCCGCTAGACATCCGACTAATGTGCCCCAAGTCAGGCTGTTTGCCCCTTAGTTGATGAGCGCATATCCCATTGACATCCGATGAGCCCGCCTTTACGTTCCTCAGCGATCCGATGAGTCGAGGAGCGCCCGGTGGGCCGGCGGCTCGCGCTCCGGCCGCCTGCGGACCCTCGCCTCCCGGTGTGCCACCGCAACCCCTGACAGGAGTCCGTGACCCGTACGGCGATCGTGTGGGACTCCTGACGCCGGCCGCCGGAGAGCGGCCGCGACGTCTCCCGCGCGTACCCGGCACAAGACACGAGGAGGCCCCTGTCCCCAGGGAGAAGCGCCGAGGTCAGGGATCGAGACCCGAGGAGTGACACATATGTCAGCACGGCTTTCGCACCGCAATCGGCGAAGAGCACCGGTCTTCCGGTGGCGCGCCCTCTTCGCCGCGCTCGTCCTGGCGCTGGCCGCCGGTCTCCTCGCCGCCCCGGCCGCCCAGGCGGAGGTCCGGCATCCGCGGCAGGAGTGGCTGCGCGACTCCACCGCCGGCCTCTTCCTGCACTGGGGCATGTTCACCGCGCCCGGACACCTCGACTGCCAGGAGTGGGAGCGCGACGTCACCGAGGGCGGCTGGTCGGCAGACTACTGGGTGGACGAGGCGAAGAAGCTCGGCGCCTCGTACATCGTGCTGGCGACCTTCCACAGCCGGCTCGGCTACGCCCGCCCGTGGCCCTCGCAGATCCCGGGCAGTTGTGCCACGGAACGCGACCTGCTCGGCGAACTGGTCGCGGCCGGGCAGGAGAAGGACGTCAAGATCATCATGTATATGACGGACGACCCGCAGTGGCACAACGAGCAGGGCGTCGAGACGCTCGACTCGGCCGCGTACTCGGCCCACAAGGGCCGGGACGTGGACCTGACCACCCGCGACGGGTTCGGCATGTTCAGCTACGACCTGTTCTTCGAGCTGATGGAGAACTACCCCGACCTGGCCGGCTTCTGGATCGACAACGACAACGAGTACTGGGAGGAGAACGGCCTCTACGAGCAGATCCGCGAGCGCCGTCCCGACTGGCTGCTGAGCAACAACAACGAAGACACGCCGATCATGGACACGGTCAGCAACGAGCAGAAGACCGGCATGACCCCCTCGTACGACTACCCGTCCGCCGTGACCGTGCCCATGCCGCGGCTGACCGAGGCGGACTACAAGCTGCCCAGCACCGGTAGCTGGTGGTACGACGGCGGCGACCACGAGGTCGACGCACGGCTGAGCACCGGCCGCTACATCACCAACGCCGGTTCCTCGATGAAGTCGCTCATGGCCGAGACCCCCATGGTGAACGGCAAGATGCCGCCGCAGCAGGAGGCGTTCAACGACTTCATGGGCCGGTGGGTCGAGCCGATCAGGGAGTCGGTCTACGGCGTCGAGGGCGGCGGCTACATGTACGGCGGCATGCAGCCGGGTTTCTGGAACGACGGCGCCCACGGCGTGGTCACCGTCGGCCGGGGCGAGGGCGGCACCCGCACCCAGTACGTCCACGTGCTGACCCGGCCCCGGACCGACTCCGTCCGGCTGCGCGACAACGGGTACCGCGCGACCGCGGTGACCGATCTGCGCACCGGCGAGGAGATGCGCTTCAGCCAGTCCGGCGGCCACCTGTCGATCCTGGACATCGCGGACTGGGACCCGTACGACACCGTCTTCAAGGTCACCACCGACGGCGAGCAGCCGTACTACGACCCCGCCGGAGTGACCGCCACCGCATCCTCGGCGCGCGCCGGCCACCCGGCCGCCGACCTCACCGACGGCGACTACGAGACCTACTGGGACAGCGACGCCGAACTGCCCGCCTCCGTCACCCTGGACCTCGGCGCGCGCAAGCCCGCCACGGCGCTGGCGGTCAACCAGCGCGAGTGGTCCCCGACGCACGCCCGCACCACCTTCGGCCGGCCCGAGGACTCCGCACGCATCAAGGACTACCGCGTCTACGCCGGCGACGACGGCACACACTTCAGGCAGGTGCGCGCCGGCGCGATGCGCAGCGCCCGCGGGGTGCAGGTCATCGACATCGGCGACCAGCGGGCCCGTTACCTCAAGCTGGAGGTACGCAGCCTCTGGGGCGGCCCGCAGGCCCCGGAGTTCTTCGGCCGGCTGCGCATCGACGAGATCCAGGTGGCCCACGGCCGTCCGCAGGCCGGCCGCACGCCGCTGCCGCTGGAGGCCGAGGCGGGGGACAACCGGCTGCAGGGCGCCGCACGCGCGACCGCGTGCGACGCCTGCTCCGGCTCCCGGCACGTCGCCGGCCTCGGCGGCGGGGAGCGTAACGCGGTCACGTACCGCGACGTCCGCGCCCCCGCGGACGGCGACTACCGCCTCCAGCTCGACCACACCGCGCGCGCGGACTCCGCACTGTCCGTCAGCGTCAACGGCGCCGCGCCCGTCGACGTCCCCGTCGCCGGGAGCAACGCCCAGGTGCCGGAGAGCACGGCGGTCTCCGTGCCCCTGAAGGCCGGGGCCAACACCGTGAAGGTCTACAGCACCGACCGCCGTGGACCCGGCCTGGACCGGATCGCGGCCGGCCCTCTGCCCCCGGCCTCGTACCGGCCGAAGACGACGCTCACCGTCCGGCCGCACGGCCTGCAGTGGGCCGGGCCCGGGCAGCGCTCGACCACGGTCACCGCGCAGCTCCGGCTGGACGACGACGAGCAGCTCACCGACGTCCGCCTCGCGCCGCGGCTGCCGGACGGCTGGCAGACCGACGGCGGGCCGGTCACGGTCCCGTCGCTGCGGCTGGGCCAGACCGTCGAGGCGAGCTGGACCGTCACCTCGCCGCCCGGCCAGGACATCGGCTCGGCCGACATCCCGGTGACGGCGGACTTCGGGCTGCTCGGCCGCGACCAGAGCGTGTCGGACGAGGTGTCGCTGCGGACGCTGCCCGGCGACCGGGTGTGGATGCGCGAGGCCGAGGACTCGGCGAACGACCTCGGCACCACCGGGATCACGGGCTGCGGTCCCTGCTCCGGCGACGAGAAGGTCCGCAACATCGGCGGCGGCCAGGGGGCCTCGGTGGTCTTCCCGGACGTCACGGTGGCCGAGGGCGGCGAGCGCACCCTGTACATCGACTACACGGTGAACGGCACGCGCTCGTTCCAGGTGAGCGTCGACGGCGGCCCGCCGGTCGAGGCGACGGTGACCGACATCGGCAACAACACACCGCGCACGACCTCGGTCCCCGTCACCCTGCCACCGGGCACCCACACGATCAGCATCGGCAACGACGAGGAGTCCGCCCCCGACCTGGACCGGCTCTCCCTCGGAGCCCGAGGAGGTACGCCGTAGGCCCGGACCCGCGAAAGCGCCACGACACGTGACCGGGGTGGGGGGTACGGCCGTACCCCCCCACCCCCCACCCACGCGGGCGGCTGAGCCGCGGTCCGGCGGCACCGGTGCCGCCGGACCTGCGGGGCACCCGAATGGGTCCGCCGGGAGGCTGTGGCGCGTCGTTCCGCGCAGCATGGGGGTATGGATGCCGAGCGGATGTCTGGGATCGATCCCGCCTCCCGCCCCAGTGGGGAGGGGTGCGCCGGGTGTATGGCGGGGGAGGGACCCGGGTGGTGGTTTCATTTGCGGCGGTGTGCCGCCTGCGGGCGTATCGGGTGTTGTGACTCCTCGCCCTCGCAGCACGCGAGCCGGCATGCGCGGGAGAGCGGGCATCCGGTGCTGACCAGTTTCGAGCCCGGGGAGGACTGGTTCTGGAACGCCGACACCGGGCAGTTCGTCGACGGGCCTGAGATGAGCCCGCCGCAGGCGCACCCCGTCGGCCAGCCGGTGCCGGGTCCTGCGGGGAAGGTTCCGTCGGACTGGCAGCAGCACCTCCACTGACCCGTCCTGGAGCTGTCGATGACGAATGTGCTTCCCACCGCCGACCCGTGGCCGGCGCTGCGCGTCGCGGACTGGGCCGACACCCGCGAGACCCTGCACATGTGGACCCAGATCGTCGGGAAGGTGCGACTGGCGCTGGCGCCGATGGTCAACCACTGGTGGCAGGTGGCGTTCTACGTCTCCGCCCGCGGCCTGACGACGTCCGCGATCCCCGGCCGGCGCACGTTCGACATGGAGTTCGACTTCATCGATCACCAGTTGCGGCTGCGCACCACGGCCGGTGCCGTGGAGACGGTCGCGCTGGAGGCGAAGCCGGTGGCCGACTTCTACGGGGAGACGATGGCGGCCCTGGAGCGGGCGGGGATCGACGTCTCCATCCTGGCCCGCCCGGTCGAGGTGGAGGTGGCGATCCCGTTCGCCGAGGACCGTACCCACTCCTCCTACGACCCGGCTCACGCACACGCCTTCTGGGGCCAGTTGGTACAGGCCTCGCGGGTGCTGAGCGAGTTCCGCTCGCGCTTCATCGGCAAGGTCAGCCCCGTGCACTTCTTCTGGGGCGGCATGGACATGGCCGTCACCCGGTTCTCCGGACGTACCGCGCCCATCCACGCCGGCGGCGCTCCCAACTGCGCGGACTGGGTGATGAGAGAGGGCTACTCGCACGAGCTGAGCAGCGCCGGCTTCTGGCCGGGCGGCGACGGCGAGGGCATGTTCTACGCGTACGCCTATCCGGAGCCGCCGGGCTTCAGTGACCATCCGGTCCCGGCCGGCGGCTACGCGCAGGAGTGGAAGCAGTTCCTCTTGCCGTACGAGACGGTTCGCACCGCCGCGGACCCGGACGCCCTGCTGCTGGGCTTCCTGCAGTCCACGTACGAGGCAGCCGCCCTGCACGGCGACTGGGACCGCGCGGCCCTGGAGGACGAACCCGTCCGCCGGGCCGGCCCGCGCTGACAGGAGAGGAGCCCCTGTGCCCGACCAGAAGCCGGCCATCGACCTGGCGAACCTGCCCGCTCCCGAGACCGGGATCCTCGTGACGCTCTTCCTGACCGTCCGGCGCATCGCCCGCTCCCGGGCCTTCTACAGCGAGGTCCTCGGCGGGCAGGTCGTCCTCGAAGAGAACCCCTGCATCGTCAAACTCGCCAACTCCTGGGTCATCATGAATCCGGGCGGTGGCCCGACACCCGACAAGCCGGATATCACCGTGGTGGACTACGAGCCCGGCGACACCGTCTCCAGCTTCATGAACCTCCGCGTCGCCGACATCGACGCGGTCTACCGGGAGTGGAGCGCCAAGGGAGCCACTTTCGTCACCCCGCCCATCGACCGCGGGGCGGAGAAGCGCTGCTACCTGCGCGACCCCGACGGCTACCTGATCGAGGTGGGCCAGGCCACCGGCATGCTCGAAGGCACGTTCGCGAAGAAGCGCCCCGAAGACCTGCCCGGGTGAACGGGCCCGCCGCAGAACCGGGTTGAGCCGCCACCCGCACCGCCCCTGCCGCCGATCGGGTGAACGCCGTGTCCGCTGTCGGAGTGGCGGGAGCACCGGTGACCCGTCCGGCCCAACCATGTGGGCATGACTGTGCGTACCGCTGACGGAGCGGCATCGGTGGACCGGGCGATGGCCGCCATGTCCGAGGCGGGCGTCCGCCTCATCGCGTTGAGCTGGGTCGACAACACGGGTATCGGCCGGGTCAAGGCCGTGCCGCTCGCCCGGCTGCCCCGACTCGCGGTCCACGGCGTCGGGATGTCCCCGGTGTTCGACACCTTCCTGGTGGACGACTCGATGGCCCGTACCGACGGCTACGGCGGCCCCGTCGGGGACCTGCTCCTGCTGCCGGACCTGAACCGGCTCACCCGGCTCGCCGCACAGCCCGGCTGGGCGTGGGCGCCGGCGGACCGGTACAGCCAGGACGGCGAGCCGTACCCGGGGTGCCACCGGTCCTTCGTCAACCGCATGGTGCGGGCCGCGGCCGGCCAGGGCCTGAGCCTGCGGATGGGGTTCGAGACGGAGTGGAGCGTCGGCCCCGGCAGCCTGGGCGACGGTCCGGCGTACGGGCTGTCCCGGCTGGCGGACTCCGGCGCGTATCTCCTCGACGTCGTCGACGCGCTCACCGCGCAGGGCGTGGAGGTCCTTCAGATCCATCCGGAGTACGAGCCGGGGCAGTTCGAGATCTCGACCGCCCCCGAAGACCCGCTGGACGCCGCCGACACCGCCGTCCTCGTCCGGCACACGGTACGGACCGTCTCCCACGCCCACGGGCTGCGGGCCTCCTTCGCCCCCCTGCCGGGCCACTCCGGCATCGGCAACGGCGGGCACGTGCATCTGAGCCTGTGGCGCGGCGAGAAGAACCTGATGCACGGCGGTACGGGGCCGCGCGGCATGACGCCGGACGGCGAGGCGTTCCTCGCCGGGCTGCTGCGGTCGCTGCCCGCCCTGACCGCCATCGGCTGCCCGTCCCCGGCCAGCTATCTGCGCCTGGCGCCGTCCTCGTGGTCCGGCGCCTACCGCTGCTGGGGCTGGGAGAACCGGGAGGCGGCGCTGCGCTTCGTCACCGGTCCCGCGGGCGAGGCGTCCCACCGCGCGAACGCCGAGCTCAAGTGCTTCGACCAGGCGGCCAATCCGTACCTGGTGGTGGGCTCGGTCATCGCCGCGGGCCTGGCGGGCCGCGAGGACGCGCTGCGGCTGCCGGAGGAGTTCACCGACGACCCGGCCCACGCGGACCCCGGTGCACTCGAACGGCGCGGCATCGAGCGGCTGCCGGCCGGTCTGGCGGACGCGGTCCGGCACCTCAGGGCTTCGGTGGTGCTGCGCAAGGCGATGGGGGACCACCTCTTCGACGCGCTGCTCGCGGTACGCGGCGCGGAGGAAAGGCTCTTCGCCGACCGTTCCCGGGCCGAGACCGTCGACGCCACCCGCCGGCGGTACTGACCCGGGCGCCCGGGCCGGTCAGCCGGTCAGCCGGTCAGCCGGTCATTCGGTCAGCCGAGCAGCCGCCGCAGCTCCTCGGCGAGTTCGCGGGCCCGGTCCAGGTCGGCAGGCGCCGGTGGCGCGGTGCCGGGGGCGGGCCCGGGGGTCTCGGTGCCGGCGGCGTCGAGCGCACTCAGCCGTACGGTCTCGGTGGTCTCGGAGACGTCGATGTCGAAGACCACGCGGTCGGCGCGGTGCCAGGTGGTGAACCACTCCAGCGCATGCCCGTGCTGGTCGGTCGTCTCGCCTTCGAGCATCAGCAGCGGGCCGCCCGGCTCGGTGCGCAGCGCCTCCGCCAGCATGTCGTCGGCCGCGACCGCGCGGACCTGCCGCCGTCCGCTGACCGGCCGCAGCCCGTAGTCCCGGGTGAGCAGCCGGTGCAGCGAGGCGTCGGTCAGGTCCTCGGCGCGCAGCCCCGGGACCTTCGCGGCGGGCAGCCAGGTGCGTACGTACGCCAGCGGGTCGCCGCCGACGAGGCGAAGGCGCTCCAGACGCAGCGCGTCCGCCGTGTGCAGGAACGCCTGGGCGCGCGGCGGCGGGGTGCCGGGGCCCAGCGTGCGCACGACGGTGTGCAACTCCTGCCCGGCGACGGCGAACTGGTCGGACAGGCCGGTCGCCCGCTGCACCAGCCGCCGGTACTCGGCCGGCGACGCCACCAGCGTCGGCCGGCCCTGGCGGCGGATGACCAGGCCGTCGGCGGCCAGCCCCGCCACCGCCTGGCGTACGACGCTGCGCCCGACGCCGAACGTGGCGCACAGCTCGGCCTCGCTCGGCAGCGGAGCGCCCGGCGGCAGGTCGTGGCCCAGGATCTCCTGGCGCAGGGACTGGGCGACCTGCTGGTGCAGTGGCCGCGGGTCACTTCTGTCGACTGCCATATCGCCCGGAGTCTACGAGGCCGTGTCCGGCCGTTCCACGGCGGCTGCCGCGGCCGGCTCGCCCGCCTTCGCGGTCTGCCACACCTGGCCCCAGCCCGGCGCCAGTTCGGCGGCCCGCCGGGTGGCCAGCACCAGGCTCGCCTCCCGGGCGACGCCCGTGCCCGCGATGTCGAAGGCGGTGCCGTGGTCGACGGAGACCCGGACGACGGGCAGGCCGACGGTGATGTTCACGCCGTCGTCGCCGTACACCGCCTTGAAGGGGGCGTGCCCCTGGTCGTGGTAGCAGACGACGACGAACTTCCACGCCCCCCTGACCGCGGCCGGGATGAGCGCGTCGGCGGGCAGCGGTCCGACCGCGCGGACGCCCGCGGCGTTCGCCCGTTCCACCGCCGGAGCGAGCACGTCGGCGTCCTCGTCGCCGAAGAGGCGGTTCTCGCCCGCGTGCGGGTTGAGGCCGGCGACGCCGATCGGCTCCTCGGGCAGGCCGAGGGCGCGGGCGAACGAACCCACCAGGCGCAGGACGTTGTCGGTGCGCGCGGGGGTGACCCCGGCGATGGCCTCGGTGAGGGACACGTGGGTGGTGAGGTGGAAGAAGTACAGCTCGCCCGCGGAGAGCACGAGGCTGAAGTTCTCGACGCCGAACTCGTGCGCCAGCAGCTCGGTGTGCCCGGGCCAGAAGTGGCCCCCGGCGTGCATGGCGGCCTTGTTCAGCGGCGCGGTGACGATGCCGTCGACCAGCCCGTCGCGGGCCAGCGCGCAGGCCCGTTTGACGAAGCGGGCGGAGCCGTCGCCCGCCGCGGCGCTGAGTTCGCCGTACGGGATCGCGCCCAGGGCGGGCCCGTCCTGTACCAGGTCGATGGTCCCCGGCTCGTTCCCGGCGTCGCGGGGCGAGTCGACGACGCGTACGGCGGCGGGATCCTCGCCGATCAGCTCGACGGCTCTGCGGACCGCGTCGGCGTCGCCGATCACGACCGGCCGGCTGACGCCGCGCAGCTCGTCGTGGTGCAGCAGGGTACGGGCCGTGATCTCCGGTCCGATGCCGGCCACGTCGCCCAGGGTGAGGGCAAGCGTGGGCACCTGCGGGTCGTTCACCGGTGACTCCTCTTCGTTCGTACCGCTTGCGCGGCCTTGATCAGTACGTCGGGGCTGCCGAAGCCCCCGGCCTTGGTGGCCACGGGCAGCCCGGCCGCCGGACCGCCGACGACGACGCCCAGCGGGACGCCCGGCTCGACGGTGTCGTGCAGCCGGATACCGGTCCCGCCCAAGCGTTCCAGGACCGCGCGGGCGCCGTCGCCTCCGGTGGCGACCAGTCCCGCGACCGCGCCCGCCGCCCGCGCGTGCGCGGCGGCGTCCGAGAGGCGGCGGGCGACGAGCTCCGGGTCGACGGCCGTGGCGTCCCGGTCGGGGGTGCTCAGCAGCAGCGCGGCCGGGCGGCCGGCCGCCGCCGTGCGTACCCGGGCGAGGAACCCGGCCCAGGCATCGGCGTCGGCGAGCTCCCGCACGGTGGGCCGGAGGTGTTCGGCGGAGTGGTCCGCGAGGGTTTCGGCCTGCGCCCGGGAGGCGTCGTGCAGGCTCGTCACCACCACGAGGGCGGTGTCCGCGGTGTCCGCACCCTGCGCCGGGCCCGGCCGTTCCCGGCAAGTGGCCGGTGTCTGCGCCTCCCGCGGCCGCCACCGGGCGGCCAGTGGGCCCGCCAGCCCCGCGGAACCGACGGCGAGCGCCTGCTCGCCGAGGTCCGCGACCGTACGGGCGATCCGGTCCAGGTCGTTCTCGTTCGCCGCGTCGAGCACGACGATCCGGCTGCCCGCCGCGCGGACCTCGGCGGCCCAGGCGGCCGGCGTCCCTTCAGGATCGAGGCGTACCAGCGGCGCGTCGAGCAGCGTCGGCAGATGGCTGACCGTCACGGGCGTCACCGGGTCCCGGCCCACCGCCGTCTCGCCGACCGGGCGGCCGTCGACCAGCAGGACGCCGTCCACGACGGTCCGGCCCACGGCCGGGAAGGCGGGGCACACGAGCGCGACGGTACCGGGGGCGAGCACGTCCATCATGGCGTCGATCTCGGCGCGGACCGGCCCGCGCAGCGTCGAGTCCACCTTCTTGAAGAGGTGGGTCACGCCGCGGCGCAGCAGCCCGGTCGTCGCGTGGCGCACCAGATCCGCCGCCCCGGCGTCCGGCCGGGCGCGGGAGTCCGTGGTGATCGCCACGACGGAGACGTCGCCGTCGCTCCCGTCGCCCTCGTCCGCTCCCTCGGGCCGGTCGCCGCCCAGCCGCAGCAGGGTGGGCCAGCCCGCCTCCGCGAACTGCACGGCGGTGTCGCCGGCGCCGGTGAGGTCGTCGGCGACGATCGCCACGTCGTACGTCATGCGCGCTGCTCCTGCTCGGTGGCGTCCGCGAGGCCGCCCGCGGAGCCGTACGGGGTCCCGTCCGCGGTGCCGTCCGCCTCCTCGGGCCCGTCCGGGACGCCTCCCTGCCGCAGGGCGCCCTTCCGCTTCAGCGCGTAGGCCGCGAGCAGCGGTGCGACGATCGCCGTGACCAGGGCCGACGCCGCGACCTGCGCCGTGGCGGTGCCGACGTACTCCTCGAACCGCGGGTCCGCGGCGGCGACGACGGCGGGGGTGGCGATGGCGTTGCCCGCGGTGGTGCCGGCGGCGAAGCCGAGGCCGGACATGGTGCCGCGGCGCAGGATGTACCGGTAGCCGAGGTAGACCAGGCCGCCGGTGAACGGCGCGATGACCAGGCCGAGGAGCAGGCCGGTCACGCCGCCGGTGACGATGTCGCCGAGGTCGATGCCGGTGCCCAGGGAGAAGGCGAAGAACGGGATCACGATGTTCGGCACCGGCTGGACGACCTTGCGCCACTCGGCGTCGATGTTGCCCACCAGCACGCCCAGCAGGAACGGGACGATCGCGCCGAGCAGGGCGAGGAACGGGATGTCGCCGAGGCCGGAGGCGCCGAGGAAGAGCAGCGTCAGGAAGGGGCCGTCGTTGAGGGCGCTGGCGACATAGGCTCCGCGGTCCCGCTCGTCGCCGTACTGCCCGGAAAAGGCGAGCCACAGGCCGCCGTTGCTGTTGTCCATGGAGGCGAGCAGGGCGAGCAGCGAGACGCCGAGCAGCCCGTCGAGGCCGACGCCGAGCCCGAGCAGCACGACCAGCGTGGCCGGGATCAGGCTCTTCATCAGCAGCACCGTGCCCGCGTGGGCGAGGATCGGGCCGCCGGTGCGGAAGGAGACCTGGGTACCCGTCGCGAAGATCAGCAGGGCGATGAGGGGCATCGCGCTGTCCTCGAACAGCGCGGTGGTGAAGCTGCCGATCCCCAGGGCTCCCGAGGCGAAGGTGCCGAAGATCGCGCCGAGGATCAGCGGGATCAGCATCAGTCCGCCAGGTATGCGCTGCATGGTGGCGAACAGGGGGACCCTGGACTTCTCTGGACCGCTCACGCCAACCTCCTCGTCGGCATCAGGAACGGCGTGGGCGCCGCACTTGTACGTATCTGTTGTACGTACAAGATGTCACAGGGAGCCGGGAAGGGGAAGCCTCGGTTTTCCGGGCCCGGCGGCGGACGGAAAAACCGGCCCTCGCCGAGGCGAGGGCCGGTGCGGTACGGGCAGGCGGCGGTGGCGTCCGGGTGCGACGCCTCCGTTCAGATCCAGAAGACTTCGGTGGTGGCGGTCAGTACGTCCTTGCCGGGGGCGGTGGTGGCGCGGCCGGAGCGGACCGTGCCGCCGGTGGCGAGCACCGAGCCGTCCGGCAGCGGCGTGGCGGTGCAGAGGTACCGGTTCGTGGCCATCCCCCCGGTGGCCGTCCAACCGCGGGTGAGGGGGTCGTACAGCGCCGCGGACGCGTAGCCGGTGTCGCGGGTGGCGCTGTCGGTGCCTCCGAGCACCAGCACCTGGCCGGAGGGCAGGGCCACCGCGCGGTGGCAGGTGCGGCCCTCCGGCATGTTCTCGCCGGCGGTCCAGGCGCCGGTCGCGGGGTCGTACCGCTCCGTGCGCCACTGGCTGAAGGGCACGAAACCGCGCTCGAAGCGAATGCCGGGGCTGTCGCCGCCCGTGACCAGTACGGTGCCGTCGGCCAGCAGCGTCGCCTGGTGGCCGGCGCGCGCGGCGGCCAGGCTGCCGGTGCGCGTCCAGGCGTCGGCCTCCGGGTCGTACAGCTCGCAGAACCCCTGCCCGATGCCCCTGTCGCGGCCGATGCTCCGCCGGCCGCCGGCCGCGAGCACCCGGCCGTCCTGCAGCGGCACTTGGGGGTGGGCGAGCCGGGAATCGGTCATGGGGGCGGCGGGGGTCCATTCGCCTGTCGCGGGATCGAAGAGTTCGGCCGAGAACAGGCTGCGCCCCGGCGCCCGCGGGGCACGGTCGCCCGCGCCGCCGGTGACCAGGACCCGCCCGTCGGCCAGCAGCGTGGCCGCGTGCAGGGACCGGGCGGTGGTCATGTCGCCGGCGGTCGGGGTCCAGACTCCGGTGGCGGGGTCGTACACCTCCGCCGAGGCCAGCGGTCCGGCCGCCGGTGACCCGCTCGTGCCGATCCCCCCGGCGACCAGGACCGTGCCGTCCGCGAGCACGGTGCCGCTGTGGCTGTGCCGGGCCGTGCCGAGGGGCCCGGTGCCGGTCCACGTGGTGGCCACCGGGTCGTAGAGGAGTGTCTCGGCCGTGGGTACGCCGTCCGCCAGCGCGCCGCCGGCGACCAGCGCCCCGCCGTCCGCCAGCGGCACCGCGCCCTCCGCGGGGCCGAACCACCGGCGTGGTGAGGGAAGTTCGCCCGCGGGGAACCACGCGCCCGGCGGCGGGAACGCGGCCCCGCTCGGCGCCGCCCGGTGCAGGCCCGCGGTGGGGTTCGTGCGTCGTGTCATCGCTCCGGCTCCGTATCCTGCCCGCCTGTTCCGTGTCCTGCCTGCCCGTCAGGCCGTGAAGATCTCCGCGGTGTCCGTCACCACGTCGCCCTTGTCGGGCACCGCGGCGCCCGATCGCACCAGCCCGCCCGCCACCAGCACCCCGCCGTCGGCGAGTTCGGCCGCGGCGAAGGCCCACCGGCCCTCGACCATGCCGCCGGTGGGGGTCCAGGTCCGCGCCTGCGGGTCGTAGACCTCCGCGTTCTGGTAGCCGACGTCGAAGGTGGAGTCGTCGGTGCCGCCGATCACGAGGAGCCGTCCCGAGCGCAGCAGGACCGCCCGGTGGCTGCTGCGGCCCGTGGACATTCCCTCGGCGGCGCTCCACGCCCGGGTCGCCGGGTCGTACCGCTCGGTGGTCCACTGGCTGTACGGGTTGTACGTCCAGTCGTCCTGGAGCCCGGGGCTGTCGCCGCCGGTGACCAGCACCGTGCCGTCCCGGAGCAGGGTCGCCTGGTGGCTCTTGCGCACGGAGCCGAGGTCGCCGGTGGGGGTCCAGGTGCCGAGGGCCGGGTCGTACACCTCGCAGAAGGACTGGCCCGCGTACAGGCCGCGGCCGATCGGGGTCATGCCGCCGGGGAACAGGACGGTCCCGTTGCGCAGGAGTACGGCCGGGTGGCCGGCGCGCGCGTCGTTCATCGGTTCGGCGGTGACGGTCCACTCCCCGGTGGCGGGGTCGTAGACCTCCGCCGAGGTGAGTGCGTTCTGGGAGAGCGCGGAGCGCGGTGCCAGGCCGCCGGCGACGAGCACCCGGCCGTCGGCGAGCAGCGTCGCGGAGTGCGCGAAGCGGGCCTCGTGCATCGCGCCGGTGGCGCTCCAGCCACGGGTGGCCGGGTCGTAGACCTCGGCGGAGCTGACGCCCGGCTGGGAAACGCCGCCGTACGGGCCGCTGAGGCCGCCCGCGGCGAGGACCCGCCCGTCCGCCAGCTTCGTCAGGGTGTGCAGACGGCGGGAGACCGACAGCGCGGCGGTGGGCTGCCACTCCTTGGTGGCCGGGTCGAAGAGGAGCGCGGTGTCCTGCGCGTTGCGGGCACGCTCCTCGCCGCCCGCCATCAGGACCTTCCCGTCGGCGAGGGTGAGGGCGCCGGCGCCCGCGCCGGCCCAGTAGGTCGGGCCGGGCAGCTTGCCGGTGGCGCTCCAGGTGCCGGTGGCCGGGGCGGCGTCGGCGGCCGGGGCGTGCCCCGCGGCCAGGGAACGGTGGGTGCTCACGGCGTTGTCTCCTCGGGTCGGGCGGCGGGCGGGGGTTCGGTGATCTCGTAGGGACACACCAGGACCAGGTCGGTCACCGCCTCCGGGTTGAGCCGGTCGCCGGTGCGCAACTCCTCGGGCAAGGCCTGGATCGCCTCGCGGGTCACCGTCACGGTCACCGTCGCGTCGTCGCGCACCCGTAGCGTCACCCCGGTGAGCACGGCGTGCGGCTGGCCGTCCAGGGCCGGATCGGCCGCGAGCGTGCCTTCGGCCCGGCCGCCCGCCGACGTGGTGACCTGGACCGGCAGCGGCCCTCCGAACAGCCGCAGGTACGGGGTGTCGGTGCCCGGCGCGGTGTCCCGGGACAGCAGCAGCACCACGTCGGCCTTCCCGACGCGGATGCCGAAGTCCCGGAAGAGGTACGGGAAGCGGTCCTTCGTGACGGCGAACTCCAGCGCGGCCGGCCCGGTCCCGGCGGGTTCGAGGAAGCGGGCCCACCGGTCCGCGAACTCCCGCCGCCCGCTGAACGCGCGGAACAGGCCCTTGCCGCCGCCCGCGTGCACCCAGCGGGTGAGTCCGTCGCGCAGGTCCTCCTCGGCGGCCTCGGCCAGCGTCGGCCCGCCGTCGCGGGCGGTGTAGCGCGCGTGCAGCACCACGTCGGTGACGGAGGCGTAGTCGAACTGGCGGAATTTCGCCGGCAGTTCGAGCTGCCACTCGCTGATCACGCCCTCCCCTTCGAAGGGCAGGTACCGCTGGTCGTGCAGGTTGGTCTCGAAGAGTCCGGCGTCGTCCTGGCCCGTACTGGTGACGACGGACTGCACGGGTCCCGTGTGGTCGCGGAAGCGCGGGTCGGCCGCCTTGTCGCGCCCGTACGGCTGTCCGTCGGAGATCCGCGGGTCGATCCGGACGCTGCTGCGCAGCAGCCGGGCGGTCAGGCTGACCGAGGTGTACGGACCGGCGACGCACGGCACCGTGAGGGCGACGCTCTTGATCCGCCGCTGGTAGTGGCCGGGTCCGTCGACGTCGAAGAGCGCCTCGGGCAGCGAGACGTAGCAGCGGCCGGTCTCCTTCAGCCGCAGCAGTGCGGCCGGGTCGAACTGTGCCAGCGAGATCCGCTTGGTCAGCTCGAACTCGCGGGCGTCGGCCTCCAGGTACGCGGCGTCCATCCGGCTGAGGTCGGCCGCCAGGCGGTCGCCGGCGAGCAGCCCCTTGTGCAGGCTGTCCCAGTAGCCGAAGGTGATGAAGTCCGAATCGGCGACGCCCAGTTCGTGCCGCCACGAGCGCTCGGCCCGCTTCGCCACGTCGTAGGCGAGCTGGTACGCCTGGAAGTACGTGGTGGAGAGCTGCCCGGCCAGCCAGTCGTACAGCTCGGTGCTGGTGAACTTGCCCTTGAGGAAGTCCGCGACCTCCCGCGCGTGCTCCCGCTGCTTGTTGTGGTTGTCCAGCTCCCGTTCGGCGACGGCGTGGCGGATCTCGGCCGCGGCGGTCTGCTTGTCGAGCTGTGCGCCCTCCAGCTTTGCCTGGTCCGCCTGGAATGCCCAGTCCTCGGCACGGCGCTGGAAGCCGCCCTGGGTCTGCGCCACGGACGCCTGGGTGGACAGGTTCGAGGCGTAGGAGCTGAGAGAGCCGGACGAGCTGTTGATGGCGCCGGTGAGGTTGCTGCCGCCGAACCACAGACCCAGGGTGAACGGCGAGCCCGCCTTGGCCTCGGGGATGAGGCTGGTGACGGTGCCGAGGGCCTGGATGCCCGTCGCGATGTACTGGTAGGTCTTCGCCGTGGCGGACAGGTCGGCGTACGAGGTCTCGTACCCGTTCACGTACTCCCGGGTCGCGTAGTACTCGTGCCGGTGCTCGGCGACGGCCTTCGCCCGTACGGCCGCGTCGTACGCCTCGTTCGCCTCGCGGACCTGCTGTTCGCGCACCGCGCGGGCCGCGTCGAGCAGCGCGATCTCGTGGCCGGCGCGCAGCCGCGCGAGCGCCTCGCCGTCCCGCTTCTCCAGTGTCTCCAGCAGCCGGGCGCCGAACTCCCGGACCTGTCCGGCGAGTTCCTTCGCCTGTGCGGCCACGGTCGCGAAGCGGTAGTGCGGCAGCGGGGCGCTGATGTCGTCGAGGACCTGGCCCAGGTCGACGCCCGCGGCGGCGGCCCGCGCCAGCAGCGAGGGGTCGATCGGCGGGCCGAAAAGGGGCGTGGCACGCAGTACGCCGTCGATGTCCAGCGAGTTGCGGATCTTGAAGAGCCGGTCGCCGACCGTGTCCCAGTAGCCGGCGAGCTTGTCGTTGCGGGGGAGGCAGAAATACTGCAGCCAGCGGAGGTTCACCCCCGGCAGCAGGGTGGGCGTCACGTCACCGCGGGGGCTGACGGCGCTGCCGGCGAGCAGGTTCTCGACGGCGACGACCGCGTCGGCGAGCGGCCGGTCGCTGTTGAGGAGCTGCCGGTAGCTCTGCGGGTCCGGGGTGCGGCGGGTGATCTCCTCCGGGGGGCGGCCCAGCAGTTCGGCGGCGAGGACGTAGAGCTGGGTGGCCTGGTTGATGGTCTCCAGGGTGTCCTGGCGGAACAACTGGTCGCCCCAGGCGATCAGGTTGTCCAGGTACTTCATGACCACGGCCTTCTGGTAGGCGGTGGTACGGGTGCGGGCGACCACGTCCGGCTGGAACGGGTTCCTCAGCCAGTTCCGCACCGCCTTCAGCGTCTCCTCGTCGCCGCCCGCGGCTTTCGCCAGGACCTGTTCGATGCGCTGCTCGTAGTACGTTTCGCTGCCCGCCTCGAAGAAGGGCTTGGTGATCCAGAAGCGCTGCGGCCGCTCGACGTCGGCGTCCCGGTTCGTGGGGTCGAAGATCCGGTGGAACCACCTCAGCGCCTCGTCGAAGCGCCGGTTGGCCGACAGCCGCTCGGCGATCAGCAGCGGCACGTGGAAGAACAGCTCCCAGTTGTACTCGGCGTAGGAGTCGCCCAGCGCGAACGCGACGGGCTCGGTGGGGTACGGCTTGATGATCCGGTCCCGGTCACCGGTGTGCGGCTTGTACATGTCCGGCGAGGCGAAGTCGAACGGCCCCGTCCACCACTCCGGGTGCAACTGGAGGTTCCGGTCGTACACGCCGGCCAGGCCGTGGCGCGCGTACTCGTCGAGGAACGCGCCGGTGTGCGGGTGGTACAGCGGTACGAACCGGAAGTTGACCTGCGTGTCCAGCGCGGCGCCGAAGGCGCCGTCGCCCAGCGACCCGCCGGCCGCGGCCGGGCCGGGGCCGAGGGCCGGCGGGCCCGGCACGTCCTGCCCCTCCAGCAGGTAGGTGCGTTTGCCGTCGGAGAAGTACTGGAGGTAGCGCTGCGACGGGTCGCCGAACTGCTGCGACTCGTAGGTGCGGTACAGGTGCGGTCCGGGGGTCGCCTG
This sequence comes from Streptomyces sp. B5E4, assembly GCF_039871555.1. Taxonomy (NCBI): domain Bacteria; kingdom Bacillati; phylum Actinomycetota; class Actinomycetes; order Kitasatosporales; family Streptomycetaceae; genus Streptomyces; species Streptomyces sp. B5E4. The sequence goes on from NZ_JBDPMI010000001.1 coordinate 192,882, forward strand.
GAGCAGGTAGACGCTCCTGGGCTGACCCGGGATAGCGGTCGGGTCGATGACGGACATGTGGCCCCACGCGAGGCCCGGGAGGATCTCCTTCTCGACGCGCTCGTTGTACGAGATGTTCGTGTAGTCCGTACGCGGCACCGGCATCGGGCCGGTGTACGTCTCCCTCGGCCTGAGCTCCATCGAGTAGGTGTAGACGCTGTTGCGCAGGCTGAAGCGGAAGTTCCCCGAGATGTGGTGCGTGGGGTTCGGGGAGATGACGTCGCTGTACACCAGCCACAGCAGCAGGTCCCCGGTCACGGCGTCGATCTCGGGCAGCAGTACGTACGTGTCGATGTTGGCGGCGGCGGGGATGCCGAAGGTGAGCTGCGTGACCAGCGCGCCGTCGGCCAGCTTCTTGGCCTCCCAGCCGCCGTCCGCGTACCGGCTCCAGTGGAGCTGGATCTTCCAGTAGTGCAGCGGGTCCGGCAGCTCCGCGCCCGGTTCGATCTTGAAGGGGACCTTCTCCTGCTGCTCGGTCAGCGACGTCCAGAACAGGTACAGATGACCGTTCCACACGATCGGGACGATCGCGTCGGTCTCGAAGTCGAGATCGACCTTCTCCCAGGGCGACCAGGTGGTGCGGTCCTCCCAGCGGCGGAAGTAGTAGCCGCCGGGGGACGACTCGGTGCGGGCGAAGACGTACACGGTCTCGCCGTCCGGCCTGGCGTGCCGGTACGAGCCGACGGGCCGCAGGTGCGCGATGTCGTCGAGCTTCTCCAGATAGTGCAGGAACGCCTTCTCCGCGTTGGCCTCGGTCAGCTCCTTCTGCATCAGCTCGTTCTCCAGCTCCGCGAACTGGGGCGACTTGCCGAGCCGCAGATCCGGCTCGAAGTAGTTCTCCGGATAGAGGAAGACCTTCTGGTTCGCCTCCCACAGCCGGTACGCCTTCATCCACTCCCAGCGCTGCCAGTACTCCGCGTCCGGGTAGACGAAGATGTCCTCCAGGTTGAGCTGGATGCGCTGGATGTAGAGCTGCACGCTGAAGATCGCCTGTGCGATCCGCGTGGTGAGCTGGGCCGGGCCCATCTCCACGTCGATGAGGAAGTAGTCGAAGAGCGTGTGGGCGTCGTGCCAGTACGGCCGGTCCTGGTGGTCGCGGCGGGGGTTGGCGATCAGGTGGCCGACCAGCGCCGCCCGCTGCTTCTCGCGCAAGGCGTCGCGCAGCGTCCCGCCGGCCGCGGGCCAGTCGCGCAGGCTGTGCCGGGCCTTCGCCGCCTGCCAGGCCGACTGCGCGGCCTCCGGGGCGAGGTCGGGCGGCAGCCACTCGGCCGCCCGCTCCGCGGACACGCCGAGCCTGTGCACGAGGGCGATCGCCGCGAGCAACTGCAGCAGGCCCTCCTCGCCGTAGAAGTCCGCCGGAGCGGTGAGATCCAGCAGGCCGCTGCCGGTGAGCACATCGAGGTCGGCGCGGTCCCACTGCGTCTGGCGGGCGAGTTCGGCGAGCACGTCCGCGGTCGTGGCGCCCGGGACGCGGGCCGCGGCGAACACGGCCTTAAGGGTCGGCGCCCGGCCGGGCACGCGGTCGCGGAGCCGGGCCAGTCCCAGCAGCCGTACGAACCGCGCGAACAGCGGCGACGGGCCGGGCAGGACTTCCGTCGGCAGCGTGTTCGGGTCGAGCCAGCCGGCGGACGGCGCGTACCGGAAGATCCACGGGATCTCCTCGGCCGTCACCCGCAGCCGGTCGAGCAGCAGCGCCACGCGGTGCACCAGCGCCAGGGTGGTGAACTGCTCGGGGAAGCCCCGCTGCGTGACCGCCACGGCCGCATCGCTGCCGACGAACCGCGGCGCGAGGAAGTCCTGCAGCGCGGTCGGCTTCGACGGCGACCGCAGCCACGTGCCGAGCAGCACGTCCGCGCTCGCCGCGTCGAGCCCCGCGGCCTGGCCCACCTGCTGCTTCACCGTGATCTCGCTCAGGGCGCGGTGCAGATACGGGTTCAGCCGCTCCAGCACGAGCTGGAAGCGGGCGGCGGGTGAGGTCCGGCCGTCGAACAGGGCGCGCCGGTCGGCGGCGGTGAGGAACACGTCCGCGGGCGCGGGCGGTTCGTCCTGGACCCGCGCCAGGGTGTCGACGGCCTTCCGGTACGCGTCGTCGTCCCAGGCGGCGCGCACCGCGGCGAGGTCGTCGGGCGGCAGGTAGGCCCGTGTGCACAGTGCCCGGCGGGACACGTCGTAGAACACCGTGCCCGACAGCTTCGCGGGGAACTGCAGCGCGGGCGGCTCGGTGTCCAGCGGCGCGGCGTACAGCGGCGGGCGCAGCGCCTTCATCCGGGTCGCGGTGAAGGTGCGGGGCGCGTCGTAGAGGGTCTTCACCGCGGTGCGCCAGGCGGCGGTCGTGCCGGGCAGTCCGGTCAGGGTGTCCCGCTGGGCGTTGGTCATCGGCCCGGTGAACACCAGCTGCCCCGTCTCGGCGTCATAGCGGACGGGGAAGCCGGAGAGCTGGTACAGCGCGTCGGGTACGGCATCGACGGAGACGGTGTACTCCAGGGTGCCGAGCAGGGTGGAGACGGCCTCCTGGACGAGCGCGGTGTCCCAGCCGAGCAGCGCGAGGTCCTTCTTGGTCAGCTCGCCCTTCTCGTCGCTGGTCTGCGCCGTCTGCTGGTAGACGGCCTGCAGGGCGCCGCGCAGCGCGGTGAGCGTCGCGGACAGGGCGTCCGCGGCCGGGACCGGGCTGTCGTGGGCGGGCACGCCGGCGGTGAGCGCCGCGTCGACCTCGGGCACGGTGAAGCCGCGGGCGGCCAGCGCGTCGACCGCGTCGAGGAACCGCTCGGTGGCGACGACGAGCGCGTCGACCGGGGGCAGCGCGGCGGCGGGCGCGTCGGGGTGGCCCGGCCGGAGGAGGGCCCGGCCGGTGGTGAGTTCGGGCTCGTCGCCGCCGCCGGGTACGGGCAGCAGAGGGTGCGCCGGGTGCGCCATCGGCAGGCCGGAACTCAGCTCCGGCTCCCCGCCGTTGAACTGGTCCGGTGGTACGGGGAAGGGGCCGCCGCCCCCGTACAGCTCGATCAGCCGCAGCAGGTCGGCGATCGACATGTCCAGCGCACGGGCGAGGACGACGGTCCGGTACAGGGCGGACAGGTTCGCCAGGGTCAGCAGCCGGTTCGGGGCGACCGAGCGGGGGCCGGTGATCAGCTCGGCCAGTTCGGCGTCGGTGACCTCCAGGACGGCGAGCAGCGCGGAGGAGACGGCGGGCGCGAGCAGGTCGCCGACGACCGCCACCTCGGTGCGGGCGGCGTTCAGGGCGAACGGGCTGGCCTGCCCGGGTTCGAGCTGCACCACGGTCGGGTCCAGGAACAGGCGGTCGTACAGCGGCGGTCGGTCCGCCGTCGCGTACGGGTGGGTGGGCAGCGGCCCGTAGAAGACCAGCACCTGCTCGCGGGTGAGTCGCAGGCGTTCGGCGAGCCGCCGGACGGCGACGACGCCGCGCAGGGCGGTCGCGTCCAGCCGGCCCTGGGTGCCGGCGGACATCAGCACGAGGTCGAGGTCGAGGGCCGGCCAGCCGAGCGCCCGCTGAAGGCGGACGAACCGGTGGAGGCGGCCGAGCACGGCCGGGTCGAGACCGGACAGGAAGAGGTTGTTGGTGTCGCAGGCCGGTCCGCCGTCGCTGCCGATGACGTGTACCGCGCCGTGCGGGTTGACGAACCGGGTGTCCAGGATCGTCAGCAGGTCCGCGTAGCGCATGCCGGTCGCGTCCAGCATCCGCCGCACTTTGGTCAGGTCGAGAACCAGGGCGTCGGGGGAGGTGTCGGCCGGCCGGCCGTAGAACTCCGCGAGCGTACGGGCCGGATCCGGCGGCTCGCCCGTCACGATCCGCCCGCCGACCGGCGGCAGTCCGGCGCGCTCGACGGCCACGGTGGTCCCGGTCGCGGTGGCGGGGCGCAGCGCGGCCAGTAACTCCTCGCGCGGGACGCCGAGATGGGCCAGGGAGACCCGGGTCTGCTCGCGCCACAGGTCGAAGGGCAGCCCGAACGGGTAGACGGCCCGGCGCAGCACCTCGTACGCCCCCGCGTTCACGTGCTGCGGCTGGGCCCGCAGGTGGGCGGGGTCACCGCTGGTCTGCCGCTCGGTCGCCGGGATGTGGACGGGCGAGACGACGTCTTCCAGGAGTTCGTTCACCAGGTCGACGTACGGGAGTTGCAGGTTGGTGTTGTCGCAGGTCAGCTCGGTGTCCCAGAGGTCGGGCCGGCGCCGGTACAGCGCGTTGGCGACGTGGCCCTCGTCGCCGGGGGGCCCGGGGTCGCCGTAGCTGCCGAGGTCGCGGAGCGAGAGCAGCAGGTCGACGAGGTACGCGGCCTGGCCGTGCACGGAGCGGCAGTCGGAGCAGGCGCAGTAGTCCACCGAGCCGAACAGCTCCTCCCAGTCGGGGATCTGCGCCGCGAGTTCGGCGGAGACGGCGGGGGAGGACAGCCACGGCATGTCGAAGTGGGCGGCGGTGCGCAGGTCGGCGACGAGCGTGACCGAGGTGGCGTGCACCTGCCCGGCGCGGGCGTGTACGGCCCGGGCGCGGTCCTCGCCGAGGGCGCCGGCGAGGTGGTGGACGAAGGTCTCCCGGCCGGCCTTCGCCACGGCGTACGCGGAGTGGTAGCCCTTGTCGCGCAGGGCCTGCACGGCGTCGTACCGCGGGGTGAGGGCGGCCAGGCGCTGGACGCCCGCGAGTTCTTCGCGCGCGGTCTCATCGGGCACCGTGACGGCGTCGACGCGGGTGGTGGTCAGGTCGAAGCCGGGGTGGCCGGCGAGGAACCGCGCGGCCGGCGAGCCTGCCGCGGCGGTGGTCACGCCGTGGGCGAGGTGGGCCCCGGGGTGGGCCTGGGCGACGAGTCCGGCGACCAGTTCGCCGTACGCGCCCTCGGCGGGCGCGTCGTCGTCCGCCGGGCCCAGCAGGGTCCGTACCGAGTCGGGGACGCCCGCCTCGGCGGCCAGCGCGGCCCACTCCGCGCCGCCGAGCCGGACCAGCCGGGACGGGTCCGCCGGCGCCTCGGCGCCGAACCGGTCCAGCAGGGTCCGTACCAGCGGCACGTTGCCGCCGGTGGCCGCGCCGAGGTGCAGCGCGAGCCGCAGCCGGTCCGCCTCCGCGGCCGGCAGCCCGGCCCAGAACGCCGGCCCGTCCGTCCGGTCGAGCCAGCCGCGGTAGATCTCCGCGCGGCGGTCCGCGGCGGGCACCGCGAGCGCGAACAGCTCCGCGACCGGCGTGCCCGACCCCGGTTCCGGCGCGGCGACCGCGGCCACCTCCTTCTCCCGCAGCCCGCGGACGAAGCCGTCGGCGGCGCCCGGCCCCGGGGCGCGGATCACGCCCGCGTCGCCGGCGGCGAGCAGCGTGTCCCGCAGGGCGGCCGGCGCGGTCCGTGCCAGCGCCGGCAACTCCGGCGGCAGGCCGAACCGGACGAGTCCGTAGAACAGTTCGGCGGGCAGCCCCGTGGCGGCGGCGTGCCGGGCGGCGGTGGCCGCGTACCCGATCTGGGCGGGGCTGCGGCCCGTCGCGCGGGCCAGGTAGCCGAGATCCTGCGGGGCGCCCTGCGGGGTGACGTCCGCCAGCGGCATGCCGTCGAGCAGCGGCGTGAGTTCGGCCAGCAGCCGCTCGTACTCCGAGGTGCCGTCGGGCGGGAGTGTCAGTTCCACCCGCTCGCGCGGGCCGGGCGCGGGGCGTACCAGTTCCACGGTGTGCTCACCGCCGCCGGGGCGCGCTGCGGTGGCGCGGACGACGAGGTCCGCGGGCGTGTCGGGGGCGGGGTAGGTGAAGCGGTACGTGCCGTCGGCGCCGGTGGTGGCGTGCCCGGCCGGCGACTCGGACCGCAGCCGGCGGAGCGCGGCGGTCACCGCCACGCCGGCGGCGGGCAGTCCGTCGTGGCGCGTCACCGCTCCGCTCAGGGCGTACGGCGCGGGCTGGGCTGGCGGGTCGTCGTCAGTGTGTGTGGCGGACATGCGTCTTCCCCATCTGCTCCGTCGAGAACGGTCCCTCGGTCACGCCTGCGCGGGCTATCTCAGCCTCAGGTATCTGACGATCACGCCCATGCCTGCGGCCAGTTCGGCCGCCTCCTCGAATGCCTCCCTCTGTTCCCGGGTCATCGTCTGGTCGGGTACGGCCACGTCCAGCACCCGTCTGGTGGAGGCGTCCACTTCGACCCGCACACGCTTACCGACCAGTTCGCCGTTGACGGTCGACAGGTCACCGGCCGCGCCGGCCACGCGGACTCTGATACGCGATGGCTTCGCTACGTAGGAAGGGCGCGTGAAGTCCAGGGACTTGGTCTGGCCGATCTCCACGGCCGGCGCGGCCTCCCCGCCCGGGCCGTGCTCGACGCGGTCGATGTCCTTCCGATTGGCGTTGAGTTTCGTACCGGAGTGGATGTTCCGGGTGACCTCCTCGACGTCCCGCCCCTGGTTGTCGTTGCCCTTCCCCCAGCGGACGGGCTTGCTCTGAGTGCCTACGGACGGGAAGCGCAGCTTCTCCCGCCGCACCCCCGCCATGGCGCCGAGCAACGACCAGATCAGCTCGTTCGCCTGTGCTCTCGCCTGCGCCTGGTGCTGGGCCAGGAGAGCGTCCTGGATCTGGTCCGCCTCTTCCGACGTCACATCGTGGATCAGCAGGGCGTTGCCGGTGCCGTCGTCGATCCACGCGCCGTCGGCCGACTTACCGAGGGGGGCGAAGCCGGTTTCGTTGAAAACCCTGTCGAGTTCCTTGATGTCCTCGACCGAGAACCCGGCCTCCTGCATCCCTTTCGTGTCGATGTCGAAGGTGACGAGGTTCTTGCTGTGCTCGTGCCGGACGTAGTACGCCCCGACGATGTCGAGGACGGCCGTGAACGTCGCCGGGTCCTTCTTGGCGTTCGACGCGACCTCGTTGAGGAAGTCGGCCACGGGCTTGGACCGGTAGCGCGGGTTGAGGATCGTGTCCGGCCCCTGGGCTTTGGTGTCCTCAAGTCCGCTCGGGTCCACCATGACCGTGGGCTTGTCGCTGGCGTACACGTAGCGGTTCGGGCCGCCGACCAGCCCGGCCGGGTCGGGTGAGGTCCACCGGCCCAGCCATGGGGCGTAGTAGCGCGCGCTGTGGTAGGTGAAGCCTGTTTCCTCGTCGCGTTCCCTGCCCGTGAAGCGGTACCGCTTGCGGCTCACCGCCCCCGTCTCCGCGTGGAAGGACGTGCTCCCGTACGGGTGGTACTCCTCGTAACTCAGGACCGCCCCGTCCTGATCCACCTCCAGCGCCGAGCTGCCCAGGTGGTCGGCGAGCTGGTAGCGGATCGCCGGGCGCGGCGCCGGGACCGCGCGGCCGTCGCGCACGGTGACCGTCTCCACCAGGGCAACCCGCCGCGCGCCATCCGTCACGTGCAGCGTCTCGCGCTCCTCCACGGCCCGCCCCGCCGCCGTGCGGCGATACCGCTCGGTGATCCCCAGGTAGGTCCGGGTCTCCGTCGTGCCACCGCCGCGCCGCGTCGTGGCCCGTACCCGCTGACCCATGGCGTCGTACTGGTAGTAGGTGTCGCCGCCGCCCCCGAGGTCCACGTGCACGAGGCGGTTCTCCACGTCCCAGTCGAGCGCGGCCAGGTGCGGCATCGCCGTGACGTTCCCGTTGGCGTCGTGTGTGTAGACCGCGCTGTACGTGCCCTCCGGGTCGCCGGGCAGGCTGCTGCCGAGGAGGCGGTTGCCGTCGGCGGCGGTGTCGTGGCGGCGGGTCCAGCCGCCGCCGCTCGCGGTGTGGGTGACGGTGCGGATGTTGCCGGTGTCGTCGTAGGCGTACGTCTCCGTGTAGGGGCGCAGCGCGGAGCTGTCGTTGGCGTGCGGGAGGGGCGCGTACGGCACGTCGGCCGGGCCGGGCTGGGTCGTCTGCCCGACGTGCTCGCGGCCGGTCGCCGACACCAGCCGGTAGACCGGGTCGTAGGTGTACGTACGGCGCGCGCCGACCGCCGTGTTCCGGAAGAACACCGTGTCCTGGGAAGGGTCGTCGATCACCACCACGTTGCCCACCGGGTCGTACGCGTAGGCCAGCCGTTGCCACGCCGCGCCGCCGGCCGCCGAGGTGGACGCGGTGGCGAGCCGGAACGTGTCCCGCTCGTAGGTGAAGACCGTGCGGGCCCGGCAGCCGTACTCGATCAGCGTGCGCTGGCCGCGCTCGTCGTAGTCGATGTCCCGCACGATCTCGGTGAACGTGCCGGCGCCCCGCACGGCCACCTCCACCCGGTCCAGCAGGTTCGCCACGTTGTACGTGGGCCGGGTGCGGCTGCCGTCCGGGGTGGTGACCAGCGTGGGGCGGTTGAGAGCGTCGAACGCCGTGGCGGACCGGTGGGCGGTGCCCTCCAGCAGCGGGGCCGCCAGCGTGAGGGCGGCCACCGGGTCCTCGACCTCCGCCAGCCGGGCCCAGTCGGGCTCGCCGACCGGGTCGGCCGCCAGCCGGCGCTCGGTCGCCGTCACGTTCCCCTTGAAGTCGACGCCCGCGGTGCGCACCACCCCGGCCCCGTCGAACACCAGGTACGGCCGGGTCAGCAGATTGCGAGCCCGGCCGTCGGGCAGCGCCTCGCCGTAGTAGTACCGGACGCGCAGCCGCTCGGTCTCCTCCTGCGGCGCGACGGCACTGGAGTACGAGGGACGCCGCAGTTCGTCGTATCCCCACCACATCTCGCCGCCGCGGCCGTCCCAGCCGCGCACCGGCTTGCCCAGCACGTCGACCAGGCTCCACCGCTCGCCCGCGTCGGCGCTGACCGTGTGCGCGGCGTGGCCGAGCATGTCGAAGTCCTGGGAGAGGACGGGGAGCTGCCGGGCGTCGACGACGGCCCGCTCCAGGCCCTGGACGTCGCGCCGCACCTCGGTGGTGAACCGGCGGCCGGCGCCGTTGTCCTGGACGGTCAGGTGCGGGCTGCCGAGCGAGTCGAAACGGGTCTCGGTGTACGTGCCCGCGTGCTCCAGCGCCTGCCGGGCGGCCCGCCCCTGCGGATCGGTGTCCGGCAGCCCGGCCCGCTCGGCGTACCAGCGGCTGTCCCGCACGGTGTCGTTTCGGTCCCGGTCCCACCGCTCCCACGCGTTGAACTCCACCTCGGACCGGGTGCCGTCGGGGAAGTCGGTGCGCACCAGCCGGTCAAGCGGGTCGTAGCGCAGCACGGAGGTGACGCCGCGGCGTACCAGCTCGTCCTCGGTGTCGAAGCCGCTGCCGGGGGCGAAGTAGGGCTCGTACCGGCGGATGGGGTTGCCCTTGTTGTCGTACACCGTGCGGCCGGTGCCCACCCAGCGCTCGGCGCTCTCCCCTTCCGCCGGCTCCGCCCGGACCTTCGTGAGCACGACGCGGCCGGTGCCGTCCAGGTAGGTCCACGTGTCATGCCGGGGCGAGCGCGGGTCGCGGTGTCGCTCGCGGGCGGCGGCGTGGAAGCGCACGGGGGTCCGGGTGAGGTCGTACGTCACCGTGGCGGTCGGGTCGTCGCCTTCGGCCGCCTCCGGCGTCGAGGTGTCCAGCACGTCGCCGTCGTCGCCGCCCTCCTTGCCCAGCACCGCGGTGGCGACGACCAGACCGAGCGCGTCGTACCGTACGCCGGTGCGGTTGCCGTTGGGGTCGGTGAGCAGCCAGGGCTGCATGACGCGGTAGTGCGCGGTGGCCTCGACCCTGTTGCGCAGCGGGTCGTACACCCGCACGGGCAGCAGGTGGTGGTCGTCGTACTCGGTCTCCCACTCGGCGCCGAACGGGTCGATGTACAGCGTCGGCAGGTAGAACTCGCCGGGGTCGGGCACCTGCCGCCCCGACGGCGCCCACCAGCCGGCGCCCTCCGCCCGCCGCACGTAGCCGGCCTCGCGCAGCTCCGCGTCATCGAGGCGGTCGCCGTACAGGGCGGTGGTCTGTCCGGGGGCGAAGGCCAGCCGGTAGGTGCGCCACGGCAGCGCGCGCAGCCCGGGGGAGCCGAGCGGGAGTTCGTCGGCGAGGTCGTCGGAGGCGTACGTGGTGAGGGTGCGCGAGACCAGCCGCCGCTGCGGCTCACCGCCGGACAGCTCCTCGTGGTACGGAACCTCGCGCCGCGCGGCTGCCGCAAGGCCGGCGAGGAGGTGGTCGACGGCGAACAGTTCGCCCGGGGTGCGCTGCACGACCCCGCCGATCTCGTACTCGCGGCTCTCCACGGGCACGCCGATCCGCCAGCGGTCCGCCAGGGCCGTGTCGTTGGCGACGACGCTCTCCGTCACCGCGAGCCGCAGCCGCCCCTGCTCGGGGTCGGCCGGAGACTTGCGGGGGTAGGCGATCTGCGCCGACTTCAGGACGTTGCCCCACGTGTCGACCTCCAGGGTGACCTCGTGGACGGTGCGCGGATCATCCGGCTGCCGCTCGGTGTACACGGTCAGCGCCTCGCCGGGGTGGACGAACACCACCGCGTGCTCCGCCGCGCCCGCGGGCTGCACGAGTCGCATCCGGGGGCTCGACTCCACGACGGAGTACGGACGTTGCTGCTTCGCCGTGCCGTCCTCCGCGTACGTCTCCGCGCGCAGCACCTGCCCGCGCAGCGCCCGCGCCGCCTCGCGCTCCTCGGCCGGGGTGAGTTCGGGCGGCAGCGGGGTGCCGGGCAGCAGGGGGCCGCCGTACTCGTCCGCGTACGGGGTGCCGAGCCGGTCCCGGCTCGGGTACCAGCCGGTGTGCTGCCACCGCCGCACCACTGCGGGCGGCTGGTGCAGCTCGCCGGCGGCGGTGGTGAGCGCGTCTCGCTGCTCGACGTACCCGAAGCCGCGGAACTCCCGCTCCGCGCCGTCGAAGTAGCCGTGCCGGTAGCGGTACGCCGCGGCCAGCTCGGTGTCGGCGACGGCGTCGTACGTGACGGTCTCGGCGACCACCTGGACGGGGAACGGCAGCCGGGTCAGCCAGGGTTCCCCGCGCGCCTCGTCGGCCAGGTGGAAGTCGGTGGAGGAGGCGTACCGGATGGTGGTGACCCGGCCGGTGCCGTTCTCGGTGCGGTTCAGCAGGTGCGGCTTGCCGCCGGCCATCAGGTCCACGTAGCGCACCTGCGGCTCGCCGTCCGGCCGGGGTTCGGCCACGACGAGGCAGGCCGTGCCCTGCCCGAGTACGTCGGCCACCGAGGCCAGGGCGAGGGCGCCGGTGTGGCGGACGCCGTCGACGTGCTCGGGCGGGCCGAAGGAGTTGCCCGCCTGGTTGAACCACAGCCGCACGCCGTCCGGGCCGAGGTAGAGGACGTCGGCGGGCGCGCTGCCGTCGACGTCGGCGAGCCGGATCCGCCGCTGGTCGAAGCGGTCCGGATGGTCGAAGACGGGCGCGTGGGCCATGGCGACCTTGGGCCCGAAGCGGCCGTGGCCGAGGCTCGGCCAGTACGCGATCTCGCCGTTTCCGATCCGCACCAGGTCGGTGAGTCCGTCGCCCGTCATGTCGGCGAGGTGCACGCTCTGCTCCGCGTCGGCGAACAGCAGCCGGGGACCGTGCTCTTCGGAGCGCCCCGCGGCGACGGTCTCACCGTCGCGGAACCCGTCGGCACCGGCGGACGGGTACCAGGTGAGGCCGTCGTCGGCGGTGACGAGCACGTCGGCGAGCCCGTCGCCGGTGAGGTCGGCGAACCGGAGGTTCGCGTCGTCCCAGTCCAGCGACGGCAGGTGGCGGAAGGTCGCGAAGCCGGCCCAGCCGCGGTCGGGGGTGCGCTCGTGATAGCCGGGGTCGGCGGTGCCGCTGGGGCCGCCGGGGCCGCCGGGGCGGCCACCGCCGAGTCGGACGACCGCGGGCCGCCCGTCGCCGTCGAGGTCGAGCAGTTGCCGCCCGGCGGCCCCGGCCGCCCCGCCCGGCACCGGGTCGACGGGCCGGGGCGGGCCCACCCGGCCGCCGCCGAGGTTGCGCCGGTAGTACCAGGTACCGCCCTGCTCGGCGAGGAAGCCGGCGATCCCCTCGCCGTCGAGATCCGCCCACTGGTACGGCCCGTCGAGCCGTACGTCGCCCTCGTCGGACGTCAGCGTGCCCACCTCGGCGGATACGGTCCGCTCGGTGTACCCGAAGCTGAGCCGGGGCAGCTCGGCGTACTCGTAACCCCGCCCGTCGGGCACGTAGCCGCGGTGGGTGAGGGAGACCAGCTTGGTGGCGGCCGGGTCCTCGTCGTACCCGAGGAGCATGGCGCTCACCAACTGCGGCCGGGGCCCGAGTTCGGGGATCCGGTGGAACGTCAGCACGCGGCGGCAGAGCCGGTAGGTGCGGACCTCGAAGCCGGGCCTGCGGGTGGACCACGGATCGGCGCGCACCGGCCACGGCCGGACCTCGTCCGGGGCGGGCGCGTCCTCGTCGTGCTCGCCGTAGTCGAGCACCACCTCGAAGCAGAAGCCGGCGGCGGCGCCGGGTTCGGTGTTCCCGTACCGGATGCGCTTCAGGTGCCGGTTGGCGACATGAGTGCGGTTGCGTTCCTCGGGGGCGGAGGTGTCGACACCGGCGCGGTCTTCGGGCTTGTACTCGTACACGGTGACGTTGCCGCGGTCGTCCTCGGTCCGCTGGAGCAGCCACCGGTACACCCGCCGGCCCGGGTCGGCCGGGTCGGCGACGCGGGCCTGCGGGTCGCGCCCGTAGACGCTGGTGACGTTTTCCTTCGACGTCACCCGCCAGTGCAGGTCACCGGTGTCGCGTAAGCGCCACTGCTCGATCCGCACGAACGCGCCCTCGGTGCGCGGCCGGTACGCGGTGACGTCGTAGGCACCGTCGGTGCGAGGCGCGGGCACGGCGGCCGGCACCAGGTCCTCCGTACCGGACAACTGGAAGACGTCCGCGCCGAGATACCGCGGCAGCCCCTTGTCGGTCCGGCGGGAGATGGACGGCACGTCGAGCGACCAGCCCAGCCCGAAGGCCGAGTTGCCCGCCCCGGAGTCGTACCCGAGGGCGAGCGCGGGCTCGGCGCCGCGGGCCGGCGAGACGGCGAGCGGCACGGAGAGGGAGGGGGTCCCGGACACCGGGTCGGTCGTGAACTTCTCTCCCATGCCCCGGAGCGCCCCGCCGGCCGTGGGCAGCGCCAACGACGGCAACCCGCGCGGTTCCCCGGCCTCCCGGCCGTCTGCCCTCCGGTCCTCGGACACCGCCGCGGCGCCGGTCTGCCCCTCACCCATACGCCCCTCCCAGGGCCGCCGAGCTGAGTAGTCGCGCTCAGATTAGGGAGGTGAAGGGTGCAGATCACGTGTCAAGAGCGCATAGGCACCTGAAAGGCTGAGATTACGGAGATCGTTGTTCACGGCCGGGCCGCTGACGTCCGTCCGGGGCCCGTGCGGTGGACGAGACGGGGGAGCGGGCGTGAGCGCAGCCGCGAGGGCCGCCGCCGCCCCGGCCGCGGGGCGGACCCCGGCACCTGAGGCGGACCTTCTGGGTTCCGTACCGAGGGGGAAGTGCCCGGGGCAGCCGCCGTCCTAGGTTGTGGCGGTACCGAAGCCGAGCGTTCATACCGACGGGACGCGCGGGGCCGGCTCCCCTGCCCGTTGTCCGAGCGGGAGCGCGCGTCGCCCGCGGCCCTCTTCCACCGCCTCACCGCACCCCTGTTCCGCCGCCGCCTTACCGCCCCCTGCCCGGAACCGCCGGGCCGCGCGGGTCCGTAGCCGGCAAGGGCGGGCGGCGCGCGTGTGGCCGCGCGTACAGGAGCCCGCCCATGCCTCTCACCCGGCCCGACGCCCCCGCCCTCCGGCCGGAGGTCGCCGACCCGCCCGCCGGGGCCACTGCCCGCCGCTCTGCCCCCTCCACCCGGCCGCCATGGCCGTCCGCCCTCATCCCCGCCGTCTTCACCCTCGTCCTCGGGCTGTGGGGGCTCACCCGCCGGGGGTCGATGTGGCGTGACGAGGCCGTCACGTACGACATGGCGCAGCGCGACATCTCCGGACTCCTGGACACGCTCGCCGGCGTGGACGCGGTCCACGGCCTGTACTACCTGCTGATGCACGGGGTGTTCGGCGTGTTCGGCGACAGCCTTGTCGCGCTGCGCCTGCCCTCGCTGCTCGCCATGTCCGCCGCGGCCGCGGGCGTCGCGCTCCTCGGCCGCCGGCTGGCAGGCCCCCGTGCCGGGCTGCTCGCGGGCCTGGCCTTCGCGCTGCTGCCCGACGTGCAGCGCTACGCGCAGGAAGGCCGCTCGTACGCGCTCGTCTGCGCCGCCGTCGTCTGGGCGACCTGGCTCTTCGTACGCGCCCTCGACGAGCGCGGGACCCGGCTGTGGGCGGCCTACGGGACGGTGGCACTGGCCGCTTGTCTGCTGCACGAGTTCGCCGTGCTCGCCGTCGCCGCGCACGGTGCCACCCTCCGCATCATGCCGTCCTCCCGCAACGCCCTGCGGGCCTGGACGTGGACGGCGGGCGCGGTGGCGGCCGCGCTGGCCCCGCTCGCCGTGGTCAGCTCCCGGCAGTCGGAGCAGGTGGCCTGGATCGGCCCGCCCGGCCCCGGTGCGCTCCTCGGTTACGTCGTCCCCGCCCTCGCCGGCCTGCTCTGCGCCGCCCTCCTCCCGGCGGGGGCGCGGCGGCTACGGGCCCTCGCGCTGCCCCTGCTGATCCTGCCCGGCGGGGTCCTGCTGCTGTCCTCCGCGATCGTTCCGCTCTACGTCTCCCGCTACGTCCTCTACGAGGAGGCCGGTCTCGCGCTGCTCCTCGGCGCCACGTTGGACCACCTGTGGCGCCGCAGGTACCAGCGGCACCTGCTCGCCGCCCTCGCCGCCGCGGCCGTGCTGGTGGCGCTGGTTCCGGTCGGGCTGCATCTGCGCGGCCCGGAGAGCCGCAAGGACGACCTCGGCGCCATCGCCCGCGCCGTCCAGGCGCAGGGGCGGCCAGGTGACGGGCTGCTCTTCATGCCCGGCAGGCGCCGTGTCTGGCAGGCGGCCGACCCCGCGGCGTTCGCCGGCCTGGTCGACCTCGCGGCGCGGACGGATCCGCGCGCGTCGGACACCCTCTACGGCGTGGAGCTGCCGGCCGCGGCCATCCGCGCCCGGATGCTCGCTGCCGACCGGATCGTCGTGCTGCACGACCCCGCCGGCGAGCCGGTCGAAGCCGGCGCTCAGGAGAAGGTGAAACGGGACGTCCTGCGGGGGCACTTCCGCCTCTGCGAGAGCACGGAGGTCCGCGGCGCGCGCGTCACCCTCTACGCCCGACCCGGCCTGTGCGACCCGGCGTAGTACCTGAGGGGGACCCGCACGGATCCGTATCCGGAAGGACGCCGCCGGGCCCCGCACGCCCGTACGGTGTGCGGGTGATCGAGTCCACGGGCAAAGCCCCCCGCATTCGCGGCGAGTTCGAGGTGATCCGGGACGGCTGGCGGCTTGTGAGCCTCCGGACGGATACGACGCGCCGCGAGTTGTTCAAGGAAGCGTTCGCGCTGACGCCGCTGCCCGCGCTGCCCTCGGACGCGCCGGTGATGAGGGGCCTGCGCCCCGCCGTCAGGCGCGTGGCCGTCTGGTTGCCGCACATGGCGATCGTCGCGCTTGCGGCGTACCTCTTCGGCCGGGGCAGCGGCTGGTACGGCATCGGCGACAGCGAGTACTACGACGCGTTCGGGGACTACGAACCGCACTACATGAGCGGCCTCGAAGGCGGGCACATGGGTCTGCCCGTCAGCCTCGCCGCCGCGCTTCCCCTGCTGCTGGTCCTCTTCCGGCCGGTCGGCGCCTGGTGGCTGTCCCTGGTGGCGTGCTTCGCCATCGCGGCCACGGTCAGTGGGGCGGACGACTGGCCCTGGGCGGATGCGACGTTCGTCTCGCACCTGGTCGTGCTGACGATCGCCGCGCTGCGCCGCAGCGTCGGCACCGCCGTCGCGATGTGGCTCCTCACCGCCCTGTGCAGCTTCGTCGCGTCCTGGCTGAGCCTGCGGCCGCTTGAAGAAGTGAACGCCCTCCAGATGACCGTCGCCTCGGCCGTCGTGATCGCCGTCGCCGTCTCGGTACGCGGCTGGACCGCCGCCAGCCGCCGCGCCGAGGCCAGCGGGGCGCTCACCGCCGAGGAGCGCTCCCGGCGTACGCGGCTGGAGAAGCGCACGTCCATCGCGCACGAGCTGCACGATGTCGTGGCGCACCACATGTCCGTCATCGCGATCCAGGCGGAGGCCGCCCCCTACCGGGTGGCGAACCCGCCGCCCGAACTGACCGCGTCCTTCGCGACGATCCGGGAGAACGCCATCGCCGCGCTCGCCGAACTCCGGCGCGTCCTGGGCGTCGTACGCACCGAGGACTACGAGGCGCCGTCCGCGCCCCAGCCCACCCTCGCCGACCTGGACCGGCTGCTCGGCAACGTCCGCGACGCGGGCCTGACCGTCGAGAAGACCGTCACCGGCGCGCGCCGCGAACTCCCGCAGGGCGTCGAGCTGTCGGCCTACCGGATCGTCCAGGAGGCCCTGAGCAACGTCCTGCGGCACGCACCCGGCGCCTCCGCGAAGATCGAGCTGTCCTACGTCCTGGGCGGTCTGGCCCTGCGGATCGTCAACGAGGCGCCGACCGGTGAGCGGCCGCCGTCGCCCGGCGCCGGACAGGGCGTCACGGGGATGCGCGAGCGCGTCGCGATGCTCGGCGGCCGGATGACCGCGGGCGACACCCCGGACGGCGGCTACGAGGTGGCGGTGCTGCTCCTCACCGACGACCCCGCGGGCGATCCCCTCGACGCCCCCGCGGGCGCCCCGGTGGCCGAACCCGCCCACGACTCCCCGGAGAAGGCGGTCGGCACATGACCATCCGGGTGCTCGTCACCGACGACCAGTCCATGGTGCGCGAGGGGTTCACCGTGCTGCTCGACGCGCAGCCCGGCATCGAGGTCGTCGGGGAGGCCGCCGACGGCGGCGAGGCGCTGGACCAGGTGCGCCTGCTGGCACCCGACGTCGTGCTCATGGACATCCGGATGCCGGAGGTCAACGGGCTCGAAGCCACCCGCCGGATCGCCGACTCCGGTCTTGGGGCCAAGGTCCTGATCCTCACCACGTACCACCTCGACGAGTACGTTTACGAGGCCCTGCGCGCCGGCGCCAGCGGCTTCCTCCTCAAGGACGCCTCCGCCCGCCAGCTCGCCGAGGGCGTCCGCGTCGTCGCCGCCGGCGAGGCCCTGCTCGCGCCCACCGTCACCAAGCGCCTGATCACCGTCTTCGCCGAGCGCAAGCCGGTGCAGGACCTCCCGGCGGAAGCCCGCGTCGCCGGCCTCACCGGCCGCGAGACCGAGGTCCTCGCCCTCATCGCGCAGGGGTTGTCCAACGCCGAAATCGCGGCCCGCCTCGTCGTCGCCGAGTCCACCGTCAAGACCCACGTGGGCCGCGTCCTGGAGAAGCTGGGGCTGCGGGACCGCACCCAGGCCGCGATCTTCGCCTACGAGACCCGCCTCGTTCGGCCCGCCGGCTGATCGGTGAGCGTGCTGCGGGGGCCGGTGACGTCGGCGGGAAAAACCGGGAGCCCTCGGAGAGGCCTCGTGGGTAGAGTCGGGCGATGCCTGAGCTGGAGCGGTTGTGTGCCGGACATGCGTCGGCGGTGCTGGCCTTCGAGCTGGCGAACCGCGCCTTCTTTGCGGCCGCCGTCCCCGACCGCGGTGACGCCTTCTTCGACCGTTTTCCCGACCGGTTCGGCGCGCTGCTCGCCGAGCAGGAGAGCGGCGTCTGCGCCTTCCACGTCCTCGTCGACGAGGACGGTGCGGTCCTCGGCAGGTTCAACCTGGTCGACATCGAGGACGGGACCGCGGAACTCGGCTACCGGGTCGCGGAGCACGCCACGGGCCGGGGCCTGGCGACCGCGACCGTCCGGGAACTGTGCCGCCGGTCGGCGACCGGGTACGGTCTGCGCACCCTGCGGGCGGCCACCGTCCAGCGGAACGCCGCGTCCACGAAGGTGCTGATCAAAGCGGGTTTCGTGGCCGTCGGCCCGGTCGACCCGGCCCGCCTCGGCGGCGAACCGGGCACGTGGTACCGGCGTGACCTGGCCCACGATCGTTCGCACACCGCTGGGTAACCTGGTCCGGGCGCCGGACGAGGCGGCGGGTGGGTACGTCAGCGGTGACCGGCGGTGACGGCCGGCTCCGGGAGCCCGGACGGGCCCCGGACCGGGAGCAGCGGGGAGATCGAGTTCGTGGCGCTATGCAGGAAGTGCGGTGCGGGGAAGCGCCGTTGGCCCCGTTCCTGCCCGGCGTGCGGGGCCGGGTCGAGCAGGGCCGACGTGGCCGCGGGCGGGGCCGACGTGGCCGTGTCGGCAGGAGTGCTGGGGTGGATCGGCCGGGGGATCTCGGGGGCCGTCCGGGCCGTGCTGCGTGCGCTCCACTGACCGGGCCCGCGCACGGGCACCCCGGCGGTGGGGCCAGGGCGCCCGGCGGGCGGTTCTAGTACGAGCAGCCGCTGAGCATGCTCTGCACCGCGGTCTTCTCCGCGGAGTCGATCTTCAGGTTCCAGCGGTACTTGGTGTGGATCCAGAACTTGGCGTATCCGCACCAGGAGGCGGTGCGCGGGGGCTTCCAGTCGGCCGGGTCGCGGTCGCCCTTGGAGCTGTTCACCTCGGTGGTCACCGCGATGAGCTGCGGGCCGGTGATGTCGTTGGCGAACTGCTGACGGCGGGAGGTGGTCCAGGAGCTGGCGCCGGAGCGCCAGGCCTCCGCCAGCGCCACGATGTGGTCGATGGAGATCTGCGAGGGTGAGCTGCGGGTGACGCCGTCGAAGTAGCTGTACCAGGACCCGGAGGTGGGGTAGCAGTCGGCGCCGGTGGAGACGTTGGTGCCGTCGCGCTTGAGGACCGTCTCGCGGGTGTTGCAGGTGCCGGAGACCGTGGTCCAGTGGGGGAACAGGTCACGGGAGTAACCGCTCATCGAGCCTTCCGCGGCCACGGTCAGGCTGTTGAGCTCGGCCTGCACCTGCGCCTTGGGCGGCACGTCGGGCGGAAACGCCGCGGCGGGCGGCGCCGCGCCGAGCGCGACGCCGAGGGCGAGCGCCAGGAGGGAGAGCGCGGCTGTCCAGCCGCGCGGGGATATCGCCGAGGATCCGAGCAACATGGCCTCCAGGGGGGTGAGGAGGAACATCTGCGACCGAGCGAAACCACCGCCGCGGCGACCGCGAGCGGCGTCAGACGAGCCGACGGGGAACCCCGCCGCCGGTGCCGAACTGCCCTACGGTTGACGCAGGTTCGAACAGCCCGCCCCGTCTACGCGTATAGACATGCCCATGACATGTCCGCCTCATGCGCCACCGCGTCTGCCGGGCCGGATCCGTGTTCCCGGCCGGTGCTCCGGCCCCGGTACGGACGCATGTCCGGTACGTCACGAACGCCCGTTCCGCCGCCCTCCTGTGCGGCGCCGAGCGCGCCGGACCGCCACCCTCGCGCCCGCCGTGGGAGGTCCGGTACCCGCGGTCGGGCGGGCTCCGGTGCCGGGGGCGGTGGGGCCGGGTGTCTTTGTCGGGTGGGGGTGAGTAGCCTGGCCTATTCGTGCTCGCTCTGCGGGCCCCGTCCGGCTACCTAGGAGACCGCGTATGAGCAGGTACGCGCGCGCGGTCGGTCCCGGCTCCCGCGGTGGCGGCCGGTGGCGGGGTGTGGTCGTCGCCGTCGTGCTCGCCGTTGCCGGTGTGCTCGGGGCCGGGCAGGGTGGCGGGGCCGCGGTGTACGGCGGGCCGTCGTCGTACGGTGCCGCCTTCGACGTCGTCGGCGAGCCCGCCCCGAGCGCGGACCAGCACCTCGCCGGCGCCCCCGGCACCGGGCCCGAGGACCACGCCGCGCCCCAGCAGGCCCAGCGCGGCGCCCCCGCGGAGCGGCCCTCCGCCCCGTTCGTCGCCGCACCCCGGCCCCCGTACGACCTCCCCCGTACGCCCTCCGTCCCCGCCCCGGCCCCGCCGGACGGCGGCACCCTTCCCGGCTTCAGCCCCGCGCCCGGTACGGAACGCGCACCTCCACCAGCTCCAGGCAGCTGACACCACCCCCTTTCATCCACCCCGGCGCGCCCCCCGCGCACGCGGGCCACCGCGCCATGCCTGGCTGGAGCAAAACCCATGACACGCGCTACCCGCGTGCGGGCCGTGCTGGCCCTCGCCGTTCTCGCCCTGTCCGTCGCCGTCGCCGTCTTCGTGCCCGTACATCTGGGGCTCGATCTGCGCGGCGGCACCCAGATCGTCCTGGAGGCCCGCGACTCCGACACCGCGGAAGCCGACGCGGACTCCACCGACCACACCCTCGAAGTGCTGCGGAACCGCATCGACGCCCTCGGCGTCACCGAGCCCACCCTGACCCGCTCCGGCGACGACCGCATCATCGTCGAGCTGCCCGGCGTCCAGGACCCCCGCGAGGCCGCCGACCTGCTCGGCCGTACCGCCCAGCTCACCTTCCACCCCGTCCTCGGCATCGCGGACGACACGGCGGCAGACGGGAAGGCAGGCGACGGGAAGGTGCTGCCCGACGAGGACGGGCAGCCGCTGCGCCTCGGGGCCGCCGCGCTCACCGGCGCCGACATCGCCGACGCCGAGGCGCTCTTCGACACGCAGCAGGCCCGCGGCTGGTTCGTCACCGTCGGCTTCGACGGTGACGGCGGCGGCGAGTGGGCCGGGCTGACCGGCGCCGCCGCGTGCGCGCCCCCCGGGGATCCGGCGCGGCGCATCGCCATCGTCCTGGACGGCAAGGTCATCTCCTCGCCCCAGGTCGACCCCGGCGTCGGCTGCCGCACCGGAATCACCGGCGGATCCACCCAGATCACCGGCGACTTCGACCGCGACGAGGCGCGCGAGCTGGCCCTGCTCGTCAACGGCGGCGCCCTGCCCGTGCCGCTGGAGACCGTCGAGCAGCGCACCGTCGGCCCGACCCTCGGCGCCGAGGCCATCACCGCCAGCGCCTGGGCCGCGCTCATCGGCGCCGCCCTGACCTCGCTGTTCATCGTCTTCGTCTACCGGCTGCTGGGCTTCCTGGCCACCGTCGCCCTCGCCTGCTACGCGCTGATCTCCTACGCCGCCCTGGCAGCCCTCGGCGCCACCCTCACGCTGCCCGGGCTCGCCGGCTTCGTGCTGGCCATCGGTATGGCCGTGGACGCGAACGTGCTGGTCTTCGAGCGGGCCCGGGAGGAGTACGCCGCCGGCCGGCGGCCCACCGTGCGCACCGCGCTGGCCGGCGGGTTCCGCAAGGCGTTCAGCGCCATCGCCGACTCCAACGTCACCACGCTCATCGCCGCGGGGCTGCTCTTCTTCCTCGCCTCCGGACCCGTGCGCGGCTTCGGCGTCACGCTCGCCATCGGCGTGCTGGCCTCGATGTTCAGCGCGCTGGTCGTCACGAGGGTCCTCGCCGAGTTCGCCGCGGGCCGCCGCGCCCTGCGGGTACGTCCCGGCCGCTCCGGGATCGCGGGCCACGGCCGGGTGCGGGCCTGGCTGGTCCGGCGCGACCCCAAGCTGATGCGGTACTCGCGCCGCTGGCTCGCGCTCTCCGGCGTCGCCCTGCTGCTGGCCGGCAGCGGCATCGTGGCCCGCGGGCTGGACTTCGGCGTCGAGTTCACCGGCGGCCGGCTCATCGAGTACGCCACCACGCAGCCCGTCGACGCCGACGACGCCCGCGACGCGCTGGCCGGCATCGGGCAGCCGCGCGCCGTCGTCAACACCTCCGGCGACAGCGAGCTGAGCGTGCGCACGGAAGAACTCTCCGACGACGAGGCGGCCGAGGTCACCGCCGCGCTGGACGAGCTGGGCGGCGGCGCGGAGAAGGTCCGCGACGAGATGATCGGGCCCAGCCTCGGCGAGGAACTGCGCACCGGCGCGCTCATCGCGCTCGGCGTCGCCCTGGCCGCCCAGCTGATCTATCTCGCCGTCCGCTTCCGCTGGACGTACGCCACCTCCGCGGTCGCGGCGCTCGTCCACGACGCGGTGATCCTCGTCGGCGTCTTCGCCTGGCTCGGCAAGCCCGTCGACGGCGTCTTCCTCGCCGCCCTGCTCACCGTCATCGGCTACTCGGTCAACGACTCCGTCGTCCTGTACGACCGCGTCCGCGAACTCGTCGCCGCCGACCGCAAGAAGCCGTTCCGCGCCGCCGCGAACGCGGCGATCCTGCAGACGCTGCCGCGCACCGTGAACACCGGCATGGGCGCCGTCTTCATCCTCGCCGCGCTGGCGCTGCTCGGCGGCGGCGCCCTCACCGACTTCGCGCTCGCGCTTCTCATCGGCATCGCCGCGGGCACGTACTCCTCGGTCTTCACCGCCACCCCGCTCGCCATCGAACTCGACGCCCGGAAGAAGAGGTGAGCGACGACTTCCTGCGCGACGTCTTCCTCGGACATGTGATGTGTGACATATTACTGGCGACATGTACATGCTCATGCCAGCAATCTCCGAATCGGGAGGCGGCAACTGGAGCGCCGCGCGCAGCTATCTGACCGGCAGCATCGGCTCGCGCCACGACGGTGACTGGCACACGTGGCTCACCGCGTGCGCCGCCGGCGAGTGCGGCGGTGGCGGCGGCATCACCGAGTGCACCGGCGCCGACACCCGTCGGATAGACCGCAACTGCCGGCGCAGCGGGGTCACCGCGCGAGCGGGCGACTACGCGTACTTCTACCTCTACGTGCCGGCCGGCACCCGGCAACTGAAGATCACCGCCGAGGGCGGCACGGGCAACGCCGACCTCTACTACAACAGCAGCACCTGGGCCACGACCGGCAGTTGGACCAGCAGGTCGACGGGACCGGGCAACAGCGAGACGCTGACGGTCGGCAACCCGCCGGCGGGCTACCACTACCTCACCCTTGCCGCCGCCGCGGACTTCAGCGGAGCCACGGTCACCACCGAGTACTGACCGGGTAGGGACAGGAGGAGACGACGGTACGGGAGGGAGGAACCCGGGGGAGCCCGGGTGGCGGGCGGAACGCACCACCGCCGCCACCCGGGCCGTCCGCGTGCCCGGCCGGCGGACCCCCGGGGCGCCGCCCGCCGGGGCCGGTATCCATAGAATCATGTGACATTGTACTGTTGTCACGGGCCCGCGCCAGCGCGGCCCCGCCCGCCTGCCGCGACTCACCCGGAGTACTCCATGACCTCTGCCCCACAGGACCGGTCCCGCCCCTGGCACGGCCTCATGGTCGCCACCGCGCTCCCGCTGCGTGCCGACCTGACCGTGGACTTCGACGCCTACGCCGAGCACGTCCGCCGGCTCCTCGACGCCGGCTGCGACGGGGTCGTGACCAACGGCTCCCTGGGTGAGTACCAGACCCTCACCGACGACGAGCGCATCCGCCTGGTGCACACCGCCGTGGCCGCGGCGGGCGACGGCGACCGGGTCATGGTGGGCGCCGCGGCGTACGGCAGCGCCGAGGCGCGCGGCTGGACCGAGCGGGCGGCGGAGGCCGGCGTCGGCTCGGTGCTGCTGCTCCCGCCCACCGCGTACCGGTCGGACGAGGCGGCGGTGCGCGCGCACTACGCCGAGGTGGCCGAGGTCGGCCTGCCGGTGGTCGCGTACAACAACCCGTACGACACCCGCACCGACCTCACCCCCGCGCTGCTCGCCGCCATGCACGGCGAGGAGAGCATCGTCGCCGTCAAGGAGTTCACCGGCGACGTCCGCCGCGCGTACGAACTCGCCGAGCTGGCCCCCGGACTCGACCTGCTGATCGGCGCGGACGACGTGCTGCTGGAGCTGGCCATCGCCGGCGCCGTCGGCTGGATCGCCGGCTTCCCCAACGCGCTGCCCGACGCCTGCGCCACCCTCTACCGCGCCGCCACCGGCGGCGACCTGGCGCTGGCCAAGCCGCTCTACCGGGCCCTGCACCCGCTGCTCCGCTGGGACTCCAAGCCGCAGTTCGTCCAGGCGATCAAGCTGTCGATGGACGTCGCCGGGCTGCACGGCGGCCCCTGCCGCCCGCCGCGCTCGCCGCTGCCGGACGAACAGGCCGCGGTGGTCAGGGGCATCACGGAGAAGCTGCTCGCCGAGGGCCTGGGCTGACCGCCCGCTCCGCCTCGCGTACGGCCCCCTCAGCCGCCTTCCGTCCCGGTCCTCGGCCGCCGGGGCGGAAGGCCGGGGTACGATACAACAATGTCACATCGCGCAACGAGCCCCTGCCGCTTCCGGAGGGACCACCATGGCTGAGGCGAAGCGGGGCAAGCTCATCTCGGTGCAGAAGCACCTGCGCGACCAGGTCGCCAACGCCCTGCGCGCCGCGCTGATAGCGGGGGAGCTGCGTCCCGGCGTGATCTACTCCGCGCCCGCGCTGGCCACGGAGTTCGGCGTCTCGGCCACGCCCGTCCGCGAGGCCATGCTCGACCTCGCCCGCGAGGGCCTGGTCGAGGCCGTACGCAACAAGGGCTTCCGCGTCACCGAGATGACCGAGGGCGACCTCGACGACTACACGGAGATCCGCGAGCTGATCGAGGTCCCCACGGTGGGCCGGGTGACCGAACTCGCCACCGAGGAGCAGCTGGAGGCGCTGCGTCCCCTCGCCGAGGACATCGTCAAGGCCACCCGCGACCACGACCTCATCGGCTATCTGGAAGCCGACCGCCGCTTCCACCTCAGCCTGCTCGCGCTCGCCGGCAACGACCACCTGGTCACCGTCGTCGCCGAACTGCGCAACCGCTCCCGGCTGTACGGCCTGACGGACCTCGACCGCGCCGGCGTGCTCGTCGACTCCGCGCAGGAGCACCTCACGCTGCTCGATCTGATGATCGCGGGCAACGCCGCCGCGGCCCAGGAGTTGATGGCGGGCCACCTCGGCCACATCCGCACCCTGTGGGCGGCCGGTCAGCGCAGCGCCGCGAAGCGCGCGAGCGCACTGCGCCTCGGCGAGGGCTGATCGACCGGGGCCGGCCGCGGGCGAGGACGGCGCTCCGCGCGGCCCCTCGCTCAGACCGCCCGGCGGCCGCCGTCGAGCAGAGTCCCCATCCACTCCTCGACGGCGTCCGGGTCACGCGGCAGCCCGCCGGACATCAGCCGGGCACCGTCCTCGGTGATCACGAGGTCGTCCTCGATCCGTACGCCGATGCCGCGCAGTTCCACCGGCAGCGTCTCGTCGTCCGGCTGGAGGTAGAGCCCGGGCTCCACGGTGAGGACCTGCCCGGCCTCCAGCACCCCGTCGAGATAGGCGCTCGCCCGCGCCCTGGCGCAGTCATGCACGTCCAGACCGAGCATGTGCCCGCTGCTGCACAGGGTGTAGCGCCGGTACAGCCCGCTGTCGGGACCCAGCGCCTCCTCCGGGGTGATGCGCAGCACACCCCAGTCGTACAGACCCTCGGCGATCACCGCCATCGCCGCCTGGTGGAAGTCGCGGAAGCGGGCGCCCGGTCGCAGGGCCGCGATGCCGGCGTCCTGGGCGGCGAGGACGAGTGCGTACACCTCCCGCTGGACGGCTGAGAAGCGCCCGGAGAGCGGGAGGGTGCGGGTGACGTCGGCGGTGTAGAGGGTGTCGGTCTCCACCCCGGCGTCGAGCAGCAGCAGCCGTGCCGGGTCGAGCCGGCCGTCGTTGCGGATCCAGTGCAGCACGCAGGCGTGTTCGCCGGAGGCGGCGATCGTCTCGTACCCGGTGCCGTTGCCTTCCGCGCGGGCGCGCGTCTGGAAGACGCCCTCCAGCCAGCGTTCGCCGCGCGGATGACGCAGGGCGGCGGGCAGGGCGCGTACGACGTCCTCGAAGCCGGCCGCGGTGTGGTCGACGGCGAGCTGGAGCTGTCCGACCTCCCAGTCGTCCTTGATCAGCCGCAACTCCGCGAGGTACGTGCCCAGTTCGGCGTCCCGGTCCGGCTCGGCGGCGCTGTGCGGGCCGCGGTCGAAGAGGCCGTCGGCGCGGGCGTCGAGACCGGAGAGCACCCGGGCCGGCGGCCGGGGTCCGGCGGCGAGCTTGGCCAGGTCGTCCAGATCCCGGCAGACCAGACCGGTCAGTTCCGCCGCCTCGCCGAGGTCGGGGCGGCGGCCGACCCAGAACTCGCCGTAGCGGCGGTCCCGGTAGAACGCGTCGGTGTCCCGCGCCGAGCGCGGCCGCACGTACAGCACGGCCTCGTGCCCCTCGGCCCCGGCGGGCTCCAGGACGAGGACGTGCCCCGCCTGGTCCTCCCCGGTCAGACCGGTCAGCCAGGCGTACGCGCTGTGCGGGCGGAAGCGGTGATCGCAGTCGTTGGACCGGACCTTGAGCACCCCGGCGGGCAGTACCAGCCGCTCGCCGGGAAAGCGCGCGGACAGCCGCGCCCGGCGCCCGGCGAGCGCGTCGTAGCCGGGGACACGGCGGCCGGACGGCAGCGGGCTGGGCGCCCACGCGCTGCTCATGAAGGTCTGCAGGGCGGCCGAGACGTCGAGGTCGTGGCTGCCGGTGTGCGGGCGGGCGAGGGGCTTGTCCATCGGGGCGGCTCCTGGTGAGCGGGGGAGGGTGCCGGACACGGGTGCGTAACGAGTCCGCCGATCCCTTGCCAATAAAATTGCACATTATTATGTTACACCTCGCGCCAGAGGAGGGAAGCGGGCCGTACGGCCCGACCGGCCCTCGGTGATCTCGGATCCAGCCCCCCGGACCCACCCACGACGGAGTGGAACATGATCAGCAGAAGTGTGCGCGCCGCCCTCGCGGCGTCTCTCGCGGCAGCCCTCACCGCAGGTGCGGCCGCCTGCTCGGCCGACTCGGGTGACTCCGGCGGCGGCAAGGCCCGAAACCCCGGCGCCACCGGCGTGATCGGCGGTACCCCCGAGCGCGGCGGCACCCTGACCGTGCTCTCCAACCAGGACTTCGCCCACCTCGACCCGGCCCGCAACTGGACCATGCCCGACATGGACTTCGGCATCCGGCTGCTCTACCGGACCCTGACCACCTTCCGGGCCGAGCCCGGCAAGAAGGGCACCGAGATCGTCCCCGACCTCGCCACCGACCTCGGCACGCCCTCCGAGGGCGGCAAGGTGTGGACGTTCACGCTGAAGAAGGGGCTGACGTACGAGGACGGCAGCCCGATCACGTCCGCGGACGTGAAGTACAACGTCGAGCGCTCCTTCGCCGCCGACCTCACCGGCGGCCCGGACTACGCGCAGCAGTACCTCGCCGGCACCGAGGGCTACGCGGGCCCGCTGGACGGCGAGCACCTGGACTCCATCGAGGTGCCGGACGAGCGGACCGTCGTCTTCCGTCTCCAGCGGCCCCTCGCCGAGTTCTCCTACACGGCCACCCTGCCGACGTTCGCGCCGGTGCCCGAGGCCCGGGACAAGGGCGTCCAGTACGATCAGCGGCCGTTCTCCTCCGGCCCGTACAAGATCGACCGCTACGACCGCGGCAAGGAGCTGGTGCTCGTACGCAACGAGCACTGGCGCGCCGCCACGGACCCGGTGCGCAAGGCGTACCCCGACCGGATCGTGGTCAGGATGGGCCTGGGCGGCGACCAGATCGACGACCGGCTCATCGCGAGCGGGGGCGGCGACGCCTCCGCCGTGGAGTGGGCCGACATGCGCCCCGAGAGCGTGGCCAAGGTGCTCTCCAAGGAGGACGTGCGGGCCCGGCTCGCCGCCGAGATCACCGGCTGCACCGACATGCTGCACCTCAACACCTCGCGCGCCCCCTTCGACGACCCCGTCGTACGGCAGGCGATGATGGCCGCCGTCGACCGCGAGGCCCAGGTCACCGCCAACGGCGGCCCCGCGCTCAACGAGGTCGCCACCGCCTACCTGCCGCCCGCGCTGGCCGGCGGGAAGAGCGACGTCCTCGGCATCCCGCCCGCCGGCGACGTGCAGAAGGCGAAGGAGCTGCTCGCCGACGCGGGCAAGGCCGACGGCTTCACCGCCACCCTCACCGTCTCCACCGGCGACAAGACCAGGGCCGAGGCGCTGCAGCAGAGCCTGGACCGGGCCGGCGTCACCGTGAGGATCCAGACCGTCGACCCCTCCGTCTTCTACGACACCATCGGCGACACGAAGAACGCGCCCGACATGGCGATCAGCGGCTGGTGTCCCGACTACCCCTCCGGCGCCACCTTCCTGCCGTTCGTCTTCGACGGCCGCACCGTCCAGGAGACCGGCAACAAGGGCAACTACGCCCAGTTCCGCGACGAGGAGGTGATGCGGGAGATGGACCGCATCGCCACCCTGACCGACGTCGGCGAGGCGAACGAGGCGTGGGCCGGGCTGGACGCCGAGATCATGAACAAGGCGCCGGCCGTCCCTCTGCTGTGGGAGCGCAAGCCGCTGCTCGTCGGCGACAACATCGCCGGCGCGTTCGGACACCCGGTCTGGACCGGGCAGTTCGACTACGCGGTGATCGGGCTGAAGGACCCGGCGAAGTCGTGACGGTACTCCGCAAGGCTTCCGGGCGGCCGCCGACCGGGCGCGCCGGGGCGCCGGCCGGCCCGGAAGAGGAGGCCGGCCGGAGCCCCTGGCACCTGGCGTGGCACGCGGTACGCGGCGACCGCGGCGCCTGCGCGGCCCTCCTCGTCGTCGCCCTGCTCGTCGTCATGGCCGCCGCCGCGCCGCTGCTCAGCGCGCTCGGCGGCTGGTCCCCGACGGAGTTCGACAAGACCGCGGTCGACCCGTACCTCGGCGGCCTGCCCAAGGGCCCGCTCGGCGGGATCGGTGCGGATCACTGGCTGGGCGTGGAACCGGTCACCGGCCGGGACCTGTTCGCCCGGGTCGTCCACGGCGGCCAGGTCTCCCTGGTCATCTCCTTCGCGGCCACGGCCATCGTGGTCGTCGTCGGCACCGCCGCGGGCATCGCGGCCGGCTACTTCGGCGGCCGGGTCGACACCGTGCTCAGCCGGCTGATGGACCTCACGATGTCCTTCCCCTCCCTCATCTTCATGATCGCGATGATGTCGGTGGCCCAGGACGTCAACCGCGTGCTGCTGATGACCGGCGTCATCGGCATCTTCGGCTGGCCCGGCATCGCCCGCGTGGTGCGCGGCGAGACGCTTTCGGTCAAGCACCGCGAGTACGTCGACGCCGCCCGCGCCGGCGGCTTCGGGGCCTGGCGGATCGTCACCCGGGAGATCCTGCCGAACGTCTCCGGGCCCGTCATCGCGTACACCACCCTGCTGATCCCCGGGATGATCAGCACCGAGGCCGCGCTCAGCTTCCTCGGCGTCGGCGTGCAGCCGCCGACCTCCTCCTGGGGACAGATGATCTCGGAGGCGGTCTCCTTCTACGAGACCGACCCCATGTACTTCGTCATCCCCAGCGCCTTCCTCTTCCTGGCCGTCCTGGCGTTCACCGTCCTCGCCGACACGCTCCGGGAAGCCCTCGACCCCCGGGGAGACCGCGCGTGATCCCCTACCTCGCCCGCCGGCTCGTGGGCGTCGCCGGCGTTCTGCTGGCCATCTGCCTCGTCACCTTCACCCTCTTCTACCTGCTGCCCGCCGACCCCGCCGCGGCCGCCTGCGGCAAGACCTGCACGCCGGAACGGCTCGCCGAGGTGCGTCACTCCATGGGGCTCGACCAGCCGCTGTGGCGCCAGTTCACCGACTACCTCACCGGGATCTTCGCGGGCCGCGAACTGGGCGACGGGCCGCACGCGCTCCAGTGCGGCTTCCCCTGCTTCGGCTACTCCTACGAGTACTCCCTGCCGGTGTGGGACCTGCTCACCGACCGGCTGCCGGTCTCGGCGTCGCTGGCCTTCGGCGCCGCGCTGATGTGGCTGGTCCTCGGCCTCGGTACGGGTATCGCCGCCGCCCTGCGCAAGGGCACGCGCACCGACCGCACGCTGATGGTCGGCGCCGTGGCCGCCGCGTCGCTGCCGGTGTACTTCACCGCCGTCATGCTCATCCACGGCGTCGTCCGCGTTGCCGGCGTGCTGCCGTATCCCGAGTACGCCGCGCTGACCGACGACCCGCTCGACTGGGCCGCGAACCTGCTGCTCCCGTGGACCGCGCTGGCGCTGCTCTACGCCGCGATGTACGCCCGGCAGAGCCGCAGTTCGATGATCGAGGCCATGGCCCAGCCCTACATCCGCACCGCGCGCGCCAAGGGCATGCCCGAGTCCGTCGTCGTGGTCAAACACGGGCTGCGCTCCGGCATGACCCCGGTGCTGACCCTCTTCGGCATGGACCTCGGCGGGCTGCTGGCCGGCGCCGTGATCACCGAGAGCATCTTCGGCATCCCGGGCGTCGGCAGGCTCTTCTTCGACGCACTCCAACGCTCCGACCAGCCGGTGATCCTCGGGGTCACGCTGCTGGCGGCCTTCTTCATCGTGGCGGCGAACCTCGTCGTGGACATCCTCTACGCGGTCGTCGACCCGAGAGTGAGGTACTGAAGATGAGCACTGCCACCACGATCACGCCCACCCCCGGCGACCCCGCCGGCGAGCCGCCGCTGCTGCGCGTCCGCGACCTCAAGGTCACCTTCCCGACCGCCGCCGGGCCCGTACGGGCCGTGGACGGCATCGACTTCACCGTACGGGCCGGCCGCACCCTCGGCATCGTCGGCGAGTCCGGCTCCGGGAAGTCCGTGACGTCCCTGGCGGTGCTGGGGCTGCACCGCGGCGCCGAGGTGAGCGGGTCCGTCGCGTTCGCGGGCCGCGAGCTGAGCGGCCTGGCCGACCGGGAGCTGGCGAAGCTGCGCGGGCGCCGGATGGCGATGATCTTCCAGGACCCCATGTCCAGCCTGCACCCGTACTACACGGTCGGCGAGCAGATCGCCGAGGCGTACCGCGTGCACTTCGGCGCGGGCCGCCGCGCCGCCCGCCGGCGGGCGGTGGAGATGCTCGGCGAGGTCGGCATCCCCGAGCCCGCGCGCCGTGCCGAGGACCACCCGCACCGGTTCTCCGGCGGCATGCGCCAGCGGGTCATGATCGCCATGGCGCTGGCGTGCGAGCCCGACCTGCTCATCGCCGACGAGCCGACCACCGCGCTCGACGTCACCGTGCAGGCGCAGATCCTGGAGCTGATCGCCCGGATCCAGGCGGAACGCGGCCTCGGCGTCGTGATGATCACCCACGACCTGGGGGTGGTCGCGCGCGTCGCGCACGAGGTCCTGGTGATGTACGCGGGGCGGCCGGCCGAACAGGCGTCGGTGGACGAGCTGTTCGCCGGCCCCGCGCACCCGTACACGCGCGGGCTGCTCGACTCGCTGCCGCGGCTCGACGACGACCCGGGCGTGCCCCTGCACACCATCCCCGGCAGCCCGCCGTCGCTGCTCGCCCCCGGCCCCGGCTGCGCGTTCGCGCCCCGCTGCTTCCGCGCCGCCGAGGCGGCGGACGACGTACGCGCACGGTGCGAGGGGACGCGCCCCGACCTCGTACCGCTGCGGGCGGGGCGGCTGGCGTCCTGCCATCTGCCGCTGGCCGGCGCCCCGTCCGGGCGAGCGCCCGGCGGCCCCGCCGACGTGCCCGCACCGACCCCCGCCCCGGAGGGAACCCGATGACGTCCACCCCCGAGGCCGGACCCGCGGCGCTCACCGAGCCCGGCCCGCGCCCGCGCCCGGCCGCGGGCGCGCCGCTGCTGTCGGCCCGCAACCTGGTCAAGACCTTCCCCGGCCGGCGCACCCGCACCGGCCGTGCCGCCCCCGCCGTACGGGCGGTGGACGGCGTCGGCTTCGATCTGCGGGCGGGTGAAACCCTGGGCCTGGTGGGCGAGTCGGGCTGTGGCAAGTCCACCACCGGGCGGATGCTCGTCCGGCTGCTGGAGCCGACCGGCGGATCCGTGACGTTCGACGGCACGGACATCACCCACCTCGGCCAGAGCGCGCTGCGCCCCGTGCGCCGCCATGTCCAGATGGTCTTCCAGGACCCGGTCTCCTCGCTCAACCCCCGCCACCGGGTGATCCGCACCCTCACCGACCCGATGGTCGTCCAGGGCGCCGACCCGCGCGCGGCGCGCTCGCGGGCCGCCGAGCTGCTGGAGCAGGTCGGGCTCGGCGCCGAGCATCTGCAGCGCTATCCGCACCAGTTCTCCGGCGGCCAGGCGCAGCGCATCGCCCTCGCCCGGGCGCTGGCGACCGGCCCGCGGCTGATCGTCGCCGACGAGCCGGTGTCCGCGCTCGACGTCTCCATCCAGGCGCAGATCGTCAACCTGATGGAACGCCTCCGCCGCGAACTCGGCCTGGCCTACCTCTTCATCGCCCACGACCTGTCGGTGGTCAAGCGGGTCTGCGACCGCGTCGGGGTGATGTACCTGGGCCGGATCGTGGAACTGGGCGACCGCGACGAGGTCTACGCCCGCCCCGCCCACCCGTACACCCGCGCCCTGCTCTCCGCGGTCCCGGTGCCGGACCCGGCGGTGGAGCGCACCCGCGAGCGCATCGTGCTCAGGGGCGACCTGCCGAGCCCCGCCGCGCCGCCGGGCGGCTGCACGTTCCACCCGCGCTGCCCCAGGGCGCAGGACGTGTGCCGGACGGAACGCCCGGCCCTGCTGTGCATCGGCGGCGGTCCGCGGGAGGCCGCCTGCCACTTCCCGGAGACCGGCTGACCCCGGCCCCGCCGACGGGAATTGGCGTCGGAGGGCGGGCGGACCGCGTGAATCCGGGATGTTCCGGGCCGCGCGGGCGAGCCGATGGTGGGTCACATGACTTCCGCATCCGTGGCAAGTACGTGGACCTACGACGACTTCACCCGCGGCGCCCTCGACCCGGCCCGCTGGCGGGTCATGGAGATGACGGGGGCCGGGGGCGTACGGCACGAGTACCGGGACGACAACGCCCGGGTCGGCACCGGGGACGGGCGGCTGACGCTGACCGTCAACCCGTTCAGCCGCTTCCACGACACCGACCCGCGGCGCAACAACGCCAAGCAGATGTACCGGTCGGTGCGGCGGTTCGACGTGCCGGCCGGGGGGCGGCTGACGTTCGAGGTGGAGATGGCGGTACGGACCTACGGGCAGGTGCCGTACGACCTGCTCGACGCCTTCGGCACCGTCAATCTCTTCGATCTGCGGACCGGCGTCGTCATCAACGCCGCCGCCACCAACGACACGGTGTACGCGGTCGTCGAGCGGCTGGCGATCCCCGGGGTGAGCCGTCCCGAGGACCACTACGTCCACCGCGTCGTCATGGACGTGCCCACCGGACCCGGCCTGCCGCACCGCTACGCGGTCTCCTACCGGGCCGCGACGTCCGAGGTGGAGTGGTACGTCGACGGGCGGCTCGCCTACTGGGCGCGGGCGCCGGTGCCGGTGGCCGGCTTCCACGCGGGGATGGCCCTCTTCTCGGCCCGCGACCTCGCCCGCTACTCCCGCGCGGAGCGGGAGCGCGGGCAGGGCGCGACCGGGTGGTGGGGCCCGTGGCGGATCACGACGAGCGACCGCTGAACGCGGGCGCGGGGATGCCGTCGACCCCCGGGGCCGGGGACAGCCGGTGCGCCGACCGTACCCCGGTCCCGGCCCGCGGGCTCATCCCGCGTTCACGGTATTTCCTCCGGCTGCGGGCGCGGGGGTACGGGCACGGGGGCGGCCGGCTGCGGTGACGGGTCCTGGACGCCCACCGGACTGCGGCGGATCGCCAGCGTCGTCACCGCGTACGCGACCAGCCCCACCGCCGTCGCCGTGACCGCCACGCCGGTGCCGTCGGAGACGGCCAGCGCCGCGCCGCCGCCCGCGCCGGCCAGCGCGACGCCCACGTACAGCCCGCTGGTGTTGAGCGCCACCGCCTCCGTACCGGCCTCGCCCGCGAGTTGCAGGATCCGGGTGTTCGCCGGCGGGGTGAAGCTCCACGCCGCGCACCCCCACACCGCCAGGTTGAGCGCCACCAGCCACACGGGTGCCGCGCGGCCGGTCGCCCCGATGACGGCCAGCAGCGCCGTCGCGGCCACGACGCCGGCGATCGACGCGCGCAGCGTACGGTCCGGGCCCCAGCGGTCCGTCAGCAGCGCGCCGGCGCCGGTGCCCACCGCCCCGGCGACGCCGACCACGGCGATGAACAGCGCCAGCACGCCGCCGCCCCGGCCGGTGAGATCCCGGGTCAGGGGCGCGACGTAGGTGTAGATCATCAGGCCGCTGCCGGCGCAGACCACGGTGCCCGTCGCGCAGAGCAGGACCGCCGGGCGGCCCAGGATCCGCAACTGCCCCCGTACCCCGAGCTGCGGGGCCCCGGACAGCCGGGGCAGCGCCACCGAGGACGCCGCCGCCACCAGCGCGGTGGCCACCGCCACCGCCACGAACGTCGACCGCCAGCCGAAGGCGTCGGCCAGCAGCGTGCCCGCGGGCACGGCGGTGAAGAGCGAGAGCGTCAGCCCTGCCGCGACCGTGCCGATGGCCCGGCCCATCCGCTCGGGCGCGGCCAGCCGCGCCGCCGCGGCGAAGGCCGCGGGGGAGACGGTGGCCGCGATCAGCGCGGTCAGCACGCGCGCGCCCATGAGCGTCGCGTAGTCCGGGGCCAGCGCGGTGACGGTGTTGGCGACGGCGAAGGCCGAAAGGCCGCCGACGATCAGGGTTTTGCGGGGCAGCCGCGCGGTGACCACGGCCAGCCCGGGCGCGGCCACCGCGAAGGTGACGGAGAAGACCGTCACCAACTGTCCGGCGGCGGCCTCGCTCACGTCCAGGTCGGCGGCGATGTCCGGGAGCACGCCCGCGATGACGAAGTCGTCCGTGCCGATGACGAAGGTGGCGAACATCAGGCACAGCAGCCATCCCGCGCCCCGCGCCGGCGGAGAAGAACTCACCTTGGAAGCCATGGCCGCACGCTAGCGCCGAGGTGGAGGGGCATCTCCAGGGCGTTTCGACGCCATTTTGGGAAACCCCGCGGCCCGGGGGCGCGGTGCTGCGGCTGCGGTAGCCGGATGCTGTGGCCGCAGACGTCGGCCGGTGCCGCTACCGCGGCGGTGGTAGCGGAAACCGGCCGCGTCTGGAGGACGCCCCGGGGCCCGGCCGGTTCGTACGCTGACGCCGCCAACCGCCGTGCGACCGAAGGGGCCCCCGATGTCCGTCCGTCACCTGTCCACCGCCGCCGCGACCGCCGTGCTCGCGGTCCTCGTCAGCGCGGCGCCGGCGGCCGCGCAGGTCGCGGTCGCGGCCGAGAGCGACGACGGTCAAGGACGCGGCCCGGCCACGGCCGCGGCGGTCCTGGCGCTGATCGGTGCGGTCCTCGGCGGGCTCGCGCTGGCGCGCAAGCTCGGTGCGGGACCGCGCGGGCCGCTGGCGTCCGTGGCGGCGTCGCTGGCCGGCATCGTCATCGGCGCGGTGGCGCTCGCCGGCTCCGACGGCGTCGGCTCGGGTTCCGGCCGGGGCGGCGCGATCGTGGCCCTGGTGCTCGGCGTGGCCGGACTGGCCCTCGGCGGCCTGGCGCTGGCGCGCGCCCGCCGCGCGGTGTCGGCCTAGCGCGTACGGCTGCTCCGGCCGACGCGTACGCCGGAGCAGCCCCCGCCCGCCGGGCCGTGCGCGACGAACCACGCTCCGCGGGGCGCCGATCACCGCCGCCTCGCCGTAAGAACGGTCCACTCCCCGCCCGCGCCGGAACAGGAGGCACCGCCATGGCCGCGACCGCCCCCCAGTCCTCGTCCCCGCCGTCTCCGCCGTCCCCGCTGACGGCGTGGCTGGCCGCGCGACCGGTGTGGCTCGTCGCCGTCCTGGCCACCCTCGCCGCCGCCCTCGTGGCGGAGGCGTTCACGCTCCTCGCCCGCGGCGCGGGCGTCGAGATGGTCGCGGCCGGGGTCGGGGAGGACGGGGCCACGGCCATCGCGGTGGGCGCCGTCGCGCGGAGCGTCGTGCTGTGGTCGCTCGGCGGCATCGTCCTGGCGGTGCTCCTGGAACGCCTCGCCCGGCGCGCGGTACGCGGTGCCGGCCGCCCGGCGCGCGTCTTCGCGGTGTGCGCGGGGACGTTCACGATCCTGTCCCTCGGGGGCCCCGGCTTCGCGCCGCACACCGCCGACGCCACCCAGGCCGTGCTGGCCTGTACGCACCTGCTGGCCGGCGCCGTCGTCATCCCGGTCGTCGCGCGCCGGCTCGCCCGCCTCTGATCCTCTGACGCGGCGTCGGACCCCGTGCCCCCGACCGCGCCTTCTTTGACATGTACTGCAAGAGGAGTACCGCGCCCGCGGTAGTGCGGCCCGCGGAGTGCCTGCGTCTGTACGTCGACTCCGGTGATCCCCGTCCCGAGGATGAGGGGTGCACCGCACGAGACCCGAGGAGACGATGATGCCCACCGAGACCGCCCGCCCGGACGGCGCCCTGGCGAGGCTGGCCCGGTTCTGTCACCGGCGCCGCCGCCTGGTCCTGCTGGCCTGGATCGTCGGCGTGATCGCCGTGGCGGCCGCCGGCTTCGGCCTCGCGGCCGACCCCGACAACGACTTCTCCGGCGGGGACTCGGGGTCGGCCAGGGCACAGGCCCTGATGGAGAAGCACTTCCCCGAGGAGCAGGGCGACACCCTGACCCTCGCGATCAAGGCGGACGCGGGGATCGACGACCCGGGCGTGCGGCAGAAGGTGGAGAAGGTCGTCGCCGACCTCGCCGACTCGCCGGTCACCGGTCCCGTGACGTCTCCGTACGACGACGGTCAACTGGTCACCGAGGACCGCCGCATCGCCCGTACGACCATCCCGCTCACCGACAAGGAGGCGACCAAGGACGACGTCAAGCCGCTGGTGACCACCGTCAAGGACGCCTCCGGCGACGGTGTGCTTCTCGGGCTCGGCGGCAAAAAGGCGGAGACGGCCGAGACGCCCAAGCAGGGGCCCGCCGAGAGCGTCGGCGTGCTGGCCGCCGCGGTGATCCTGTTCATCTCCTTCGGCTCGCTGGTGGCGATGGGGCTGCCGATCGTCACCGCGCTGATGGCGATCCTCGGCGGCATCGCCCTCATGAAGATCGTCGGGCACCTCGTCCCGTCGCCGGACTTCACCATCCTGGTCTCCGCCCTC
The DNA here is from genome assembly GCF_039871555.1 of Streptomyces sp. B5E4. NCBI lineage: Bacteria > Bacillati > Actinomycetota > Actinomycetes > Kitasatosporales > Streptomycetaceae > Streptomyces > Streptomyces sp. B5E4. The sequence goes on from NZ_JBDPMI010000001.1 coordinate 229,504, forward strand.
ATCGGGCTCGGCGTGGGCATCGACTACGCGCTGTTCATCGTCACCCGCTACAAGGAGAAACTGCAGAACGGGGAGAGTCCCGAGGACGCCACCGTGGGCGCCCTCACGACCGCGGGCCGCGCCGTGCTCTTCGCCGGCACCACCGTGGTGATCGCGTTGCTCGGCCTCGTCGCCATGGGGCAGCGGCTGATGACCGGCGTCGCCGTCGCCGCGTCGCTGACGGTGCTGGTGACGATGGTCGCCGCGGTGACCCTGCTGCCGGCGTTCCTGGGCTTCACCGGGTACAAGATCAACTCGCTGCGGCTGCCCCGCCGTACGGCCCGCGGCGCCGGCGACGGCACCCCCGCTGCCGAGCGCCGCACCCCCGCGGAGCGCTGGGCCGGCGTGGTGCAGCGCCGGCCGCTGGCCGCCGCGGTGCTGGCCGCCGCGGGGCTGCTGGTGCTCGCCGCCCCGGCGCTGTCGATGCGGCTCAGCCTGCCGGACGCCAGCGTGCAGCCGCGCGACCGGAGCAGCTACACCTCGTACGAGATCGTCTCCGAGGGCTTCGGCCCCGGCTACGGCGCACCGCTGATCTTCGCCGCGGAGGTCGACGCCGCGGGCGGCGACCTGGCCCCCGCGGTCGGCGCGGTCGACGGCACGCCGGGCATCGCCCACGTGACGCAGCCGCGGGTGAGCGAGGACGGCGAGGCCGCCACCTTCATGGCGTTCCCGGAGACCGGCTACCAGGACGAGAAGACCGCGGACCTGATCCACGAACTCCGCGACGACGTGCTGCCGAAGGCGCCCGGCGGCGAGGCCGTCCACGTCGGCGGGCCGAACGCCGGGGCGATCGACTTCGCCGAGGAGACCGGCTCCCGGCTGCCGTTCATGATCGCGGTCGTCATCGTGCTGTCCCTGGTGCTGCTGGTCGCGCTGGTGCGGTCGGTGACGATCGCGCTGCAGGCCGCGGTGATGAACCTGCTGTCGATCGGCGCCGCGTACGGCGTGCTGGTCGCGGTGGTGCAGTGGGGGTGGCTGGGCTCGGCCCTCGGGTTTCCGACCGACATGCCCATCACGACCTGGGTGCCGATGATGATGTTCCCGCTCCTCTTCGGCCTGTCGATGGACTACGAGGTCTTCCTGATCTCCCGGGTCCGCGAGGAGTACGAGCGCACCGGCGACACCCGGACGGCCGTCACCCGCGGGCTGGCGCGGACCGCCAAGGTCATCACCGCCGCCGCGGCCATCATGATCGCGGTCTTCACCACCTCCCTGCTCGGCCACGACGTGTCCGTCAAGCAGATCGGCCTGGGTATGGCCGTCGCGGTGTTCATCGACGCCACCATCGTGCGGATGGTGCTCGTGCCCGCGGTGATGGAGCTGTGCGGCAAGACCAACTGGTGGATGCCCGGCCGCCGGGCACCGGAGACGCCCCCGGCACCCCCGGCCGAGGTCGGGGAAGAGGCGAAGGTCTGACCTCTTCCCGTTACGCCGGGCGGGGAATCCCATAACCGGGATCCCCCGCTTCGGCATGGCGTATTTCCGGTATTTCCGCACGCCTTTTTGTCCCATGAATTGTTGCCCGGTCAATGGCAAGTAAAGGGTATGTCATCTTATGGAAAAGATGGGTACTCCCTTGAATCTTTCGCCAAGTCGGCACCAAGTGCAGACCAAGACCACGGGTTGAAAATCAAGGGGAACGCGAGTCGAGAGGAGGGCACTGTAACGGCTGAGTAAGTCCCGGGATATACCTGGATAGTCGGGGGCAATATGACTACGTGGTCGAAGAAGGGGACGAAGAAGCCGGAGACGATACCCGGAGACGCCGGACCTTACGGGCGTCCGCAGCCGGGGCCGGTGCACGCCGAGGCGAACGAACGGTTTCTGGGTGAGCTGCTCGGCGCCGATCCGGACGACGAGTTGCGCGTCCTGGCGGCGGCAGCCGGTGAGAACGGCCGATTACTGGCCGAGTTGGCGTACGGGCTGGTGGACGAGGGCCTGGTGGCTCTGTATGAAGGAACGGTTCGGCTCGTGGAGTCGCGGACTCCGCGCTGTGTACCGGCGTTTGTGAAGAGGGCGCTCGGCGAGCTGAGCCCCGGCTGCCAGGAGTTGCTGAAGATCGCCGCACTGCAGGGGCGGTCGTTCCTCCTTGAGGATGTCTCCCGGATGCTGAACCGCCCGCTCGCCACCCTGCTCGCGCCGCTGGACGAGGCGATGTCCGCGGGCTTCGTCGAGGCGACGGAGCGTCAATTCGTATTCCGCAGCGACTTCTTGATGCGCGGCGCGGTCGCCGCCATTCCCGCTCCCGCGCGCGGTGCGTTGCAGCGCGAGGCGAGGCACCATTCCGGACGCAGTGCGGAGGAAACAGACCGAAGATCGTGGGTACCCGAGTACCCGGCTCAGCGGTTCGCCGTGGTGGCGGAGGGCGACGGCGGCCCCTATTCACGGGCACACGGGCTGATCATGAAGGGAAGGGTGGTCGTCGGCACGGATCTCGCACAACGCACCCTCGCCGCCCCGGGAATTCCCGCCGCGGACCGGCTCGACGCCGAGGCGTCGGCGCTCCTGGGCGCCCTGCTCCTGGGCCGGGAGGAGGCCGGGAACCGGGCCCGGGAGATCCTGCGGGCGCGGACGGACGAGCCGGACGACGTCGCCGCGCTGATGGCGCTGACGACGCTGTCCCACCTGAGCTGGCGGGCCGGCGAACTGGCCGAGGGCATCAGGCTGGGCCGCGCCGCGGTCCGGTACTGCGGTGCCGCCGACCCCCTGTGGCGGCTGCACTTCCGCCTCGAACTGGCCGCCAAGCTCACCGACCTGCGCGAGTTCGACGAGGCCGAGGCGCTGGTCGACGAGGCCGAGGCCGGGCTGTACACGCTGTCCGCGGACGTCTGGCACGCCGCGCCGGCCGCGCTGCGGGCCCGGCTGTTCCTGGCGGCCGGCCGGTTCCGGGACGCCCGCCGGCACGCGGAGCTGGTCACCGCGGCGACGGAGCAGAACGCCGTCCCCGCGCTCGTGCCCCTCGCGTACGCCGTGCTGGCCGCCGTGTCCCTCTACACCGGCGACCTGCCGACAGCGACCGACCACCTGGAGCGGGCTTGCGCGGATCCCGCGCACGACCGGGAGATCCAGCGCTCGCCGCGGTACGCCTGGACGGAGGTGCGGCTCGCCGTCAGAAGGGAGGGGCCCCGCGCGGGCGTCGCCCTGCTGTCCGGCACATACGACCGGCTTCCGGCGGAGCGCCGGCTGTACGTCGAGGACCCGGCCGCCGCCGCGTTCCTCGTCCGGCTCGCGCTCGACACCGACGACGCCGGCCTGAAGCACACCGTGCTCGACACCGTGAACGGGCTCGCCGGGGACAACCCCGGCATCTCCGTCGTCAGCCTCAGCGCGCTGCACGCCAACGCGGTCGCCGAGCGGGACGCCTCGGGGCTCGCGCACATCGTGGCGCAGTCACCCGACCCCCTCTCCATCGCCCTGGCGACCGAGGAGCTCGCCAGGCTGCACGCCGGGCAGGCGCCGGCGCCCCGGCCGCGGGCCGTGCCCGGCCCGCCCGACGTCGCGGCGGTGGTCGCCGACGGCGCCGCCGGGCACCGGCACAACTCCTGCTGGGTCGTGCTGTCCGACATGGAACGGCGCATCGCCTACCTGGTCAGCGTCGGGATGACGAACCGGCAGATCGCCCGGCGCGTCCATCTCTCGGCGCACACCGTCAACTACCACCTGAGGAAGATCTACAAGAAGCTGGGCATCGGCACGCGTGTCGAACTCGCCCGCGAGGCCGCCACGTACTCCGGCGCCGCGGCCATCTACTCGATCACCGAGGACAAGCGCGGCTCGGGGCCCGCGGCGGCGAGCTGACGCGAGGCGGCCGTGCCCTCGGGCACGGCCGCCTCGTGCGCCAGGAACTGCTTGGTCAGCTCGACGCGGCTGTTGATGTCGAGCTTGGCGAAGACCCGCCGCAGATGGCTGTCGACGGTGTGGGGCGACAGGAAGAGCACGCCGGCCGCCTCCCTGTTGGTCCTGCCGTCGACGATGGCACGTACCACGCGCAGCTCCGCGCCCGTCAGGCTCTCCCAGCCCGACTTGGGCCGCTGCGTCCCCAGCGCGGCCCGCGCGTGCGGCACGCCGAGGCGGCGCAGCCTGCGCTGCACCCGGGCCGTGTCGCGCTGGGCGCCGCAGTCCAGATACAGATCCGCCGCAGCCGCGAGGAGCCGCGCGGCGACGTCCTTGTGCCGGCCCCCGTTCCCCCGGGCCGCGTCCTCCAGCGCGCCACCGGCCGCCAGCGGCCGGCCGGCGAGCCGGTACAGCTCGGCGGCGCGCTGGAGGGCGTCCGGGTCGTCGTCCAGGACGCCGTCCGCGTGCGCGGCGCCGGCGGCCAGGGAGGTCACGTCCGGGTTGTGCGCTGCCAGCCGCCGGGCGAACCCGGCCGCCTGCGCGGCCTCGTCGCCCAGCCCCATCTGCCCGGCCAGGCGTACGAGCGTCGCCGCCGCCGTCGGCGCCTCGGCGAACAGCAGCGGATCCGGCGCGGCGCCCTGCTCGGCGTCGAGCAGCGAGCGGACCGTCATCGCCGCCCGTCCGCTGGCCGCGTGGAACTGCGCCAGCGCCCAGTCCAGCCGCGGCTTCACGGCCGCCGCGGCGGCACCGGCGGGCCGCTCCGCCATCCGCAACTGCTGGCTGGCGGTGGCGAGATCGCCGCAGTGCATGCTGATCCGGGCCAGCACGAGCCGCGCGGGCAGCAGGTCCTCAGGCGGCGTCCGGTCGGCCAGGCCCAGCGCCGTCTCGGCCTCGGCGCGCGCCTCCTCCAGCCGGCCCGTCGCCGCCAGCAGTTCGGCGCGGTGGCCGTGCCACAGGCCCCGCGCCCACGGCCCGCCGTCCCGTCCGGCCTCCCGCCGGACGGCGTCGCAGACCGCCGCAGCCTCCTCGAAGGCGTCGGCGGCGACGAGGGCCCGGACCAGCCACGTCCACAGCGGGCGCGCGCACACCGCGCAGCCGGCCGCGGTCGCGGCCTCCGGCCGCCCGGCGGCGGGACGTTCAGGCGCGGTCACGGGGTGCGCGGCGCCCGCCGAACCGGCCGAACCGGACGTGTCGGCCGCGCCGGTCACGTCCGGCACGTCGACACCGGCGCGTACGGCGACCTCCGCGAGCCGCGCGGCTTCTGCGGTGCGCCCCGCGCCGGCGAGCAGCCGCAGGGCGCGCGCGAGGGTGCCGGGCGCCGCGTCGAAGCGGTCCGCCAGCGCCGCCACCACCCGTGCCACCGGGCCCGTGCAGCCGCACCCGGGCCGCTGCGGCGCGGCGGGGGAGTCCTCCGGCGGTACGGGGTACGGCTGTTCGCGGTGCCCGTCCGCTACGCCCTCCGGGGCGCCGGCCGGCACCGTCGCGGGCGCCGGGAGCGCCACCGCGGCCGGCTCCGGCCGCCGGAACACCGGGTGCCGCAGCGCCTCCGCGAGCACCCCGTGCGCGAACGCCAGCTTTTCCCCGTGCCGTTGCAGCAGCCCGGCCCGCACCGCCTCGTCCACTCCCGCCACCGGAGCCCCCGCCACCGGCGCGACCCCCGGCCCGCCGAGCGCCGCCGCGGCCTCGGCGGCGGTGAACGCCGCACCGACGCCCGCGCCGGCCACCAGCAGCCGCCCCACCGCCGCCGGCAGTTCGTCGAGCAGCCCCCGGACGACGCCGAGCACGTCGTCGGGCAACTCCTCGCCCAGCACCGCCGCCGTACCGTCCACGAACACCACCCGACCCGCGGTGACCAGCGCGTCGAACACGCCGGCCAGCAGCCAGGGGTTGCCCCCGCAGCGGGCCGCCCAGTCGAGCACGGAGGAGTCCGGCTTGGCGCCCAGCAGCCCCGTGCACAGCTCCGCCACCGCCTCGTTGTCCAGCGCCCCGAGGTGCAGCCGGACCGCGTCGCCGTCGATCAGCCGGTCGACGGCGTGCTGCGCGAGCGACCGTGCCGCCACCGACCGGCGCGTCAGCAGCCACAGCACCGGCGACCCCGCGAGCGACTGCACCAGCCCCCGGAGCGCCAGCCCGCCCATGTCGTCCACCAGGTGCACGTCGTCCAGCAGGACGACGACCGGATGCCGGTGCGCCGCGATCTCCACCAGCTCACCGACCCGGTCCATCAGCCGGAACGGGTTGCCGTCCGGCCGTACCAGGTCGTCCACGTCCCTCTCGGCCGACAGCACCCGCCGCAGGTAGTTCAGTAACAGGTGCACGGGCAGCGGCTGCCCTGCCCCACCGGCTACGCCCCCTGCCCCACCGGCTACGCCCCCTCCCCCACCGGCTACGCCCCCTGGCCGACCGGCTACGCCCCCTCCCCCACCGGCTACGCCCCCATTGGCGGGGGTGCCCCCACTGGCGGGGGTGCCCCCACTGGCGGGGGTGCCCCCATTCGCCCCGGCGCGCCCGGACACCACGGTCAGTCCGCGCTCCGCACCCTCCCGGGCGGTCGCCTGGAGCAGCCGGCTCCGGCCGATGCCCAGCGGCCCTTCGACGACGACGCAGCCGCCCGTGCCCCGCGCCGCGGCGTCCAGATGGCCGCCCAGCACGGACAGCGTGCCCTCTCGCCCTACGAGTGGTGCCATGATCGCTCCCGCGGTGCCGTGGAGAACCCTCGAACACGAGCCATGAGCCTTGCCGTTTATGGTCATCGAGCGGCATTGGCGGGTCAATGAAATCCGCCCCGACAACTCGGGTAGCCCCCACTACCCGTACGGGTAGTGGGCCGGGCCGCCCGGCGGGATTACTTTTTACGTATCCGATTTACGGTGCATTCGCAGCACCCCCGATACGTACAGCAATACATTCCTCGCCGACCAAGGGGTTCGTATGTCCGCAACCGCCGAGATGGACGAGCTGTACTCGGTCATCGAGCAGTCCGCCCGGACGCTCGGCGTGCCGTGCGCGCCCGCGACGGTACGCCCGGTCCTCGCCGCGTACGCCGACGCCTTCGGGCACGACGCGACCGTCGTCGCCTTCCGCGTCGCGACCGGCCGGCGGCACGCCGGCGAGCTGGACTGCCGCTTCACGACCCACCCCGAGCAGCGCGACCCGTACGCCGCCGCGCTCGCCGCCGGTCTCACCGGGCCCACCGACCACCCCGCGGGCGCCGTGCTCGCCCAACTGCGGGGGCGCTGCCGGGTCGACAGCCACGGCGTCGACTTCGGTGTCGTCGGCGGCTTCAAGAAGGTCTACGCCTTCTTCACCCCCGACGATCTCCAGGAGGTCGCCAAGTTCGCAGACCTGCCCGCCATGCCGCCCGCCCTGGCCGCACACGCCGGCTTCTTCGCCCGCCACGGCCTCGCCGACCGCGTGGGCGTCGTCGGCGTCGACTACCACCACCGCACCCTGAACGTGTACTTCAACGACGTGCCCGCGGGCCTCTTCGAGCCGGAGACCATCACCGCGACGCTCCGCGAGCTGGGCATGGCGCCGCCGAGCGCGCACATGCTCAAGCTCGGCCGGGAGGCGTTCGGCCTGTACGTCACCCTCGGCTGGGACTCGCCGGGCGTCGAGCGGATCTGCTACGCGGTGACCACCCCGGACCTGGCCACGCTGCCGGTCCGGGTGGAGCCGGAGATCGAGCGGTTCGTACGCGGCGTCCCGGCCGGAGACGGCGACCGCAAGTTCGTCTACGGCGTCGCCGTGGCGCCCGGGGGCGAGTACGACAAGCTGGAGTCGCACTACCGCTGGAAGCCCGGGACGATGGACTTCATCTGAGGGACCCGCCGCGGCCGGTCACCGGCCGCGCGGGGTCACCAGCCCGGACTCGTAGGCGATGACCACCAGCTGGGCGCGGTCGCGGGCGTGCAGCTTGAACATCGCCCGGTTGATGTGGGTCTTCGCGGTCAGCGGGCTGATCACCATGCGGTCGGCGATCTGGTCGTTGGACAGCCCCTGCGCGGCCAGCGCGACGGACTCGCGCTCCCGGTTGGTCAGCTCCTCCAGACCGCGGACGGCCGACGGGTCCAGCGGCGGCTGGGACACGTACTTGTTGATGAGCCTGCGGGTGATCGAGGGCGCCAGCAGCGCGTCGCCGCGGGCGGCCACGCGCACGGCGTGCAGCAGGTCCTCGGGCAGGATGTCCTTGACCAGGAACCCGGCCGCGCCGGCCCGCAGCGCGTTGAACACGTTCTCGTCCAGGCCGTAGTTGGTCAGGATCACCACGTGGATGTGGGCGAGCGCCGGGTCCGCGGCGATCTGCCGGGTCGTCTCGATGCCGTCCATCACCGGCATCGACAGATCCACGAGCGCGAGGTCCGGCAGGTGCGCACGCGCCAGCGCCAGGCCCTCCTTGCCGTCGCCCGCCTCCGCCACCACCTCGATATCGTCCTCGGCGTCGAGCAGGGCGCGGAACCCGCTGCGCAGCAGCGGCTGGTCGTCGAGCAGCAGCACACGGATCACGGGATTCTCGCCACGGGTAGTTCGGCCTGGACGGTGAAGCCGCCCTCGGTGCGCGGCTCGGCGCGCAGGCTGCCGCCGAGGGCGGTGACGCGCTCGCGCATCCCCAGCAGCCCGACGCCGGGCTTGGGCGCGGTGCCCGGCCGGGCCGTCCCGTCGTCGTCGATCCGGATGGCGAGGGCGTCGGGGCGGTAGGAGATGCGGATCGAGGCGGTGGAGGCCGCGGCGTGCCGGGCGGTGTTGGTCAGCGACTCCTGCACGATCCGGTAGGCGGTACGGCCCACCGCCTCGGGCACCTCGTGCCGCTGCCCCTCGATCGTGAGCGTCGTGTGCAGCCCTATCCCGTGGGTACGCTCCACCAGCTCCGGCACCCGGTCGAGCCCGTGCGCCGGGGCCTGTTCGGCCTCGTCGCGCAGCGTCTCCAGAGTCGCGCGCAGCTCCCGGGTCGCCTCCCGGCCCGCCTCCTGGATCGCGAGCAGCGACTCGGGGACGTCCTCGCCGCGCTTGCGGGCCAGATGGACGGCGACCTCGGACTGCACCTTGATGATGGAGATCTGGTGGGTGAGCGAGTCGTGCAGCTCCCGTGCTATGTGCAGCCGTTCCTCGCTGGCGCGCAGCCGCGCGGTCTCCTCGCGGGTGCGCTCGGCCTCGTCCGCCCGCCGCATCGCCTGCCGCAGCGCCTCGCCGGCGGCGCCGGCGGCGACCAGCCAGGCGAGTTCGAGCACGCCGCGGGCCTGCGCGTAGGCGTCGCCCGCGCCGTCGCCCGGGTAGGCCATCACGGCGTACGGGAGGCTGAGCACCAGCACGACGCTCACCCCGACCGTGACGATCCGGTGCCCGGAGCGTACGGCGGCGTAGACGGCGAACAGATAGGCCACCGCGGGCACGTCGAAGCCCGCGGCGTTGTAGCCCACCACGCACAGGGCGGTCACGGCGAGGATCGGCACGGGGGCCCGCGCACTGCCGGCCAGGGCAAGGCCGCTGGTCACGAGCAGCCCGTAGCCGAGCAGGTCGAGCTTCGTGGCGGCGTGGTCCCCGGAGAGCGCGGTGATCAGCAGCACGGCCGCCACGCAGACCGCGATCACCAGGCTTCTCGCCCGGGCCCAGACCTTGGACAGCCGGGCGCTCATACGAGCACCATAACGGCAGTTCCCGGCTTCCGCGTACTGCTTGCGGAGGAGTATCCGACTACCGCGGTCACAGTAGTTTGACGGGCGGTACGGCGACGGCGGCACCCGGCGAATTCCCGCGGCCCGCAATACCGTATGCGCACCGCCGCCATCGCGTATTCGCGGTAACGCCCGTTCGCCATGGCGTGACCCACTGAATTCGACGCCACTATCCGGGCGAGTAGTGGGCCGGGAGGAAAGCCGCGCTTACTGTCGTGCCATACCGGGTCGACGAAGGCGGTGAAACGGCGGTGGCTGTGCTCGTCCAGAAATACGGCGGTACCTCGTTGCAGACGCTCGACCGCGTCCGCCGCGCCGCACTGCGCATCGAGGAGGCGTGGCGGCGCGGCCCGTCGGTGGCCGTGGTCGTCTCCGCCCGCGGCGGCCGTACCGACGAACTCCTGCGGCTGGCGGCCGACGTCGGCGCCCCGGCCGCGTCCCGCGAACTGGACCAGTTGCTGGCCGTGGGCGAGGCGGAGTCGGCGGCGCTGATGGCCCTGACCCTGGGCGCCATGGGCGTGCCGGCGGTCTCGCTGACCGGCGCGCAGGCGGGTGTCCGCACCACCGACCGGCACGGCGACGCACTCGTCTCCGGCATCGGTGCCGAGCGGGTACGGGCGGCGCTGGCCGGCGGGCGGGTGGCCGTGGTCACCGGGTTCCAGGGCGTCGACCGCGCGGGCGACGTCGCGACCCTGGGCCGTGGCGGCTCCGACACCACCGCCGTGGCGCTCGCGGCGCGGCTGCGCGCGGCGAGGTGCGAGATCTACACCGACGTGGACGGCGTGTTCAGCGCCGACCCCCGGGTGCTGCCCGCCGCCCGCTGCCTGCCGTGGGTCGACCCCGGCGTGATGGCGGAGATGGCGTTCGCGGGCGCCCGGGTCCTGCACACCCGCTGCATCGAACTGGCCGCCATGGAAGGGGTCGAAGTGCGCGTGAGGAACGTGTCGTCGCAGGCGCCCGGGACGACGGTCGCCGAGCGGCAGGACGACCGCCCGCTGGAGACCCGGCGGGCGGTCGTCGCGGTCACCCACGACACCGACGTCGCGCGGGTGCTCGTGCACTGCCGCGACAGCCGCCGCGACCTCGCGCCCGACGTCTTCGACGTGCTGGCCGCCCGGGGGACCGTGGTGGACCTGGTGGCCAGGTCGGGCCCGTACGAGAACGAGTTCCGCATGGGCTTCACGATCCGCCGCAGCGAGGCCGGCCGGGTGCGCGACGCGCTGCACGAGGTCGCCGCCTCCTTCGGCGGCGGCGTGCACTTCGACATGGACGTCGGCAAGGTCTCCGTCGTCGGCATGGGCCTGCTCAGCCGGCCGGAGTACGCGGCCCGGCTGATGGCGGCGCTGGCCGCCGCCGGGATACCGACGAGCTGGATCTCCACCTCCCAGACGCGGCTGTCCGTGATCGTGCCCCGGGAGCGCACCGTCGACGCCGTGGAGACCCTGCACCGCGCGTTCGACCTCGCCGGACCGCCGCCGGACGGCGCCGCGCCCGCGGCTTCCGGCCGCTCCGCCACCGTTTGAGAGAGGCAGGACACAAGTGGCTGTACTCAACGCTTCGTTCGGCCGCGGGCTGCGCCTGCGACGCCTCTTCCGGCAGGGCGACGGGCGGCTGCTCGTCGTCCCCCTCGACCACTCCGTCACCGACGGACCGCTGCGCCCCGGCGAACTGGACCCGCTGCTGGGCGAGCTGGCCGGCACCGGCATCGATGCCGTCGTACTGCACAAGGGCACGCTGCGCCACCTCGACCACGGCTGGTTCGGCGGCATGTCGCTGATCCTGCATCTGAACGCGAGCACCAGGCACGCCCCGGACCCGGACGCCAAGTACCTGGTGGCGCACGTCGAGGAGGCGCTGCGGGCGGGCGCCGACGCCGTCAGCGTGCACGTCAACCTCGGCTCGCGCCAGGAGGCCCGGCAGGTCGCCGACCTGGCCGCGGTGGCGGGGGAGTGCGACCGCTGGAACGTACCGCTGCTGGCCATGGTCTACGCCCGCGGACCGGAGATCGGCGACGCGCACGCGCCGGACCTGGTGGCGCACGCCGCGCTGCTCGCCGCCGACCTCGGCGCCGACGTCGTCAAGACCGACTACGCGGGCACGCCCGAGGAGATGGCCGACGTCGTACGGGCCTGCCCGATCCCCGTGATCGTGGCCGGCGGCCCGCGCGCGGCCGACTCCGACGCGGTCCTGTCGTTCGTCTCCGACGCGCTGCGCGGCGGCGCGGCCGGGGTGGCGATGGGGCGCAACGTCTTCCAGGCCGAGAAGCCCGGCCGGATGGCCGCGTCGATCGCCCGGCTGGTGCACGGCCCCGGCCACGCCCCGGGCCGTACCGGCGCGACCGGGGGAGACCGGCTCGCCCTCACCACGTGACGCCCCGCCCGTTCCGCCCGATCCCCGCCGACCGACCGCTCTGAGGAGAGATCCGTGAAGCTGTGCTGGCTGGACATCCGTGCCGCCGACGGGGCCAAGGAGGCCATCGTCGAAGAAGCCATCCACCAGCGGGTCGACGCCATCGTGGCGGCCGACCCCGCCGACCTGGAGCCGCTGCCCCCGACGGTGAAGAAGGTGCTCTTCCCGCTCGGCAGGCCGCTGCCGGAGAAGCTGGAGCCCGCCGACCTCGTCATCGTCGACCCCGCCCGTCACGGCGACCCCGCCGCCCTCGCCCACGCCCACGCGGGCGTGGAGTTCGGCCGCTACGTCGAGATCACCGACGCCGCCAGCCTGGACGACGCCTGCCGGGCCGCGCGCCACGACCGGTGGAGCCTGCTGGACTTCCGCGACCCCACCAAGATCCCGCTGGAGATCGTGCTCGCCGCCGCGGCCGGGGCCGAGGGCAGCATCGTCACCCGGGTCGCCGACGTGGAGGAGGCGGAGATCGTCTTCGGCGTCCTCGAACACGGCTCCGACGGCGTGATGCTCGCCCCGCGCGCACCCGGCGAGGCCACCGAGCTGAAGGCCGCCGCGGTCACGCGGGCGGCGGACCTGGCGCTGGTGGAGCTGGAGGTCACCGGCATCCGCCGGGTCGGCATGGGCGAGCGGGCGTGCGTGGACACGTGCACCAACTTCCGGCTGGACGAGGGCATCCTCGTCGGCTCGCACTCCACCGGCATGATCCTGTGCTGCAGCGAGACCCACCCGCTGCCGTACATGCCGACCCGCCCGTTCCGCGTCAACGCCGGCGCGCTGCACTCGTACACGCTCTCCGCCGAGGGCCGCACCAACTACCTGAGCGAGCTGTCCTCCGGCGGCAAGGTGCTCGCCGTCGACTCCGCGGGCAGGACCCGCGTGGTCACCGTGGGCCGGGTCAAGATCGAGACGCGGCCGCTGCTCGCCATCGACGCGGTCGCGCCGTCCGGGGTGACGGTCAACCTCATCGTGCAGGACGACTGGCACGTACGGGTCCTCGGACCCGGCGGCGAGGTGCTCAACGTCACCGACCTGACCGCCGGCACGAAGGTGCTCGGGTATCTGCCCGTCGAGCAGCGGCACGTCGGCTACCCCATCGACGAGTTCTGCATCGAGAAGTGAGCGGTGCTGCGATGAGCGCACAGCCCGTGCTGGACTTCCACGTACGCCTCGCGCCCCGGCCGGGCGCCCTCGGGCGGCTGCTCGCGGCACTGGACGGCTGCGGGCTGGCGCGCGCGGTGGTCTGCGCCGGCGGCACGATCGACCTCGACACGCTCGCCCGCCAGCTCGTCGACGGCGGGCACGTCGAGACCGACGCCGACAACGACGCCGTGCTGGCAGCCTGCGCGAGCGCCGGTGAGGGCGTAGCCGGTGGGGATGGGGGTGCCCCCGCCAGTGAGGGCGTAGCCGGTGGGGATGGGGGTGCCCCCGCCAGTGAGGGCGTAGCCGGTGGGGGAGGGCGGCTGGTGCCCTTCTGGTTCGCCAACCCGCACCGCCCGCCCGGCGCGTACCGCGAGCGGGCCGCGGAGTTCCGCGGGCTGGAGATCTCGCCCGCCGTGCACGGCGTCGCGCTCACCGACCCGCGCGTCACCGCGCTGGTGGAGGTCGCCGCCGACAGCGGCCACCCCGTCTACACCGTGTGCCTCGCCCGCCCCGGCGCGGGCGTCGCCGACCTCGTCACCCTGGCCCGCCGGTTCCCGCGGACCGACTTCGTGCTCGGGCACAGCGGCATCGGCAACATCGACTTCCACGCGCTCGCCCTGATCCGCGACGAGCCCAACATCCTGCTGGAGACCTCCGGCGGCTACACATGCGTGGCCGAGGCGGCGATCGACCGGCTGGGCGCCGCGCGCGTGGTGTTCGGCTCCGAGTACCCGCTCCAGCACCCGGCCGTGGAACTCGCCAAGTTCACGGCGATCCGCACTCCGCCCGCGCAGTGGCGGCAGATCGCCTGGGAGAACGCACACCGACTACTGGGGGAGGAGAAACCGTGATCGACGCACCGGCGAGCCTGCCGCACATCGGCCAGTGGAACGGCCCCGAGGAACTGCGCGGACTGCAGGAGAAGCAGCTTCCGCAGACCGTCGCCTGGGCCGCCCGCTCGGCCTTCTACCGGCCCCGCCTGGCCGGCGCCGCCCACCTGCCCGCGACCGCCGCCGACCTCGCGGGACTGCCGCTGACGACCAAGCAGGACCTGCGGGACAACTACCCGTACGGCATGCTCGGCGTCCCGAAGGAACGGCTGGCGACCTACCACGAGTCGAGCGGCACCGCCGGCCGGCCCACGCCCTCGTACTACACCCGGGAGGACTGGCTCGACCTCGCCGAGCGCTTCGCGCGCAAGTGGATCGGCATCTCCGCCGCGGACGTCTTCCTGGTACGCACCCCGTACGCGCTGCTGCTCACCGGCCACCTCGCGCACGCCGCCGCCCGGCTGCACGGCGCCACCGTCGTGCCCGGCGACAACCGGTCGCTGGCCATGCCGTACGCCCGCGTGGTGCGCACCCTGCACGACCTGGACGTCACCCTCACCTGGTCGGTGCCGACCGAATGCCTCATCTGGGCCGCCGCCGCCGGCGCCGCGGGCCACCGCCCGGGCGCCGACTTCCCCGCGCTGCGCGCGCTGTTCGTCGGCGGCGAGCCGCTGACGACCGCCCGCCGCGAGCGGATCAGCCGGCTGTGGGGGGTGCCGGTGATCGAGGAGTACGGCTCCACGGAGACCGGCAGCCTCGCCGGGGAGTGCGAGTACGGACGCATGCATCTCTGGGCCGACCGGGCGCTGTTCGAGGTGTACGACCCGCAGACCGGGAACGTCGCCGCGGAGGGCACGGGGCAACTCGTCGTCACCCCGCTGTACCGCGAGGCGATGCCGTTGCTGCGCTACAACCTGGAGGACGACGTCGAGGTCGCGTACGACGACTGCGACTGCGGCTGGCACCTGCCCACCGTCCGCGTCCTCGGCCGGGCCGCCTTCGGCCACCGCGTCGGCGACGCGCGGGTCACCCAGCACCGGCTGGAGGAGGTCGTCTTCTCCCTCCCCGACACCTACGGCGTGTACTTCTGGCGCGCCCGCGCGGAACCGGTGTCGCTGCGCATCGAGATCGAGGTGCCACCGGAGCACCGCGTGCACGCCGAGGCGGCGCTCACCGCGGCCGTACGCGCCGAGTTCGGCGTCGACGCCGATGTCACCGGGCTGCCGCCGGGGTCGCTGATCCCGCGCGAAGCCCTCACGAACATGCCCGACGTGGTCAAGCCGCGCAGCCTGTTCGGCCCCGACGAGGACTGGAGCAAAGCGCTCCTCTACTACTGAGGAGGAAGGCATGTCGCAGATGAGGGTGGCCGTCGTCGGCGCCGGGATCGCCGGCCTCGCCTTCGCCGCCGCCCTGCGCCGCGGCGGGGTGGACTGCCACGTCTACGAGCAGGCGGACCGGCTCGCCGAGGTCGGCGCGGGGGTGCAGGTGGCGCCCAACGCGACCCGGCTGCTGCACCGCCTGGGCCTGCGCGCCCGGCTGCGGGCCGCCGCGGTCGTCCCGGAGGCGATCGAGATGCGGCGCTGGGACGACGGCCTGATGCTCCAGCGCACCCCGCTGGGCGACAGGTGCCTGCGCCGCTTCGGGGCGCCGTACTACACCGTGCACCGCGCGGACCTGCACGCCGCGCTGCTGTCCGGGCTGCCGCCGGACCGGCTGCACCTGGGCGCCCGGCTCGTCGCCGTCACCCAGGACGAGGCGGAGGCGCGGCTGCACCTGGCCGACGGGCGGACGGTCGCGGCCGACGCGGTGGTGGGTGCGGACGGCATCCACTCGGCGGTGCGTGAGTGGTTCGTCGCCGACTGGCCGCGCTACTCGGGGCAGACGATCTACCGCGGTCTGGTGCCCGCCGAGCGGGTGCCCCACCTGCTCGCCGAGCCGCGGGTGCGGCTGTGGTTCGGCCCTGACCAGCACTGCGTGTGCTACCCCGTCTCCGGCGGCCGGCAGATCAGCTTCGGCGCCACCGTGCCCGCCGCCGCCTGGGAGGTGGAGTCCTGGTCGGCCCGCGGCGACACCGAGGGGCTGCGGGCGGCGTACAAGGACTGGCACGAGGACGTCGTCCGGCTGCTCGACGCGGCGCGGACGGTGAGCAGATGGGCCCTGCACGACCGCGACAGCATCGACCGGCTCGGCTGGGGCCGGGTGGCCGTCATCGGTGACGCCGCACACCCGATGCTGCCGTTCCAGGCGCAGGGAGCGAACCAGGCGATCGAGGACGCCGTCGTCCTCGCCCGCTGCCTCACCGACGCGGGACCCGCCGCGGGACGGGACGGGCTGCGCGCCGCCGTGCGCCGCTACGAGCAGCTCCGCCTGCCCCGTACGACCCGGATCCAGCGTCAGTCCCGCGCCAACGCCGAGACCTTCCACCTGGCCGACGGCGCCGCGCAGCGGCGCCGCGACACCGGCTCCCTCGCGGAGCCGGGGCTGGACCGGCACCAGTGGCTCTTCGGCTACGACGCCGAGCAGGCACTCGCCACGACCGGCAGGAGAAGATGATGGAACTGACCGGAATCGAGTCGACCGTCGCCCTGGTCACCGGCGCGGCGCAGGGCATCGGCGCGGCCGTGGCCACGACCCTGGCCGCCGCCGGCGCGCACGTCGCGGCGGCCGACCGCAACGCGGAGAAGCTCGCCACGGCCGTCGCCAAGCTGGCGGCCGAGGGCGTGCGGGCGCGCGGCTACGACGTCGACGTGTGCGACAGCGCGGCGGTGGACGCCGCCGTCGCGCGCGTCGAGGACGAGCTGGGGCCCGTCGGCATCCTCGTCAACGCCGCCGGCGTCATGCACACCGGCCGCGTCGTCGAACTGCGGGACCGGCAGTGGGCGGAGACCCTCGCGGTCAACGCCGGGGGCGTGTTCCACGTCTCGCGCGCGGTGGCGCGGCGGATGATCCGCCGCGGGCGCGGCGCGATCGTCACGGTGGCGTCGAACGCCGCGGGCGTGCCGCGTACCGAGATGGCCGCGTACGCCGCTTCCAAAGCCGCGTCCGCCCAGTTCACCCGCTGCCTGGGCCTGGAGCTGGCGGGCCACGGCATCCGCTGCAACGTCGTCTCGCCCGGCTCGACGGACACCCCCATGCTGCGCGCGATGCACGACGACGACCCGGAGCTGCGGGAGGTCGTCGAGGGCATGCCGGCCGAGTACCGCGTGGGCATCCCGCTGCACAAGCTCGCCCAGCCGCGGGACGTGGCCGAGGCCGTCGCGTATCTGGTCTCCGACCAGGCGGGCCATGTCACGATGCACGACTTGTACGTGGACGGCGGCGCCTCCCTGCACGTATGACGCCGCCGTGCCCACCCGGCCCCCGAGGAAGGGAACAGCACCGTGTCGGATCGCACTCACGTCGTCGTCGTCGGCGGAACGTCGGGCATCGGGCGGCACTTCGCCCAGACCTGCGCCGACCGCGGCAGCGACGTCGTCATCACCGGCCGCGGTGAGGACCGCACCAGGGCCGCCGCCGACGAGATCGGCGGCCGCACCCGCGGGCTCGCGCTCGACCTGGCGGATCCCGGGGCCGCCATCGCCGCGCTGGCCGGGGTCGAGCGTGTCGACCACCTGGTCCTCACAGCGCTCGACCGGGACCAGAACACCGTGCGCGACTACCGCCCCGCCGCCGCCACCCGGCTGCTCACCGTCAAGCTCACCGGCTACACCGCCGTCCTGCACGCCCTCGCCCCCAGGATGCCGGAACACGGCGCGGCCGTCCTGCTCGGCGGCCTGGCCAGCCACCGCCCGTACCCGGGCTCCACCACCGTGACCACCGCCAACGGCGGCATCGCCGCCCTGGTGCGGACCCTGGCGTTCGAGCTGTCGCCGATCCGCGTCAACGCCCTGCACCCGAGCATCGTCGCCGACACCCCGTTCTGGAGCGACAAGCCGGCCGCGCGCGCCGCCGCGGAGCACAAGGCCCTCACCAAACGGCCGGTGACGATGTGCGACTGCACCCATGCGATCACGTTTCTGCTGGAGAACCGCGCGATCAACGGCGTCAACCTGAACATCGACGGCGGCGACGTCCTCATCTGACGACGCCTCTCCCGTATTTCGGAGAAGCCCCCGGACACGTGAATCCGCCGCTCGCGGTCACGCCAATGCGCGTGCCGCGCCGGAAGACCGCGTGAATGGGTCATGCCCGCCGGTGGACGACGCCCGAGAATGCAATGTGACCGCCACGTCAGGGCGTCCGCGTCCAGACGTCCCCGTCCAGGAGGTGTCATGAGTTCGACGGACTCGCCGGCGGGCGGCGACCGCTATGTCGCCGTACACGGCAGCGCCGGGTTCAAAACCCTGCAGCGTAAAACGAATTCGTTCCTCATCCGGGCGAGCGTGCTCTTCTTCGGATGGTGGTTCACCGGGACGTCGCTGGCCGCATTCGCCCCCGGATTCTTCCGGCAGGAGATAGGCGGCCCGGTCAATGTCGGGCTGCTGTTCATGTTCCTGACGTTCGTCGTCGTCGTGACGGTCTGCGCCGGTTATCTGCGCTACGCCGCGAACCGGCTCGACCCCTTGACCGACCAGGTCCGGGCGGAGTTGGAAGGAGAGCAGCGATGAGCACGATCCTCGCCGACCCGCCGCCGCCCATCGACAACACCTGGGCGGTGCCCGAGATCGCGATACCCGCGACCATAGCCGCCGCCGTGGCCGTGTACTTCGTCGTCAAGGCGGTACGCGACAGCGTGCGCACCCCCGACGACTTCCTCATCGCCGGCCGGCGGATCGGGCCCGTACAGAACGCCATCGCGCTGGCGTCCGCGCCGCTCATGTACTCCACCCTGTTCATCATCACCGGCCATATCGCGCTCAACGGCTACGACGCCGCGATGCTGCTGACCGCGTTCACCACCTCGATGGTGCTCGGCGTGCTGCTCTTCGCCTCGCCCATCCGCAACCTCGGCGGACACACCCTCGGCGACATCTTCGCGATGCGCGCGGAAGAACGCCAGGCGCGCAAGGCGGCGGCGGTCGTCACCCTGCTGATCTACGGGATGTTCACGATCATCAGCCTCGCGGCGATCGCCTTCATCTTCAACCGCTGGTTCGGGCTGGACAACGTCGCGGGACTGGGCCTCTCGGTCCTCGTCGTCGGCCTCGTCACCGTCCTGTACGCGTACATGGCCGGTATGCCGGGCGTCACCCGGCTGCTGGTGTTCAAGGCGATCCTCACCCTCACCGTCGTGGTGGTGCTGACCCTCCTGGTGCTCGCGAAGTTCAACCTGAACGTCTTCGACATCCTCGACAAGGCCGAGGCCAACCGCGAGGACGTCCCCGCCGGCTACGACCTGCTCGGCCCCGGCCGCGAGTTCGGCGAGGGCCAGCACCGGCTGGTCCACCTCTCCAAGCTCTTCTGCGTCGCCGTCGGCGTCGCCGCCATCCCCTTCCTGTTCATGCGCAACTTCGCCACGACCAGCGGCAAGGACGCCCGCCGCTCCGCCGGCTGGGCGTCCGTGATCGTCGTGGGCATCTACCTGTGCATGTCCGTCGTCGGCTTCGCCTCCGTGGCGGTGCTCGGCTCCGAGCGGATCGGCGTGATCAAGGCGCACCGCGACATCAGCCTGCCCAAGCTCGTGGACGAGGTGGGCGGACCCTTGATGGTCGGAGTGCTCGCGCCGATCGCCCTGCTGACGATCGTCGGCGTCTACGCGGCCCTGCTCATCAACGCGGTCACCTGTGTCACCAAGGACCTCAACGTCGTACGCGGCCGCAAGCCGGCCCCGGCCGACGAGCTGAAGGACATCCGCCGCAACACCCTGCGGATCGGCATCGTCTCCGTGCTCGTCGGCGTCGCGATGCTCCCGGTGCGCACCCACATCTTCATCCCGACCTCCATCGACCTGGCGGGCACCGCGATCCTCCCGGCCGTCGTCTACGCCCTGTTCTGGCGCCGGTTCAACACCTCGGGGCTCAAGTGGATCGTCTACGGCGGCACGGCCCTGCTGTTCTTCCTGGTGATCTTCTCCAACGGCGTGACGGGCCCGGACGACGCCATCTTCCCCGGCCACGACATCAAGTTCGTCGACATCGAACCCGGGCTGATCACCGTGCCGGCCGGGTTCCTGCTCGGCTACCTCGGCTCGATCGCCAGCAAGGAGCGCAACGACGCGGCCTTCGCCGAGATGCAGGTACGCGCCCTGACCGGCGGCCTCGCACCGGACGCCCGCAAGGAGGCGGCCCGCGGCGCGGCGACCGGGGCCGCCGGCTCCCCGAACGGGCAGCACCCGAACGGCCGGGGCCCCGGCACCGGCGGCCCGGACGACCACGGCAACCAGCCCCGTACGCCCAGCGAAGCCCGCTGAGCCCGCCGGGCCGCGCGGCCTGCCGAGCCCGCTGAACCTGCTGAGCCACCACCGAACGACAACTGCGACAGTGTGGGGCGGCCCGGGTGCCGCCCCACACGTCTGGGGAGGCATCCGTGGATCCCGCACCGGTACTCGTCGTGGGCGCCGGCCCGGTCGGCATGGCAACGGCTCTGGCGCTCGCGCGCCAGGGGGTCCGGTGCGTCCTCGCCGACCAGGGCTTCGAGACCTCCGTCCACCCCAAACTCGACTACGTGAACTCCCGCAGCATGGAGTTCTTCCGCCAACTCGGCCTCGCCGACGGCATCCGAGCCGCCGGCGTCGCCTCCCGGCACCCGGCCGACGTCATCTGGTCCACCGGGCTGGCCGGCCGGCCGCTCACCACCTGGGCACTGCCCTCCGTCGACGAGGAGCGGCGGCGCATCGCCGCGTACGACGACGGCACCCGGCCCGCCGAACCCGGCCAGCGGATCTCCCAGATCGACCTGGAGCCCGTGCTGCGCGCCCACTGCCGCCGCAGCCATCTCGTCGACCTCCGCCCCGGCCTGCGGTTCGACACCCTCACCCAGGACGACCAGGGCGTGACCAGCAATCTGCGCGACGTCATGACCGACGAGCGGATCCGGATCAGGTCCCGGTACGTGATCGGCTGCGACGGCGCGTCGAGCCGCGTCCGCGCCGTCCTCGGCATCGGCGAGGACAGCTTCGGCGTCCCCGGGCTGCCCGGCGCGTTCATGGTGCACTTCAAGAGCCGCGACCTGGCGTCCCTGCACCGGCACGGCCCGTTCTGGCACTACTTCGCCTTCCGCTACGTCGTCATCGCCCAGGACGAGAAGGACACCTGGACCGCGCACGTCAACGGCGCGCACCCGGACGAGTTCGCCACCCCGCCGGCCGATCCGGCGGGCTTCCTGCTGGCGACCCTGGGCACCGAGCTGAAGATCGACAAGGTGCTGCTGACCTCCCGCTGGCGCCCCGGCTTCATGCTCGCCGACCGCTACCGCGCCGGCCGCGTCCTGCTCGCCGGCGACGCCGCGCACCGCATGTTCCCCACCGGCGCGTACGGCATGAACACCGGCATCGGCGACGCGATGGACGTGGCCTGGAAGGTCGCCGCCCTGGTCCGGCACACCGGCGGCCCGGCGCTGCTCGACAGCTACGAGACCGACCGCCGGCCCGTCGGGCTGCGCACCATGCGCACCTCGCACCGGCACATCGGCGTGCACATGAAGGCCGGTCAGCTGCTGCGCGACGGCGTCCCGCCCGCCGCCGTGGCGGAGTTCCTGGACGGCGAGCGCGGCGAGAACGAGTACCGCGGCGTCGAACTCGGCTACCGCTACGACGACTCGCCCGTCGTCTGCCACGAGGACGGCCCGGCGCCCCCCTGGACGCCGGAGGCGTACACCCCGACGACCTGGCCCGGCAGCCGCCCGCCCAGCGTGCTGCTGACGGACGGGACCCCCCTGTTCGCCCTGTTCGCCACGGAGTTCACCCTCGTCGACTTCGCCGGCGACGGCCGCGCAGGGCCGCTGCTGCGCGCCGCCGCCGCGCAGGGCGTGCCCGTCCGGCACGCGGTGGTATGGGACGCGCGGGCCCGCGAGCTGTGGGAGCGGGACCTCGTCCTGCTCCGCCCGGACCACCACGTGGCGTGGCGCGGCAACCGGGCGCCCGCGGACCCGGGCGCGGTGGTGCGGCGCGTACGGGGCGCGGACCCGGCCCGCTGACCCGGTCCGCCGAAGGCCGCCGCCGGGAGGGCCCGTAGGGCCTTCCCGGCGGCCGCTCGTGGCGAACGGCGCCGGCCGCCGACGGGGTGGAGGTCACCCGCCGGCGGCCGGCGCCGGGTCTTCGCGGCGCTCGCGCGGCCCTCAGCCGCCGTTCACCTTCCGCTGGACGAACTCGTAGCTCATGTCGCCGATCTCGGGCGCGTACTGCTCCGCGGCCTCGACCGAGGACCGGAAGTTCTCACCCGCCCAGATCCGGCTCTCGCCGCAGTCGTCGGCGAACTCCGTCCAGCTGTTCCACTGCAGCGAGACGTCGGCGGCCGGGGTGACACCCGGCTCGACCAGCGAGGAACCCTTCGGGAAGGCGGCGGTCACCTTGATCTGGTCGGTGCCCGTGAACTGCCGCACCTGCGCGGCGAAGGCGAGGCAGAGCGCGGAGCTGGCGGACGGGTATTCGGGGTGGTCGGCGGAGAGGGAGTCCAGATAGCCCTGCCACTCGCGGCCGGTGATGTCGTCGACGGTGCCCTGCCCGGGCCCGCCCCACGCGGTCACCTTCCGGTCCCCGTACAGGTAGCCGATCGCGCTGCCCGGGCGCACCGAGTCGAACGTGCGCTTGTAGTGCCAGGTCGCGATGGTGACGTCGATGAACGCCACGTCCGACATGGTGATGTAGTGCACGGTCTGCTCGGTGTTCAGCTTGCCCGCCAGCACCACCGGCGTGCCCGCGTACTGGCCGAAGGTGAGCACCTTGTCGTTGAACAGCTCGGCGGTCATCTTCTGCTCGTCGGTCAGGTTCGCCGACGCCTTGAGCACCTCGTCCGCCTGCCGCTGGTAGGCGCGGCGGTTGTCGTGGTTGCTGTTCACCGGCGGGGAGACCTTGAACTCGGTGGGGCTGTCGTACGTGAACGGCTTCACCCTGCCGTAGTACGGGGTCGCGAACTGCTGGTCCTTGTAGACGTCCCGGGTCGAGGACGTGCCCGGCTGCCAGCGTGACGGATTGCGCAGCTCGTAGGCGGAGTTGACGGGCCTGTAGCCGGTGTAGTCCGCATAGGGCTTCTTGTTGTACGTGCGGCCGCCCATGCCGCCGTCCCGGTTGCTGCCGTCGTCCTGCCGCGCCGCCATCGCGTTCCTGGCCGCGAGGATGCCGATGCCGCTCGGCGTGGTCGGATCCGCGGCCGTGGCGTCGGGATCGAGACCCGCCGCGTCCATCATCTCGATCCACCGGTCCTTGTACTCCGGCAGCAGGGCGTTCAGCGAGGTGAACGCGGCGTATGTGACCGCGATGTTCTGGTTGCGCGTGGTGTGCTCGGACTCCGGGCGGCGCGGGATGTCGGAGAAGATGCCCTTCGCCGTGGGGTGATAAGGCGCGATGGCGTCGAACCACGGCATTTCGATGAGCATCGCGTGATCCACGGTCAGCGACACCGCGCGACCCGAACTCTCCTCGCGCGACACCCGCTGGAACTTCGGATACACGACTTCCATCAGCACGTTGTCATGGTCGATGTCGAAGCCGTCGTCCTGCGACGACGCCGGCACCGCACTCGTCAGGGTCCCCGTCAGCGCCGCCGCGGTGGCGATGGCCACCGCATATCCCAGGCGCCGGCTCCGCAGCCGTGTCACTTTCGCCACCGGACGATCTCCTTGTTCGTGCGTGGGGTGGATTCCGCAAATGGGCGCACCGTATTCGGCAAACGAATTGCACACTGATCAAGGAGGCTAGACCTGCGTTCACCCACCGGTCCACTGCTCGATCGGGTAGTGGGCACTACCCGTGCTGGAGCATGTGCGGATGTTGCCCGCGCGGCGGCCGCCGGGAAGAATTCCGCCCTGAATACGGTCCGGTCCGGCCGGAGTTCGGCCGGAATCCGGCCGGGGCGTGGAAACACCGCAAACGGGCGCGGGCGCCGGCCGGGCTGCCGGGCCCGGCGCCCGCGCCCGTTGCGTACGGGCCGGTCTCCCGCCGGCTACGGCAGCGCGGGGCCGCGCGTGCCGGTGACCTTCCAGACCTTGCCGTTCGCCTTCGCCAGCAGGTACAGCTCGCCCGCCGTGTCCTGCCCGAAGCGCAGGTCGACTCGGGTGTCGCCGGCCAGGTCCTGCGCCGTGACCGGGTCTCCGGTGGCGGCGTCGAAGAGCCGGAGCCGGTGGATCGTGGCCATCTCGGCGCCGCGGTTCATCTCGCTCGCCCTGGTGCCGAAGACGCGGCCGTCGACGAGGTCGCCGAAGACATAGGTGCCGCGCAGCTTGTCCAGGTCGTCACCGCGGTAGACGAAGCCGCCGGAGACGGCCCGGCCGACGTCGGAGGTGCAGTTCCAGTCGGCCGGCGGGTCGTGGTCGTAGGCGGCCACGGGGTAGGTGTAGCCGTACGTGGCGTCGTCGGGCGGCAGCGGCTTGTACGCGTTACACGGATCGGCCGGGTTCTTGTCGAAGACGAACGGGCCCTCGCGCTCGCTCCAGCCGAGGTTGTCCCCGGCCCGGACCTCGTAGACCGACTCGATGGCGTGCTCGCCGATGTGGCCGAGGTACAGCCGGTTCTCGCCGCCGGTGTCCCAGCTGAAGCGGTGCGGGTCGCGGAAGCCGTAGGCGTAGACCTCGCCGAGGGCGCCGGGGCGGTCGGCGAAGGGGTTGTCGGCGGGGACGCCGTACGCGCCGTTGGCGCTGTCGCTGCCGCGGGGGTCGATCCGCAGCAGCTTGCCGTGCGGCAGCGCGAGGTTCTGCGGCTCGGTGGTGCGCACGCCGGTGCCGCCGTCGCCCACGGCGAGGTACAGCTTGCCGTAGTCGGCGCCGCCCTTGCGGGCGGTGGGGTTGAAGGCGATCTGCTGGATGCCGTGGATACGGCCGTTGAAGCCGAGGCGCAGCACCTCGCGGCGGGTGCCGGAGAAGGTGCCGGCCCCCGGGTCGTCGGCGGTCCACTCGGTGATGATGCCGTGGTAGCCGGTGTTGGGCTGCGGGGTGAGGTCCGGCTGCTTGTCGGTGGTGGAGGCCAGTTCCGTGTGCACGGTGTAGAAGATGCCGTTGCGCGCGAAGTCGGGGTGGAAGGCCGCGTAGCCGAAGCCCTGGCCGAGGCCCTGACCGGAGAAGAACTGCGGCGCGAAGGTGGCGCCGACGTCGAGGTACGTGCGGGGCTGCTCGCCGTCCTCGACGAGGTACAGCTTGCCGTTGAGGTCGGGCACCGCCTTGCGGCCGGAGCCGTCGGGGAGTTCGGTGAGCGCGTTGATCCGGGCGTGCCGCATCAGCCGTGGGTCGGTCGGCGGGGGCGTCGGCTCCGACTCGGGGAACTGCGCGTACTCCTCGACGACGAGGCCGAGCTTGGCGGGTACGGGCTTGGGGAGGAGGTTGTCGCCGGGCGCGGCGGCGCCGGGGCTCGCGCTCGGCGCGGCGGTCGGCTCGGTGCGGGCCTCGGCGGGGGCGGTGAGGAGGGCGGTCGCGGCCACGGCCGCGGCGAGCGCGGGAGCGAGGAGGCGGGGCTTTCGGCGGGCGGGTCGGGGCATGCCGGGCTCCGTTCTGGGGGTGCGGTTGCGCGTGCGCTGCGTACGGGGGTGGCGGAGGACGTACGGGAACGGGTGGCCGCTCAGGGCCGGGGCGAGACCATCAGCCGGTACTGCGCCCGCACCTGCCCGTCGGTCAGTTCGCGGTCGAGGAACATCAGGCTGTCCATGCGGCAGTTGCAGGGATTGCCTTCCCGGGTGTTCTGCGGGTAGCTCCCGCCGATCTTGATACCCGCGGGATCCGTGGGCGAGGCGCGGTGCTCACCGGGCCCGCCGACCTGCCACGGGTCGCCGGGGTCGGTGGAGAAGCCGTCGAGGCGTTCGCCGTTGCGGAACAGCGCCATGGTGCCGTCGGAGTAGTCGAACGTCGCCGCCAGGAACACCCACTCGTCGGGCGGCAGCAGCCGGCGCCAGTCCTCGGCGGCGGCGAACGTCTGCGAGGCACCCTCGTCGATCCGGCGGCCCAGCGCCACGAGCCGCAGTTCGCCGTCCACCTGGATCAGCTCCAGCAGGGCCCGCACGCCGTGTCCGTCGGAGTTGCCGGCGAGCACGCCGGCCAGGCCGACGGCGCCGTAACGGTCGTCGGGGTTCGCGGTGTGGGAGTTGGGGGCGGGGTTGTCGCCGGTCATCTTGAACCAGCCCATGACGGTCGCGGCCTGGGCGCCGTTGAACGCGCGCATGCTCGGCACGCCCCCGGGGCGGTAGACGCCGGCCTTCCAGTCGTCGTTCCCTGCGGTGGCGGGGGAGACCTGGGCGGTCTGCAGCGCGGACCCGGCACCCGGGAACGCCTGGTCGGGCACGCGCATGCCGGCGCCGCCGTTGACGAGTGCGATGTCGGTGCCGGAGCGGCCCCGGTCGCGTTCGAGGGCGGGATCGCCGGGGACCGGATGGCCGAAGTCGTAGTACGCGACGAGGCCGGGCCCGAGCGCCGGCAGCACGACGGGCGCCCCCCGCCCCGCCGCCTCTGCCGCCTCCTCGCTCTGCACCGCCTGCACGGGCCCCGCCGCGAGGGCGGTCAGGGCCAGCGCCGCGGCCGCCGCGACGACCCGCGCGGCAACGCTCCCGCTGTGCTTCCGCATTGCGTCATCTCCCCTGCCAGAAGAGGACTCCAGGATTCTCGGTAAGCGCTTGCTGCGCGCCTTGCGGACCGTATCCGCGCGACGTGACCCCGTCAAGCGGTCGCGGCTCCGCCGCGGGCAACCGGGGGAGCCCGGCACCGGGCACTCCGCGGGGGCACGGGAGCAACAGGTGCTGATGCCGGTGGGGCCGGTGGGGGCGTGCCGGAACACGTTGCCGTAGCCCGGGTGAGCTGAGCAGCGGCGGATCAGACCCAACTCCCCGAGGGCGAAAGGGACCTGGGAGGTCGGGTGCCAGGTGCCTGGGCGCGGGGCGGTGTCACGGGCCGGCCGGGTGGTGCGACGAGGGCCGGAGGCAGAGCCGGGGCGCGCGGTGCCTTGGCCGCACCCCCGATGCCGCGGCCGGGCGGCGCCCGTTGGCCCTGCCCTTCTTCCCGGCCGTCCGAGCCGGCTCCGTCCCCCTGTTCCGGACAGCGTGCGGGAGCGGGACATGAGCAGCCCCACGGCGACGCCGAGGGCGCTGCCGGCGGACCACGAGACCACGCCCCGGCCGAGCGTCGCGGTGGCGTCGGAGCACAGGGTCTCGCGCAGGTTCGACGCGCTGTCCCACACCTTGCCGGGCGCGGGGAAACTTCAGCGGGTCGATGGCGTCGGTGGCGGTGGTGAACGGCCACCACAGGAACAGCGCCAGCGCGATCACGGCCAGCGGACAGCGCCGGTCCCGCCAGCCGCCGCGCGGAGCTCTTCGGCGTACGGGACGGCCGGTCCGGCGCCGCGGGCGGGCGTACGGGAGTCGTCTCAGGCAGCGTCATCGGCCGTCTCCCTCAGCAGATGGGCGATGCGCAGGCGCAGTTGCTGGAACTCGGCTCGCCGCGGACGTCGAGGTCCCGGGGCCGGTCGAAGGGGACCTCGACGATCTCGCGCACCTCCGAGACGACGCTGGTGGCGCCGGCTCCCGGCACCTCCGCGTCGACCAGCACGAAGGGGATCCCCGCCAGCATCTCGGCGGTGTCCGGGGCCGGCGAGGGCGCACCGGCGGCGTAGACGACGCCGTCGACGGCCCGCGACCGGATCATGTTCGGGTGGAGGCGCTCGCGCTCGACCTCGAAGGCGGTGTTGCCGAAGACGACGTGGTAGCCCTGCTCCAGGGAGACGTCCTCGACGACCTTGGCGAGGTCGGCGAAGAAGGTGTTGCTGATGTCCGGCACGATGAGGCCGACGATCTGGGAGGCGCCGCTCTTGAGCGTCTGCGCCGCGCGCCGTGGCACGTAGCCCAGCTCGGCCATCGCCTCCCGGACGCGCTTGAGCACGCTGGGGCTGACGGGCCGCTTGCCGGACAGGGCGTGCGACACGGTCGTCCTGCTGACGCCCGCACGGGCAGCGACATCCGCTATGACCGGTCGTGCCATCCCGTTAGGGGTGCGCGGCCGGCGGGATGGCGGGCGTACACCCTGGGGAGGAGAAGGCCCCCGTACGACGGTCCATCGGGTGGACGGCCGGGGGTGCCTCACCCCGTAACGTGTGCCCATGGATGTCGAGCGTGGCGATCAGGGGGACAAGAGAATGGACAAGGCCGACACCGACGCTCCGGTGGCGAAGCTGGACGAGCCGGAGAAGCCGGGCACTCCGGAGCACCGGGCATGGGGGTCCAAGGCGCCGAGCTTCATCCAGCGCTCGCGCGCGCTGCACGTGAGCTGGCAGGTCGGGGTCTTCATCGTGGGCCTGGCCATCGTCGGCGGCGGCATCATCCTGCTGCCGCTGCCGGGTCCCGGCTGGCTGGTGATCTTCGCGGGCATGGCGGTGTGGGCCACGGAGTTCGTGTGGGCGCAGATAGTCCTGCACTGGACGAAGCGGAAGGTCACCGAGGCCGCACAGCGCGCCCTCGACCCGAAGGTCCGCCGGCGCAACGCCATCCTGACGGCCGTCGGCCTGGTGATCTGCGGTGTGCTGCTCGGCATCTACCTGTACGAGTTCGGCTTCGAGATGCCCTGGAAGGTCTGACGGCCCCGGGTCGAACGGTCCGAGGCGCGCGAGCCCCGTCACGCACGGTCCCCGTCCCGCGCGCCTCTTCCCCGGCCCCGGCAGGCAGCCACCGCGCTGCGTGCCGGGGCCGGGTTCTCCATGGGCGCGGCCCCACGTGCTTCCCCGGGGTGCCGCGGGGTGACTGCGCCGCGGGCGCGTTCCCGCCGTGACGGCGCGACTCCTGCCAGTCCCGGTCCGCGTCCCGTGTGACTCGCCACGGGGTCCCGGCGAGCGGCTCACGCGTAGTGCGCTCCCGCGCCCCGCGGGCCCCGTCTCCCCTGCCTGTCCCCGGTCTTGGCGCGACGGCCGCCGGACGGGTGCGTCCTCGCCGCGACCGAGCGAGGTCCGTCAGGGGCGGTCCCCTCCGCGCCCCCGGCGGGCCGCTGCCCGGTTCCGTGCGTTCCCGGCGTGACGGCGCGACCCCCGTCAGCCCTCGGCCCCCGTCGCGCACCGCCCCGTCGCATCCCCCTTCCCGTCTCCCGTCTCCCTGCGCCCTTCCGTGCCCCGGCGGGCGCGCTGCAGCCGGAGCTGATGCCGAACGAGGACTACACGTTCGCCATCGAGCGGGACGCCACCGGCTACACCCTGGAGGCGAGCGGCAACTTCGCGCGCTCCGGCGAGCAGACGCTCCGCTTCCACCGGCCGTTCGTCGTGAACGACGCGCCGATCTGGCACTACAACACCAGGCCCGAGGAGTATGACGGCCGGTCCGACGGCGACCTGGTGCAGAACGACAAGAACGGCAGCACCACCTGGCCGGACCAGTGGCCGCAGGGCTCCGCCTATCCCGACTCGTTCGTGATCGGTGATCTCTACACCCACGTCTACGAGGGCAGCGCCGGCCTCACCGACCCGAAGACGTTCGTGCCGGCCGACTGAGGAGGCGAGGGAGAGGGGCGCCCGGCGGGCGATCGGGCCGAGAGGGTTGTTATCCTCTCATGACATGCAGTCAAGTATCGATCGTTCGTCGCTGCTCCCCTTCTACCACCAGCTCAAGCAGATTCTCCTGGGCGAGATGGAGAGCCGCGAGCTGGGCCCCGGCGACCGGCTGCCGGGGGACCACGAGCTGTGCGAACGCTACGGGGTCTCCCGGACCGTCGTCCGCCAGGCCCTGGCCGAGCTGGAGTCCGAAGGGGTCATCGAGCGGATCAAGGGCCGCGGCACCTTCGTCGCCCACCCCAAGACCCCCGAGGGCCTCGTCCAGTCCCTCACCGGGCTGTACGAGGACGTCGCCGCCCGCGGCGGCCACCTGCGCAGCCAGGTCCGCCGGCTCGAAGTGGTCCCGGCGGACGCACAGGTCGCGGGGGCGCTGGAGGTGCCGCCGGGGCATCCGGTGATCGTCATCGAGCGGCTGCGGTTCGTCGAGGAGGAGCCGTGGGTGCTCACGATCACCCACGTCCCGCAGGAGGTCGCCCCGGGACTGGTCGACGAGGACCTGACCCAGGAGTCGCTGTACGCGCTGCTGGAAGGCCGCTTCGGGGTACGTCTCGTGCAGGGCCGCCGCTCGGTGGAGGCGGCGGTGGCCTCCGCGGAGCTGGCCCGCAGCCTCGGCGTCAACCGGGGCGCCCCGGTGCTCGTCCTGCGCAGCGTCAGCGTCGGCGAACAGGGCCGCCCGGTGGAGAGCTTCGTCGCCTTCCACCGCGGCGACCGCAGCCGCTTCGAGGTGGAGCTGTCCCGCCAGTCGGGCGCCCCGCCCCGCCCGCTGATGATCGTCACCGACTGACGCTCCCGGGCCGTACCGTCCCGTACGGCCCGGACCCGACCCGACCCACGCGGCCGGTCTGCTCACCCGAGCGGGCCGGCCGCGACGCGTGCGCGCGGGGAGTGCGATCGTCTGCTGTAGGGGCCATTGACATCCTGACCGTACAGGATGTCAAATGACCTGGCCGTCACGCTGACGCCCCCGGAAGCAACCCGCACGACCCCAGGAGGAAACGGTGCCGTCATACGCATCGCCCCCCATCGAGCCGACGCTCCTCACCTTCGAGCCCGAGGCCGGCGGCATCAGCCCCTCGGGCCCGGTGCTCACCCGGCGCATGTCCGACCTCGACGGCCTCTTCGCCGACGGCGACGCCTGGCGCGCCGCGGTACGGGACGGCGGTGACCCCGTCGTCTACGACGTCGCCTCCTCGCCCGTACCGGAGGCGGAGGGCGAGCTGCCGCAGTCGATCACCACGATCCGGCCCGGCACGGTCGGGGGCGAGTTCCACATGACCAAGGGCCACCAGCACCCCAACCCGCAGGGCGAGATCTACCTCGGCCTCGCCGGCACCGGCGGTCTGCTGCTCTTCGACGGCGACCGGCCGCGGTGGATCGACATGTACCCGGGTGCCATCGGCTACATCCCGCCGGGCTGGGCGCACCGCAGCGTCAACACCGGCGGCGAGCCGTACCGCTTCCTGGCCGTCTACCCCGGCAACGCCGGGCACGACTACGGCTGGGTCCTCGACCACGGCATGGGCTACCGCGTCCGGCGCGCCCCGGACGGCGCCCCGCCGCTGCTCGTCCCCTTCACCGCTTCGTCCCCCAGCACGTCCCCTAGCAACCAGGAGTAGCCATGGCGCGCATCCGTTTCGTCTCCTCGGGGGTGGCCGCCGCGCTGGCCGTCGTCTTCGCGGCCGGCGGCGTCGCCGCCGGGAAGGCGGCGTTCGACGACTCCGGCTCCTCGTCGGGCGGCGGCGCCGCGGTCGGCGGCACCAAGGTCGACGTCATCACCAAGGCCACCGACTCCGACTTCTGGCAGTCGATGCTCGCCGGCTCCAAGCAGGCGGGCGACGACTTCGGCATCGATCTCGGGCTCTTCGGCCCGACCTCGGAGACCGATATCGAGGAACAGGTCAGCCTGGTGGAGAACTCCATCTCCCGGGGCGCCGACGCCATCGTGCTGGCCTCGAACTCCTCCACCGCGCTCAACGGCGCGGTGGACCGGGCCCGCGACGCCGGCATCAAGGTGATCACCGTCGACAACGCGATCACCACCGAGTCCGAGGGCTTCATCGGCACCGACAACGTCAAGGCGGGCGAGCAGGCCGGCGTGCGCATGTGCGAGCTGCTCACCGACAAGGGCCAGAAGGACGGCAAGATCCTCCACGAGAGCTCGGCCTCGGGCCAGCAGGTCCTGGTCGACCGGTTCAACGGCTTCAAGAGCGGTCTGGCCGCCGAGTGCCCCGACGCCGAGATCATTCAGACCTCCGTCAACGACAACGACCTGAACAAGGCCGTCTCCCAGGTCAACGATGCCCTCACCGCGACGCCCGACCTGGCCGGGGTCTTCGCCGACAACAACACCTCCGGCACCGGCGCCGCCAAGGCCGTCGCCGAGCGCAACGCCGGCGACCGCGTCGCGGTCGTCGCCTTCGACTCCGACCCCGCGGAGATCGCCGGCGTACGCGACGGGTCCATCGACGCGATCATCGTCCAGAACCCGTTCTTCTTCGGCTACCAGGGCGTCGTCGAGGCCGCGATGGCCGCCGGCGACAGCACCCCGCCGGTCCGGCTCGACCCGGGCGCCGTCGTCATCGACAAGTCGACCGTGGACGAGGCGCAGTTCGAGCAGCTTCTCAACCCGCCCAAGACCAAGGGCTGAGGGCCGGCCATGGCAACCCCCGAGTCGAGCCCCCTGGTCAGCCTGCGGGGCGTGGGTAAGAGCTATCGCGCCGTGACGGCGCTGGCCGCCGTGGACCTGGACATCGCACCGGGCGAGGTGCACTGCCTCGCCGGCGAGAACGGCGCCGGAAAGTCCACCCTGATCAAGGTGCTGACCGGCGCGGTGGCCCGCGACGGCGGCGCGTACCGGGTGCTCGGCCGCGAGATGCGCACGCACGTCACCCCCGCGGAGGCGCGCGCCGCCGGCATCGGCGTGGTGTATCAGGAGCTGAGCCTGATGCCCGAGCTGACCGTGGCGAGCAACCTGAGCATGTTCGGGATGCCCGGTCGGGCCGGCTGGGTCGACCGCCGCCGGCAGCGCGCGCAGGCCGGGGAGATGCTGGCCCGCGTCGGCCTGGCCGATCTGGACCCCCGCACGCGCGTGTCGGAACTGACCACCGCCACCCGGCAGTTGGTCGAGATCGCCCGGGTCCTCGGCCACGACGCGCGGCTCGTCGTCTTCGACGAGCCGACCACCGCGCTGTCCGCGCAGGAGGCGGACGCCCTGCTGGCCCGCATCGCCACGCTGCGGGACGAGGGCGTCTCGGTCCTGTACGTCACCCACCGGCTGGAGGAGATGTTCGCCGTCGGCGACCGGGTGACGGTGCTGCGCGACGGCCGGGTGGTCGAGACCCGGCCGATGTCGGACTACGACGAGGACTCCCTCGTGCAGTCGATGGTCGGCCGCCGGATCGAGAACCTGTACCCCGGCGAGCGCCCGGACCCCGGCGACGTACGGCTGGAACTGCGCGGCCTCCGGCCCGCCGGCTTCCCCGCGCCGGTGGACCTGACCGTACGCCGCGGCGAAGTCGTCGGCCTGGCCGGGCTGCTCGGCTCCGGGCGCACCGAACTGCTGCGGGCCGTCTTCGGCGCCGACCCGGTGCTCGGCGGCGAGATCCTGGTCGACGGCCGCCGGGTCGGCGCCACCTCCCCGCGCGCCGCCGCACGGGCCGGGCTCGGGCTGCTGCCCGAGGACCGCAAGGAGTCCGGGCTGCTGCCGGGCCTGAGCATCGAGAAGAACGTGGCCATCGCCAGCCTGCCGCGCACCGGCACCTTCGGTGTCCTGCGCCGCCGCCGGATGCGCGAGCACGTCACCGCCGCCTCCGCGGGTCTGCGCATCAAGCTCGGCGACTGGAGCGACCCGGTCTCCTCGCTCTCCGGCGGCAACCAGCAGAAGACGCTGGTCGCCCGGTGGCGGGCCACCGGCGCCAAGGTGCTGCTGCTCGACGAGCCCACGAAGGGCGTCGACGTCGGCTCCAAGGCCGACATCTACCAGGTGATCGCCGAACTGGCCGCGGACGGCCTGGCGATCGTGGTCGTCTCCTCCTACCTCCCCGAACTGCTGGGCCTGTGCGACCGCGTCGAAGTGGTGCGCCAGCGCCGGCTGGTGGGCTCGCTGCCCGCCGCGGAGGCCACCGAGGAGGCCGTGCTGCGGCTGGCGAGCCCCGTGGGCCCGGCGGCCGCCGCCCCCGCCGAACCTTCCGCACCGTCCCTGGAGAACCGATGACCGACCTCGCCAGAGCCACCGCCCCCGCCGCCGGCGGCGGCACATCCAAGGGCATCCGGTTCGGCAAACGCCCCGCCCGGCAGCCCGCCGACAGGGAGATCCTGCGCCTGGGCCAGGTGCTGGGCCGGACCTCCGGCGGCATCCCCGTGCTGCTGGTGCTGGCCTTCGCCCTGACCATGTCCACCGAGTCGTTCCTCACCGGCACCAACCTGGACAACCTCGGCCGGCAGGTGTCCATCTTCGCGATCATCGCCGTCGGCCAGCTCATCGTCATCCTCACCGCGGGCATCGACCTGTCCGTCGGCTCGGTCGTCGGCCTGTCCGGCATCGTCGCCGCCAAGGTGGTCTACGACACCGGCGGCGGACTGCCCCTCGTGGGCGCGGTGCTCCTCGCGCTGCTCGTCGGCGCCGCCGCCGGGCTGATCAACGGCGTGCTGGTGGCGTTCCTCAAGATGCCGCCGTTCATCGTGACGCTCGGCATGATGGGCGCCGCCCGCGGCGCGACCCTGCTGCTCAGCGACGGCCGCACCGTGCAGCCGCTGCCCGACGGCTTCGCCGAGATCGGCGGCGGCAGCCTGCTGGGCATCTCCCATCTGACCTGGCTGATGGTGCTCATCACGGTGTTCTTCGCGCTGCTGCTGCGCCGCACCGTCTGGGGCGAGTACGTCTACGCCGTCGGCTCCAGCGCCGAGTCCGCCCGGCTGACGGGCGTGCCCGTACGCCGCGTGCTCGTCAGCGCGTACGTGCTGTCCGGCACCCTGGCCGCCGCGGCCGGCGTGCTCCTCGCCTCCCGCCTCGGCAACGGCGTGCCGACCTCCGGCAACGGCTACGAACTCCAGGCCATCGCCGCCTGCGTGATCGGCGGCGCCAGCCTCTTCGGCGCCAAGGGCAGCGCGCTCGGCGCGCTCGTCGGCGCGCTGGTCGTCGGCATGCTCAACAACGGCGGCACGCTGCTGGGCATCGACCCCTTCTGGCTGCAGATCGTCATCGGCGTGCTGATCCTCGCCGCCGTCGCCACCGAGCACGTCCACAACCTGCGCCGCGGCGGCAAGGCCAAGCCGGTGGCCGACGGGCAGCCGCCGGGAGGACCGGAACAGCCGGGCGGGCCGGGACCGGCGGGCGGCACGGCGCAACCGGATACGGGGACCGCGGGCAACGAGACTGCCGGGGAGCCGACCCCGACGAAACGAGCGGCACCATGATCATCGCGCACGATCTCGGCACCACCGGTGACAAGGCCTCGCTGCACGCCGACGACGGCACCCCGGTGGCCGCCCTGACCGAGCACTACGGCACCGACTTCCGCGCCGGCGGGGTCGCCGAGCAGGACCCCGAGGTGTGGTGGCGGGCTGTGTGCGCCGCCACCCGGCGGCTGCTGGAGCACACCGGCGTACGCCCCGCGGAGGTCGCCGCCGTCGGGTTCAGCGGCCAGATGATGGGCGCGGTGCTGCTCGACTCCGCGTACCGGCCGGTGCGGCCCTCGCTGATCTGGGCCGACCACCGCAGCCAGGAGCAGGCCGACCGGCTGATCGCCGCGCTGGGTGCCGAGCGGGCGTACCGCCTGCTCGGCCACCAGCTCCACCCCACCTACTCCCTGACCAAGGTGATGTGGGTACGCGACCACGAGCCGGAGACCTTCGCCCGGGTGGCCCACGTCTGCCTGGCCAAGGACTACGTCGTGCACCGGCTGACCGGCGTGCTGGCCACCGACCGCTCCGACGCCTCCAGCACCAACGCCTACGACCAGCCCGCCGGCGCCTGGTCCGCCGAGGTGCTGGCCGCGGCCGGCATCGACCCCGCGCTCTTCCCCGAGATCGTGCCGTCCACCACCGTCGCGGGACCGCTGCTCCCCGAAGCCGCGGAGGCCACCGGGCTGGCCGCCGGCACCCCCGTCGTCCTCGGCGGCGGCGACGGCCCGCTGGCCGCCCTGGGCGCCGGGGTCATCGACCCCGCCGACGGCGCGTACACCTACCTCGGCTCGTCCTCCTGGGTCTCGCTCTCCGCGGAACGGCCGCTGCACGACCCGCGGATGCGCACCATGACCTTCGACCACGTCGTCCCGGGACGCTACGTGCCGACCGCGACCATGCAGGCGGGCGGCGCGTCGCTGGACTGGGTGGCGGAGGTGCTCCGTCCCGGCCAGGGCGGGGACCGCTTCCCCGACCTGCTCGCCGCGGCGGCCGACGCCGACACCGCGGGCCTGTACTTCCTGCCGCATCTGCTCGGCGAGCGCTCCCCCTACTGGAACGCCGCCGCGGCCGGCGCGTTCCTCGGCCTGACCCGCCACCACCAGGAGGCCCACCTGACCCGCGCGGTGCTGGAGGGCGTGGCGTTCAACCTCGCCACCTGCGTCGGCGCGTTCCGCGAGGCCGGGCACCCGGTCGACCGGGTGGACGCGATCGGCGGCGGCGCGGCCAGCGACCTGTGGCTGCAGATCCTCGCCGACGTCTGGGGCGCCACCGTGCGCCGCCGCAGCATCGTCGAGGAGGCCAACAGCCTGGGCGCCGCCGTCACCGCGGGCGTCGGCGCGGGCCTCGTCGACGGCTTCGCCGTCGCCCGCGACCTGTCCGAGGTCACCGCCGAGTTCACCCCGGACCCCGGACGGCACGCCGACTACCGGCGGCGGCACGCGCTGTTCCTGGAGGCGTACGAGCGGCTGGAACCGTGGTTCGCGAAGGAGAAGCGATGAGCGGGAGCACCAGAAGTACGGCCGGCACGGCACCCGTGGTGCTGGTGACCTCGCGGTCCTTCGGCAGCGGCACCGCGCCCGTCGAGGACGAACTCGCCGCCGCCGGGCTGCGCGTGGTGCGCGGCTCCACCGTCCACGACCCGGCCGAGCTGGCCCCGGTGCTGGCCGGCGCCGTCGCCTGGATCGCCGGCACCGCGCCGGTCACCGACGCCCATCTGGCCGCCGCGCCGGGGCTCAAGGTCCTCGCGCGCTACGGCGTCGGCGTCGACAGCGTCGACCTGGCCGCCGCCGCCCGCCGCGGCGTCACCGTCACCCACACTCCCGCCGCGAACAGCGACGCCGTCGCCGACCTGGGCCTCGCGCTGCTCCTCGCCGCGCTGCGCGGCGTCGCCGCCGGCGACCGGGCGGTGCGCGCCGGGTCCTGGCAGCCGCGCCGCGGCCGGGAGCTGGGCACCCTCACGCTCGGCGTCGTCGGCCTCGGCCGGGTCGGGCGCGGGGTGGCGCGGCGCGCCGCCGGGTTCGGCACGGAGGTGCTGGGGCACGACCCGTACCTGGACCCGGTGGTCTTCGAGGTGCTGGGCGTCCGGCGGACGCCGCTCGCGGAACTTGCCGGGCGGTGCGATGCGGTGAGCCTGCACGCCCCCGGCGGCACCCGGGTGGTCGACGAGCGGTGGCTCGCCGGGGCCAGGCCGGGGCTGATCGTCGTCAACACGGCGCGGGCCGACCTCGTCGACGAGCACGCCGTCGCCGCGGCGCTGCGGGACGGCAGGCTGGCCGCGTACGCCGCCGACACCCTCACGGGCGAGGGCGGCGCCGCCGCCGAAAGCCCGCTGCTGGCCGCGGAGTTCGCCGACCGGGTGGTCCTCACCCCGCACCTGGGCGCGCAGACCGTCGAGGCGGTGGACCGGATGGGCGCGGGTGCCGTACGGGCCGTCCTCGACGTGCTCGCCGGCCGCGTGCCCGCGCACCCCGTACCCCTGCCCGTACCCGCCACCGAAGAGAGCGCACCGTGACCACCCAGCAGCCCTCCGCCGACCCCGCCGACCCCGCCGCGCCCCCGTCCCCGCTCGCCGGCCTGCGCCGCGCCGGCGTCGTCGCCGTCCTCCGCGCGCCCACGCCGGACGGCGCGCTGGCCGCGGTGGCGGCGCTGGTCGACGGCGGCGTCACCGGCATCGAGATCACGTACTCCACGCCCGATGCGCCCGCGGTCATCGCCGAGGTACGCGCCCGCCACCCCGAGGCGCTGGTGGGCGCGGGCACCGTCCTCACCCCCGCGCAGGCCGCCGCCGCGGCCGACGCCGGCTCGGCGTTCCTGGTCAGCCCCGGTACCACGCCGGAACTGGCCGCCGCCATGCTGGACACGGGCCTGCCCGTGCTCTGCGGCGCCCTGACCCCCAGCGAGGTCATGACCGCCACCGCGCTCGGCGTGCACGCGGTCAAGGTCTTCCCCGCCTCCCTCGGCGGTCCCGGCTATCTCCGCGCGCTGCGCGGCCCCTTCCCGGACGTGCCGCTGGTGCCGACCGGCGGGGTGTCCGCCGGGAACCTGGCGGAGTGGTTCGGCGCCGGCGCGCTGGCCGTCGGGGCGGGCGGCGAACTGGCCTCCGCGGCGCACATCGCCGCCGGGCGCTGGGATGCGCTGACCGAACGGGCCCGGGCGTTCGCCGCGGCGCTGGCGAAGGTCCGCCGGGGGACGTCCGACGCGGCCGGCCCGGGTGCGGAGGCGGTCCGTTGAGCACACCGACCGGCACCGCCACCGCTGCGGACACCGCGGCCATGGCCTTCGTCGGCGTCAGCACCGGCGAGTCGTCCATCATGCGGATCTTCCCCGAGTGGGCCCGCCTCCTCGGCCTGCCCACCGCCCGGCTCGTCGGCTTCGACCTGCCGCCGGACGCGGAACCCGCCCGCTACCGGGCGGTCGCCGAGCGGATCAGACGCGACCCGCTGCTCCTCGGCGCGCTGATCACCACGCACAAGATAGGTGTGTACCGGGCGGCCGCCGACCTCTTCGACGAGCTGGACGACTTCGCCAGGCTCTGCGGCGAGGTGTCCTCCGTCTCCAAGCGGGACGGCCGCTTCGTCGGCCACGCCAAGGACCCGCTGACCGCGGGCCTGGCCATCGAGGAGTTCCTCGCGCCCGGCCACTTCGCCGCCACCGGCGGCGAGTTGCTGTGCCTGGGCGCCGGCGGCGCCGGCACCGCGATCGGCTACTACCTCGCCCGCCGCCCCGACGCCCCCGCCCGCATCGTCTGCACCGACCGCTCCGCCGACCGGCTCGCCGAGCTGGCCGACGTGCTCCGGCGCGGCGGCGCGGACCCCGCCCGGCTGCGTACCGTCGTCACCGAGGGCCACGCCGACGACCTGCTCGCGGCGGCACCGCCCGGCACCCTCGTCGTCAACGCCACCGGGCTGGGCAAGGACCGGCCGGGATCGCCGCTCTCGCCCGCGGCGCGCTTCCCGCGCGGGGCCGTGGCGTGGGAGCTGAATTACCGGGGCGCGCTGCCCTTCCTGCACGCGGCCCGCGGCCAGGCCGCGGAGCGGGACCTCGACGTCGTCGACGGCTGGCGGTACTTCATCCACGGCTGGTCCCAGGTGATAGCGGAGGTGTTCGGCCTGACCCTGGACGCCGCGACCGTCGACCGGCTCTCCGCCGCCGCCGAGGCCGTACGGTGAGCGTCCGCACCGTCCTCGGCGACCTGCCCGCGGACCGGCTCGGGCGGACCGACTACCACGAGCACCTCTTCCAGGTCTCGCCGCTGCTGCCCGGCGACGAGCTGGACGACGAGGCGCGCAGCGGGCAGGAGGCCGCGTACCTGCGGGCGGCCGGCTTCACGGCGATGATCGAGGCGACCCCGGTGGGCCTGGGCCGCGACCCGGCGGGCGTCGCCCGTATCGCGCGGGCGACGGGGCTGCACATCGTGCACACCACCGGCGCCCACCGCGAGCCGCACTACGCGCCGGGACACCCGCTGCTCGCCATGGCGGAGGCGGAGCTGGCCGCGCTGTTCACCGCGGAACTCACCGACGGCATGTACGCGGACGCGGACCTGACGGTACGGACCGGGCCCGCCGTCCGCGCCGGGATCGTCAAGGCCGGCGCCGGGTACTGGTCGGTGTCCCCGTTCGAGCACCGGGTGCTCGCGGCGGCCGGCGCCGCCCACCGGGCCACCGGGGCGCCGGTGATGGTGCATCTGGAGTACGGCAGCGCGGCGTTCGAGGTGCTGGCGGAGCTGGCCGGACACGGGGTGCCGGCGCACCGCGTCGTTCTCGCGCACGCCGATCGCAACCCCGACCCCGGGCTGCACGCGGAGCTCTGCGCGGCCGGGGCGTACCTCGGCTACGACGGCGTGGCCCGGCACCGCAACCACCCCGACTCCACCGTGCTGGCCTGCCTGCTGGCCACCGCGGAACGCGCGGGCCCGGACCGGCTCGTCCTCGGCGGCGACGTGGCCCGCCGCAGCCGTTACCGCGCCTACGGCGGCATGCCGGGCCTCGACTATCTGCCGCGCCGCTTCCTTCCGCGCGTCGCGGCCGGGGGCGGCGACGCGCTGGCCGACGCCGTCACGGTGGCCAACCCGGCGCGGCTGCTGGACTGGGCCGGCTGATCCGGCGCCCGCCCCACCGGGCTGGGCGCAACCTGAGACGGGATCAGAGCCCGGAGACGGCTCGCCGGTACGGGTTCGCGCGCGGAGCAGGGCGGACGCGGCGTTCAGTCCGCGGTGGCGATGCGGTCCAGCCACTCGGTGAGCAGGGCGCGTTCGGGGTCGGTCAGGGAGGTGGTCTGCGGGAGGGCGGCGCGCAGTGCGACCGCGTGGCCGACCACTCCGCCGCCGTCCGGCTGTGTGCGCCGGGGGGGATCGGTGGTGACGGTGGCGATGACCGACTCCCGGGCGAGGACCGAGAGGGACATGTCGCGCGTATTCTCGGGCTGCGAGATCAGCGTGAGCGTCACGCCACGCCCGGTGGAGTGGACGAGGAAGGCGGCCCGGTCCTCGCTCATCCGCAGACGCCCCGCTGCGGCGATGCGACTGATCATGCCGGCCAGGACCGCGGATGCCTCCCGTGCGGCCGAGGGCTCGGTGCCGGGCCGCTGGTCGCCGTAGATCAGGGTGTAGAACGCGGGGTTGGCCAGGCCGAAGCCGACGTGGAGATCCCATCCGCGGCGCAGGTCCGCCACCGGGTCGTCGGTCGGCTGTCCGGCGGTCTTGCTGCGCAGGTAATCCGCGAAGCCGTGGCTCGCGACGGCGTCCAGCAGTCCCTGCTTGTCCCCGAAGATGCGGTAGATGGCCGGGGCCTGGACGCCGGCCGCCGCGCTGACCGCACGGGTCGACACGGCGTCCCCGCCGCCCTCGGCGAGCAGGGCGGCGGCCGCCTCGATGATGCGGTCGCGATTGTTCCTCGTCTCCATGTTTCCAACGTTAACAGAAAAATGCTATCAATTATCTCGCCCCTCGGGGTCGCCTACGCCGGCGGCTCGCTCTGGATGGGCGCGCTCGGCGGGCAGCGGCTCTGGCAACTGCCGGTCGACGGCCCCCGGGCGGCCGGCGATCCGATCGCCCATTACGTCGGCGAGTACGGCCCCATCCGGACGGTCGGAACCGCGCCCGACGGCTCGCTGTGGATCACGACGTCGAACACCGACGGAGCCACCTGGGGCGGCACCGAGCCCCGGCCCGGCGACGATCGCATCCTGCGGATCGTCCTCTCCTAGCGGAAGCCCGGGATCCGTGCCGGTGCCGCCTCGCGGTGGAGGGGACCGGCGGTCCCGGACAGGCGGAGCCCGTGGTGCCCGTGGCGCAGCAGGAGTATTTCGGCCGCGATGGAGACCGCCGTCTCCGCCGGGTCGGCGCCGCCGAGGTCGAGTCCCACGGGGGAGCTGAGCCGCGCCAGCCGGCCGGCGGGAAGTCCCGCCGCCCGCAGTGCCGCGATGCGCTGGGCCACGCTGCGCCGGGAGCCCATGGCGCCGACGTAGGCCAGATCCGTCTCCAGGGCGGCCGTGAGCAGCGGTATGTCGAACTTCGGATCGTGCGTCAGCGAGACGACCACGGTGCGGTCGTCGATGCGCCGCTTCTCGGCTTCGTCGGCGAAATGGCGGTGCGGCCAGTTCACGACGACCTCGTCGGCGTCCGGGAAGCGCTCCGGGGTGGTGAACACGGGGCGGGCGTCGCAGACCGTGACGCGGTAGCCGAGCAAGGCGCCCTGGCGGGCGAGAGCCGAGGCGAACTCGCCCGCACCGTAGATCAGCATGCGGGGCGGGGGAGCAAGGCAGTTGACGAAGATCCGCGGGCCGTGCGCGCAATCCGCTCCGGCCGCACCGGGGCGGACGGTGGCGGAGCGGTTCTGGGCCAGCAGCCGGCGGGCCGCCGAGGCCGTCTGCGCGTCGAGGACGGGGCTGCCGGTGCTGCCCGCCGCGCCGTCGGCCCAGCAGACCAGGTGGCCCCCCGGTCGTGCTTCCGGCCACGACGGGTCGGCTTCGACGACGGTCGCCAGGGCGACGGGAGTCGCGGATCTCAGGTGCCCGAGGAGGACGTTCAGTTCGGGAAAGGACCGCCGGTCGACGCGCTCGACGAGGACCTCG
The DNA here is from genome assembly GCF_039871555.1 of Streptomyces sp. B5E4. NCBI lineage: Bacteria > Bacillati > Actinomycetota > Actinomycetes > Kitasatosporales > Streptomycetaceae > Streptomyces > Streptomyces sp. B5E4. The sequence goes on from NZ_JBDPMI010000001.1 coordinate 271,500, forward strand.
ATGGTGCCGCCGCACGTCAGACCGACGGCCCCGGCGTCGGAGTCGGCCACTCCGTAGCGTTCGAGCACGGCGGTGCCGTCCGCGACGGCCTGCTGGGCCAGGTCGTGGACGGCGCCCTCGACGCAACCGCCGGAGATGCTGCCGGTGACCCCGCCGTCCGGGGCGCAGATCATGATCGCTCCGGGCCTCCGCGGGGCGGAGCCGAAGGTGGACACGACCGTGGCCAGTCCGCACGGGGTGCCCGCCTCCCACAGCCGGTGCAGTCGCTCCCACAGGGCGTTCACCGTGTGCGCGCCCCTCACAGCAGCTTGTCCGGGGTGATGGGCAGGGCGCGGATCCGGCGCCCGGTGGCGTGGTAGACGGCGTTGCCGATCGCCGCCGTCATCCCGGTCCCCGGGGTCTCGCCGAAGCCGCGTGCCCCCAGTGCCTCCTGCTGTACAGGGTCGGGTTCGTCGAGGAACACCGTCTGGATGCGGGGGATGTCGGCGTTGACGGGCACCAGATAGCCGGAGAGGTTCGGATGGACGACCCGGGCCCGGTGGGGGTCGACCAGGGTGTGCTCGGTGAGGGCGAAGCCGACCGCGCAGACGGCGCCGCCGAGGGCCTGGCTGCGCAGGGTTCTGCGGTTGAGGACGCGGCCGGCGTCGTACGCCCCGGCCATGCGGGTCACCCTGACCCGCCCGGTCCTGGGATCGACGCGCACCTCGGCGAATTCCGCGCCGACCGAGTAGCCGGGAGGGATGGGCACGGGGTCGGTGGTGGCCTCGACCGCTCTGCCGTGCCGGGCGAGGACGGTACGGATGCGTTCCCGGCGCCGGGGTTCGCCGGTCACGTACAGGATCCCGTCCCCCGCGGTGACCTGCTCGGCCGCGACACCGTGCAGGGGGGAGCGGGGGTCGGCGACCGCGATGCCGATCAGCGATCGGCGGGCAGCGGTGCAGGCCCGGGCGACGGCGGCCCCCACGCCGGGGACGGTGGCGGACGCGACGGACATGAAGGCGAAGGGATAGTCGGTGTCGCCCAGTTCGAAGCCGACGTCGTCCAGGTCCAGACCCAGGGTCTGCGCGGCGATCTGGGTCATGACCGTGTAGGTCCCGGTGCCGATGTCGTGGGTGCCGGCCTGGACCACCGCCCGCCCCGCGGTGGAGAGGACCACCCGGGCGCCGGCGCCCGGCCTGCCGCCCGTCGTGTGCGCCGCGGTGGCCATGCCCCAGCCGATCAGGGTGCTGCCGTCGCGCATCGACCGCGGACGCGGATCGCGTTCGCTCCAGCGGAACATGGCCGCTCCGCGCCGGTAGCACTCGATGAGGTGCCTGCTGCCGAACGGTTCGCCGGTCTCGGGGTCGACGGCCGTGTGGTTGCGCAGCCTGAGTTCGACGGGGTCCATGTCCAGCGCGTAGCTCAGTTCGTCGAGGGCCGACTCCAGCCCGAAGGAGCCGACGGACTCCGGTGGCCGCATGAAGCTCGGCGCGGACAGGTCGAGCCGGACCGCCCGCTGGGCGACGTGCACGTGGGGGCAGGCGTACAGCACGCGGGTGGAGTGGCTGGTGGAGAAGATGCCCTGCTCGGTGCGGGTGACCTGGTGGGTGCTGACATGGTCGATGGCGGTCAGGGTGCCGTCCCGCCTGGCTCCGATCCGCAGGCGCTGGTGGGCTTCGCCGCGGTGCCCGTTGGAGGTGAAGGTCTGGGCGCGGGAGAGCACCAGCTTCACCGGGCGCCCCAGCTCCCGGGCGACGGCGGCGGTGAGCAGGGTGTGCGGCCAGACCGGGCCCTTGGCGCCGAAGCCCCCGCCCAGGAACGGCGAGAGCACACGCACGTTGCCGAGGGGGAGGTCCTCAAGCGCCTCGGAGACGCAGATCCTGGTGGCGTGGCCGCCCTGGGCGGACTCGTACACCGTCACCCGGCCGCCGTCCCAGACCGCGGTCGTCGTGGACGGTTCGAGGGGATTGTGGTGGTGCATGGGCGTGGTGTACGTGACGTCGACGCTGACGTCGGCGTCGGCCAGCCCTGCCGCCACGTCCCCGCGGGTCGTCTCGTTGGGGCCCGCCAGGCCGGGCGGAGGCACGAAGGCGTCGTCGAGCGCGTCGGCGACGGCGGAGCGGGGCCGGCGGGTGTCGTAGGAGACGTCGATGAGCGTGGCGGCGTGCTGGGCCTGCTCCAGTGTCCCGGCGACGACGTAGGCCACGGGCTGCCCGCTGTGGTGGATGTCCGTCTCCTGGAGGGGGATGGAGCTCTTGAGGTAGCTGAGGTACGTCGGCCGCGTGAGGCGCGGCATGTTCCGGTGGGTGAAGACGGCGACCACCCCGGCCGAGCGCTCGGCCTCTTCGGTGTCGATGCCGGTGATCCGACCGCGGGCGACGGTGCTCGTCGCGAGGAAGCCGTGCAGCGTCCCGCCGACCACGGCATCCGCGGCGTAGGTGGCCGTGCCGGTGACCTTGGCGCGACCGTCGATCCGGGGAACGGGACTGCCTACGATCCGGCTCATCGGTCGCCTCCCAGGGCGTCGAGGACGTCGGCGAGGGCGCGCTGCACCAGCTCGACCTTGAATCCGTTGTGCTCGCGCGGCTCGGCGCCGCGCACCAGATGCCGGCCGGCCGCGGCGACCGCGGCGCCGGTCAACGGCCGGCCGCGCAGGGCGTCCTCGGCCGCGGCCGAGCGCCACGGACGGGGCGCGACCCCGCCGAAGGCGAGCCGGACGTCGGTCACCACCCCCTCCCGGAAGGCCAGCGCGGCTGCCACGGAGACCACGGCGAACTCGAACGAGGCCCGGTCGCGCAGCTTCAGATACCGGGAGGTGCGGGCCGCGGGGGAGAAGGGAACCTCGACCCCGGTGATGATCTCGCCGCGGCGCAGGGCGGTTTCCCGGTGCGGGGTGGAGCCGGGCAGGAGGTGGAGGTCGGCCAGTGCGATCGAGCGCCGGCCCGCGGGTCCGAGGGTGAGCACGAGGGCGTCCACAGCGGTGAGTGCGACCGCCAGATCGGAGGGGTGCACGGCGATGCAGTGGGAACTGCCGCCGAGGATCGCGTGCCGGCGGTTCTGCCCGTCGATGGCGGGGCAGCCGCTGCCGGGCATGCGCCGGTTGCACGGGCTGCCGCTGTCCCGGTAGTACCCGCAGCGGGTGCGCTGCATGAGGTTGCCGCCGATCGTGGCACGGTTGCGCACCTGGGGGGACGCCGAGGCGAGCAGAGCCTGGGAGACCGCCGGGAAGCGTTCGCGGACCACCGGGTGATCTGCGACCGTCTGCATCCGGGCGGTGGCCCCGATGTGCAGCCGTCCGCCGCGCAGTTCGACGCCGGAGAGGGGGAGACCGCCCACGTCCACGACCAGGTCGGGAGCGAGGACGCCGTCCTTCATCAGGTTCGTCAGCTCGGTGCCCCCGGCGATGAACGCCGCTGCGTCGCGGGAGGCGACCAGGCCGGCGGCCTCGGACGGGCCCGAGGCGCGTACGTAGTCGAAGGGCTTCATCGTCCGGCCCTCCTGGCCGCGTCCCGCACGGCGTCGACGATGTTCGGATAGCAGCCGCAACGGCACAGGTTTCCGCTCATGTGCTCCCGGATCTCGTCGTCGGACCGGGCGTGGCCCTCGTCGATGCAGGCGACGGCGGAGAGAATCTGCCCGGGGGTGCAGAATCCGCACTGGAAGGCGTCCCGCCGGATGAAGGCCGCCTGCACGGGGTGGAGTTCGTCCCCGTCGGCCAGGCCCTCGATCGTCATGATCTCCCGGCCGTCCTCCATGACGGCGAGCGTCAGACAGGACGAGACACGGCGGCCCTCGACGAGGACCGTGCAGGCGCCGCACTCTCCCCGGTCGCAGCCCTTCTTCGTGCCGGTGAGCCCCAGCCGCTCGCGTAACGCGTCCAGGAGGGTGACCCGGGGCTCGACGGTGACCCGGTGCGCCTCGCCGTTGACGCGGAGCGTGATCTCGGCCGTCGGGTCCGGGGGAGCGGTGGCCCCGGCTTCCCCGGCGGCCGCGACCGCGGGGGCGGTCATGCCGCCCGCCGCGACCAGCTCGGTGGCGGCGACGCCGCCTGCTTTGAGCACGCTGCGGCGGCTGTGCCCGGCGGTGGTGATGTGCTCGTGCTCGGACATATGTCTGCATCTCCTGGATCGCCCCGACACGCTGTTTCCGTGGATAACGGAAGCATGTTAACGTCGGAACGGTCAAGGTGATAACTCAGAACTGTTTACATTGATACCGCCGTCGCGCGAGGGTCCAGGGCCGCTGTCCTTTGCTGCCCGCGCCCGCGCCCCTGCCCGTGCCCGTGCCCGTGCCCCTGCCCGGGATCCGGCTCGCCGGGACCCGGCCCGAGGCAGGGGCCGCCCGGTCTCAGCCGGCGTCGTCCTCCGCGACGACCGCCAGGATCTGCTCGCCGTACTTCGCGAGCTTGTTCTCGCCGACGCCGCTGACCGAACCCAGCGAGGCGAGCGAGCCGGGGCGCTCGGTGGCGATCTGCCGCAGCGTCGCGTCGTGGAAGATCACGTACGCGGGCACCCCCTGTTCCTTGGCGGTCGCACCCCGCCACGCGCGCAGCCGCTCGAAGAGCGACGCCGCCTCCGCCGGCATGTCGACGGCCTCGGCGCGCTTGGCCCCGGACTTCGCCTTCGCGGCCTTCGCCGCCCGCTTGGGCTCGCTGCGCAGCGGCACCTTGCGGCCCCGGTACAGAACCTCGTCGGCTTCCTCGGTGAGCACCAGCGTGCCGTAGTCGCCCTCGACGGCCAGCAGCCCTTTGGCGAGCAACTGCCGTACGACACCGCGCCACTCGTGCTCCGCGAGGTCGTCGCCGACGCCGAAGACGGAGAGGGTGTCGTGGTCGTGCTGGATGACCTTGGCGGTCTTGCGGCCCATCAGGATGTCGACGACCTGCCCGGCGCCGAACTTCTGCCGCCGCTCGCGGCGCAGCCGCACCACCGTGGACAGCAGCTTCTGCGCGGCGACCGTGCCGTCCCACGACTCCGGGGGCGCGAGGCACGTATCGCAGTTCCCGCAGGGGGATCCGCTCTGGCCGAAGTACGCGAGCAACTGGGAGCGCCGGCAGTCGATGCTCTCGCAGAGCGCGAGCATCGCGTCGAGGTGCGCGCTCGCCCGCCGCCGGTGCGCGTCGTCGCCCTCGGAGCCGTCGATGAGCTTGCGCTGCTGCACCACGTCCTGCAGCCCGTACGCGAGCCACGCGGTGGACGGCTGGCCGTCGCGGCCGGCGCGGCCCGTCTCCTGGTAGTACCCCTCGACGGACTTGGGCAGGTCGAGATGGGCGACGTAGCGCACGTCGGGCTTGTCGATGCCCATGCCGAACGCGATGGTGGCGACGATCGCCATGCCCTCCTCGCGCAGGAACCGCGACTGGTGCTCGGCGCGGGTCGCCGCGGGCAGCCCGGCGTGGTAGGGCAGCGCGTCGATCCCGTTGCGTACGAGGAAGTCCGCGGTGTCCTCGACGGACTTGCGCGACAGGCAGTAGACGATGCCGGCGTCGCCCGCGTGCTCGCTGCGCAGCAGCTCCAGGAGCTGCTTCTTCGGCTCCCGCTTGGGCACGATGCGGTACTGGATGTTGGGCCGGTCGAAGCTGGCCACGAAGTGCCGCGCCTGCTCCAGTTGCAGCCGGCCCGCGATCTCCGCGTGGGTGGCCTTGGTCGCCGTCGCGGTCAGCGCGATACGCGGCACGTCGGGCCAGCGCTCGGAGAGCGCGGACAGCGCGAGGTAGTCGGGCCGGAAGTCGTGGCCCCACTGGGAGACGCAGTGCGCCTCGTCGATGGCGAAGAGCGCGATGGTCCCGCGGTCGAGCAGCCGCATGGTGGACTCCACCCGCAGCCGCTCGGGCGCCAGATAGAGCAGGTCGATCTCCCCGGCGACGAACTCGGCCTCCACCATCCGCCGCTCGTCGGGATCCTGCGTGGAGTTGAGGAACCCGGCCCGCACCCCGAGGGCGCGCAGTGCGTCGACCTGGTCCTGCATGAGGGCGATGAGCGGCGAGATCACCACACCGGTACCGGGCCTGACCAGCGCGGGAATCTGGTAGCACAGCGACTTGCCGCCGCCGGTGGGCATCAGCACGAGGGCGTCCCCGCCGCCCACGACATGATCGATGATCTCCTGCTGCCCCTCGCGGAACGACTCGTAGCCGAAGACCTTGCTGAGGACCTGCAGCGCCTCGGTGGAACTCATCGGTCGAGTTTATGCCCCACCACCGACACCCCGCGGGGAGACCACCCGACCGGGCCCGGCCCGCTAGAGGGTGAAGCCGGCGGGGAAGGGGTCTTCGGGGTCCAGGAGGTACTGGGACATGCCCGTGATCCAGGCGCGGCCCGTGACCGTGGGGATCTGGGCGGGCAGGCCGGCGATCTCCGTCTCGGCTTCCAGGCGGCCCGTGAACAGCGTGCCGAGCAGCGACTCGTTGACGAAGTCCGCGCCCAGCTCCAGTTCCCCGCGCGCGTACAACTGCGCCATCCGCGCCGAGGTGCCCGTCCCGCAGGGGGAGCGGTCGAACCAGCCCGGGTGGATCACCATCGCGTTGCGCGCGTCCGCGGAGCCGCCCGCCGGCGGCGCCGTCAACTGGACGTGTTTGCAGCCCGAGATCCCCGGGTCGGCCGGGTGCACCGGCCGGTTCCGCTCGTTGATCGCGTCCATGATCGTCAGGCCCGCGGCCAGCATCCGCTCCTTCTCCGCCTTCGCGAACGGGATGCCCAGGCTCTCGACCGGCAGGATGGCGTAGAAATTGCCCCCGAACGCCATGTCGTACGTGACCCGCCCCACCCCCGGCACCTCGACCGCCGCGTCCAGCTCCAGCGCGAACGACGGCACGTTGCGGAACGTCACCGACTCCGCCCGGCCGCCCGAGACCGCGACCCGGGCGATCACCAGCCCCGCGGGCGTGTCCAGCCGGACCTCCGTGACCGGTTCCGTGACCGTGACCATCCCGGTCTCCACCAGCACCGAGGCCACCCCGATCGTGCCGTGCCCGCACATCGGCAGCAGGCCGGACACTTCGATGTACAGCACGCCGTAGTCGGCGTCCGGCCGGGTCGGCGGCTGCAGGATCGCGCCGCTCATCGCGGCGTGCCCGCGCGGCTCGTTCACCAGCAGTTGCCGGATGTCGTCCAGGTGCTCGGCGAAGTACGCGCGGCGCTCGGCCATCGTGGCGCCCGGCACCACCCCGACGCCGCCGGTGATCACCCGGGTCGGCATGCCCTCGGTGTGCGAGTCGACGGCCGTGAAGTAACGGGAGGCACGCACGTCACACCCCCGCCGGGTGGGCCGGGACGGCTGTGTCCCACGTGTGCTGCGGCATGGCGGTCTCCTTGAGGTGGCGGTGTCGCATACGGACGGCGGTCACGTTCCCGGCTCCGGGCCGGCGGGCGGCGGCTCCGCCAGCTCGCCCAGCCTCACCGGCGAGGCGATCGGGCGCCGCGCGAACGCCGCCGCGTCCGGCATGCCCGTCAGACAGGCGACGCTGGGGCCGCACACACGGCCCTGGCACGGGCCGAGCCCCGCCCTGCTGACCAGCTTCACGGCCCGTACCCCGAGCGCTTCGCGCTCCTGCACCGAGCGGCGCAGCTCGCCGTACGGGACCTCCTCGCAGCGGCACACGAGGGTGTCCTCCGCCAGCCACGTACGCCACCCGTCCCGCACCGGGTACGCCCGCGCCAGCGCCGCGGCGAACCTGCGCCCGGCCCGTACCCGGCGCAGCGCCGCCGCCGGGTGCGCCGGGCGGGCGCCGAGGAGCCGGGCCGCGGCGACGCCCGCGACCTCGCCCTCCGCGGCGGCCGGGTCCGCGCCGCCGACGCCCGTCAGCTCGCCCGCCGCGAACACCCCCGGCACCGACGTGGTCTGGGCGGCGTCGACCGCGACGAACCCGCCGTCGAGCGCGCAGCCCGCGGCGACGGCGGTCTCCACCTGCGGGACGAACCCGAAGCCGACGCACACCGCGTCGGCGGCCACCCGCCGCTCGCTGCCCGGTACGATCCGCCAGCCGGCGTCGAGGCGTGCGGTGGTGACCGCCTCCACGCGGTCCGTGCCGTGGGCGGCGACGACCGCGGTGCGGCGCCGGTACGGGATGCGGTGGCGGGCCAGCAGCGCCGCGTAGCCGGCGAGTTCGCCGGACTTGCGCCACCCGGCGACGGCGTCGGCGGGCCGGCGCAGCCAGGCCGTGACCGGCTCGGCGGCCTCCAGCACCCCGGCCACCTCGGCCCCGACCGCCGTCAGCGACGCGGCGACCGGCAGCAGGAACGGCCCGGTGCCGGCCAGCAGCACCCGCTCGCCGACGCGCACGCCCTGCCCCTTCGCCAGCGCCTGCGCGGCGCCGGCGGTGAAGACGCCCGGCAGGTCCCAGCCGGGGAACGGCAGTGCCCTGTCGTACGCCCCGGTGGCCAGCACCAGCGCGCGGGTCCCGACGCTGCGCCCGGTACGGCCCGGGCCGTCGGCGGGTCCGGTGCGCAGGTGCACCCGGTGCCCGCCTCCGGGCACGGGCTCCACCGCCCAGACGACGGTGTGCGGCAGATACTCGACGCCGGGCGGCGGCGCGAACCGGTCGCGGCCGGTGAGGGAGTTCTGCCGGTGGTACTGCCCGCCGAGTGCGGCGCCGGAGTCCACGAGCAGGACGCGGACGCCGAGCCGGGCCGCGGCTCCGGCGGCGGCCATCCCGGCTGGCCCGCCGCCGATGACGACGACGGGTCCGTTCACGTCGGGCTCGGTCACGCCGGCAGCTCCGCGCCGTCCTGGGTGCGGATGTCGTCGCCCTCGCGGACGAGGCGCTGGCAGGCGCGGACGTCGGGGGCGCCGTTGACGACGACGAGGCAGTCGTGGCAGACGCCGATCCCGCAGAAGACGCCCCGCGGGCGGCCGCCGCCGCGGGTCGTCCGCCAGGAGACCCGGCCCAGCGCCAGCAGCAGCCCGGCGACGGTGCGCCCCGACTCGGTGACCAGTTCCTCCCCGTCGACCCGCACGATCACCGGACCCTCGCCCCGCCCCGCGGGGGCTCCCGCTCCCCGCCCCCGGCTACGCCGACTCATCCGCCGCCTCCGCCTCCCTCATGACCCCCGGCCGGTCCACCCGGAACGGCTCCGCGTCCACCTCCGGCGTCCGCCCCGTGAGCAGATCCGCCAGCAACCGCCCCGTGCCCGCGGCCAGCCCGATGCCCGCGCCCTCGTGGCCCGTGGCGTGCCAGAGCCCGGGGCGGCGCGGGTCCTCGCCGATCACCGGCAGGTGGTCGGGGACGTAGGGCCGGAAGCCGCCGTACGCGCGGATCACCGGCACGCCGGCGAGTACGGGGAAGAGCCCGACCGCCTTGCGCGCCAGCTCCCGCAGCACCGCCACCCGCACCGTCTCGTCGAAGCCGGCCCGCTCCCGGCTGGAGCCGATGAGCACCGTGCCGGACCGCGTCGCCTCCACCACGGTCGACGTCTGCAGGTCGGCGGTGCCGCCGGCGACCGCGCCGACGTAGTCGGCGTCGTAGACCTTGTGCCGCACCGTGCCCGCCGGCAGCGCGGCTGTGACGAGTACCAGCCCGCGCCGCGGCAGCACCGCGACCGGCGCGCCCGCCGCCGCGGCGAACCGGCCGGCCCACGGGCCGCAGGCGTTGACGACCGCGCGGCACGGCACCGTGCCCCGGTCGGTGCGCACGCCCGTGACGGCGCCCCCGGCGCCGGTCACGACCCCGTGCGCGGTGACGCCGGCCCGTACCCGCCCGCCCCGCTCCCGGACCGCGGCCAGCAGCGCGGTCGTCGCGAGCACCGGCTGCAACTGGCCGTCCTGCGGGTAGTACACGGCCGCCGTGACGTCCGCGGTCAGGTACGGCTCCAGCGCCCCGGCCTCGGCGGGGGTCACCGGCTCCGCCCGTACGCCCGCGGTGCGCTGGGCGGCGGCGAAGTCCGCGAGCGCGCCGGCCGCCGCGGGCGTGGTGGCGACGACGAGGCCGCCCTTGGCCTCCCACTCCGCCTCCGCGCGGCGCGGGCCGAGCAGGTCGCGCAGTTCGGCGAGCAGATGAGGCCAGCGGCGGCGGGATTCCCGGGCGAGGGCCAGCTCGGGTCCCGGCCCCTTGTCGGAGACCAGGACGTTGCCCTCGCCTGCGGCGGTGGTGCCGCTCGCGGGTGCGCGGCGGTCCAGCACGGTCACCGAGAGCCCGGCGGCGGTCAGTGCCTCGGCGCAGGCGGCGCCGATCACACCGGCGCCCACGACCACGACGTCGTACGCCATCTGCCGCCCCCCTCCGTTCATTAAAACGAACGCCAACGAGCGTATGGAGGGCGCCGATCGGCGGTCAAGCCCCTGGTTCGGGGAGGCGTTGTGCGTTTTGTCGCGGCGCCGGCACGGCGCACGAGGCGACCGGGGGCACCGGGTGCGCGGCGGCCGGGTACTCCAGCATCAGCACCGAGAGCACCGGGCCTTCGACGGTCTCGTAGACGTGCGGGGCCGCGGCCGGGAAACAGACGTAGTCGCCGGGGCCCAGCTCGTACGGCGCCTCCGGCGGGCCCACCCGGAGCCGTCCGGAGGTGACGACGACGTGCTCGCGCCCCGGGTGGCCCGCCGAGTGCTGCACCTCGCCGGGGCGCACCCGCTGGTCGTACAGCTCGACGACCGTGTCGGTGAGGTCCATCCGGCGCAGCATCCGCAGGTCGACGGCGTTGCTGCTGAGCACGTCGAGGCCGGCCGAGCGCACCAGCAGCACGTCCGGGTCCTCGCGCTCGGTGAGCAGCGAGGACACGGGCACCTCCAGAGCGTTCGACAAACTGAACACCGTCTCGATGGTGGGGTTTCCGGTGCCGGACTCCAACTGCGACAGCGTGCCCTTGGCGATCCCGGAGGCGCGCGCCAGCCCGGAGAGGGAGAGCCCCGCCCGGGCGCGCAGCGCCCGCAGATTGGCCCCGAGCACCCGGCCTGCCTGTTCCCGTACCACCGGACCTCCTCGACAGTCGTGCGAGAGGCTACCCCGCGCCCGGCGAGGCGACGACGAGCGTCAGGGCTATTCGCGTATCGTCGTTTTCATTGGTCGGCCCTTTGGCGCGGGAGTTGGCCTCAATTCCCCGTGCAATAGGGGCCGTTGTTACTCAGGGGTTGTCGTGTGCATGCCTTGGATGTTTTCATGGCCGACCGGACAGCGCGCGCAGAATCCTTGATCCCCCCACATCCACCCCCCACCTGAAGAAGGAGACCAGGATGGCAGCACATCCGGGTTTCGACCGCCGCGCCCTGCTGCGCGGCGGACTGACCGCCTCCGCGGCCGGAGCGCTCGGCCTCGGCGCGGCGGGGCTCGCACACGCCGCGCCCAGGTCAGCGGCCACGGCCGCGTCGGCCGCGGCCCCCGCCTCGCTGCGCGGCGCCCGCGCGCTCGCAGCACCCGAGCCGCGTATCTACGGCACCGCGGAATGGGGTGCCCGACCGCCGAACTCCGAGATTGTGGTCCTCGACCACGTGCCGACGTACATCGCGGTCCACCACACCGCGGAACCGGGTAACAGCGAGGATTACTCGCTCGAACACGCCATGGAAATCTGCCGGTCCATCCAGAACTTCCACATGGACACCCAGGGATGGGGCGACACCGGCCAGCAGTTCACCATCAGCCGCGGCGGATACTGCCTCGAAGGCCGGCACGAGAGCCTGGACGTCGTGCGCGGCGGCACCCGGCACGTGCAGGGCGCCAACGTCGGCGGCCGCAACAGCGAGGTCATCGGCATCGAGAACGAGGGCCTCTACACCGAGGTCGACGTGCCCGCCGCGCTGTGGGACTCGCTCGTCGCGATGGTCGCCTGGATCGCCGGGCAGTACGGGCGGCCGGTGGAGAACATCATGGGCCACCGCGACTTCAACTCCACCGAGTGCCCCGGCGAGGTGCTCTACGGCCGCCTGCCGGAGCTGCGCGACGCGGTGGCCGGGGTGCTCGGCGCCCCGAAGCCCGAGCGGGCGGCCGTCTGGCCGCTGCTGCGCCCCGGCGACAGCGGCTCCGTGGTGCGCGCGGCGCAGCACCTGCTGCGCGCCCGCGGGTTCACCGGGCTGCCGGCCGACGGGATCTTCGGGCCGTCGACGAAGCGGGCCGTGGCCAAGCTGGCCGAGGACAGCGGCGTCGAGCGGCACTCCTGCTCGGCGCAGTTCCACCAGCGCAAGGACGAGACCGGCTACCTCGGCTCGGACATCTGGCCGCTGATCACCCCGCGCGGGCGCGCCGGGACGAACGGCGAGGTCGCCAAGGCCGTGGAGGCGCTGCGCGGCCGCGGGCGGCGGGCGCCGTCGGGCCGGGAGCTGGACGCGGCGGTGTGGAAGCAGTTGCTGTCCTGACGGCCTGATCGCGTACGGAACGGGCGCGGCCCCGCGCCCGTTCCGTACGGCCCAAAAACGGCGAGCGGCACCGCGACCGCCGCGCCCCCCGGCAACGGCGCGGCGGTCGCCGGTGTCAGCGGCGGCCCGTCACGAACGGGCGGAGCTCGTCGGCGAGCGCGTCGCTCGTCACCAACTGGAAGTCTTGGGCCGGATACAGGGCCGAGTCGGGGCACGTCTCCTCGGGCGTGGTCGTGCCGTCCAGCGCGAACTCCGTCACCTGCTCACCCGTCGCGGCCTCGAAGACCCGGAAGACGTAGCGCGCGCTCTGCACGTCGTACTCGCCGTCGCCGGAGTTGTGCGAGCCGCCGAGGTAGGTGCAGGTGCCGACCTTGCGACTCGGGTGGTCCCGGTCGTCGTACTGGCAGACCACCAGCCGGGTGTCGTCGGTCGCGAAGGCCGCCGTCCAGTCGCCCGGCAGCTGGGGCGGCTCGCTCTCGTCGACGGCGATGTCGTCCTTGAACAGCACGGCCGGATGCGGCCCGGGGCCCTTGTAGGCCGGGCCGCCGGGAAGGTACGCCTTCACCTTGCCGGCCTCGAACGGCTCCGTGAAGTCGCACGCCTCCTCGGCGCTCCGGACGGCCTGGTGCGCCGGCGGCGGAGGTGTGCGCGGCAGCGGATCGGGCGAGGGGGACGGGCGCGACGACGCCTTCGCGTCCCCGCCCCCGCGCCTGTACACGTCCCCGTCGCCTCCGGTGCAGGCGGCGGGCCCCGCCAGTCCGGCGACGGCGAACACCACGAGCCCGGCCGCCCCGCGCCGCGTACGTCCCACGATGCCCGCTCCTCCCGCCACGATCCGCCCGCACCCTACCGCCCCGGACCCGGGACGGGTCCCCGTCCGCAACGGTGATGCGCGCGCACCTGCCGCCAAGGTCAACTACTGGTGGCGTCTTGGTGGTTGGGTAGGGGCGGGTAGTGCCGGAGGGTGTGGTCCGGCACGGAAGGAGGAGCGCTGTGGAGCCGCTGGCGGCTGGGGATCCCGCGCGGGTGGGCGACTTCGTGCTACGGGGCCGCCTGGGCGCGGGCGGCATGGGGGAGGTGTTCCTCGGCCGGTCGCCCGGCGGGCGGGCGGCGGCGGTGAAGGTGGTGCACGCCCATCTGGCGCGGCAGCCCGAGTTCCGCAGCCGGTTCCGGCGGGAGGTGGCCGCCGCCCGGTCGGTCAGCGGGGCGTACACCGCGCCGGTGATGGCGGCGGGCCCCGAGGACGATCCGCCGTGGATCGCCACGCTCTACGTCCCGGGCCCCTCCCTGGCCGACGCCGTACGCGCGGCCGGGCCGTTCCCGGAAGCCTCGGTGTGGCCGCTGGCCGCCGGGCTGGTCGAGGCGCTGCAGGCCATCCATGCCGAGGGGCTGCTCCACCGCGACCTCACGCCCGCGAACGTGCTGCTGGCCGCGGACGGCCCGCGGGTGATCGACTTCGGGATCTCCCGGGCCCTGGACGCCACCGTGCTCACGGGGACCGGAGCGACCATCGGCACGCCGGGCTTCATGTCCCCGGAGCAGGCCCAGGACGGTGACGTCCGGCAGGCCGGCGACGTCTTCTCCTTCGGCGCCGTCCTGGCCTACGCCGCCGGCGGCGTCGAGCCGTTCGGCCACGGCGCGCCGTTGGGCGTCCTGCACCGCGTGGTCACGGCCGAGCCGCGGCTGGACGAGGTGCCCGAGCGGGTACGTACCCTCGTCGCCGCGTGCCTGGCCAAGAACCCGGACGACCGGCCCACCCCCGCAGAACTCCTCGCCCTGATAGCCGCGGACTGGGATCCGGGCGACGACTTCCCGGGCGCACCGCCGTGGCCGGACGCCGTGGCCGACCTCATCCAGGCCCGCACCGTGCCCCCCACCGCGCGCGCCACCGAGCCCGGCGACGGCCCGCCGCCCCCGCACGACGCGCCCACGGCCACCGCGCCCCCGCGCTATACCCCCACGGAGCCGGGCGCGCAGCCGCCGGAGCCGGAACCCCCGCCCGCCACCGCCGCCTCCGGTCGCGTACCGAAGGCCGACCGTCCCCGCGCGCTGCGCCGCCGCCACCGGCAGGCACTCAAGATCGGCAGGTCGGGCGAGCACGAGGAGTCCGCCCGGCTGCTGGCCGAGCTCGTCGCGGACCGCAGCCGGGTGCAGGGGCCCGACCATATCGACGTCCTGTACACCCGCCAGCACCACGCCGCGGCCGTCGCGGAGTCGGGCCGGGAGGCGGAGGCCGCGGGTCTGCTGGGCGATCTCGTCCCGGAGTTCGTCAGCCGGCTGGGACCGGACCACCGGAGCGTCGTGACCACCCGCCGGGCCCACGCCGAGGCCCTCGGGAACGCGGGCCGGCACGAGGAAGCCGTGCGCCTGCTGGCCGACGTCATCCCGGACTCCGTACGCGTGCGGGGCCCCGACCACCCCGACACCCTGCTCACCCGCCACCTGCACGCCTGCAACCTCGCGGACACGGGGGACTACGCGCAGGCCGCCCGGCTGTTCGCCGTTCTCCTCGACGACCGGATCCGCGTGCACGGACGCAACCACACCAAGACCCTGGTCGCCCGCATGATCCACGCCCACTACGTCGGAGAGGCGGGGGACCACGCGGAGGGCGCGCGTCTGATGGCCGGCCTCATCCCCGACCTGAGCCGGATACGCGGCCGCGACCACGCCGAAACCCTGGCCGCCCGCGGGAGCCGGGCCCGCCATGTCGGAGAGGCGGGGGAGCACGCGGAGTCCGCCCGCCTGTACGCGGAACTGGCCGCCGACACCGCCCGCGTCCTGGGACCCGACCACGACGACACCTTGCTGGTGCGCCAGCGCCACGCCTCGCAGCTCGGCACGTCGGGAGACCACCTGGAGGCGGCACGGCTGTACGCCGGACTGGCCGTCGACCGCGCGCGCGTCCAGGGCCCCGATCACTACGACACCCTGCTGGCCCGCCACCTGCGCGGGTGGGAGCTGGGCGAGGCGGGGGAGCACGCCGAGGCGGCGCGGCTGCTGGCCGAGGTCGCCGCCGACTGGGCGCCGGTCGTGGGTCCCGACCACGCCGACACCCTCAACGCCCGCCATTCGCACGCCCGTCACGTCGGTGCGGCCGGAGAGCACGCCGAGGCGGCCCGGCTGCTGGCCGCGGTCGCGACCGACTGGGCGCGCGTCGGGGGCCCCGACCACCCGGAAGCCCTGGCCGCCCGCGATTTCCAGGCGTACCACCTCGACGAGGTGGGGGAGCACGAGGAGGCCGACCGGCTGAGGGCCGAAGTCGCCGCGTACCGCGCCCGTACCGAGGGAGAGCCGGCGGCCTGACCCACCGCGCGGCGCCACCCCGGCCGGGATCGGGCCGCCGGTACCCGGCCGCCGGCATCCGGTTCGGGTGACCGGGACGGCCGGTCCGGCGACGGCGGGCGGAACGGTGGCCGGGCACCCACTTCAGGAAGAACTGCGACCGGTTGCCCGCCCCGAACTCCGCCGCGAGGTCCGGCACTTCCCGCCCGCGGACGACGTGGTGCAGCCGCGCCTTCTCCAGCGGCATGTTCACCGGCATCGCGACGCCGTTGTCCGCCGCCGCCGGCAGCACGCGCCGCTCGGCGGCACGCGTGCGTACGGAGTAGTGCACCTGGACGAAGTCGATGTCGCCCCGCTCGATCCAGTCGGCCAGCACGTCGAAGTACGCCGGCTCGTGGTGGGTGACCCCGAGGGCGCGGATGCGGCCCTCCTGTTCCAGGCGTGCAGCATCGGCAGGACGCAGTCGATGTCGACCAGGCTGTGCACCTGGACGACGTCGAGCGGCCGGCCGCGCGCCGCCGCCTCGGCCGACCGTCAGGAATGAGTAAAGAAGCCGTCAAGAGATGACCGGGCGGGGGCGGGTGGAGGCAAAAGTTCCGCCGGGTCCGCCCTCGGACGCCGGTGGGCCGCCCGCCGCTCGTCCCGCCGCCCACCTGCGCCGGGGCGCCGTTCGCCGCCGCCGCGCCGGCCGGATCCCGCGCGCGGCCCCGCCCGGCCTGCCTTCATGTCGTTGAAGAATAAATCAGTCTGCTTCGGGCTTTGCCGCCATCCCTCCTGCATGAAATCAAGTCAGTCCCAAGTGGGGCGTTCCATACTGCCGACGCGAGGTGCGAGTCGCTCACACCTCCCTGTCGATCCGTTACGGATCCCGCTGAACCCGTTGCGGGCCGGGCCCAAAGGCTCCCGGACCCGGCCCGCACCGGTGACCGCACGGACTGTCCACGGCCCGGGTGACACGGCCTCGGAACCGTCTGGACGCCACGAACCCCCCATCCCTCCCACACCCCCGAATTCCGGCCGCCACAACGCTGTGGCGATCAGGCGATCCGGGGCGCACACAGTTCACAGTTCACTGGAGGCAACTTTCATGGTGAGTCGGCGCAGGGTGCTCGCCGCGGGTATGGCGACCGCGTGCACGGGCGTGACCGGAGCGGCGTTGGTGCCGCTGGCGACCACACCGGCCGGGGCCGAGCCCGCCGCCGCGGAGCCGGCGGCGAACGCCGCGCTCGCTGCCACGCCCTTCACCCAGCCCATGCCGCGGCCCACGGTGCTGTCGCCGGTGTCGACGGGCGGCGGCGTCGACGTCTACGTCATGACGATGCAGCCGGCGACCGCGGAGATACTTCCCGGCATCCAGTCGCAGGTGCTCACGTTCAACGGCAACTTCCCCGGCCCGCTGATCAAGGCGCGCCGCGGCCGGCCCGTGGTCATCCAGCAGCGCAACCGGCTCGACGTGCCCGCCTCGGTGCACCTGCACGGCGGGGAGGTGGACCCGCAGCACGACGGCCAGCCGATGGAGACCATCGCCCCCGGCGCGGACCGTACGTACTACTACCCCAACACCCAGCCGCACGCCTCGCTCTGGTACCACGACCACGCCCACCACATCGAGTCGGAGAACGTCTACCGCGGGCTGTCCGGCCAGTACCTCCTCACCGACGAGGTCGAAGAGGCCCTGCCGCTGCCCACCGGGCAGTACGACCTGCCCATCGCCATCCGCGACGCCAACGTGGACGCGACCGGCCTGCACTACACGATGGGCGATCGGCAGCGCTCCACGATGATCGCCAACGGCAAGGCGTACCCGTACGTCCAGGTCGCCGCCCGCAAGTACCGCGTCCGGCTGCTCAACTGCTCCAACCAGCGCTTCATGGAGCTGCGGCTGGAGGACGGCAGCGAGATGATCCAGATCGGCTCCGACGGCGGGCTGCTGCCGCGCCCGTACCCCACCACCGCCATCCCGCTGTCCGCCGCCGAGCGCGCCGACGTCGTCATCGACTTCTCCCGCTACCCCGTCGGCAGCAGCGTCGTGCTGAAGAACACCGGCGGCTTCGGCAGCCCCGAACTCGTCGGCCAGGTACTGCGCTTCGACATCGTCCGGACGGCGAAGGACGGCAGCCGCGTCCCGGACGTGCTGCGCGAGCTGCCGCCGCTGCCGCAGCCGACCGCCGAACGCACCGTCACCCTGCGGATGGACGAGGACGGCCGGCCGCACCCGCAGGCGTACATCGACGAGAAGCTGTACGACCCGGCCCGGGTGGACCAGCAGATCCGGTTCGGCGCCAGCGAGATCTGGACCGTCAGGAACCTCAACCAGATCGCGTGGCACAACTTCCACATGCACCTCGTCCAGTTCCGTGTCCTGGAGCGCAACGGCCAGGCGCCGGGTCCGGGCGAGGCGGGGCTGAAGGACACCGTCAACCTGCGCCCGAACGAGACGATCAAGGTGCAGGCGACGTTCGACACCCACCGGGGCTCGTACGTCTACCACTGCCACATGCTCGACCACTCCGCGATGGGCATGATGGCGACGATGAAGATCGCCTGACCGAGGGGCCCGTCGACGCGCCGGCCGGGGGGCCCTCCCCGGCCGGCTCCGTCCTACGGTGCCCAGGGCGGTGCCACGGACCAGGTGGTGTCCTCGGTGAAGGTGGCCGGGTCGTCCCAGGGGTGGCCCGCGCGCGAGCTGAGTGAGCACGGGCCGCTGCACGCCGTCGACCTCGGCGAGGCCGACGGAGCGCATGCCGGCGTAGCTGCCCACGGTGTCGGCCGGGGTGCCGTCGGCGGCGAGGAGTTCCACGGTCACGTCGTAGAGGAACGGATCGTCGGGGGACCACAGCCGCGGGTCCGCTACGCGTACGGAGAACCGGCTGCCCGCCGGTCCGGTGGCGGTGCCGACGACGGTGCCGCCGTCGCGGACGGTGACGCGCCCGGTGTGGCCGGCGGGACCGGCGTCGCGGCCGGTGACGGCGAAGTCCCAGATGCCGTTGAGGTTGGCCCAGTCGGGGCGGGTGAGCTGGGGGCGCGGGTACTCGGGCAGCGGGGTGTCGACGGGGACGTCGCCGGTCCGGGGGGTGGTCATGGGCGGCGGCTTGGGCGTCCAGTCGGCGGCGCCGGCGCGGTCCCCGGTGGCGGCGGGCGCGGCGGTGAGGCCCGTACCGAGGAGGGCGGCGACGAGGGCGAAGACGGCGGCGGACGCCCGCAGGCGGCCGCGTAACCGGCGTGCTCGTGGGGGAGTGGGCACGGGGTTCTTCCGGCTCTACAACGTGATAAAGAAGGGGCTCACGTCGTGCGACACCACCACCCGGGCGCGCCGTCCAGACCCGGGGCCGACGTCATTGACGTAAACATGACATCCGGTCACTCTGGTGCCTATGAAGCGCTTAGCGACGCTGACGGCGACGGCGGCGCTGGCCGCCGGCTCCCTGGCCGCCGGCTCCCTGGCCGCCGTTCCCGCCCCCGCATCCGCGGCGCGGCCCGCCCCCGCCGCGACCGCACTCGCCCTGATCTGCAACGTTTACTGCGACGCCCGCGACCCCGCCCAGGCCGCCCGCGACCGTACCGCCGTCACCACGACCCTCTTCTCCCGCACCCTCGCGCTGCACGTGGACGACGACAGCGCGATGGGCTGGGCGACGATCGCCAACGGCAGCCCCGGCGACGAGGTCTGGCTCGACCGCTCCTTCGACGGCGGCCGCACCTGGGCCTCCGGCAGCCGGCTCGGCAACACGAGCATCCCCGCCGGCCAGCGCGGCTGGCGCACCGGCATGTACAACGTCGACGACTGGGCGAACCGCGGCGTCGGCGCCCTGCGCGCCTGCGGCAAGGCCGCCGACCGCCCCGACATCGCCTGCACCCCCTGGGCCCGCAGCACCTGGAACGCCTGGGACCGCAGAACCGCCGCCGCCACCGCGCAGATGTCCTTCTACGACAACGCCACCGGCCTCTTCGCCACCACCGGCTGGTGGAACTCGGCCAACGCGCTGACCGCCGTGATCGACAACATCCGCGTCAGCGGCATGCGCAGCTACGAGTACGCCATCGCGACCACCTACGACCGCCAGCTCGGTGCCCACCAGGGCCGGTTCCGCAACGACTACATCGACGACACCGGCTGGTGGGGCCTGGCCTGGATCGCCGCGTACGACCTGACCGGCGACCGCCGCTACCTCGACACCGCCCGCGCCGACGCCGACCACATGGCCGCGTACTGGGACGACCGCTGCGGCGGCGGCGTGTGGTGGAGCCAGGCGAAGACGTACAAGAACGCCATCTCCAACTCCCTCTACATCCACCTCAACGCGGCCCTGCACAACCGCATTCCGGGCGACAGCGCGTATCTGAAGCGGGCGCGCGACGGCTGGACCTGGTTCCAGGGCACCGGCATGATCAACGGCTCCTCCCTGGTCAACGACGGCATCGACCTGGGCACCTGCCGCAACAACGGCCAGCCCGTCTGGTCGTACAACCAGGGCGTGCTGCTCGGCGCCCTCACCGAACTCCACCGTGCCACCGGCGCGGACGCCCTCCTCGCGACCGCCCGACGCCTCGCCGACGCCGCCACCACGGCCCCCTCGCTGCACACCGCGGACGGCATCCTCCGCGACCCCTGCGAGTCGGGCGACTGCGGCGCGGACGGCCCGTCCTTCAAGGGCGCCCACGTCCGCGGCCTGGGCAAGCTCAACGCCGCCCTGCCCGACCACCCGTACACCGGCTACCTCGCCCGCCAGGCGGACCGCGCCCACACCGCCGACCGCAACGCGCTCGACCAGTACGGCCTGCGCTGGTACGGCCCCCTGGACAAGACGGACGCGGCCCGCCAGCAGAGCGCGCTGGACCTGATGAACGCGGCCCCCTAGCGGGGGCCGCCCCGCACACTCGTTCTCTCTTGCCGGGACACGGGGGGCTTCCTATGGTCCGCGCATGAGTATCCCCACTGAGCCGATCGGCAGCATCCCCCGGCCCCCAGCCCTGCAGCAGGCTCTCGGTGCGCATGCCCAAGGGCGGTTGAGCGACGAGGAGTTGACAGAGTTACAGCAGCAGGCCGCGGCGGACACGCTCGCCCGCCTGCAGGCGCTGGGCTGCCCGGTCCTGGTCGACGGCGAGCAGGCCAAGCCCAGCTTCGCCACCTATCCGATCGCGGGCCTGGCCACCCTCGCGCCGCACGGCGTCACCATCCCGTTCGCCGACGGCCACGTCCGCCAGTTCCCGCACCTGACCGCGGGGCCGTTCCGCTACGCGATCCGTGCGGAGTCGTATCTGCGCGCCGCCCGGCGGCACACCGGCCTCCCTCTCAAGCAGGCGGTCATCGCACCCTCGGCGCTCAGCCTGCTCTACCCGGCCGAACCCGTCGCCGGCTACTCCCGCGAGGCGTTCCTGAGCGACCTGGCCGACGAGGCCGAGGCCGACATCCGCGGCTGCCTCCAGGCGGGCGCGCACGCGGTCCAGCTCGACTTCACCGAGGGCCGTCTCTCCCTCAAGCTCGATCCGAGCGGCGCGCTCCTGGACGACCTGCTGGCCCTCAACAACGAGGTGCTGGGCCGGTTCGGCGAGACGGAGCGGGCCCGTCTGGGGGTGCACACCTGCCCGGGAGGGGACCACGATTCCACCCACAGCCTGGACGTCGACTACGCCGGACTGCTGCCCAAGCTCTTCGGGCTGAAGGCCGGCAACTTCTACATCCAGTTGGCCAGCGAGAGCGACCCCGAACGCGTCCTGCGCATCATCGCCGACCAACTGCGCCCGGGTATCCGGGTGTTCATCGGCGTGACCGATCCGATCAGCCCCGAGGTGGAGACGCCCGAGCAGGTACGTGACCGCGTGCTGCTCGCGGCCCGCCACATCCCCGTCGACCAGCTCGGCACCTGCGACGACTGCGGCTTCTCGCCGTTCGCCGACGACACCTCCACCTCGCGCGACCTGGCCTTCGCCAAGATCGAGGCGAGGGTGCGGGGGACCGACCTGGCGGCCGAGGCGCTCGGGCTCTGAGCCGGGCACCGACCCGGAGCCGCAAAGGGGCCGGGCCGTGCCGGCAGACCACGGTCCGGCCCCCGCGGCGCCCGCGGGGGCCGGACCCGCCGGAGGGGCGGTGCTGTCCGGCCGCCGCTCCGGGAACGGCTTCGAAGGCGACGGAGCGTCGCCCCCCGACCGGAGCCCGGACAGCTCCCTGATCCTCGCGATCGTCTCCTCCCCGGCCCCACCCACCTGCGGCGGGCCCCGGTGGCCGCGGTCACCCGACTGCGGGCGCAGCGCTGGTGTGTCCGGCGCCGGTGGCACAGGCTCGGGTCAGGACCCCGGGTGTGCGGCCCGCGGGAGGCGAGTGGCGCGGGAACGGAGAGTGGCGGGATGGAGACTGCGCCGGTCGTCGTGGGCGTGGACGGCTCCGCGGCGGGCCTCGACGCGGTCGCGGTCGCCGCGCGGGAGGCGAAGCTGCGCGGGTGCCCCGTGCGGGTCGTGCACGCGTTCCTCTGGCCGGCTTTCGGCGCCTATCCCGGCGCCGCCGCGATGCTCCCCGGGGACACCGCGCTGCGCAAGGAGGCCGAGAAGGTCGTCGACGACGCCGTGGCGCACGCCCGGACGTCGGAGCCCCGCGTCAAGGCCGACGGTGCCGTCGTGACCGGCGAGGTCATGGAGGCCCTGGTCAAGGAGACGAAGACCGCGCAGTTGGCGGTGGTCGCCGGCCGCGGCCTCGGTGCGTTCACCCGGCTGCTCGTGGGCTCGACGGCGGTCCATCTGTCCGCGTACGGCCACTGCCCCGTGCTCGTCGTACGGGGTGGCGGCGCCCGCCCCGACGGTCCGGTGCTGCTGGCCGTCGACGGCTCGCCGGCCGGGGCCGCCGCCGTCGAGTTCGCCTTCGCCGAGGCGGACCGGCGGCGCGCGGGACTCGTCGCGCTGCACGTCTGGAGCTCCTGGACCAGGTACTCGCCGCGGCCGGGCGGCCCGGCCCGGACCGAAGCGGACGGGCCGGCCGCGGCGGGCGACCGGGTGCTCGCCGAGGCGCTGGCGGGCGCCGAGAAGTCGTACCCGGACGTACCGGTCGAACGTACCGCCGTCGAGGGCTCGGCCCGCGAACTGCTCATCGAGGCCAGCAAGGACGCCGGCCTCCTCGTCACCGGCGCCCGCGGCCACGGCGGCTTCGCCGGGCTGCTCCTCGGCTCGGTCAGCCACGCGCTCCTGCAGCACGCGCGCTGCCCGGTCGCCGTCGTACGCGGCGCGGGTGAGCGCCCCTGACCCGGCTCCGACCCAGCTCTGAACTGGCCCTGACCGGCCCTGACACCCGCCGTACCGACGGCCGGAGGACCTGGAGAGGCACGATGGACACCTCGCTCACCCCCTCGGCGCTCGCGGAGCTGCGCGAGCGGCGCCCCTACCCCGCCGTGTCGATCACGCTGCCGACGCACCGGCGCGCGCCCCGCAACGCGGAGGACTCCGTACGGCTGCGCAACGTCCTCGCCGAGGCCGACCGGCAGCTCGACCGCGACCCCGGCGTGACCCGCGCGGCCCGCGAGGAGATCCGCGCGCAGCTCGCCGCGGCCGTCGAGGAGACCGACCTCTCCCTGGCACTCGACGGCCTCGTCATCTTCGCCACCGTGGCCGAGCACCACGTGTTCGCCCTCCCGCGCGCCGTCCCCGAACGGGTCGTGCTGGCCGACTCGTTCCTCACCCGCAACCTGGTGGCGGCCTACGCGGCGCAGCGCCCGTACTGGGTGCTGTCCCTGGCCGCCGACCGCGTCACCCTGTGGAGCGGCTCGGGCGAGCACGTCACCGAGGCCACCGCCGACGGCTTCCCGATGACCCGGACCCTGGAGAACCCGGACGCGGAGCGCGAGGAGCGGATCGGGGACACGCCCAGCACGTTCCGCGACGAGGAGGTCCGCATCTTCCTCCGCGACGCCGACGCCGCGCTGCACGCCGTTCTCGCCAAGGACCCCCGGCCCCTCTACGCCACCGGCGCGGACGCCGCCCTCGCCCTCCTCGCCGACACCGGCACCGCCGCTGCCACCGCCGTCCACATCCCCCACGGCGGCCTGGCCCAGGGCCCCCCGGACGCGGTCGCCAGGACCGTCGCCCCCGCCCGGGCCACGCAGGCGCGCCAGCACGCCGCCGCGGCCATCGCCGCCCTGGACGACGCCCGGGGCCGCCGGGCCTTCGCGGGCGGCGTGGACGAGGTGTGGTCGAAGGTCTCCGACGGCCGCGTCCACCGTCTCGTCGTCGAGGAGAACTACCGCATCACCGTCCGCTCGGCCGACGACGACCACCTCGTCCCCGCCGAGGACGACGACCCGCAGGCCCGCCACGACATCGTGGACGAGATCGTCGAGCAGGCGCTCGACACCGGCGCCGACGTCACGTTTGTCCCCGACGACGCCCTCTCCGACAACGGCCGTATCGCGGCGGTGCTGCGCTACTGAGCGGCATGCGTACGGCGAGCGATGACTTCCGGCCGTGGGTGCCGTCGTAAAGGATGACCGCAAGCGGCGCGGGGCCACCCGCCGCAGCCATCACCGGACCAGGAGCTACCGACAATGCGCACTCTCATCAGCACCGCCTTCGTCTCCCTCGACGGCGTCATGGAGGCCCCGGGCGGCGAGCCGGGCTACCGCAACTCCGGCTGGACCTTCAAGGAGGTCGACTTCCTCCCCGAGGCGTACGAGCTCAAGGGCCGGGAGCAGGAGGAAGCCGGCGCACTGATGATGGGCCGGGTCAGCTATGAGGCGTTCAGTCCGGTGTGGCCGGGCATGGAGGAGTTCGCCAGATACAAGGTCCTGCCGAAGTACGTCGTCTCCACCACCCTCGCCGAGGACGACCTCGTCACCGACTGGGGCGACATCACCATCCTGCGCTCCCTCGACGATGTCGCCGCGCTGAAGGAGACAGAAGGCGGCCCGATCATCGTCCACGGCAGCGCCACCCTGAACCACCACCTCTCCGACGCGGGCCTCATCGACCGCTACCACCTGCTGGTCTTCCCCCTGCTGCTGGGCGCGGGCAAGCGCCTGTACAGCGACACCTCCAAGGACACCCAGAAGCTGAAGCTGGTCGACCACGAGGTGTATGCCAATGGCCTGCAGAAGAACGTCTTCGACGTCGTCCACTGACGCCCACGCGCCACCGCCCGCGCTGCCGGACACGGCTGCACGGGCGGTGGGTACCTCAGAGTTCGACGGCCTTGGCGAAGGCGACGAAGTCGGCCCAGGCGGCGGGGGTCAGGGTGAGCTGACCGCCGTCCCGGTCCTTGGTGTCACGGACGTGGACGGCCCGCGGTGTGATCGCGACCTCGACGCAGTTGTCGCCCTGGGTTCCGCTGTAGCTGCTCTTGAACCAGTCCAGCTCAGTCCTGCTCATAGGTCTCCTCGCATCTGCTCCAGCAGCTCCACGCTAGCCTCGCGGTCAAGCGCCTGGGAACTCAGCCTTGAGTAGCGCTGCTGCAGCATACCGACGTCTGACGGCCTGCTGATCAGGTTGCTTGAGAGCTGCCCCTCGGAGTACCCGAGCCAACGGTGCTCGCTGGTCTCGGCGAGGTAGAGAGAGCCGTCGGGCCCCGCGTGGTTCTCCTTGCGCAGCGGCATCACCAGGATCTCGATGTTGCGTCGCTGGCCGAGGGAGACCAGGCGGTCGAGGAGCGTGCGGGTGACCTCTGTCCCGCCCATCCGCCGCTCCAGCAGCGATTGTTCGAGGACGAAGCCGAAGTAGGTGTTCGGCCGGTCGTCGAGAACGACCTGCCGGTCCAGCCGACCGGCCACTTGGCGCTCGATCTGCTCCTCCGTGAGCGGCGGCAGCCCGGTGTCCAGGATCGCCCGGATGTACGGCTCGGGTTGCAGCAGCCCCGGGACGGTACGGCACTCGTATGCGTACAACGTGAGAGCGTCCTCTTCGATCGCCGCCCAGTGTTGGAACCTTGACGACAGCCCCACCTTCCTTGTCAGACTCCTGCGCGCCGCATCCAGCATCCTCGCGGCGAACTCCCCCAGGGGCTTCTCGGACAGCGGGGGAAGCTGCTTCGGCGGAAACCGCCGTCCCTGCTCGATGCCCGCGATGTAGTGCTGGGAATACCCCACCTGCTCGGCCAACTGCTCCTGCGTCAGCCCCGCCTCGTCCCTGAGCACCTTCAATACCGCTCCGAACGTCTTCAGGGAGTCCGACACCTCCGGCTCGCCCCCATACAGCCCGCCATTGCCCACGCTCCCCATGCCCGGCCACCTCTCCCGTGTCACTGCCGGAACTCCAACCCCGCCATGATTACGTTCCGTCACTGATCCGGTCCAGTCGGTAACCCACCCATGAGCAGTTGTACGGGTTGAGTGGCAGCCCCGGATGTCACCGGCCGCCCCGAGCCCGGCCCTCTAGGCTTCCGCCATGACGCTCGGGTACTGGGAACGGCACAGCTTCGACGACCCGGCGGTGACGGCCGAGCGGGACGAACTGCTCAAGTCGGCGGACCGGAACCCGGATCCGTGCACCGCCTTCCTTGACCTGCTGCGTTCCGGGCGGCGGGACGCGGTGTGCACAGCGCTGGAGTACTTCCACTACCAGGACCGGCAAGCCC
This sequence comes from Streptomyces sp. B5E4, assembly GCF_039871555.1. Taxonomy (NCBI): domain Bacteria; kingdom Bacillati; phylum Actinomycetota; class Actinomycetes; order Kitasatosporales; family Streptomycetaceae; genus Streptomyces; species Streptomyces sp. B5E4. The sequence goes on from NZ_JBDPMI010000001.1 coordinate 297,592, forward strand.
GGTGGGGCTTCGGCAATCCGCTGGACGAGTACGCCGCAGAGGTGCTGGACCGCGCCCGGTGGGTCCTGCGGGGGACGCCGCTGCCGGAAGCGCGAGGGCAGGACCGGGCCAGCGCGCTGTGGGCGATCCAGAACCACGCCGAGGCTGCGGACGCCCCGCTGATCACCGCGGCGCTGCGCGCCGTGAACGGTGACGTCGTCGACGACGGCGCCGTGTCCGCCGCCGGGCAGTGCCTCTACGCCTGCGATGTCCCCGAGGACCGCGAACTTGTCGCCCAGCTCGGTGCGATGGCTCTGGACGAGGATCGCCCGCTGCGAATCCGCGTGGCGTGCGCAAGGGCGCTGGGCTCGGCGGAGTCCGACCAGGCCGCCGAACTCGCGGTACGGCTGACCGGCCTCCCGGAACTCGAACTCCAGACGGCCGGCGCCCTTGTCCTCACCGCCCACCTCGACACGTACCGCCCCCTCCTCGAACGCCTGGTGGCCACCTGGTCCTCCCACACCCCGGAGGTGGAGGACATCCGCGTTGCCCTGGAGGAGGACCAGGTTGACGCGTGAGGTGCTCATAGCCCTCAGACCCCTTGTTCGTGGGCCCGGCGATTCTCGGCGCGGACGGTCCGACGGGGAGGTTCACGGACGAGGCGGGGGAACTGCGCTGTCAGGAGCAGGGGTTCGGGGGCCGGAGGGCGTGACCGGTACTACGGGGTGACACCAGCCCTAAGGGTCGGAGGGGGGGTTACCCCCACCAGGACCGGGGGGAACCCGGATCGTGCCGGGGCCGGATGATCCGTAACTTCGAGGGTGTCATCGCACCGGCGGTGCACACCGACCTCGGAGGACACCGTGATTCAGCTCCCCAGCCGCCCGGCCGTCGCGGCGTTCGCCCGGTTCGTGGTCTGCGGTGGCGGTGTCGGTCTGGCCTCCAGCGGTGCGCTCGTGCTCCTCGACGGCGCCATGCCGATGATGGTCGCCAACGCGCTGATCACCGTGGTCTCGACGCTGCTGGCCACCGAGCTGCACGGCCGGGTGTCGTTCCGCAGCGAGTGCGGGGGCTTGCGCGTCCACCTGCAGTCTGCGTTGACGGTCGCCGTCAGCTACGCCTTCACCACCGCCGCGCTGCTGGTGCTGCACGCGATGCAGACGAACCCCTCGGTCGTCACCGAACAGGCGGTCTACCTCTGTGCGTCGGCCCTGGCGGGCATAGGCCGCTTCGCGGTCCTGCGCGCCGTCGTCTTCGCCGACGACCGCCGCACCCGCCGGACCCCGGCCCTCGCCCGGACGTCGGTGACGATGGCCGCGTAGCGACTCGGCACGGTCGGGACCCGGCTCTCCAGGGGCGTCAGCCGGTCCGGTGCCGAAGTTCCAGGCCCGTGGGGCGCCGACCGGGGCGGATTCCGCCCAGGGTGTTGTCCCTTCGACCACCATCCGGTCCCACGACAGGTGCGTGATCCTCGGCGAGCGCATGGTCCCCGACGGAGAACCCGGGGCTCCCGAAAGCCGCCGGGCCGGCCCCCTCCAGAGGAAGGGGCCGGCCCGGACGGGTCACAGCAGGGTCGGACCGCGGTTCAGCTCCGGTCGAACCGGTCCAGGGTCATGACCTTGTCCCACGCCGCGACGAAGTCGTGGACGAACTTCTCCTTCGCGTCGTCGCTCGCGTACACCTCCGCCACCGCGCGCAGCTCGGAGTTCGAGCCGAACACCAGGTCCGCGCGCGTGCCCGTCCACTTGACCTCGCCGGTGGCCGGGTCGCGGCCCTCGAAGAGCTGGCCGTCGCCGTTGGCGGACGTCCAGGTGGTGTCCAGGTCGAGCAGGTTGACGAAGAAGTCGTTCGTCAGCGTGCCCGGGGCCTCGGTGAGGGCACCCTGCGCGGACTGCTGGTGGTTGGCGCCCAGGACGCGCAGGCCGCCGACGAGGACGGTCATCTCCGGGGCGGTCAGGGAGAGGAGGTTGGCGCGGTCGAGGAGCAGGTACTCGGCCGGCAGGCGGGTGTCCTTGCCCAGGTAGTTGCGGAAGCCGTCCGCGGCCGGCTCCAGCGCGGCGAAGGACTCGGTGTCCGTCTGCTCCTCGGTGGCGTCGGTACGGCCCGGAGCGAACGGCACCTGGACCTCGACGCCACCGTCCTTGGCCGCCTTCTCGACGCCCGCGGCACCGCCGAGGACGATCAGGTCGGCGAGCGAGATCCGCTTGCCGCCGGACTGCGCCGCGTTGAACTCCTCCTGCACGCCCTCCAGGGTGCGCAGCACGCGCGCCAGGCGGTCGGGCTCGTTGACCTCCCAGCCGATCTGCGGCTGCAGCCGGATCCGGGCGCCGTTGGCGCCGCCGCGCTTGTCGCTGTCGCGGTACGTCGACGCCGACGCCCACGCCGTGGAGACCAGTTCGGAGACCGACAGGCCCGACTCCAGCAGCCGGGCCTTCAGCGCCGCGACGTCCGCCGCGTCGACCAGCTCGTGCGTGACCTCCGGCAGCGGGTCCTGCCAGATCAGGTTCTCGGCCGGCACCTCCGGGCCGAGGTAGCGCACCTTCGGGCCCATGTCGCGGTGGGTGAGCTTGAACCAGGCGCGGGCGAAGGCGTCCGCGAACTCCGCGGGGTTGTCCTTGAAGCGCCGCGAGATCTGCTCGTACGACGGGTCGACGCGCAGCGACAGGTCCGTCGTCAGCATCGTCGGGGCGTGCCGCTTCGACGGGTCGTGGGCGTCGGGCACGGTGCCCGCGCCGGCGCCGTCCTTCGGCCGCCACTGGTTCGCGCCCGCGGGGCTCTTGAACAGCTCCCACTCGTAGCCGAAGAGAATCTCGAAGAAGCTGTTGTCCCAGGTGGTGGGGGTGTCGGTCCAGATGCCTTCGAGGCCGCTGGTGATCGCGTCGCCGCCCTTGCCGCTGGCGTGGCTGCTGATCCACCCCAGGCCCATGGCCTCGACCGGCGCGCCCTCGGGGGCCGGGCCGACGGCGTCGGCGGGGCCGTTGCCGTGGGTCTTGCCGAAGGTGTGGCCACCGGCGATGAGGGCGACGGTCTCCTCGTCGTTCATCGCCATCCGGCGGAAGGTCTCACGGATGTCGCGCGCCGCGGCGATCGGGTCGGGGTTGCCGTTGGGGCCCTCCGGGTTGACGTAGATGAGGCCCATCTGCACGGCGCCGAGCGGGTTCTCCAGCTCGCGGTCGCCGCTGTAGCGGCTGTCGCCGAGCCATTCGGTCTCGGGGCCCCAGTACACGTCCTCCTCGGCCTCCCAGACGTCCGCGCGGCCGCCGGCGAAGCCGAAGGTGGCGAAGCCCATCGACTCCAGCGCGACGTTCCCGGAGAGGATCATCAGGTCGGCCCAGGACAGGCTCTGGCCGTACTTCTGCTTCACGGGCCACAGCAGCCGGCGGGCCTTGTCGAGGTTGCCGTTGTCCGGCCAGCTGTTCAGCGGGGCGAAGCGCTGCTGGCCGGAGCCGGCGCCGCCGCGGCCGTCGTGGATGCGGTACGTACCGGCGCTGTGCCACGCCATCCGGATGATCAGCGGGCCGTAGTTGCCGAAGTCGGCCGGCCACCAGTCCTGCGAGGTCGTCAGCACCTCGGCGATGTCCCGCTTGACCGCCGCCAGGTCCAGGCTCCGGAAGGCCTCGGCGTAGTCGAAGTCCTCGCCGAGGGGGTTGGACGCGGGCTGGTTCTTGGTGAGGATCTTCACGTTCAGGCGCTCGGGCCACCACTGGCGGTTGCCGCCGCCCTGGGTCGGGTGCGGGGCGCGGCCGTGCGCGACGGGGCAGCCTGCCGCCCCCTGCGGGTCGGTGTCGGTGACGTGTGCTTCAGGCTTGTCGGCCATGAAAATCCTTCCGGACCGTGCGGTTGAGGGTGCGGTGCTCGGGAGCCGCGGGGCGGAGGAAGTGCGGAAGTGCCGGGGCAGCCGTGCGTGAACCGTGCCGTATGGCCGGTTTACGCCTGGACGCGACCCTCGAACCGGGCTCCGGGCAGCCGTGCGGTTCGAAACGGCGGCGTACGCGCATGTCGGAGTCTTCGTCTCCTGCCGTACGAGGTCTTCCTGTTTCCTGTGGCTGTCGCCGACTCCGATCCTACGGTGGACAGATTCTAAGTCAAGAAGGACGCCAACTTCGTATCGGATCGGAGTAGCGGCCACCCGTCGGATTCGGACAGCTTTCCCCGGACCCTGCCACGGGCCTCAGAGCCAGCCGTTGCGGCGGAAGCCCCGGTGTACCACGTAGCACGCCACTGCGATGACCAGCAGCGTCGCCGGATACCCGTAGACCCATTCCAGCCCCGGCATGTGGTCGAAGTTCATCCCGTACACCCCGCACACCATGGTCGGGATCGCGATGATCGCCGCCCATGCCGTGATCTTCCGCATGTCCTCGTTCTGCGTCACGGTCACCTGCGCCAGATGCGCCTGGAGGATGGAGTCCAGCAGCGCGTCGTACGACGTGATCTGGTCGGTGATCCGCTGCAGGTGGTCGGCCACGTCCCGGAAGTAGGCCCGGATCCCCGGCGCGATGTGCGGCATGGGGCTGGTGGCGAGGCGCTGCAGCGGCCGGTCCAGCGGGGCGACAGCCCGGCGCAGCTCCAGCAGCTCGCGCTTGAGCTGGTAGATCCGGCCCGCGTCGCCGCTGCGGGCGTGCTCGCTGAAGACGGCGGACTCCACGTCGTCGATGTCGCGCTGCACCGCGTCGGTCACCGCGAGGTAGTCGTCGACGACGTGGTCGGCTATCGCGTGCAGCACCACCGCCGGGCCCTGGGCGAGCTGCTCCGGCGACGCCTCCAGCGCCTCGCGCAGCGGGCCAAGCGAGCCGTGCGGCCCGTGCCGGATGGTGATCACGAAGTCCGGTCCGGCGAAGACCATCAGCTCGCCGGTCTCGACGACCTCGCTGGTCGCGGTCAGCTCCGCGTGCTCGACGTAGCGCACGGTCTTGAAGACCGCGAAGAGCGTGTCGTCGTACTGCTCGACCTTGGGCCGCTGGTGCGCGTGCACCGCGTCCTCGACTGCCAGCGGATGCAGCCCGAACAGGTCCGCGAGCCCGGCGAACTCCTCCTGCCGCGGCTCGTGCAGCCCGATCCACACGAAGCCGTGCCCGCGCCTGCGCACCTGCCGCAGCGCCTCGGCGGCCGGGCAGTTGCCCTGCTGCTGGCGCGCGCCGTCCAGATACGACACGCAGTTCACCACCGCGCTGCCGAGCGGCGAGCGGGCGTGGTGGCTCAGGTCCACGGTGCGCCGGGGTGCCCGGCGCACCACGTGGCGGAGGCTTTTGATCATCGACACTGCGGGCTCCTTCGGCGGACCGGTGCCAGTCTGCCACCGGTCCGCCGCGCCCCGGGCCCGGTGGCGGCGATCACCCGCGGGCCGGGGAGGGGGAGCGGGGGAGCGCGGTCAGTCCGCGGCCGTACGCCCCCGGCGGCGCTGCACGTAGATGCGCCCGTCGCGTCCGCCGGTCCACTCCAGGCGTACGACGCCGGGGACCGCGGCGTCGGCGATGCGGGCGGGGTCGGCCCAGTAGCCGAAGTTGGGGTTGCGGAAGAACGTGGCCCACAGTTGGCCGCCCGCGTCGGCGAAGAAGTTGTTGTGCCCGGCGCCCACGCCCGCGGTCCAGCGCTTGGAGTACGGGCCCTCGAGGCGGTCGGCAACGGCCACCACCGCGTCGTACTGGTACTGCACGCGGCCTGCCCCGCCCGGTTCGTACGCGTGCCGCGTGCTGCCGTACGCGTCGAGCGAGGCCCGGTTCCAGGCGGCGTGCAGCAGGAAGTACTTCCCGCGGTGCCTGAAGATGTACGCGCCCTCCAGATACGGCTCGGGGGAGTAGCGCTGCTGCTCGAAGCGCGGCAGGTCCGTCGTCGGGACGATGTCCTCCATGTCGTCTCGGAACTTCGCGTACAGGTCGTTGTGGAGGACGAGCCAGGCGTCGTCGCCCTCGCTGTACAGGCTGCCGTCGATGTGGTGGTACGCGCCCGGCTCGATGAACGACGGGCCGCCCTTGACCGGGTCGCCGAAGGGCTTGTCGAGATTGCCCTCGACCAGCCGGTACGGACCCTCCACGCCGCCCTCGCTCACCAGCATGAACGAGCCGACCAGACGCGAGTGGTCGCCCATGCACGCCACGATGTACCAGCGCCCGCGGAAGTAGTGCACCTCCGGCGCCCAGGCGTTGGCGCGCTTGCCGAACATGTCGTCGTGCCAGTACTCCTGCCACGGCGCGACGACGGTCCGCCCCGGCCGGTTCTCGCCGGCGAACTCCGGCGACCACACCTTGCCCTTCTCCGCCTCCGGCCGGATGCCGGTGGTGTCCGCCAGCCGCCAGGGCCCGCGCAGGGAGCGGGCCGTCCAGACGAAGATGCCGTCGTTCCACGGGCTCGCGGTCGTCAGCCCCGGGACGCGGGTGGTGCCGGTGGCGACGTACAGCGGACGGCCGCCGACGTCGAAGCAGTTGACGTACGTGTCGCGCATCCACACCACGCCGCGCTCCTCGTCGCGGGGGCGCAACTCCAGGGGAAGCACGAAGGAGTTGTCGTCGCGCGGCCACAGGTCGGCGCGGGTGTCGGCGAGCCCGTACGGCTCGGGGTCCGGCCAGTTCCCCGGGGCGCTGCCGCCACCGGCCGCCGGGGCGTCCGCGGCATCGGCGGAAGGCGCCGCGGACGCCGGTACGGGCGCCAGCGCCGCCACCGCTCCGACGGAGCCGGCGCCGGCCAGCAGGGACCGCCGGCCGATGGACGAACCGCTCGCTGAGTGGGTCATCTTCTCTCGTCCTCCCTCGTCGTGCCGCTCGCGCCGGCGGCCTGGCGCACAGCATGCGAACGCCCGAAGATTTTCGTCAACAGGTCGGAAAAATAATCCGGCCGGGCCTCGCGGCCGACCCTGCCCGCGCCCCGGAGCATCGCCGCAGGTCACGCACGATCCATCGTGCGGCAGGTGCAACGGAGTTTTGTGACGGGAGTCTTGCGGGGGTGTGTTTCTTTTTTCCGACCTGTTGACGAAAAACTCGGGGCGTCCCCATGCTGTCGGCCATGCACCCCTCCGCAGGCCCCCTCTCCCGCCTCCGCCGCGAGCACGAAGAGCTCGTGCTCTCCCTGCTGCGCAAGCACGGCCCGCTCAGCCGCGGCGAACTCGGGACCCGCTGCGGGCTGTCCCGCACCACGCTCTACGACATCGTCGGCGACCTCATCGCCAACGGCGCCGTCGTCGCCGCCGTGCCGCTGGCCGAGGAGCGGCGCCGGGGCCGGCCCGTGGAGAAGCTGTCCCTCAACCCCGACGCCGGGCAGGCCCTCGGCATCGACTTCGCCCGCCGCGCCGTCCACGTCGCCGCCGTCAACGTCGCCCACGAGATCGTCGGCTCCGCCAGCGAACAGCACGCCCCCGACCTGTCGTGGGAGGAGCGCGTACGGCTCGCCGAACGGCTCGTCGGCACCCTGACCGGTGGCGTGCTGCGTCTCGGCGCGCTCGACGCCATCGGCGTCGGCGTCGTCGGCCCCATCGGCGCCCCCGGCGACCTCACCGCCGGCGACCGGCGCCTCGACGTGCTGTCGGACCTGCTGCGCAAGAGCTTCGGCGTGCCCGTACTCCTGGACAACAACACCCGCCTCGCCGCACTCGCCGAAGCCACCTGGGGCGCCGCCGCCGACGACGCCGACGTCCTCTACCTGCGCGTCTCGCACGGCGTCGGCGGCGGCCTCGTCGTCGGCGGCTCACTGCACCGCGGCGCCTTCGGGCTCTCCGGCGAACTCGGCCACGTCACCGCCGTACCGGCCGGCGCGCCCTGCGAGTGCGGCGGCACCGGCTGTCTGGAGACCGTCGCCTCCGTCGGCGCCGTCCTGGACGCCTACCGCGCCGCCGGCGGCCGCGCCGACGACCTCGCCGCGTTCACCGCCGCCCTCTCCGCCGGCGACCCCGCGGCCCGCGCCGTCCTGGCCGTCGCCGGCGCCCACATCGGCACCGTGCTCGCCGCCGTCTGCAACGCCATCGGACCCGGCGTCATCGTCATCGGCGGCGAACTCGCCCGTACCGGCGAGGCGCTCACCGGACCCGTCGAGAAGGCACTCGGCGCCCACATCATGCCCGCCTCCCGCGACCGCGTGGTGCTGCGCCCCGCGACCCTCGGCGCCACCGGCGGCGCGCTCGGCGCCATCGCGCTGGTGCTGCACGAATCCCCCCTGCTCTCCCACTACCCCGCAGACGCCGGTCCCCAGGACGACGCGTGAGACGAACGAGGTACGTATGGCCGTGATCACCACACCCCGCAAACGGGCCGCCCGGCCACGCACGCGCCGCAGCGAGCGGCGCGGCCAGGTCCGCTCCCTCGTACTGAACCTCATCGCCCTCGCCGTGGGCGTGGCCGTCTGGGCGGTGCTGGCCGCGCTCAACGTCGAGAGCCTGCCCGGGCCGCTCGCCGTGGCGCAGAAGGCCGGCGACCTGATCGCCGACGGCACCCTCGCCGACGACCTGCTCGCCAGCCTGCGCCGCGTCTTCACCGGCTTCGCGCTCGGCACCGCGCTGGCGATCCCCGTCGGGTTCCTCATGGGCTGGTACCCCACGGCCCGCGGGCTGCTGGAGCCGTACGTCCAGTTCTTCCGCACCATCCCGCCGCTGGCGCTCATCCCGCTGGCGATCGTGCTCATGGGCATCGGTGAGACGCCGAAGGTCTTCGTCATCTTCCTGGCGGCGTTCCTGTCGTGCGTCGTCGCCGCCTTCCAGGGCGTGGTCGACGTCGACCGCACCCTCATCAACGCCGCCCGGGTCCTCGGCGCCTCCGACCGCGTGATCTTCCTTAAGGTCGTGATCCCGGCGTCGACCCCGTTCATCCTCGTCGGCATGCGCATCGGCCTCGGCGCCGCCTGGGCCACCGTGGTGGCCGCGGAGCTGATCGCCGCCCAGGAGGGCCTGGGCTTCCGCATGCAGCACGCCCAGACCTACTACGACCTCGACACCATCTTCGTGGGACTCATCACCATCGGCGTGCTCGGCCTGCTCATGGACCGGCTGCTGCTGCTCGCCGAGCGGCGTCTCACCGGCTGGCAGGAGCGCAGATGACCGAGAAAATCTCCTTCCGGGACGTCGTGAAGACCTTCCCGATGAAGGGCACCGACTTCACCGCGCTGAACGGGGTGTCCCTGGACATCGCCGACCGCGAGTTCGTCACCGTCGTCGGCCCCTCGGGCTGCGGCAAGTCCACCCTGCTCAACATGGCCGCCGGGCTCGCGGAGCCCACCTCGGGCGACGTCCTGGTCGACGGCGGCCCCGTCACCGGGCCGGGCCCCGACCGCGGCGTGATCTTCCAGCAGTACGCCCTCTTCCCCTGGCTGACCGTGCGGCGGAACGTCGAGTTCGGGCTGAAGCTCGCCGGCCTGGCGGCGGACGAGCGCCGGAAACGGGCCGGCAACGCCATCGAACTCGTCGGCCTCACCGACTTCGCCGACGCGCTGCCCAAGACGCTGTCCGGCGGCATGAAGCAGCGCTGCGCCATCGCCCGCGCGTACGCGGTCAACCCGCAGGTGCTGCTGATGGACGAGCCGTTCGGGGCGCTGGACGCGCTGACCCGGGTGCAGTTGCAGGACCAGCTCCTGGACACCTGGAGCCAGGACAAGCGCACCGTCATGTTCATCACCCACGACGTCGACGAGGCGGTCTACCTGGCCAGCCGGGTGGTGGTGATGGCCGCCCGCCCCGGGCGCATCCACCGGATCGTCGACGTCGGCCTGCCCTATCCCCGTACCGAGGAGATCCGGCTGTCGCCCGAGTTCGGCCGGATACGCAACGAGGTCTGGCACTCCGTCTACCACCAGGGCACCGCCCCGGCCGCAGCCTGACCCGCACCCCACGCCCGTACACCTCACAGGACTTCAGCACGACCCGAAAGGACCACTGCGCCATGCGTGCGACCCGTCGTACCCTCGCCCTCTCACTCACCGTAGCGCTTATATCACTCCCGGTCGCCGCCTGCTCCGGCGACAGCGGCGGCGGTGACGGCTCCACCGTCCGCTTCGGCTACATCAACGACTACAACGGCGCCAGCCTGCTGGCGATCGCCGAGAAGCAGGGCCTGTGGGAGAAGGCCGGCCTCGACGCCGAGGTCTCCGTCTTCAACAACGGCCCCATCCAGATCCAGGCCCTCGGCGCCGGCGACCTCGACTTCGGCTACATCGGCCCGGGCGCCATGTGGCTGCCCGCCTCCGGCAAGGCCGACGTCGTCGCCGTCAACACCCTCGGCTACGCCGACCGCGTCATCGCCCAGCCCGGCATCACCTCCCTCGCCGGCCTGAAGGGCAAGAAGGTCGGCGTCCCCGAGGGCACCTCCGGCGACATGGCGCTGGGCCTCGCCCTCCAGGAGGAGGGCATGTCCCTCGACGACGTCGAGAAGGTGCCGATGGACCCCGCGACGATCGTCTCCGCGTTCTCCTCCGGGCAGATCGACGGCGCCGGCCTCTGGTACCCGATGATCGACGAGATCAAGGCCAAGGTCCCCGACCTCGAAGAGGTCGCCAGCACCCGCGACTTCGAGGACAGCTACTTCCCCAACGCCTTCGTCGCCGGCACCGGCGTCGACCCGGAGCTGACCACCAAGGTCGTCGGGGTGCTGCAGGAGGCCAACGACTGGCGCTTCGAGAACCCCGAGGAGTCCGTCGCCGACACCGCCGCGATGCTCAAGCTCGACGAGGAGAAGGTCGAGGCCGACGCCGCCAACCAGGAGGTGCTGGCCACCAAGGACCTCGTCGCCAAGACCGAGGACGGCACGGTGGCCGGCTGGCTGAACGACCTCGCCGAGTTCTTCGTCGGCACCGGCCAGCTCGACCAGGCCCCCGACCCGGCGGAGTACTACCGCGGCGATCTCTACACGAAGGCGTCGACCAAGTGAACCTGCTGTTCCTGATGACCGACCAGCACCGCGTCGACACCCTGGGCTGTTACGGCAACCCGCACGTCGCCACCCCCCACCTCGACCGGCTCGCCGCCACCGGCACCCGGTTCGAGAGGTGCTACACCCCCACCGCCATCTGCACCCCCGCCCGCGCCAGCCTGCTCACCGGCCAGGCGCCGTTCCGCCACCGGCTGCTCGCCAACTACGAACGCAACGTCGGCTATCTGGAGGACCTGCGCGACGACGCGTTCACCTTCCCCGGCGCGCTCGCCGAGCGCGACTACCAGCTCGGGCTCGTCGGCAAGTGGCACGGCGGCACCCACCGCAACGCCGCCTCCTACGGCTTCGACGGACCCGACCTGCCCGGCTGGCACAACCCCGTCGACCACCCCGACTACCTCGCCTACCTCGACGAGCGGGGGCTGCCGCCGTACCGGATCTCGGAGCCGGTCCGCGGCACCACCCCCAACGGCAACCCCGGCAACCTGCTTGCCGCCCGGCTCCACCAGCCGGCCGAGGCCACCTTCGAGCACTACCTCGCCACCCGCGCCATCGAGCACCTGGAGACCTACGCGGCGACCGGCCGCCCGTTCTTCCTCGCCACCCACTTCTTCGGCCCGCACCTGCCCTACCTGCTGCCCGACGAGTACTACGACATGTACGACCCCGCGCTCGTCGAGCTGCCCCCCTCGATCGCCGAGACCTTCGAGGGTAAGCCTCCCGTGCAGCGCAACTACAGCGCCCACTGGACCTTCGACACCCTCCCCGTCGACGTCACCCGCAAGCTCATCGCCGTCTACTGGGGCTACGTCACGCTCATCGACCGGCAGATCGGCCGTATCCTCGCCCGCCTCGACGAACTCGGCCTCACCGAGGAGACCGCGGTGTTCTTCACCGCCGACCACGGCGAGTTCACCGGCGCCCACCGCCTCCACGACAAGGGCCCGGCGATGTACGAGGACATCTACCGCATCCCCGGCATCGTCCGGGTCCCCGGTGCCCCGCCGCAGGTCAGGGACGAGTTCGTGACCCTGACCGACTGCACCGCCACCCTCTTGGAGCTGGCCGGCTGCGACACCGCGCCCGCCGTCGACAGCCGCAGCCTGCTGCCGCTGGTCCGCGGCGAGCACCCGGAGTGGCCCGCGGAGCTGCTCGCCGAGTTCCACGGCCACCACTTCCCGTACCCGCAGCGCATGATCCGCGACGACCGCTACAAGCTCGTCGTCAACCCCGAGTCCGTCAACGAGCTGTACGACCTGGCGGCCGACCCGCACGAGCTGACCAACCGCTACGCGCACCCCGAGATGCTGCCCGTACGCCGCCGGATGCTGCGCCGGCTGTACGACCTGCTGCGCGAGCGCGGCGACAACTTCTACCACTGGATGACGCCGATGTACGACGTCGGCGCCCTCGACTACGACCCGACCCTCAGCGCATTCGAACCGGAAGGAACCACCGCATGAGACGGACGTGGACACGGACCGCGCTGCTGCTGTGCGCGCTCCTGGCGGGACTGCTGCCGCTGTCGTCGGCGACGGCCGCGGACCCGGCGCCCGCCCCGGACCCCGCTCCGTCCCCGGCCCTAAAGGGCGCGCCCGGGACGTACGCCAACCCGGTCACCGACGGTGTCGTCGACACCTTCCCCGACCCGGTGACGATCCGCGGAAAGGACGGCTACTGGTACGCCTACGGCACCCAGAACCCCGTGTTCCAGACCGGCGGTGAGCAGGGCGAGCGGATGCTGCCGATCCTGCGCTCCGCCGACCTGGCGACCTGGGAGTACGCCGGCGAGGTCTTCACCCCCGAAACCCAGCCCGACTGGCACCGCGGCTCGCGGCTGTGGGCCCCCGACATCCGCTACAACGACGGCCGGTACACCCTCTCCTACTCCGTCCCCGGCCGCGACACCGTCGGCGCCGCCACCGCGCCCACCCCGACGGGACCGTGGACGGACACCGGGCCCGTGCTGCCCGCGCCCAGCGGCTGCCCCACCGGCGGCATCGACCAGGCGCAGTTCACCGACCGCGACGGCAAGACGTATCTGTACTGGGGCAGTTACGACATCCTGTGCGTCGCCGAGATGAACGCCGATCGGACCCGCATCACCGGCGAGGTGACACAGGTCGCCCAGGGCCGGCGCATGGAAGGCGCGTTCGTCGTCCGCCGCGACGACTTCTACTACCTCTTCTACTCCGACGCCGGCTGCTGCGACGGCGCGTACAGCGGCTACCAGGTCAAGGCCGGCCGCTCCACCAGCCCCACCGGGCCGTTCCGCGACGACGAGGGCGTCGACCTGATGGCGCCGACCAGCAAGGGCGCCCTCGTCCTCGGCGCCAACGGCAACCGCTGGATCGGCCCGGGGCACAACGGGCTGGCCACCGACCTTGCCGGCCAGGACTGGCTCGTCTACCACGGCATCCCCGCCGACAACCCCGACCTCGACCGCTTCCCGGAGCTGCCCGACCGCCAGCTCACCCGGCGCCCGATGCTCATGGACCGGCTCGACTGGATCGACGGCTGGCCCGTCGTCCGCGCCGGCGCCGGGCCCTCCGAGGGCCCGCAGCGCGCCCCCGTCACCGACTGGGACGCCGGCGGCACCTTCGCCGGCGGCTCCCTCGACGGCTGGCGCACCGAGGGCGCCGGGACCGGCGGCTGGTCGGTGGCGGACGACGCCGACTCCGGCCCGTACGCGACCCACGGGGGCGGCGCCGAGGCGGCGTTCCTCGTCACCGACGGGACCGCCCCGCGGGACCTGCGCGCCGAGGCGGATCTGCGGGTGGCCTCCGCGGACGGGGCGGCGGGCCTGACCGTCGCCTACCGCGACCCGCGCAACCACACCACCGCCTGGCTCGACCGCGCGCGCGGCGCGCTGGTCACCGACGTCGTCGTGAACGGCCGCAGCCGCGGCGAGCAGGTGACGCCGCTGCCCGCCTCGTACGACTGGGACTCCTGGCACAACGTCACCGCCGAGATCCGCGGCGGCCGCATGAGCGTCGAGGTCAGCGGCGACCGGCTGCGCGACGCCGTCGCCGCCCAGGAGCGCAGGCTGCCCGGGGCCGCCACCAGGACCGGCGCGGTCGGCACCGCGGCGCGCGGCGGCGGCGCGGCGGCCGACAACGTCGGCGCGGCACGGCTCTACGAGCCGGTCACCGAGCGCGTACCCGAGCCCGCCACGGGGCGGCTGCTGCCCGGCCACAGCGACGAGTTCGACTCCGCCGCCGTGCCCGGCACCGGGCCCGGCTCCCCGTGGCGGTGGCTGCGCGGCCCGGCGGCCGGGGTGGGAGCGGAGGGCGGCGAGCTGGTGTGGCCCACGCAGAACGGCGAGCTGCACCTGAAGAACAACACCGCCTCCGTACTGCTGCGGGACGCGCCGGAAGGCGACTACACCGTCACCACCAAGGTCGACTTCGACCCCGCGCAGCCCAACCAGCAGGCCGGACTGCTCCTCTACGCCGACGACGACAAGTACTTCAAGATGACCCACTCCGCGCTGCCGCTGAACCGCGGCGGCGGCACGGTGCTCGACGTCAGCGAGTTCGGCAAGGAGGGCGGGCGCCCCACCACCTCACCGCCGACGCCCGTCGCCCACGCGCCCATGTTCGGCGGCCCCACCGCCGACACCATGTGGCTGCGGCTGTCGTACCGCCACGACGGGGACGACGGCGAGCACGAGGTGCGCGCGGCCACCAGCCGTGACGGCCGCACCTGGGTGCACAACGGCGTGTGGACACTGCCCGGGGACGAGCGGCTGCGGATCGGGCTGGTGTCGATGAACAAGGAAGGGGCGGTCGCGAAGTTCGACTACGTACGTACCCACCGGAGCCGGTGATCGCAGGCTGATCGGTCCCGACGTCTTGACGATCGGCCCGGCCGCGCTCACCGTTGCTGAGGCTGGTCCACCGGCCCCGCCGGCACCCCTGGTGCCTGCGGGGCCGCCTCGTGCGTCCCCCGTACGTCCTCGGAGAGGTCCTTGTGAACAGCAAAATGCTCGGCGCGGGCACGGTCCTGGCGCTCCTCGCCTCGGTCGCGGCGATGCCGTCGTCGTCGGCGTCGTCCGCACCCTCCGCCCCGGCGGCGGCCACACCGCTGCCCCTGGGCGACCCCGGCCTGACCGAGACGCGGACCACCGAGACGCTGCAGCCGGGCGTCACCCTCACCCGCATCGTGCGCGGCGCCGGCAGCCCGCAACTGCCGTGGACGGTCGAGGTGTCCATCCCCGGCGGCACCGGCTCGCCCGACCCCGACGCGCCGCCCGCCGCCCTGCGGGACCGGGCCAGTGCCGGGGAACTGGCCGCGAAGCTCACCGGCGACGGCTTCGCCGCCCGCGCCGAGGAGGTCACGACGCCCGCCGTCGCCGACTTCGCCGGGGGCACCCTCGGCTGGCGGGTCCGGGTCGGCGCGTTCGACGGGCAGAGTGCCGCCAACGCCGAACGGGCCCGGCTGGTCGCCGCCGGATACGCCGGCTCCGCCGCGTACACCGGCTGGGACGGCGACCCCGGCGTCCGCGGCACCTGGCGGGTGGACGTGCTGACCGTCGACCCGCGCGCGTTCCGCGGCGGCCTCGTCGCCTCGTACGGGCCGGACCTGGAGAACCGCGAGAAGACCAGCGAACTGACCGCCGCGGCGGGCGCGACCGCCGGGGTCAACGCCGGGTTCTTCGTCCTCGACCCGCGAGCCGGCGCCCCCGGCGACCCCGCGGGCGCCAGCGTCTACGACGGCCGCGTGCTCAGCGAGTCCGTGGGCACCCGGCCCGCGCTGGTGCTGCGCGACTCCGCCCGCGGCACCGGCGTCACCCGGCTCGGCTGGCAGGGCCGCGTCTCCGCCGGCGGCGGCGTGCTGCCGCTGGACGGCATCGACCGCGTACCGGGCCTCATCCGCAACTGCGGCGGCACCGATGACGACACCCCGACGGCCCTCCCGCGGCACGACGTGACCTGCACCGACGACGACGAAGTCGTCGCCTTCACCGAGGAGTACGGGGCCCGCACCCCCGCCGGCGACGGCACCGAGGCCGTGCTCGACGCCCGCGGCCGGGTCGTCGAGGTGCGCACGCCGCGCGGCGGCCCGCTGCCGGCCGGGGGCACCTCCGTCCAGGCCACCGGCGCGCACGCCGATGAACTGGCCGGCCTCGCGCGCCCCGGCGAGAAGCTGCGGATACGCCACGGGCTGCGCGACGACCGCGGCCGGACCCTCGCCACCCCGCCCGGCACGGCGGTCGTCAACGGCGGCCCCGAACTCGTCCGCGACGGCCGCACGCACGTCACGCCGGCCGCGGACGGCATGGTCCAGCCCGGCAACCCGAGTTTCTACTACGGCTGGATGCACAAGCGGAACCCGCGCACCCTCGCCGGTGTCGACGCCGCGGGACGCACCGTCCTCGTCACCGCCGACGGCCGCGCCACGGACTCCCTCGGCCTCAGCATCCCCGAGAGCGCCGACGTCGCCCGCGCCCTGGGGCTGCGCGACGCCGTGAACCTCGACGGCGGCGGATCGACCACGATGGCCGTCGGCGGCGAGGTGATCAACGACCCGTCCGACGCGGCGGGGGAGCGCCCGGTCGGCGACGCGCTGCTGATCCTGCCGCAGCGGCGCTGAGGTCGCTCTTCCACCGCGAGATCACGCACGCCTTTCCACCGCGAGAACCCGCACGTCCGAACCCGCACGTCCAGCGACCCACACCACCAACGGGAGCCGCCATGACAGCAGTTCAGACCGTGAGAAACCGCTTGCTGCTCATCCTCACCGCCCTGCTCCTCACCCTCGTCCCCGCCGCCCCGTCGCTCGCCGCGGCCGCCCCGGAGGCCCCGGAAGCCGCCGCGAAGGGCGGCGCCCGGGGTGACGCCGAGGTCGTCGGCGTCACCCGGGTCGGCGAGCGCCTGGTCGACCTGTCGGTACGGTCCCCTGCCCTCGGCGGCCGCACCGTCCCCGTACGCCTGCTGACGCCCGACGGCTGGGACCCGGAGGAGTCCGGGCAGAAGTGGCCCACCCTGTGGCTGCTGCACGGCTGCTGCGGCGACTACACCTCGTGGACGTCCGCGACCGACGTCGAGGAGACCGACGACCTGCGCGACGTCCTCGTCGTCATGCCCGAGGCCGGCTGGAACGGCTGGTACAGCGACTGGTGGAACTTCGGCGCGGGCGGTGACCCGGCGTGGGAGACCTTCCACACCGACGAGCTGCGCCGGCTGCTGGAGAGCGACTGGGGGGCCAGCGCGAACCGCGTGGTGGCGGGCCTGTCGATGGGCGGCCAGGGCGCGCTGATGTACGCGGCCCGGCACCGCGGCATGTTCCGGGCCGCCGCCGCCTACTCCGGCGCCGCGCACCCGCTGCTCAACGACGAGTCCGTCAACCGCATCATGGGCTTCTTCGCCGGCCGCGGCGACGACCCCCGCCGCGTCTGGGGCGACCCGGTCGACCAGCGCGCCATCTGGCAGGCCCACGACCCGTACTACCTGGCGAAGAAGCTGAAGTCGACGCCGGTCTACCTCTCCTGCGGCGACGGCACGGCAGGACCGCTCGACCCGCCCGGCGCCACGGACGCCCTGGAGGCGGACTTCAACCGGCAGAACCAGGCGCTGGCCGCCGAGCTGAAGCGGGTCGGCGCCAAGAAGGTGATCACCAACCTCTACGGGCCCGGCACCCACCGCTGGGCGTACTGGGAGCGGGAGTTGCACGCCTCCCTGCCGATGCTGCTGGGAGCGCTGAAGGTGCGCTGACGGGAGGCTCCGGATGCGGGCAGCGGGCCGCTTGCGGCGGCCCGCTGCCCGCAGCGGCCGGTGCGGACCGCGCTCGCGGTCAGGCGCGGGGAGACCCCGCGTCGTCGTAGCGACGCCGGGCCTGTTCGACGTGCGTGAGGTGGGTGCCGGCCCACTCGGCGAGGTGGGCGAAGAGGGGCGCGAGGCTGCTGCCGAGTTCGCTGATCTCGTATTCGACGCGCGGCGGCACCTCGGGGTGGTAGGTGCGGACGACCAGGCCGTCGCGCTCCAGTTGGCGCAGGCGCTGGGTGAGCACCTTGGGGGTGATGCCGTTGATGCGCCGCTCCAGTTCGACGAACCGCTGGCGGCCGAAGGCGTGGAGGGACCAGAGAATCGGCGTGGTCCACCGGCTGAACACGATGTCCACCACCGGAGAGACCGGGCAGGCCAGCACCGGGTCGGTCGCGGAGCCCGCTGCCGGCCAGTTCGTCTCGGTCTCCACGGCTTCCACCTCTCCGAGAGAGAGTCACTTTCTTCTAGGTACCTACTATATCGACGTTGTTAGCGTCCCCGTCATTGCACGAACCTCTGGGAAAGACGTGGGAGCAGACAATGATCGTGGTGACGGGTGCCACCGGGAACGTCGGCCGGCCGCTGGTGCAGGCCATGGTGGAGGCAGGGCAGGAGGTGACGGCGGTGTCCAGGGGGGTGACCCCGGTGGACCTGCCGGCGGGGGCCGGACACGTGCGGGGCGACCTGGCCGCGGCGGAGACCCTGCGGCCCGCTCTCCAGGGGGCCGAAGCCCTGTTCCTGCACGACGGCGGCGCAGGCGGCCACGGCCTCGACCCGCGGGCCCTCCTGGACGTGGCCAGAGGCGAAGGGGTCCGGCGGGTGGTGCTGCTCTCCTCACAGGGCGTGGCCACCCGGCCGGAGTCGCACTCGCACGGAGGCGTCATGCGGGCGATCGAGGAAGCGGTGCGCGAATCCGGTCTGGCCTGGACGATCCTGCGGCCCGGCGGCTTCGCGTCCAACGCCTGCGCCTGGGCGGAGTCGGTGCGTGCCGAGCGGACCGTCGCCGCGCCGTTCGGTGACGTCGGTATCCCGGTGATCGATCCGGCGGACATCGCGGGGGTGGCGGCCGTTGCGCTCGGCAAGGATGAACATGACGGACAGATCTACGAGTTGAACGGACCGGTCGCCGTCACGCCCCGGCAGCAGGCCGAGGCGATCGGAGCGGCCCTGGGCGAGCCGGTGCGATTCGTGGAGCTGACCCGGCAGGAGGCGCACCTACGGATGGCCGCGTTCCTTCCCGAACCCGTCGTGGAGACCACGCTTGCCGTCCTCGGCGAGCCCAACGCCGCCGAACTGCGCCTCAGCCCGGACGCCGAACGCATCCTCGGCCGCGCACCCCGCCCCTTCGCGGAGTGGGCCCGCCGCAACGTCGAAGCCTTCCGGTAGGAGGGGGCGAACGGGCCTTCGGCGCTTCCATGAGCCCGTACAGGACCCGCCCAACCGCCGGTTGGGCGGGTTACTCGCTGGGCTGGTGCAGTCGCGGTCCGTAACCATGGCGGTGCCGGAGTGCCGGCAGTGACACATGAGAGGTGGCCGGACATGGGGAAAGTCGGCAACGTCAGCCTGTACGGGGGCGAGTCGGAGGCGGCGGACAATCTCAAGACCTTCGGGGCGATGCTGAAGGTGCTCCGGGACGAGGCGGGGCTGACGCAGGAGGCGTTGGCCGACGGCCTGGGGTAGTCGGTGGAGCACATCTCCAAGATCGAGCGGGGCGGCCGGTTCCCGCCGAGGGGCCTGGACAGGCTGGCGGAGGAGGTGCTGGGCCCGCTGGCGGCGAGGCTGCTGAGGGAGACGCGCCTGAGCCTGACGAGGAAGGCGGGCCTGGCGTCGCGGTTCAGGCACTGGGCGGTGATCGAGCAGGAGGCGCTGACGCTGTACGCGTACGAGTGCCGCACGATTCCGGGGCTACTACAGCCCGAGCCGTACATCCGCGCCGTTTTCGAGGTCGTTCTTCCCCCGCTGGTCGAAGAACAGATCGAGCAGCGGGTCGCGGCAAGGCTGGAGCGGCAGGCCGTGCTTGACCAGCGGCCGAACACGTTCTTCGGCTTCATCCTGGAACAGGCGCTGCTGGACCGGCAGAGGGGCGGCGTGGAGGTCACCCGCCGCCTGCTCGACCACCTGCTTGCGACAGGCGAACGCCGCAACGTCGAGATCCAGGTGATGCCGCGACGCATGGAGAACCACGCCGGGGGAGACGGCTCTCTCTACCTCGCCGAAACCGTCGACCACAAGTGGCTTGGCTACTCCGAGGGGCAGCGGTCGAGCAATCTGATCAGCGACCTGGCCGATGTGGGTATGCTCCAGCGGCGCTACCGGAAGCTCAGTTCCCAGGCGCTCAGCCACGAAGCTACGGTGGACTTGTTGCAGCAGATGCGAGGAGACCTATGAGCAGGATCGGACCGGAGTGGTTCAAGAGCAGCTACAGCGGTGGCGATGGCGACAACTGCATCGAGGTCGCCGTCACTCCGCAGGCTGTCCTCGTCCGTGACACCAAGGACCGGGAGGGCGGTCAGCTCTCCGTGGCCCCCGCGGCCTGGGCCGACTTCGTCGCCTTCGCCAAGGCCGTCGAACTCTGAGCACCACCGTCCGTGCGGCCGTATCCCGGCCGCACGGACGGCACAGGCCGCAGCCTGCCGTGTCCGGCCGACCGGACCCCCGATCGAGCAAGAGGACTGCCTTTTCGCCTACGCGCAGTGCGGTCTTCGGTGTCAGCCCCGGGCGGTAGCGTGCGCCCCGCATGCAACCTCTCGATTCCGCACCGGGGATGACATGACCGACGCCTACTCGCCCGTTTCCGAACTGAACTTGCTCAAGGAGTTCTCCGACGGGCCTGGAGACGCCTACTTCTCGGACGGTTTCGAGTTCTACCGGTACGGCCGACCCGACGCCGGTCTGGTGGAGACGCTGAGCCCGGAAACGCGGGAGGAGGAGGCGCGAGGTCACCTCGACCGGCTCATCCCGTTCGCCCAGGCCACCGCCTCGGGTTCGTTCTACGCCCTGGGGCACTGCGACGACCGCGCCGACCTCGCCACGTTTCCCGTCGTCCGCTTCGGTGACGAAGGCGATCTCGACATCATCGACGGCCTGCGGAACCTGTTCCGGCTGCTTACGATCGACGACGAGTGGTTCTGCCCTTGGGACGAGGAGCGCGAGGCGGACCCCGACGAGGAGTACTCCCCGGGGCACGAGGCATACGTGGTATGGCTTGAGGAGACGTTCGGCCTGACTCCTCCTACTGATGCGGAAGCCGACGAGATCCTGGGGTCGGGCGGCAAGAAGTACGGCACCCGGTTCGTGGAAGAGTTCGCGTCCGAGAAGAACGACTTTGATCCCTTGCGCAAGGTATTCGCCGGCTCCTGAACGTGAATGCGTCATGCCGGCCGGCCATCCGCCTCGCCGGTCCAGGGGTCGGCCGGGGCGGCGGCGGGGGCCACCCGGTGAATGCCGCCGAGACGAACTCGCGGTAGCTCACCCGTCAAACAGCCTCGAAACGCCCATGCGGCTCGACTTTTGCTCATCGAGACGCACGAACCGCGGTGGAGGTCACCTTCCCACCCCCCCCGGGCGGCTGCCCGCGGCGAGGAAGTGAGCGGGCCACGAAGGTCGCCGGAGAAGCTCGCCCGGCGACCGGTGCCGCGATGTGTGCCGGGCCGGGTCCGGCACGGCCGGCCGGTGCCGCTGTGCGGGGGCCACGGTCCGGGGAGCCGACGGGTGCCGCGGTACGTGTGGTGGGCCGGGCCGCGGGTGCGGGGGTGCGCGTCTGGCCTGGTTCCGGGGGGAGCCTGCCGGGGTTGGGGTGCGTGTCTGGCCTGGTTGCGGGGAACCTGCCGATGCCACGGCCTGTGTCTGGCCAGGTACTGGGGAGCCCGCCGATGCCGCGGTACATGTCGTGGCCAGGCCCGGCGAGAGGGCTCGCGGGTACGGCGGTGCGTGCGGTGGGCCGGGCCCCCGGAGGGCCGGGTACGGCGGCGTGTGCAGCAACCGGGTACCGGGGGATCGGTGTCGTGGGCGCCGCTGTTCGCCCAGACCCCCACCTCCCCCCTCACGCCCGCCCAAGGGTATGCGCCTGCTCTGACATTGGGCCCGGGGCACCGGCGCCGGCGGTTTGCGTCCTGGGAAGTGGTCTCCGGGTTCGACCTGTTCCGGGGGTTTGTGGCGGGGTTCGGGTGGGTGCCTGCATAGTCGAGCGGTCACCGGCTGATCTTCGAAGTGTCGAAGCCTCGAAGGGGAGCAGCGCGATCAGCACGATGACCGCACCTGACAGTGTGCCCCTGCACGCCCTGACCGAGGACAACCTTGCCGCGGCGAGTCCGGATCTGCTGCGCGCGATACTCAAGACGTTCGCTGACGCGTCGATGTCCGCGGAAGCCGATGCGGCTTGCGGCGCCCCGTATGGGCAGGTCAGCGACGAGCGGGTCAACCAGCGCAACGGCTACCGCCCCCGTGAGGGGGACACCCGTGCCGGCACCATCGAGCTGGCTGTGCCCAAGCTGAGGCACGGCGGCTACTGCCCGCACTGGCTGCCGGAGCGGCGCCGACGGGCCGAGCAGGCCCTGATCAGCGTGGTGGCCACCGCCTACCTGCTGGGCGTCTCCACCCGCCGGGTGGAAAACCCGCCGAGACCATGGGCGTGACGCAACTGTCGAAGTCGCAGGTCTCGGCGATGGCCAAGCACCTCGACACCCAGGTCACCGCGTTCCGCAACCGGCCACCGGACCAAGGCCCCTACACCTTCGTCCGGGCCGATGCACTGACCCGGAAAGTCCGTGAAGGCGGCCGCATCGTCAACGTCCACGCGCTGATCGCGGTCGGTGTCAATGCCGATGGCCACCGCGAGATCCTCGGCCTGGACATCGCCACTGCCGAGGACGGCGCCGGCTGGCCGGCCTTCTGGCGCTCCCTGACCGCCCGCGGCCTATCCGGGGTCCAGCACGTCGTCTCCGACGCCCACCCCGGCCTGGTCGACGCCATCAGCGCCACTGGTCGAACAACCCACAAGAACGGCTGAACAAAGAGATCCGCCGCCGCACCGACGTCGTCGGCATCTTCCCCGACCGCACCGCCGCCATCCGCCTCACCGCCACCAGCCTGCCCCTCACCCAACCGAACTCACCCTGAAAAACTCAGTAACCTCAACAACCCCAGTGACACCGTTGATTGGACAGTCCCGCCCTCGGCTGCGATCGCGCGCCGCTGCTGCTCGTCGGCGCCCGTGCCCCTGGGCGTCGAAGAGGCGGCGGCGTACTCGGGTGGGAGGCTTGGGTGATCAGGCGCAGGCGGGCGCCGTGGGTGGATCCGGGGGCGCGACGTCGGCCTGCCGGTCGGCTCCACCACGGGTGCGCTCACCGAACAGCGCAGGGACGCTCTGGAGGCCATCGACCCGTCACGGTGTCCCGCCTGCCCCGTCGCCTGGCAGCGCTGCTACCGCCGGTGCCGCGCTTTGATCACCGTCGGCGTACCCGTCCCCACCCGGCCAGGCCACCCTCCAAGGCGAAGGCCTCGGCGCACGGGTCCAAGCACAACGGCTCGGCTGGGACCGGCTCCTGCCCGCACAGGCCTGGATGCTGGAGAATCAGACGGGGTTGGACGAAGCGTTCTCGGCGAAGACGGACAAGGCGACCTGGTATGTCTCGAAGGCGCGGGCCGCTCCAGCGTAGACGGAGAGGTGGATGAAGAGGTCGACGATCTCGTCTTGAGTGACGTCGTTGTTGAGCGCGATGCGCAGCTGCCCGCGCAGCGGTTCGAACGCGCCCAGCGTCGCGGCGATGGCGACGGAGACCAGGGATCGGTCGTGCGTCGACAGTGCGGTACGGGTCCATGAGTCCCTGAACGTGTGCACAGTCGCGACCTTGCGGAAGTCGGCTCCGGAGGCCGGTTCGCCGGGGCTCATCGGGAGTTCCAGGCGCTGTCCCAGGAGTTCGCTTGCGGTGTCCAGCGCCTGCTCGTAGACGTCGTCGGTACTCATCTCTGCTCCTCGTCGGTCGGTCGTGTGGTGGGCCTGCGGTCCTGGCCACCACGCGCCGTTCAGGGCCCGGCTACGGGTCAGGGTGGTTCCCCACTCGCTGGGGGTTGCTGCTCGCCGGGGCGGCGGGACGGCTGTTCGTCGCACGAGGCTGATTTCCACGCTCGCACCGTGTGCAATCGGTCTGCTCGGTCGGGTGAACCGTCCGGGCTACAGGGCGTGGATCGAATGGTCCCGTCCGGACTGCGACGGCGGGGCTCCCCCATGGTCTTCGAGCGGGCCCCTGGGTCGTGGGTGGATCGGGGAGCCGTGCGGGACGGGCCCTTCGCTCTCCGGCAGTCCGTCCCGCTGCCGCGCCCGCACAGTGCCGTCAGGTGGTGGGGTAGTCCGTGGAACGGCTGACCTCGGCCCACTTGCTGGCCTCGGCCAGACGGCCCTCCTCCGCGCTGATCGCGATCTCCAGGGCGTCGCTGCCGAGCAGCAGCCGGCGCGGGGGCTCCTCGGCGTCCACGGCGCCGATGATCGCGCGGGCCATGCGGTCCGGGTCACCGGGCTCGTTGCCGGCGTAGTCCGCGAACCGGGCCAGCCACAGGCCCACGGTCTCCTCGTAGTCGGGGGTCACGGGACCGGAAGGCTCCGCGGCACCCCCGGCCCAGCCGGTGCGGATGCCGCCCGGCTCGACGATGGTGACCTTGACACCGAACGGTGCCACCTCATTCGCCAATGCTTCGGAGAACCCCTCGACGGCGAACTTCGCGGTCTGGTAGGCGCTCAGACCCGGCGTACCACCCACACGTCCGCCGACTGAGGAGATCTGCACGATGTGCCCGGACCGCTGGCGGCGCATGACGGGAAGGACCGCCCGGGTCATGTTGACCACGCCGTACAAATTGGTATCGACCTGCGCGCGGAACTCCTCCTCGGGAAAGTCCTCGATCGAGCCGCTGGTGGCGTAGCCGGCGTTGTTGACGACGACGTCGACCGATCCGAACCGCTCCACCGCCGCGGCCACCACGCCCCGGGACTGGAACGCGGAGGTGACGTCCAGCGCCACCGCCTCCAGCCGGTCCGGGTGCTCGGCCCTCAGGGAAGCCAGCGCCTCCGGCTTGCGGGAAGTCACCACAACGTTGTCGCCGGCCCCCAGGGCCGCGAGCACCAGGGCCCTGCCCAGGCCCTGCGAGCCCCCCGTGATCAGCCAGGTCCGTGCCATGACGCGTGCCTCGTTTCGTCGCCTGCTTCACCGCCCCGAACGGGACAGCAACTCCACTGTAGAGAAAATTGGCCTAATTGCAACGTCAATGATGCGGTAAACTCGGGTATCGCATCTCGCATCGGGAAGTTAGTCAGCTAAGTGAAGCCCGCGTGTAGAATGGCGGCATCATGAGAGCTGACGCCGCGCGTAACCTGGCTGCCGTCCTCCATGCAGGAGCTCGACTCCTGGCGGAGGACCCGGGCGCCTCCATGGCCGCCATAGCCAGCGCCGCCGGGGTGGACCGGACGACCGTCCACCGCCGCTTCGCAAACCGTGAAGCCCTGCTCAGCGCCGTTTTCCAGGCCAAGCTCGACTCCGCCGAACGCGTTCTGGACGAAGCCCGCCTGGTCGAGTCCCCCCTGCCGGTCGCCCTCCACCGCTACCTGGAGGGGATCATCCCCGTCAGCCGCGAATGGCCGGTCGACATGCGCCTGATGATGCAGAAAGACCCCGCCGCCCGGGCCCGCCGGGAGGAGCAGAGTGCGCGCCTCGACGCCTTCATCCGCCGCGCGCTGGACGAGGGCTACCTACGAGCCGGCGTCGACGCGGCCTGGGCACGGACGATCCTGGACGAACTCGTCGACACCGTCGCCCACCGGTTCCCCGACCTGGAACCCCCGCAGGCCTCCGATCTTGTCGCCGCCACCTTCCTGAACGGCCTCGGCGCGACCTGAGACCATCACCCACCGCGGAACAGGGCAAGCCCGACGACCGCGACACCAGCATGCGGCTCCCCGCGTCCGACGGCGGCTCTGTACGTTCACGTGTACGCCGACACCCGGATCATCGATCCCGAGGAGGCCCGTGCCGTCCTCCCGACTGAAACCCGGGCCGGAGGGGCCGTCCGATCCCGATACACCCGAGAGAGTCCAGGCGACAGCCGACCACCCGAAGAGCGTCTCGGCCAGGTGGCAGTCCGCGTGCAGGATGCCCGAGCGGAGAAAACCGGTCGTAACTCGCGGTAATACCCCCCAATCCGGCCCGATCCGGGCCGTGAAGCCCATATTCCGCCCCGCCGGGCGCACCAACGGGCCCCACCCCTTACCTGCCGCCGCTAAGGCGGCCCGGACGGGGCACTTCCGGCGCAAAGTCGCCACAGACCGCCTGCTGAATGAGGGCACGCCCCGTGCGAGCCCGCCCAGGAGCCCGGAATGCGGGCCACCGGCACGAACTCGCCGCTATGAGCTCGCCAAAACGGTTCAAATCACCCACGAGGATGGAAGTTTGCCCCGCGGCACGCACAAACCCACCCCCAGCCCTCATTCCGCGGCCTGAAGTGTCCTGCGCGCACGTCACCGGGACGAACCCGCGGTAACCCACGCCCTCGACCGACCTAAAACGCCCACGCGCCCGGACTTTTGCCCACCCACGCGCACCCGCGACCCGCAGACCCGACGTCCAACGCGAAACCCCTACCCAGCACAGGGCTACCGCCCTCCGCTGCCGGGCGCATCGGCGTCCGGGACGGGCCCAGCTCCGGGGCTCCGGCCCCCGACCGCCGCACCCCCCGCGACAGGAGCGGACCCGGCACCGGCGCTCGGCCTCCCGGCACCGGCGCCTGGCCTCCGGCCACCAGCACGCCCGCGACCGGGGCACCCCGAAACCGGCCTCCGGCCCTCCGTCCGCCGGCCCGCCCGCGACCGGGACAGACCCAGCTCCGGGGCTTCGCCCCCGTCCACCGGGGCACCCGCGACCGCGGCAGGCCCGACTCCGGTGCCCGGCCCTCGTCTGCCGGGCAAGGCATCCGTAGTCCCTGCCGGAGGGTGCCCGCTCCCCCTGGGCCACCCTTAGCTGCTGGTCTGTCACGGCCGGAGTCCGCAGTTAAGGGTGGGGCGAAGCCCCATCGCGCAGCGACGTCCCCGGAGCGAAGCGGAGGGGGCGCCCTTGACGGCGGACGCAGGCCCGACAATCACCAAGCGGGGTGGCCCAGGGGGAGCCCCAACGACACCGCCCCACACCGACACGGGCACCCCCGACACCGCCCCGGTCACGGACGGACGCACACCCCGATGCGGGCCCCACCACACGCCGGCCCACCCGCGCACCACCGCCCACCCCGACACGTACCCCCGCACCCGCCTCGTCCACAACGACGGGCCAGCCGCCGGCGCCGGTGACCCGGGCTCACTGTCAGAGCGGGCGCATACCCTTGGGCGGGCGTGAGGGGACGCGGATGCGGCCCCGTGTTCATCGCCGTGCCCGCTTCTCTCCGGACCCGGCTGCCGTGCGCGCCGCCGTGCCCGCTCCCCGTGGGTCGGGTCCGTGGTACGCATCGCTGCACCGGCGGGCTCCCCGTAACCCGGCCCGCACTCACCGCCGCACCCGCGGACGCGGCCCTCGCGGCCCTCGCGGCCCTCGCGCCCATCGCGATACCCGTTCCCCTCGAACCTGGCTGCGGCGCGCCGCCGTGTCCGATCCCCCTGGCCCGGCCCGCGACCCGCATCGCGGCACCGGCGGGCTTCCGTAACCCGGCCCGCGCCCACCGCCGTACCCGCGGGCCCCGCCCCCGCACACCCCCCCTCAGCCCTCGCATGCACCCCCGTGCCCCCGGTACCCAGCCCGCACCGCGTGCTCCAGCCCGCCCCGCGGCCACCCCACCCGCCCCGCGGCCACCCCACACCGTGCATCCTCGCCTCAAAAGCCCCGTAAAGACGGCCCGCCCCATCCCCGAACCTCTGCTCGAGAACGCGCTGTTCAAAAAGATCGCCGCAGAAGTTCGCCCGGCTGCCGCCCGCCGGGCGGAGACTGGTCGCCATGATGAGAAGACCCATGCGACCCGTCCTCGCCGCCGCAGCGGCGATCGCCGTTGCCGTCGCCACCGCGCTGGCCGCGGGCCCCGCCGCGGCGGCCCGGCCGACCGACCTCGACCGGATCCACGACCGGCTCCTGCGCCACGGCTCCGACGCGCCACTGATGATCGCCGCCCACCGTGGGCAGTGGCGGGACGCCCCGGAGAACTCGCTGGAGGGGATCCGGCACGCGATCGCCGACGGCGCCGAGGTGGTGGAGATCGACGTACGCCCCACGCGGGACGGCCACCTGGTCCTCATGCACGACGAGACCGTGGACCGCACCACTGACGGCGCCGGCAAGGTCTCGGACCTGACCCTCGCACAGATCAAGTCCCTCCGGCTGAAGCAGGGCCTCGGCGGAGCCCAGGCGCCGCTGACCGACCGCACCGTGCCGACCTTCGAGGAGGCGATGCGCGCGGTCAAGGGCCGGGCGATGGTCAACCTCGACAAGGGGTGGCCGGTGCGCGAGCAGATGTACGAGGTGCTGCGCCAGACCGGGACCGTCGACCACGCCCTGTTCAAGGGCGGTCCGACCGTCGCGGAGGCCGCGGAGTTCATGGCCCGGGATCCCGAGATCCTCTACATGCACATCCTCGACGACGGCAACGCCGACGCGGTGGGTACGTTCCCGGGGCGCCAGCCGGTGGCGTACGAGATCGTCTTCGACGACCCCGCCGACCCCCAGGTGCAGCCCGCGAGCCTGGCGGCGATCCGCGAGCACAGCCGCGTGTGGATCAACACGATGTGGAAGGGGCTGGCCGTGGGCTACACCGACGAGGCGTCCCTGCGCGACGAGCGCCTCGGCTGGCGGACGGTCGTGGAGGACTACGCCGCGAGCATGATCCAGACGGACAACGTCGAGGCGCTCGACTACTGGCGCGACGGCGGCGACCTCGACCGCTACGATCGGCAGCCCGGCCACCGAACCGTGCGCGTGCAGGCCGAGGACTACGCTCCCGGCGGGGAGGGCGTCGGCTACCACGACCTCGACCCGAACCGCTGCACCGTGGCCCGCCCCGACGAGGGCGTCGACATCTGCGATCTGGAGGGCGCCATCGCGGTCAACTGGATCCGCGCGGGCGAGTGGCTGAAGTACGACGTGACCGTGCCCAAGTCCGGTGTCTACGACGTCTCGGGTCGCGTCTCCTCCCCCTACTCTCCCGCGGGAACCGTGACGCTCGAATGGGACGGCACGGCCGCCGCCCCGGTCGGCATCGTCAACACCACGCACCACGAGGCGTTCGCGCGGCAGCCGCTGCAGCGGCTGCACCTGGCGAAGGGCGCCCACGAGCTGGTGGTGCGCATGGACGAGGACGCCTACCAGAACTTCAACCTGGACTACCTGCAACTGGATCTCGTCCGAAAGTGACGCACTCGCCGCGCCTCCACGACGGGCGCGGGCGCGGCGCGGTCTACGCCCGCGCCGTGCGCGGTAAGCCGGCGCCGTAAGCGCCCGCCGCCCCCGCGCCCCGCCGTAAGCCGCGCGTCCCCGGCCCGCACCACCGTGCCCGGGTGCCCTCCCCGGGCGCGGCCTCTACCCTCTACGCTCGGACCGCCCGCAGCGGCTGCGCGCGGGCTGTGCGGGCTGTGCGGGCCAAGACGGCCGGGGACGGTACGGGACGGGGTGCGCGATGGCGGGTGCGACGGGCGGCGGGGAACGGGTGCGCACGTACCGCGGCTCCCTCGTATCGATGATCCTCCTCGCCCTGCTCTGCGCCGTCTTCGGCGGGCTGTTCGCGTTCTTCGGGCTGCTGCTGGTCATCGGCGCCGGCGCGCCCGCCGCCGTCGCGATCCCGTTCTGCGCCGCCGCGCTGGGCCTGTTCCTCCTCACCTACTGCGTCGTCCGCGGCGTGACGATCGTCGACGACACCGGCCTCACGCTCCGCTGGCTGCGCACCCGGCGGTTCGCGTGGCGCGACCTCGTCGCCGTGGAACTGGAGCACAACGCGCCCGCGTCGGCGGAGCGCAAGCGCCCCGTCATGGGCGTCGTCGTCTACCACCGCGACGGCCGAAGGCTGACCCTGCCCAACGTCATCGACACCCGCAGCCTGCTCGCGCATCGCGAGGCACAGGCGATCCGCGAGGTCTGGGAGCGCCACCGCGGCGCGGACTGGACGCCGCGGCCCGAGGTCACCACCCCCGCCCGGGCG
This sequence comes from Streptomyces sp. B5E4, assembly GCF_039871555.1. NCBI lineage: Bacteria > Bacillati > Actinomycetota > Actinomycetes > Kitasatosporales > Streptomycetaceae > Streptomyces > Streptomyces sp. B5E4. The sequence goes on from NZ_JBDPMI010000001.1 coordinate 327,338, forward strand.
AAAGCCGACGCCTCCGAGCGCAACGAGAACTCCCTCGTCGAGGCCATGGGCTACGGCTGGACCGCGGTCCGCGTGCTGGCCGGCTGCGTCCTGATCGTTGCCGTCGCCTTCCTGGCCACCGGCAACGCCGGGTCGTTCCCGGACGTCCCCGGCCCGGTCATCGCGGGCGTCTTCGCCGTGGTGGCCGTCACCCCCGTCGCGATCGCGCTGGCGGGCATGGCCCGTAGACGGCGTGCCCGGCGCCCCGGCGAGGAGGGCGACGAACCGCCGCCCTGGTGACACGGACCCGGCGCAGGAGCCGGCGCGGGACGCCGGCCCCTGCGGGACCCAGGGGGCTCAGCAGAGGGGCACGCCCGGGAGCTGCGCGGCCGGATGGTCGATGTAGATGTTGGAGACGAACCCGCGCTGGTCGCGCAGGCGGCTCCACCAGTCGTTCGTATAGCCCTCGGCGTTGACCACGTCGCCCTTCTTCTGGCACTCGACGAAGACGGGCGTCGGACCGGCGAGGGTCGTCACCACCGGGGCGCTGAGGTGCGCGTCAGCGCGGACGCGCACGCCGCTGCCCCAGGTGGAGAAGTTGGTGTTGCCGCAGTTGTCGCTGCGCAGGTGGTACTGGCCGTACGAGCCCGGATACGGCAGCGCGGAGCCGTTGATGCGGATGTCCTGGCCGACGCCGTTGAGGAGTTGCTCGTAGTGGATGTGGGCGCCCGAGGAGTTGCCGGTGCTGCCCGTGACGCCGATCTGCTGGCCCTGCGCGACGGAGGCGCCGTTGGCGACGGAGAACGACGCCAGGTGGAAGTAGTACGTCTTCCAGCCGCCGCCGTGGTCGATGACGATGTAGTTGCCTGCGCCGCCCGCCTGGTAGTGCCGGGTGGCGGTGCCGGCGGCGGAGGCGACCGTGGGCGTGCCCGCGGTGCTGCCGCCGTCGGAGCGGATGAAGTCCAGCGCGCGGCGCACCTCGGCGCTGTGATGGCTGTACGTCCACTGCTGGCCGCAGGGGAACGGGGCCTTGAAGTTCGGCGCCAGCAGGGGGCCGGGGTCGGCCTGCGCCGGCGCCGCCGCGGTCAGTCCCAGCAGCGTCAGCAGCGCCGCGACGACGACCGCCGCGGCCCGCCGCGCCGGCCTGCGGGCGGAAGCGGGGGCGGGGGAGGAGTGGGGTCTGCGAGGCATCGGGTCGCCTCCTTCGGTGGGGGTGGAGGGGGGTGGGGGTGGCGCGTTCAGCACTCGGGGACGCCCGGCAGCCAGGCGTCGGCGACGTCGATGAAGATGTTGGAGATGAAGCCGCCGTAGTCGGGCAGATAGGCCCAGGCGTCGTTGGTGTGGCCCTCGTACGTGATCTGCTCGCCGCGCTCCTGGCACTCCACCCGCACCTGCGTCGGCCCGGGCAGGGTGGTCAGCACCGCGGAGGAGGTGTTCGACTCCTGGCGGACCCGTACGTCGGTGCCCCAGGTGGGGAACCGCGTGCCGGTCTGGTCGCCGGTCCACAGGAACGTCACGTCGACCCAGCCGTTGTCGTTGAGGCCGACGTTGTAGAACGTGCCGTCGGCGAGGTCGATGCCCGCCGGGTTCGCGACCCGGCGGCCGAACTCGTCGCGCCCGCCGTTGTAGCCGTTCTGGTACGCCGCCTGCGCCTCCGGCATGCCCTGCGGCAGGTCCCGCCACGACTCGCGCACCGACGGCGGACTCCAGTAGTCGTCCCTGGTGTTCCACGGCCCCACGTCCCACACCGGGGCCGTCTCGCAGCGCGCCGGACCGCAGACCTGCACCGAGTACTCGGCGCTGCCCTTCGGGGAGAGCCCGCGCCGCGAGGGCAGGGCCACGAAGTGGTCGTCGGGCCGGATGACATGGCCGTTGGCGGTGGTGCCGCCCACCAGGCCCTCGCGGGTGGCGAACAGCCGGTACGTCAGCGGGGCGGCGGCGGCCCGGGGGCGCGGCGCCGCGTCGGTGTCGGCCCGAAGCCGCAGCGCCCGCACGGCGGGCGCGGCGCCGCCTGTGCCGCCGGCGCGCAGCGTCAGCCGGGCCTGGACCTCGGTGACCGCGAACGGCAGCCGGGCCGCGTCCGCCGCGCCCCCGCCCGCGGGCAGCCACTGTGTCCAGCCGCCGTCCGGCGCCCGGCCGCGGACGTCGACCGCGACGTCGGCGCCCGCCGGGACGCGGGCGTCGAGCTCGGCCCGTACCCGGTTGACGGGGCGTTCGAGGCGCTCCGGGGCGAGGACCTGGCTGCCCTCGCCGGGGACGGAGTGCAGGGAGGCGGGTGCGGCGGTCTGCGAGCGCAGCCGCAGATCGCCTTGTACGTACCGGACGTTGACGTCGTCCGCGCCGACGTCGCTCAGGTCGGCCCGCCAGGTGGCGGGCGGCGCGGGGCCGCCGGCCTCCGCCGTGCCGCCGGCCGCCCCGGCATACGCCGGGTGCGCGAGGACGGTCGCGCAGATCGCGCCGGTCAGCGCAATCCTGCGCCACCGGCTCCGTGTGGGTGTGCGCCGCATCTGGCTCCTTCCCGTGTTCCGTAGCTGCTCGCGAAGGTGCTGGCCGTGCGGCGACGCATCGTAGGCACCCCAGGACCCCCGTGCCGCACGGGTTTTCCGCCACCGTCGAAAACCCGAGTCCACCGCCGCCGGAACGGGGGCGGTCGCGCCGGAGACAGCGCAGGCCGCCCCTGGTTACCCTCGGGTATGGCCGGAAAGCTTCATGTCCACTTCAATGACCGGGACTTCCGCCACGTCCAGCTCGCCCGCACCGCCGACCCGATCTGGGAGGCGATCCTCGGGCTGCACGTGGCGTACACCCCCGCGCCCCGCCTCCCCGCCCGGCTGCGCCCCTGGCACCGCCGCGCCCGCAGCCGGCTGCAACAGCACGACCTGCGCCGCACCTGCCGGTTCGTCAACGGCATCGCACCCGCCGACGCCAGGTACTTCCCCGACTTCCTCACCCCCGCCGAATCCGAGGACGGCATCACCGCCGCCCTGCGCACTCTGCGCGCCACCCCCGCCACCCGCCTCGCCCGCGAGATCCGCCTCGCCGCCCGGCACCGCCCCCTGCCCTCCTGGACCCGCCGCCTCGCCGCCGGCGACCGCACCGTACTCGCCGACCTCGCCGACGCCTTACACCACCTCCACCACCACCTCGTCGCACCCGACTGGAGCGAGATCGAAGCCACCGTCGCCGCCGACCGCGCCCGCCAGCTCGAAGCACTCGAAGCCGGCCTGCCCGCCGTCCTCGCCACCCTCGAACCCTTCACCTGGACCGACCCCGTCCTCAGCGCCCCCTACCCCCTCGACTCCACCCTCCACCTGCACGGCCGCGGACTCCGCCTCATTCCCTCCTACTTCTGCCACACCACCCCCATCGCCCTCGCCGACCCCGGACTCCCGCCCGTCGTCGTCCACCCCGTACGCCGCCACCCCGCCCCGGCCGGCACCGCCGGCCCGACCCCCCACCGCGACACCGCACTCGCCGCACTCCTCGGCACCAGCCGCGCCCGCATCCTCGCCGCCCTCACCCCCACCGCCGTCCCCGCCACCACCGGCGGCATCGCCGCCCGCCTCGGCATGCCCGCCTCCTCCGTCAGCGGCCACCTCACCGTGCTGCGCCGCGCCGGACTCGCCGAAAGCGAACGCGCCGGCCCCCACGTCGTCCACCGCCTCACCGCCCGCGGCCGGCACCTCCTCGACGGGTGACCGCCCCAACCGGCGCCGAACCCGTGCCGTACCCGCGCCCGGCGCCATTCGCCGTACGTCTCCCGCAGGTTCACCCGCCGCTGCTGTGATACCTGCGCCCCACACCCCCCACCCCACCCCGACCACCAGGGAGGCAGGAGTGAACCTCGTCGTCAACGGCGACGCAGAGACCGGGCCCGGAGGCACCGCGGACCCCGTCACCACCGTCCACGGCTGGCGCCTCACCCAAGGCGCCCCCGCCCTCGTCCCCTACGACCTCGGCGGCGGCTACCCCACCCCCGGCGACCCCGGCCCCACCGACCGCGGCACCCGCTTCTTCACCGGCGGCAACAGCCCCCGCACCGCACTCCTCCAGGACATCGACCTCCCCCAGAAGGGCGCCACCGGCCACCCGGCCATCGACGCGGGCCGCGTCCGCTACACCCTCACCGCCTGGCTCGGCGGCTACGCCGGCCAACAGGACGGCGCCCGCCTCTCCGTCGAACTCCGCGACGCCCAGGGCACCCCCCTCGCCCTCAGCGTCCTCGGCCCCGTCACCGCGGAGGAACGCGCCGGCCGTACCGCCCTGCTGGAACGCACCGCCACCGCCCCCGTACCCCCCGGCGCCTGCACCGCCCGCCTCCTGCTCACCTTCACCCGCGCCGGCGGCACCGCCAACGACGGCTACGCCGACGCCGTCACCCTCACCCTCACCGCCACCCGCCGAGGAGGCCGCCCGTGACCGTCGACCGCCGCACCCTGCTCAAGTCCGCGGCCGCCGCCGGCGCCCTCGGCGCCGCCTGGCCGCTCACCGCCGGCCTCAGCCCCGCCCAGGCCCGCGCCGCCGCCGAGCAACTGGGCGCCACCTACGACGCCGCGCCCTTCACCCTCGGCGTCGCCTCCGGCGACCCGCAGCCCGACTCCGTGCTGCTGTGGACCCGGCTCGCCCCCGAACCCCTCGCCGCCGAACAGGACCTCCCCGACATCGTCGACGTCCGCTGGACCGTCGCGGAGGACCCGAAGCTGAGCCGCGTCGTCGCCCACGGCACCGCACCCGCCTCCGCCACCCTCGGCCACAGCGTCCACATCCCCGTCACCGGCCTCGCCCCCGGCCGTACGTACCACTACGCCTTCAGCGCCCTCGGCCGCACCAGTCGCACCGGCCGCACCCGCACCGCCCCCGCCGGCCCCGTCGGCCGCGTCCGCTTCGCCGCCGCCAACTGCCAGGCCTTCCACGACGGCTACTACGCCGCCCACCGCGGCATCGCCGCCGAGAACGTCGACTTCGTGATCCACCTCGGCGACTACATCTACGAACACGGCCAGGTCGGCGGTGTACCCGAAGACCACGTCCGCGACCACGACGGACCCGAGATCCTCACCCTCGCCGACTACCGCAAACGCCACGCCCTCTACAAAGGCGACCCCGCACTGCGCGACGCCCACGCCGCCCACCCCTGGTTCCTCACCTGGGACGACCACGAAGTCGTCAACGACTACAGCGGGAGCACCGGCTCCGCCCCCTTCGTACGCCGCCGTGCCGCCGCATACCAGGCCTGGTACGAACACATGCCGCACCGCGACTCCTTCGGCGACTCCGCACTCCCCGACCCCGAGATCCACCGCGTCCGCGACTGGGGCGGACTGCTCCAGCTCACCGTCCTCGACCTGCGCTCCCACCGCTCCGCGCAGAACCTGCCCGACGGCACCATCCTCGGCACCGACCAGAAGAACTGGCTCAAGCACCACATCGGCAACGCCCCCGACGGCTGGCACGTCTGGGCCAACTCGATCATGCTCAGCCAGCTCCGCGGCTCACCCGGCGGCCCGTACATGTTCACCGACCAGTGGGACGGCTTCCTCGCCGAACGCAAGGAAGTCCTCCAGCACGTCCACGCCGCCGGCCTCGAAGACCTCGTCGTCGTCACCGGCGACTGGCACTCCGCCTTCGTCGACGACATCCGCACCGACTACGACAACCCCGAATCGCCCCTCGTCGGCACCGAGTTCACCGCCCACTCCGTGACCTCCGGCGCGTACTCACCGGACTGGAACCGGACCAACGGGCCTGTCATGGGCGCCGCCAACCCGCACCTCAAGTACTTCGAAGGGAACCGCTACGGCTACGACGTCTACGACGTCACCCCCGAACGCTTCAGCGCCCACATGCGCGTCATCGGCGACCGCCGCGACCCGGACTCGCCCGTCACGACGCTCACCACGTTCCACGTCGACCGCGGCCGGACCGGCAGCTACGAGGACGAGGCGACGAAGAACTCCCCGGCCCAGTACCGCCGCGACTGACGCGCGCACGGGCACCACGCGCGGGCGGTCGGCACCCGGCCGGGACCCGTACGCCGCCGGCCGCACGGCGTACGGACCCGGCCGGGTTGCCGCCTGGGATCCCGCCCGATCGTCCGCCGTGCCCCACACCCGAGTCAATCCTCGGATTTGCTTGCGACGGGTCGAGCGGAACCTTGGAGCGACCCGGGACGTAAAAACCCGGATTCCCGTGTGTCCCTGCGCGGTCACCTGTTCGGCCCATCGATAGAATCGCCCGATGGCCGCACCGGGAGCACGCGGAACTGCAAAGGAGGCACGTTGACCGGACATGACGTCACCGACGAGCAGTGGCAGGGGCTCGCCGAAGTCGTCCCGCTGCGCGGCAACGAATGGCCCTCCTGGACCGGGCACCAAGCCCTCGACGACCCCGAAGTCGACGCCGACCAGCGGCAGTTCGTCGTCATCCGCTGCCAGGTCTTCGCCGACGCCCGGCGGGTGGCCGAGTACCTGATAGCGCAAGTCCCCGTCCTGCTCGACCTCACCGGCGCCGAGATCGACGTGGCCAAACGCATCCTCGACTTCGCCAGCGGAGTCACCTTCGGCATCCAGAGCAGCATGCACCGCGTCGACCGCAACGTCTTCCTGCTCGCCCCCGTCGGCACGGAAGTCGAACCGGTCGCCGGCCGCTGACGGCGCGCCCCGCCGACGCGCGGCACGCCGTCCTTACCCTGCCCGAACGGGCGAAGGTGCCGCTGCCGGAACGGTTCCGCTGACGGCGGGCTCAATACCGTCCGGGAGCATGACCTCCCCCACCGGGCACCCTCCCCGCGCCCCCCGCGACCTCCTGCGGGACCCGCCGCGGGACGCCCCGCGCCCCGCCCACACCGGGCGCCACCCCCACAGCGACCGCGCCACCCTCGGCGAACTGCGCGTGTCCGCCTTCAAATCGCACCGCGGCACCCGGCTCGGCCTCGGCCCTGTCACCCTCCTCACCGGCGGCAGCGGCAGCGGCAAGACCGCGGCCCTGGAGGCGTGCGGCGTACTGGCCAGGCTCGGCGCCGGAGCCACCCTGGAAGAGGCGTTCGCGCCGGTGTCCGGAGGCGCCGCGGCCTGCGTACCGCAGAAGGCCAAACCCGACGCCGCCGGCCGCCGCGGCGTCCGGCTCGGCTGCACCGTCCGCGGCCCCCTCGGCGACGTCCGACTCGACGTCGCCGTCCAGACCGAACCCGAACTGCGCATCGTCGGCGAACGCCTCACAGGCGGCGGACACACGCTGCTGGCCACCGCACTGCGCGACCCCCGGCGCGATCGCGTCCAGGCTTCGTGGCACACCGCGGGCCCCGCCCCCGTCACCCGCGCCCCCCTCCCCGACGACCGGCTCGGCACCGCCCTCTTACCGCTGCGCATCGGCGGCCGCACGGACGGCGAACAACTCGTGCTCGCCGCCGCGGAACAAGCCGTCCTCGCGCTCCGCTCCGTCTACCCCTGCGACCCGCACCCCGCCCGGATGCGCGCCGCCACGGCCGTACCGGCCGGCGGCGAACAGCTCGCCCCCGACAGCCGCAACCTCCCCGCGGTACTGCGCCGCGTACGCGACGAGTGCGGCCTCCGGCACGCGGCCCTCGTGGACGCCCTGCGCGGCGGCTGCGCGGGCCCGGTGCACGACCTGACCACGGAGGAGTACGGGGACGGGCTGGTACGGGCCGTGCTGCTGCGCGAACCGGGCCAGCGCAGCACACCGGTCGAGACGCTGGGCGACGGGGAGTTGCGCTACCTCGCGCTGGCGCTGGTACTGCTCACCGGTCCCGGGGTGCTGGCGGTCGACCCGGCCTCGGAGGTGCTGCCGGCGCGGCAGGTGCTGACGGTGCTGGCGGACGGACTCGACCGGTGCCTGGACGCGCGGCAGGCGAAGGAACTGGTGGCGCTGTCCGGGCGGATGGGCGAGCGCGGGCACATCCGGGTGGTGGGCTCGGTCAGCGACCCGTCGCTGGCGGAGGCGGAGTGCGCCACGGCGATGACGCTGCCGCAAAGGCGGCCCTGACGGGGGCAGGGCGTACGCACCCGACGGTCGTCAAGTATCAGATGTCAGATTCTGTCAGTCGTCGGGTGGAGAAATTGCGTTGCGGAGCACGGGCCGGGCCCGGACAGTTGGCGGATGCCCTTCACCGTACGGGCGGCGCGGCTCGATGACGCCCCCGCCATCTGTGCGCTCCTGAACGAGATCGACGTCCTGGAGGTCGGCCGCCCGGAGACGGACCTGCACACGGTCGAGGCGGACCTCAAGCACCCCGAGGCCGACCTCCCGCAGAACTCGTGGCTGGCCCACGCCGCAGACGGCACCCTCGTCGCGTACGGGCTGCTCTGGGACGAATCGTACGCCGAGCGCATCGACGTCGATCACTACGTGCTGCCCGGCCACCAGGACGCCGGGCTGCGGCTGCTGGAGCGGATGGAGGCGCGGGCGGCGGCGAAGGCCGCCGCCAACGGCGCCCGCCGCGCCGTCGTCCACCTGCACCTCAACACCGCGCCCACGATGGACACCGCGCTCCTCGGCGCCCGCGGCTGGCACGTCGTGCGCCGCTACCACGTCATGACCCGCGACGTCGCACCCGTCACCGACCCCACCCCGGTGCCGCCACCCGGCGTGCGCCTGCGCGACTGCACCGCCGAGCCCGACCGGCGCCGCACGCACGCGTTGCTCCAGCGGGCCATGTCCGAGCACTTCGACTTCCAGCCGCAGAGCTACGAGACATGGCTGGCCGACCCCGCCAACGCGAGCCTCGACTGGTCGCTCGCCTGGATCGTCCACGTCGACGGCCTCGGCGACGTCGGCGCCCTGCGGGCGCGCGACGACCGCGCGTCGATGGGCTGGATCACCACTCTCGGGGTCATGCCCGAAGCCCGTGGCCGCGGACTGGGCGGCATGCTGCTGCGGCACGCCTTCGCCGCCTTCGCCGGGCGGGGGCGGGACACCGTCGGGCTCGGGGTCGACACGGCGAACGAGTCCGGGGCGCCGGCGCTCTACGAGCGCCACGGCATGAGCGTGTACTTCGCGGTGAACACCTGGGAGACCACACTGCCCGCCGACGGCTGACGGAGCCCGCCCGGGCCGGTCACGTACGAACTACACCGAAACGGAGTGCACATGCCCCTCGACGCCCGGACCGCACTGGTCACCGGCGTGAGCCGCGAGCAGGGAATCGGGTTCGCCATCGCCCGCCGGCTGCTGGCCGAGGGCGCGCGCGTCTTCGCGCACGGCTGGACGCCGCACGACGACGAGATGCCCTGGGGCGCCGACCGCGGCGGCACCGCGGCCGTCACCGCCGCCCTCGGCGGCGAGGGCGGCCGGCTCGCCTACGCGCACGCCGACCTCGCCGAACCCGAGGCCCCCGCCGCGCTGCTGGCCGCGGCGGGCCAGCGGTACGGGATGGTGGACACCCTGGTCGTCAACCACGCCCGCAGCTCCACGTACGACCTGGAAGGGCTGACGGCCGCCGAACTGGACCTGTGCTGGGCGGTGAACGTCCGGGCCACGCTGCTGCTGGTGCAGGCGTACGCGGCACAGTACGACGCGGCGGCGGGGAAGGGGCGGGGCGGCGGCCGGGTCGTGCTCTTCACCTCCGGCCAGCATCTGGCACCCATGAGCCAGGAGGTCCCGTACGCCGCCACGAAGGGAGCGCTCCAGCAGTTGACGCTGACGCTTTCGGACGCCCTCGTGGACCGGGGCATCACCGTGAACTGCGTCAACCCCGGGCCCACGGACACCGGTTGGGCGAGTGACGAACTGGCCGCCCAGGTGGGCCGGGCGCTGCCGCGCGGGCAGTGGAACACACCGGCCGAGGCGGCGGCCGTGGTGCGGCTGCTCCTGGGCGACGACGCGGCGACGATCACGGGCAACACGGTCGACGCGGAGTCGGGTTTCCGGCGCTGGGTGTACTAGGTGTTCTGTCCGGGGCGGGTGCGCCACGGGCCGGTCGCGGCCGCGCGGCGGCGGTGGCCGCGGGGCTGTTCGGCACGGCGCCGCGGGGCCGTCCTCCCTCACGTCGAGACGTCGACCTCCACGTCGAACTTGAGGGTGGGCGGCTGCCCCTGGCCGATTCCCCGGTACGTCACCTTGCCGGTGGGCGTGTACCCGCGTGCCCACGCCTCGTCGATGACGAGCCGGCGCTCCTTCGGAAACGGCTCGCCGCGCCTGACGCGTTCGTTGAAGCGCCGGGCGCGGTCACGGTCGGCGTCGAGTTCGACGCGCAACAGCGTCATGGGTCACCGCTCCCAGAATCGTGTGGACGCCGGCGGACGACTTCGCCGTCGGCCCGGGTGGTAGACAGGGGCGCATGACCGACGACGTACAGGCACTGCAGAAGCGGCTCGTGGCGTTCGCCGCGGCCCGGGACTGGGAGCAGTACCACACCCCCAAGAACCTGGCCGCGGCGCTGAGCGTGGAGGCCGCGGAGCTGGTGGAGATCTTCCAGTGGCTGACGCCTGAGGAGTCCGCGCGGATCATGGCGGACCCGGACGCGGCGCACCGGGTGACGGACGAGGTCGCGGACGTGCTGTCGTACCTGCTGCAGTTCTGCTCGGTGGTGGGGGTGGACCCGCTGGCGGCGCTGGCGGCGAAGATCGAGCGCAACGAGCAGCGGTTCCCGGCGCCGCAGGAGGAGAGCGGACCGGGACCGGAGCCGGGGCGGGGGACGGAGTCGGAGTCGGAGTCGGGGTCGGGTGCGGGGGACGGGCGTTGAGACCCGGCGTGCCGTTCGCGGAGGCGGTGGCGCGGGCCGCGGAGAGCGGCCCGCCGCTGGTCCTCGACGGTGGTCTGTCGAACCAGCTCGAAGCGCAGGGCTGCGACCTCGGCGACGCGCTGTGGTCGGCCCGGGTGCTCGCCGAGGACCCGGCGCAGATCGAGGCCGCGCACGCCGCGTACGTACGGGCCGGGGCCGACGTGCTGCTGACGGCGAGCTACCAGGCGACGTTCGAGGGCTTCGCGCGCCGGGGCGTCGGCCGGGAGGAGGCGGCGCGGCTGCTGACGGGCAGCGTGACGCTGGCCCGGCGGGTGGCGGACGAGGCGCCGCGGCCGGTGTGGGTGGCGGCGTCGGCGGGCCCGTACGGGGCGATGCTGGCGGACGGCTCGGAGTACCACGGCCGGTACGGGGACGGCGTGGGCGTCGCGGAGTTGGCACGCTTCCACCGCCCCCGGCTGGAGGTGCTGGCCGCGGCGGAGCCGGACGTGCTGGCGCTGGAGACGGTTCCGGGTGTGACGGAGGCGACGGCGCTGCTGCGGGCGGCGGCGGGGCTGGGCGTACCGGTGTGGCTGACGTACACGGTCGCGGGCGGGGCGACCCGGGCGGGCGAGCCGCTGGCGGACGCCTTCGCGGTCGCGGCGGACGACGAGGGAGTGGCGGCGGTCGGCGTCAACTGCTGTGCGCCGGAGGACGTCGCGTACGCGGTGGAGACGGCGGCGCGCGTCACGGGCAAACCGGTGCTGGCGTACCCCAACAGCGGCGAGACCTGGAACCCGGAGACCCGCTCCTGGCGCGGCCCCGGCTCGTTCGAGGCCCCGGCCGCGGGGAGTTGGCGCCACGCGGGCGCCGCCGCCCTGGGCGGCTGCTGCCGCGTCGGCCCGCAGGCGATCGCCGCCCTGGCGGCGGAACTGCACGCGAAGGGCGCGGGCGGGTGAGCACCGCTCTCGCGGGTGAGCACCGCTCTCGCGCCCCCGCCAAAACCCGATGGCCCGCGCCCCGCCCCGCGCGACATACTCGCCCACGTGTTCCTGACCATCACCGCGACCGGCACCGACGCCGCGCCCGCCACCGACCTCGGCTTCCTCCTGCACAAGCACCCCGGCAAGGCGCAGGAGTTCGCCACCTCCCGCGGCACGGCCCACGTCTTCTATCCCGAGGCGACCCCCGCCCGCTGCACCGCCGCGCTGCTCCTCGAAGTGGACCCCGTCGGCCTCGTGCGCGCCGCGAAGGGCAAGGGCAAGGGCGGCAAGGGCAAGAGCCCCGACTCCGCCCTCGCGCAGTACGTCAACGACCGGCCCTACGCCGCGTCCTCCCTCCTCGCCGTCGCGCTCAGCCGCGTCTTCCGGACCGCCATGACCGGCGCCAGCCGCACCCACCCCGAGCGCGCCGCCCGGCCCCTTCCGCTGCGCATCGAAGTCCCCGCCGTCCCCGCCCGCGGCGGCCCCGAGCTCGTCGCCCGCCTCTTCGCGCCGATGGGCTGGCAGGTCACCGCCGACGTCGTGCCGCTGGACCCCGAGTTCCCCGCGTGGGGCGACTCGCGGTACGTGTCCCTCGTCCTCGACGGCGAGGTGCGGCTCGCCGACGCGCTGCGCCACCTGTACGTGCTGCTGCCGGTGCTCGACGACGCCAAGCACTACGGCGTCGCCCCCGACGAGGTCGACAAGCTGCTGCGCGCCGGCGAGGGCTGGCTGGAGGACCACCCCGAGCAGCGGCTCATCACCGGCCGCTATCTCTCCCGCCGCTGGTCGCTGGCCCGCGAGGCGCTGGAGCGGCTGGAGCTGGCCCGCCTCGCCGAGTCCGACGACGCCGAGCCGGAGGAGCTGGACAACGCCGTCGACGAGGCGACCGACACCGAGGAGAAGCCGGTGCCGCTCGCGGTGCAGCGCCGCGCCGCCATCGCCGAGGCGCTGCGCGCCGCCGGCGCGGCCCGGGTGCTCGACCTCGGCTGCGGGCAGGGCCAGTTGGTCAAGGAGCTGCTGAACGACCCGCAGTTCACCGAGATCGTCGGCGTCGACGTGTCCGCACGCGCCCTCGCGGCCGCCGCCCGCCGGCTGCGGCTGGAGCGCATGGGCGAGCGGCAGGCCGCGCGCGTGTCGCTGCTGCAGAGCGCGCTCACGTACACGGACCGCCGGCTCGCGGGCTACGACGCCGCCGTGCTCAGCGAGGTCGTCGAGCACGTCGACCCGCCGCGGCTGCCCGCCCTGGAGTACGCCGTCTTCGGCTCCGCACGGCCCGCGACCGTGGTCGTGACGACGCCCAACTCGGAGTACAACGTGCGCTGGGAGTCCCTGCCCGCCGGCCATGTCCGGCACGCGGACCACCGCTTCGAGTGGACCCGGGCGGAGTTCCGCGCCTGGGCCGGACCGGTCGCGGCGCGGTTCGGCTACGCGGTGGGGTACGAGGGCGTGGGCCCGGACGACCCGGAGGTCGGCCCCCCGACCCAGCTCGCGGTCTTCACCAGGACCGACACCCGCACCGCCACAGGCACGGGCACCGCCACAGGCGCAAGCACAAGTACTAGCACCGACACGAGCAACCGCACCGACACCCCGAAGGAGGCGTCATGAGCGACACCACCCCGGCACCCGGCACCGCCCCCCGCCGCCTCGGCGTCCCCGACCTCTCCCTCGTCGTCCTCATCGGCACCACCGGCTCCGGCAAGTCCACGTTCGCCCGCCGGCACTTCAAGCCCACCGAGGTCCTCTCCTCCGACTTCTGCCGCGGCCTCGTCGCCGACGACGAGAACGACCAGTCCGCCTCCGGCGACGCCTTCGACGTCCTGCACTACGTCGCCGGCAAGCGTCTCGCCGCCGGCCGGCTCACCGTCGTCGACGCCACCAGCGTCCAGCCCGAGGCCCGCCGCCAGCTCGTCCGGCTCGCCCGTGAGCACGACGTGCTGCCCGTCGCGATCGTCCTCGACGTCCCCGAGAGCGTCTGCCGCGAGCGCAACGCCGCCCGTCCGGACCGCGCCGCCATGGGCGCCCACGTCATCCCGCGGCAGCGCCGCGAGCTGCGCCGCGGCCTGCGCGGGTTGCAGCGCGAGGGCTTCCGCACCGTGCACCACCTGCGTGGCACGGACGACGTGGACGCCGCCCAGGTCGTGCGGGAGCGCCGCTACAACGATCTGGCCCACCTCACCGGCCCGTTCGACCTCATCGGCGACGTCCACGGCTGCGCGAGCGAGCTGGAGACGCTGCTGACGAGCCTCGGGTACGAGGACGGGGTGCACCCCGCGGGCCGTACGGCGGTCTTCGTCGGTGACCTCGTCGACCGTGGCCCGGACAGCCCCGGTGTGCTGCGCCGCGTCATGGGCATGGTAGCCGCGGGCAGCGCGCTGTGCGTGCCCGGCAACCACGAGAACAAGCTGGGCCGTCTGCTGCACGGCCGGAACGTCAAGGTGACGCACGGCCTCGCCGAGACCGTCGAGCAGCTGGAGCGCGCGGAGGCGGCGGAGCCCGGGTTCCGCGAGCGGGTGCGGACGTTCGTCGACGGGCTCGTCAGCCACTACGTCCTCGACGGCGGCCGGCTCGTCGTCAGCCACGCCGGCCTGCCGGAGAAGTACCACGGCCGCACCTCGGGCCGGGTGCGCTCCTTCGCGCTGTACGGGGACACCACGGGCGAGACCGACGAGTACGGGCTGCCGGTGCGCTACCCGTGGGCCGAGGAGTACCGCGGCCGCGCCGCCGTCGTCTACGGCCACACCCCGACGCCGGAGGCGTCGTGGCTCAACAACACCCTCTGCCTCGACACCGGTTGCGTCTTCGGCGGCAGGCTGACCGCGCTGCGCTGGCCGGAGCGCGAGCTCGTCGGCGTCCCGGCCGAGCGCGTCTGGTATGAGCCGGTCAAGCCGCTGGCCGCCGGAGCCGGCACCGCACAGGGGGCTGCGGGCGGCGACCGCCCGCTGGACCTCGCCGACGTGCACGGCCGCCGCGTCGTGGAGACCGGACAGCACGGCCGCGTCGCCGTACGGGAGGAGAACGCGGCGGCGGCGCTCGAAGTCATGAGCCGCTTCGCGGTCGATCCGCGGCTGCTGCTCTACCTGCCGCCGACGATGGCGCCCACCGCCACCTCCGCCGAGGAGGGGCACCTGGAGCACCCGGCGGAGGCGTTCGCGGCGTACCGCGCGGACGGCGTGGCGCGGGTGGTGTGCGAGGAGAAGCACATGGGCTCGCGCGCCGTGGCGCTGGTGTGCCGGGACGGGGGCGTCGCGGAGAAGCGCTTCGGCCTGCCGCCGGGCGCCGGCGTGACCGGCGCGCTGCACACGCGCACGGGCCGCCCGTTCTTCTCCGACGCGGAGACCACCGAGCAGGTGCTCGCCCGCGTCCGCGACGCGGTGACGGCGGCCGGGCTGTGGGAGGAGCTGGGGACGGACTGGCTGCTGCTCGACGCCGAGCTGCTGCCGTGGTCGCTGAAGGCGGGCGGGCTGCTGCGGCAGCAGTACGCCGCGGTGGGCGCGGCGTCGCGGGCGGTGTTCCCGGGTGCGCTGGCGGCGCTGGAGGCGGCGCGGACGCGCCTGGCGGCCACCGCGCCGCCGGCCCCGGCGGCACTCCCGGCCGCGGACACGGGCCCCGCCACCGCCGCGGACCCCGGCCCCGACCCCGACCCCGCCACCGCCCTCTCGGCCCTCCTCGACCGCCAGCGCGAGCGGGCCGTCGACGCCGAGGCGTTCTCGGCCGCGTACCGGCGCTACTGCTGGCCGGTCGACGGCCTCGACGGCGTGCGGCTGGCCCCGTTCCAGCTCCTCGCCGCCGAGGGCCGGAACCTGGCCACCGAGCCGCACGACGCCCAGCTCGCCCTGCTCGACCGGCTGGTGGAGCACGACGACAGCGGCCTGCTGCAGCGCACCGGGCGGCTGTACGTCGACACCGGCGACGACGCCTCGGTGGCCGCGGGCGTGCGCTGGTGGCAGGAGCTGACGGCGGCCGGCGGCGAGGGCGTGGTCGTCAAGCCGCTGCAGGCGCTCGTACGGAGCGGGGAGGGCCGGCTCGTTCAGCCGGGCGTCAAGTGCCGCGGCCGGGAGTACCTGCGCATCATCTACGGCCCGGAGTACGCCCGGCAGGAGAACCTGACCCGGCTGCGCAGCCGCTACCTGGGCCACAAGCGCTCCCTGGCGCTGCGCGAGTACGCGCTCGGCCTTGAGGCGCTCGACCGGCTGGCGGCGGGGGAGCCGCTGTGGCGGGTGCACGAGGCGGTGTTCGCGGTGCTGGCGCTGGAGTCGGAGCCGGTGGACCCGCGGCTGTGAGCCGGGGCGGCCCCGCGTCCCCGGGCATCGGACCGCGCGGGGCCGTGCGTCCGGCGCCTCAGGCGGCGGACCTGGCGTCCGCCGTACGGCGTCGCCGGGCCGGCTCGGTGAGCGACGGCGGGGTCCAGGCCCCGTCCGGGGGGTAGACGTCGGTGCCGGGCGGGACGATCTCGTCGATCCGGTCGAGCACGGCGTCGTCCAGCGCCACGGAGGCACCGGCCAGCGTGTGCTGGAGCTGCTCCATGGTGCGCGGGCCGATGATCACCGACGTCACGGCGGGGTGGGCGAGCGGGAAGGCGACCGCGAGCTCCGGCAGCGAGCAGCCCACCTCCGCGGCCACGTCGACGAGCTTCTCGACGACCTCCAGCTTCGCCGCGGTCAGCGGCGAGGACGGGTCGAAGCGGTTCGGGTTCAGGGTGGGACGGCCGGTGCTCAGATCGAGGGCCTGCCCCTTGCGGTAACGCCCGGTCAGGAAGCCGGAGGCCAGCGGGCTCCAGGTCAGCGCCCCCATCCCCAGGCGCTGCACCACCGGCAGCAGGTGCCGCTCCACGCCCCGGGCGAGCAGGGAGTAGGGCGGCTGCTCGGTGCGGAACCGCATGAGCCCCCGGCGCTCGGCGACGTGGTGGGCCTCGACGACCTCGTCGGCGGGGAACGTCGAGCAGCCGAACGCCCTGATCTTGCCCTGCCGGACGAGGTCGGTCAGGGCGGAGAGCGTCTCCTCGACGTCGGTGGTGTGGTCCCGGCGGTGGACCTGGTACAGGTCGATCCAGTCCGTCCGCAGCCGCCGCAGGCTCTCCTCCACCTCGCGGACGATCCAGCGCCGCGAACCGCCGCCCCTGTTGGGGCCGTCCCCCATCGGGAAGTAGACCTTGGTCGCGAGCACCACGTCGTCGCGCCGGCCCTTCAGCGCCTTGCCGACGATCGTCTCCGACTCCCCGGCCGAGTACATGTCGGCCGTGTCGACGAAGTTGATGCCCGCGTCCAGTGCGGCATGCGTGATGCGCACGCAGTCGTCGTGATCGCCGTTTCCGACGGAGCCGAACATCATCGTGCCCAGGCAGTACGGGCTGACCTCCATGCCGGTTCCGCCCAGAACGCGGTGGCGCATGCGGCTCTCCTCGCCTCGTCGGTGCTCGTCCTCACAACGGTGCGGACCCTACGAGCTGGAGTGCGCTCGAACGCAACAGCAATCCGCAACCGCGGGCGCCACCCGGGCGCGACCGCCGGTGCCGGTGCTGCGCGGTGACGCCGTCGACGAACCTCTGCCCCCCGTCACCTGATCCCGAATCGCTGCCCCGCGTCGCCCCGCGTGGCAGTCTGATCTCATGCCAGCGCCCTCATTCCGCGTCGACTCCGAGGCAGGCCGCCTGCGCCGCGTGATATTGCACCGGCCGGACATGGAGCTGAAGCGGCTCACGCCCCGCAACAAGGACGCCCTCCTCTTCGACGACGTGCTCTGGGTCCGCCGGGCCCGCGAGGAGCACGACGGCTTCGCCGACGTGCTGCGCGACCGCGGCGTGCAGGTGCACCTCTTCGGCGACCTGCTCGCCGAGACCCTCGGCCTCCCCGAGGCGCGGGCGCTGATCCTCGACCGGGTCTTCGACGAGAAGGAGTACGGTCCGCTCGCCACCGAGAAGCTCCGCTCCACCTTCGAGTCCATGGACTCCGCGGCGCTCGTGGAGGCGCTGGTCGGCGGGATGACGAAGCGGGAGTATCTGGCGGGGTTCGCCGAGCCCGCGTCGGTGCGCTTCCACGTGATGGACCCGGACGACTTCCTCCTCGGCCCGCTGCCGAACCACCTGTTCACCCGGGACACCTCCTGCTGGGTCTACGACGGGGTGTCGATCAACGCGATGCGCTGGCCGGCGCGCCAGCGCGAGACGGTCCACTTCGAGGCGATCTACAAGCACCACCCGCTGTTCGCGGGACCGCAGTCGGGCGCGTTCCACGTCTGGTCCGGGGGGCAGGAGGACTACCCGTCGACCATCGAGGGCGGCGACGTCCTGGTCATCGGCAACGGCGCCGTGCTCATCGGGATGAGCGAGCGCACTACGCCGCAGGCCGTGGAGCTGCTGGCGCGCGGGCTGTTCGCGGCGGGTTCCGCGCGGACGATCGTCGCGCTGGACATGCCGAAGGCGCGGGCGTTCATGCACCTCGACACGGTGATGACGATGATCGACGGCGACACGTTCACGCAGTACGCGGGTCTGGGCATGCTGCGCTCGTACACCATCGAGCCCGGCTCGGGCAGCGACGACCTGAAGGTCACCGACCATCCGCCGGAGCACATGCACAACGCCATCGCCGCCGCGCTGGGCCTGGACGGGATCCGGGTGCTGACGGCGACGCAGGACGTGCACGCCGCGGAGCGGGAGCAGTGGGACGACGGCTGCAACGTGCTGGCGGTGGAGCCGGGTGTGGTGGTGGCGTACGAGCGGAACTCGACGACGAACACGTTCCTGCGCAAGCAGGGCATCGAGGTGATCGAGATCCGCGGCAGCGAGCTGGGCCGGGGCCGGGGCGGGCCGCGGTGCATGAGCTGCCCCGTCGAGCGCGGCCCGGTCTAGGCCCGGGGCGGCGGCCACGGGGCGGTCTGTATAGTGATGCGTTCGTACGCATAGAATCTCAGGAGCGCGGAACCATGGCGATAGACCTCACCGGCCGGAGCTTCGTCAAGGAGCTGGACTGCACCGCCGAGGAACTGCGCCATCTCCTCGCGCTGGCCGCCGAGCTGAAGGCGGCGAAGCGGGCGGGCACCGAGGGCCGCCGGCTGGCCGGGAAGAACGTCGCGCTGGTCTTCGAGAAGACCTCGACGCGCACCCGTGCCGCGTTCGAGGTCGCGGCGGCCGACCAGGGCGCGTCGACCACGTACATGGACCCGGCCGGCTCGCAGCTCGGGCACAAGGAGTCGGTGAAGGACACCGCGCGCGTGCTGGGGCGGATGTACGACGCCATCCAGTACCGCGGCGCCGCCCAGACGGCCGTCGAGGAACTGGCCGCGTACGCGGGCGTGCCCGTCTACAACGGCCTGACCGACGAGTGGCACCCCACGCAGATGCTCGCCGACGTGCTCACGATGACCGAGCACCGCCCCGGGCCGGTCGGGGAGATCGCGTACGCCTACCTCGGCGACGCCCGCTTCAACATGGGCAACTCCTACCTCGTCACCGCCGCCCTGCTCGGCATGGACGTGCGCATCGTCGCGCCCGAGGCGTACTGGCCCGCCGACGGCGTCGTCACCGAGGCCCGCCGGCTCGCCGCCGTCTCCGGTGCGCGGATCACGCTCACCGCCGATGTCGCCGAGGGCGTGGCCGGCGCCGACTTCGTCGCCACCGACGTGTGGGTCTCGATGGGGGAGCCCCAGGAGGTGTGGGACGAGCGGATCGCGGCGCTGCGCCCGTACGCGGTGACGGCGGACGTGCTGCGCGCCACCGGCAACCCGGACGTGAAGTTCCTGCACTGCCTGCCCTCCTTCCACGACCTCGGCACGGCCGTCGGCCGGGAGATCCACGCGCGCCACGGGCTCACGTCGCTGGAGGTCACCGACGAGGTCTTCGAGTCGGCGCACTCCGTCGTCTTCGACGAGGCGGAGAACCGGATGCACACCATCAAGGCGCTCATGGTCGCCACCCTCGGCTGACGCCCCGCCGTCCTTCCGCCCGCTCCCGGGGCCGTTGCGCGGGACCCGTGTGCCGGCCGCCTTATCGCGCGGTCGTGACGACAGTCACGTACGGGTGATAACTTCGGCTTACCGCCACCGCCCGCCACCGTCTGCAGACAGGGGCCGCGCACGATGAGCCCGTTCACCGGATCCGCCGGCCGCACCGAGCAGTGGGAGCACCTGCGGGTCACCGAAGACGACGGCGTCGTCACCGTCACGCTCGACCGCCCCGAGAAGCTCAACGCGCTGACCTTCGAGGCCTACGCCGACCTCCGCGACCTGATCGCCGAGCTGGCCCGCACCGGCGGCACCCGCGCGCTCGTCCTCGCTGGCGCCGGCCGGGGCTTCTGCTCCGGCGGCGACGTCGACGAGATCATCGGCGCCACCCTGGCCATGGACACCGGCCGGCTGCTGGACTTCAACCGCATGACAGGACAGGTCGTACGCGCCCTGCGCGACGCCCCGTTCCCGGTGGTCGCGGCCGTGCACGGGGTCGCCGCCGGCGCCGGCGCCGTCCTCGCGCTCGCCGCCGACTTCCGCGTCGCCGACCACTCCGCGCGCTTCGCGTTCCTCTTCACCCGCGTCGGCCTCTCCGGCGGCGACATGGGCGCCGCCTACCTGCTGCCCCGCGTCGTCGGCCTCGGCCACGCCACCCGGCTGCTGATGCTCGGCGACGCCGTCCGCGCCCCCGAGGCCGAACGCATCGGCCTCCTCAGCGAACTCGCCGACGAAGGCCGCGCCGACGAGGCCGCCGCGGCGCTGGCCCGCCGGCTCGCCGACGGGCCCGCGCTCGCGTACGCGCAGACCAAGGCGCTGCTCACCGCCGAGCTGGACATGCCGCTGGCCGCCGCCGTCGAGATGGACGCCGCCACCCAGGCGCTGCTGATGAACAGCGCCGACTACGCCGAGTTCCACGCCGCGTTCACCGCCAAGCGGTCCCCGGCGTGGCAGGGGCGCTGAGCGCCGTGCGGACCGCGGTCATCGGCGGCGGGCCCGGCGGGCTGTACGCCGCGGCGCTCCTCAAGCGGCTCGACCCCGCCCGCGCGGTCACCGTCTACGAGCGCAACGCCCCGGACAGCACGTACGGCTTCGGCGTCGTGCTCTCCGACGAGACCCTCGGCGGCATCGAGCACGCCGACCCCGTCGTCTACGCGGCGCTGCAGCGGGAGTTCGTGCGCTGGGACGACATCGACATCGTCCACCGCGGCACCGTGCAGCGCTCCGGCGGGCACGGCTTCGCCGCGCTCGGCCGCCGCCGGCTGCTCGCGGTACTCCAGCAGCGCTGCCGCGACCTCGGCGTCGACCTGCGCTTTCGTACCGAGGCGCCGCCCGCCGCCGAACTCGCCCGCACCCACGACCTCGTCGTCGGCGCCGACGGCGTGAACAGCGCCACCCGCGAGGCGCACGCCGGCGTCTTCCGCCCCCGGACAGCCGAACACCGCTGCCGCTACGTGTGGCTGTCCGCCCCGTTCGCCTTCGACGCCTTCCGCTTCGAGATCGTCGAGACCGACGCGGGCGTCATGCAGTTGCACGGCTACCCGTACGCCGTGTCGGCCGCGTCGTCCGCGTCCTCGGGAGGGGCCTCCACCGTCATCGTCGAGATGCGCGAGGAGGTCTGGCGGCGCGCCGGGCTCGACGTGTGCGGCGAGGAGGAGACGGCCAAGCGGTGCGCCGCGTACTTCGCCGACGCGCTCGGCGGCCGGCCGCTGACGGGCAACCGCTCGCAGTGGACGGCGTTCCGCACCGTGGTCAACGACCGCTGGTGGCACGAGCCGTCGAGCGGAGGCGGTGCCGTCGTCCTCCTCGGCGACGCCGCCCACACCGCCCACTTCTCCGTCGGCTCCGGCACCAAACTCGCCGTCGAGGACGCCCTCGCGCTCGCCGCGTGCATCGAGGAGCAGCCGGACGTGCCCTCGGCGCTCGCGGCGTACGAGACCGAACGCAAGCCCGTCGTCGCCTCCACCCAGCGTGCCGCGCACGCCAGCCGCGAGTGGTTCGAGGACCTGGCCCGCCATCTCGGCCGCCCGCCCCGGCAGTTCGCGTTCGACCTGCTGACCCGTAGCCGCCGCATCACCCACGACAACCTGCGGCTGCGCGACCCCGGCTTCGTCGCCTCCGTCGAGCGCGAGGCGGGGGTGCCGCAGGGCACGCCGCCGATGTTCACGCCGTACACCCTCGGCGGTCTGACGCTGCGCAACCGCGTGGTGTGCTCGCCGATGGACATGTACGTCGCCGAGGACGGCCTGCCCGGCGACTTCCACCTCGTCCACCTCGGCGCCCGCGCGCTGGGCGGCGCCGGACTGGTGATGACCGAGATGGTCTGCGTCAGCCCCCGGGGCCGCATCACCCCCGGCTGCACCGGCCTGTGGTCGGACGAGCAGGAGGCCGGCTGGCGCCGCGTCACCGACTTCGTACGCGCCCACGCGCCCGGCACCGCGCTCGGCGTCCAGCTCGGCCACGCCGGCCGCAAGGGCTCCACGAAGCTGATGTGGGAGGGCATCGACGAGCCGCTGGCCGACGGCAACTGGCCCGTCGTAGCCCCCTCCCCGCTGCCGTACCGTGCGGGCCTGAACCAGACGCCGCGCGCGCTGGACCGCGCCGGCATGGACGAGATCCGCGAGGAGTTCGCCGCCGCCGCGCGGCGCGCCGCCCGCGCCGGGTTCGACCTGCTGGAGCTGCACTGCGCCCACGGGTACCTGCTCTCCGGCTTCCTGTCCCCGCTGACGAACAAGCGCACCGACGCCTACGGCGGCGACCTCGGCGCCCGGCTGCGCTACCCGCTGGAGGTCTTCGACGCGGTACGCGCCGTGTGGCCGGCCGACCGCCCCCTGACCGTGCGGATCTCCGCCACGGACTGGGCCGAGGGCGGCACCACCGCGGCCGACGCGGTCACGGTCGCCCGCGCGTTCGCCGCCCACGGCGCGGCGGCGATCGACGTCTCCACCGGACAGGTCGTGGCCGACGAGCAGCCGGCGTTCGGCCGCTCGTACCAGACGCCGTACGCCGACCGCATCCGCGCGGAGACGGGGATCCCGGTGATCGCGGTCGGGGCGATCTCCTCGTGGGACGACGTGAACTCCCTGATCCTGGCCGGCCGCGCCGACCTGTGCGCCCTGGCCCGCCCGCACCTGTACGACCCGAACTGGACGCTGCACGCCGCCGCGGAACAGGGCTACTCGGGGCCGGGCGCTCCGTGGCCGGCGCCGTACCGCGCGGGCAGCCGCAGGCCGCCGACGGGGCGCACCGACGGGCCGAAGCCGAGGCTGACGCTGGACGGCCGCTGACCGGGGCCGGCGCCGGCTGACCGCGGCGGGCGGGACGGCCCTGCCGCGGGTGTCAGACCTGGCGGACGCCGGCGGCGATCCTGTCGCCGGTGCGCAGGTCGATGCTGCGCCAGTACGCGACGGCGCGCTGCAGCACGGCCTGGCTGACGCCGTTGTGCAGGTGCCGGACGACGTTGCCGACCAGGCGGTCGCGTCCGGCGTCGTCCAGGACGTCGCGCACGAGCGTGCCGGGCTGGGTGAAGTCGTCGTCGTCCGCGTGCAGGGTGTAGGCGGCGCGGATCATCTCCGCGGTGTCCACCGTCCAGCGCGGCGGATGGTTGAAGCGCTCCTCGTCGGCGGCCGGGCCGCCGTAGGAGTTGGGGGCGTAGGGGCGGGCGACGTTGGCCGGGTGGTAGCGCATGGCGCCGTCCTTGGCGTACGAACGGACCTCGGTCTCCGACTGGTTGGGCGGCAGTTGCGCGTAGTTGGTGCCGATGCGGTAGCGGTGGGTGTCGGCGTAGGAGAACAGCCGGGCCTGGAGCATCTTGTCCGGCGACGGGCCGATGCCGGGCACCAGGTTGTTGGGTTCGAAGGCGGCCTGCTCGATGTGGACGAAGTAGTCCTCGGGGTTGGTGTCGAGCGTCATCCGGCCGACCTCGATCAGCGGGTAGTCGCCGTGCGGGACGGTCTTGGTCACGTCGAAGATGTTGAAGCGGTAGTCCGGCGCGTCGTCGTACGGGATCGCCTGCACGTACAGCGTCCACGACGGCGCCTCGCCGCGGGCGATCGCCCCGGCCAGGTCGCGGCGGTGGAAGTCGGCGTCCTCGCCGGCCAGCGCGGCGGCGTCGGCGTCGGCGAGGTACGCGACGCCCTGGTCGGTCTTGAAGTGGTACTTGATCCAGGTGCGCTCGCCTGCGGCGTTGGTCCACAGATAGGTGTGGGAGCCGTAGCCGTTCATGTGCCGGTAGCTCTTGGGGATGCCGCGGTCGCCCATCAGGTACGTCACCTGGTGCGCCGACTCCGGCGAGAGCGTCCAGTAGTCCCACTGCATGTCGTTGTCGCGCAGGCCCGAGTCCATGGTGCGCTTCTGCGAGCGGATGAAGTCCTGGAACTTGCTGGGGTCGCGCATGAAGAAGACAGGCGTGTTGTTGCCCACCATGTCGTACACGCCGTCGCGGGTGTAGAACTTCAGCGCGAAGCCCCGCGGGTCCCGCCAGGTGTCCGGGCTGCCCTGCTCACCGGCGACGGTCGAGAAGCGGGCCAGCATCCGGGTGCGGTGGCCGGGCTGGAAGACGTCGGCCCTGGTCAGCTCGCTGACGTCGCCGGTGACCTGGAAGGTGCCGTACGCCCCCGAGCCCTTGGCGTGCACCACCCGCTCGGGGACGCGCTCGCGGTTGAACTGGGCCATCTTCTCGATCAGATAGCCGTCCTGCAGGAGGATCGGGCCGTCGGCGCCGACGCTGAGCGAGTACTGGTCGCTTTCGACGGGGGTTCCGCTGTTGTCGGTACTGCTCGGGTCGCTCATCGTGCTGCTCCGGGTGGGGGGTTCGCAAGCCGTCACTTCTGGAGGAATGCCAGCAGGTCCTTGGTGAACTTCTCCTTGTCGCCCGGCACGAGCGCGATGCCGTGGCTGCCGCCTTCGTAGACCTTGAGTTCGGCGTCCCGGACGATCTCGGCGGTCTTGCGGCCGGTGGCGTCGATCGGCACGACCTGGTCGTCGTCGCCGTGGACGACGAGGGTCGGCACGTCGAATTTCCGGAGGTCCTCGTGGAAGTCGGTGGCCGCGAAGGCGTCGACGCAGGCGACGCCGCCCTCGATGGTCTCGGCCATGGCCATGTGCCAGAAGGCGTCCTTGTTTCCCTGGGTCGCCTTGGTGCCCTCGCGGTTCGCGGAGAAGAAGCCGACCGCGGTGTCCTGCCAGAACTGCGAGCGCTCGTGGAGAATCCCGGCCTTGATGTCGTCGAAGACCTTCTGCGGCACGCCCTCGGGATTGTCCGGGCCCTGCAGCATCAGCGGCGGGATCGCCGAGAGAAGCACCGCGGAACGCACCCGCCCGGTGCCGTGCCTGCCGATGTAGCGGGCCAGCTCGCCGCCGCCCATGGAATGTGCCACCAGGGTGACGTCCCGCAGGTCCAGTCCGGTGAGCAGGTCGTTCAGGTCGTCGGCGAAGGTGTCGAAGTCGTAGCCGTCGAAGACCGGCGTGGACCGCCCGTGCCCCCGGCGGTCGTGGGCGATGCCGCGGAAGCCGGCGTCGGCCACGGCCTTGAGCTGGTCCTGCCAGGCGTCGCCGTTCAGCGGCCAGCCGTGGATGAACACCACGGGGCGGCCCCGGCCCCAGTCCTGGTAGAAGATGTCGACACCGTCGCGCGTCGTGCAAACCGGCATGTCGGAAATCCCTTCCCGCGGGAGCAGCCGGGGGCGGACCGCCGCCCGGCGATTCGGAGGGGCATGACGTGAGGAATGCGCAGCCGCGAAGAAGCGCGGCACTGCCCCCTTCATCTTCGCGACCACACCGGACCCCCGCAATTCGGGCACGGCGGGGTACGGGCGGTTCAGCGGCTCATCGGGCCGGCCGGCCGGTCACGGTGTGTGCAGGGCGGCGCCGACGAAATGCGCCGCGGCGGTCCGCAGCCGGTCGTCCAGGGCCGCGAAGACCTCCGCCGCCCGGGCTCCCGGCCAGTCCGGGGGCAGGACCTCGGGGGGCAGTCCGGGGTCGGCGTAGGGGAGGTGGCGCCAGGCATCGAGGGCCAGCAGGTAGTCGCGGTACGCGTCCGGGCCCGCCGGCTGCTCCGCCGCCGGGCGGGCCGACCACCTCGCCAGCACCGGCTCGTGGGCGTCCAGGAACGCCTCGTGCAGCTTGGCCGTCGCCGGGAGGTCCCACCACCGCGCCACCGCCTCCGGCGTCGGCGTGAAGCCCTCGTGGGTGCCGCGGAAGAGGTCGACGTAGGGGGCGAGTTCGAGGCGGCGCAGGGTGTGGCGGGTCTCCTCCGCGACGTGCGACGGGGCGATCCACACGCCCGGGGCCGCCTGGCCGAAGCCCAGCCGGGCCAGCCGGGAGCGCAGCAGGTGACGCTTGCGGCGTTCCGACTCCGGTACGGAGAAGACCGCCAGCAGCCAGTCGCCGGGGCCCGCCGGGGCCTCGCGGCGGTAGATGCGGCGGTCGCCGTCGTCGAGGAGGGTGCGGGCGGAGGGCGACAGGGCGTACGCGGCCCCGCCTTCGTGCCGTACGGGCACCAGCAGCCCGCGCCGCTTGAGCCGGGAGACCGCGGAGCGCACCGCGGGCGCGTCCACGCCCACCGCGCCCAGCAGCCGGATCAGCGCCGCCACGGGCACGCGCCCGGCGTCCGCGCCGTCGCCGCGGCCGAACGCGCCGTAGAAGCTGACGATCAGAGACCGCGGGGTTCGTTCGGCTGCCACTCGATCACTCTAGCGATTCTGGGCCGCCCATCCGGCCTGCTCCTCCCGCAGCCGGTAGCGCTGCAGCTTCCCCGTCGGCGTCCGCGGCAGCGCGTCCGTGAACAGGATCTCCTTCGGGCACTTGTACGGCGTGATCTCGCCCTTCGTGAACTCCCGCAGCGCCGCCTCCGTCTCCGGCCCCCGCACCACGCCCTCGCGCAGCACCGCGTACGCCACGACCACCGTGCCCCGCTCCGCGTCCGGCCGCCCCACGACCGCCGCCTCGCGCACGTCGGGGTGGCGCAGCAGCGCGTCCTCGACCTCGGGTCCTGCGATGTTGTACCCGGCCGAGATGATCATGTCGTCCGCACGCGCCACATACCGGAAGTACCCGTCGGGCTCGCGCACATACGTATCGCCGGTGAGGTTCCAGCCGCCCCGCACGTACTCCCGCTGCCGCTCGTCGGCCAGATACCGGCACCCCGTCGGCCCGCGCACCGCCAGCAGCCCCGGCTCCCCGTCCGGCACCTCGGCCCCGTCGGCGTCCACGATCCGCGCCTCGTACCCGGGCACCGGCACGCCCGTCGTCCCCGGCCGGGCGTCGTCGTCGGCGGCGGAGATGAAGATGTGCAGCATCTCGGTGGCGCCGATGCCGTTGATGATCCGCAGCCCGGTGCGCTCGCGCCACTGCCGCCAGGTGGCCGCCGGCAGGTTCTCGCCCGCGGACACGCAGCGGCGCAGCGAGCCGATGTCGTGCGTGCCGAGCTTGTCGAGCATCGCCCGGTACGCGGTCGGGGCGGTGAACAGCACCGAGACCCGGTGCTCCGCGACCGCCGGCAGCAGCCGGTCGGGCCCGGCCTGCTCCAGCAGCAGCGCCGAGGCGCCGGCGCGCATCGGGAAGACCACGAGGCCGCCGAGGCCGAAGGTGAAACCCAGCGGCGGGCTGCCCGCGAACACGTCGTCGGGGAGGGGCCTCAGCACGTGCGCGGAGAAGGTGTCGGCGATAGCCAGCACGTCGCGGTGGAAGTGGACGCAGCCCTTGGGCCGGCCGGTCGTGCCGGAGGTGAAGGCGATGAGCGCGACGTCGTCGCCGGAGGTTTCCACGGGCGCGTACGTGTCGGGTTTGGCATCGGCCAGGCCCAGAAGGTCACCGGGCTCCCCGCCGCCGTACGGGACCACCGTCAGGTCCGCGACCTCGGCCCGGGCCAGGTCGTCGAGCGACCGGGCGTCGCACAGCGCGTGCCGTATCCGCGCGATCTCGCAGATGCCGCGCAACTCGTGCGCGCGCTGCGCGGCCAGCACGGTGACGGCGACCGCGCCCGCCTTCATGACGGCCAGCCAGCAGGCCACCAGCCAGGGCGTGGTGGGCCCGCGCAGCAGCACCCGGTTGCCGGGCAGCACGCCGAGGTCGTCGGTCAGCACGTGCGCGATCCGGTCGGTGCGGCGCTGCAGTTCGCCGTACGTCCAGGTCTCGCCGGCGGCGGTGTGCAGGGCGGGGCGGCCGGCGCCGAACCGCTCGACCGTGGCGTCGAGCAGCTCCGCGCCGCAGTTGAGCCGGTCGGGGTAGCGCAGGCCGGGGAGCGGGAAGACCAGGTCCGGCCACTGCCCGGGCGGCGGGAGGTGGTCGCGGGCGAAGGTGTCGGCATGGGCGGAAGGCTTGAGCTTCATGGCGGTACGCCCCCTAGGTCTGCCCTGCGGTACCCCAAGGAGCGTAGCGTTGGTGTGACGACAGTCAACTCTCCGCGATAACCGACCGGCCGGGCCCGTACGTGCACCGGACGCGCCTCGGCCACGCACCGGACGCCACCCGGCGCCCGCCCCGGCCGGGGGCCGACCCGGGACGCCACGTCTCCGGGAGAGAGGAGCGCCCGCATGGCGCAGCAGCAATCGCCGAAGCCGCAGCCCTTCGCGCTCGACCCCGCGCTGCAGGCGTGGTGCGCCGGGCTGCGCGCGTTCGCCGCGCGGCGGCTGCGCCCGCTGGCCGAGGCGGGCGAGCCCGGCCGGGTCAACCGGCCGCTCCTCGCCGCCCTCGGCGCCCCCGGTGACGACGGCGAACCCGGCCTGCTGAGCCGGGTGTTCCCCGCCGCCGGGCCGGTCTCTGCGCTCACGCTCTGCCTGCTGCGTGAGTCGCTGGCCCGTGAGTGCACCGAGGCCGAGACGGCGCTCGCGCTCCAGGGGCTCGGCGCGTACCCCGTCGTCCAGGCCGGGACACCCGAGCAGCGAGAGCGCTGGCTGCCGGAGGTGACCGCGGGCCGCGCGGTCGCCGCGTTCGCGCTGACCGAGCCGGAGGCGGGCTCCGACGCCGCGGCACTGCGGCTGGCCGCTGAGCCGGACGGGCCCGGCCGCTGGCGGCTGACCGGCGAGAAGAAGTGGATCTCCAACGCGCCGGAGGCCGATGTCGCCACCGTCTTCGCCCGCACCACGCCGGACGCCGGCGCCCGCGGCGTCACCGCCTTCCTCGTGCCCGCCGACCGCCCCGGGCTGACCGGCGAACCGCTCACCATGCTCAGCCCGCACCCCATCGGCACCCTGCGCTTCGACGGCGTCCCCGTCACCGCCGCCGACGTGCTCGGGGAGGTCGACGGCGGCTTCCGCACCGCCATGGCGACGCTCAACCTCTTCCGCCCCTCCGTCGGCGCGTTCGCCGTCGGCATGGCGCAGGCGGCGCTCGACGCGGCCCTGGACCACGCCGGCCGGCGGGAGGCGTTCGGCGGCCCGCTGAAGGATCTGCAGTCCGTCGGGCACACCCTGGCGGAGACGGCCACCCGCGTCGAGGCGGCCCGGCTGCTGGTGTACGCGGCGGCCTCGGCGTACGACGCGGGCGCGCCGGACGTCGCCCGGCGGGCGGCGATG
The DNA here is from genome assembly GCF_039871555.1 of Streptomyces sp. B5E4. Classification (NCBI taxonomy): domain Bacteria; kingdom Bacillati; phylum Actinomycetota; class Actinomycetes; order Kitasatosporales; family Streptomycetaceae; genus Streptomyces; species Streptomyces sp. B5E4. Next base: position 356,431 of record NZ_JBDPMI010000001.1, read on the forward strand.
GCGAAGCTGCTGGCGACGGAGACCGCGCAGGCGGCCGTCGACGCGGCGGTGCAGATCCACGGCGCCCGCGCGCTGGAGGCCGGGCATCTGCTGGAGCACCTGTACCGCGAGGTGCGCGCGCCGCGCATCTACGAGGGGGCGACGGAGGTGCAGCGGAGCATCATCGCCAGGGAGCTGTACCGCCGTTGACCCGAGGGCCTGCGGTCGCGGGCCACCGCCGCCGTACGCCCCTCCGCCCCGCAGGAACCACCGAAGGGACCCCCGCCGCCGTGTCCGTCCACCGCGTCAACCCCGCCGCCCTCGCCCGCCCCTCCGGCTTCAGCCACGCCGTCACCGCGACCGGCTCCACCCTCGTCTTCCTCGCCGGCCAGACCGCGCTCGACGGCGCCGGCCGGGTCGTCGGCGACACCCTCCCCGCCCAGTTCGAGCAGGCCCTCGGCAATCTCCTCACCGCGCTCGGCGCGTGCGCGGGGGAGCCCGCCCAGCTCACCCGCGTCACCGTCTACGCCACCGACCCCGAGGACTACCGCGCCCACGCCGCGGAACTGGGCCGCATCTGGCGCCGGCTGGCGGGCGACACGTACCCGGCGATGGCGCTCATCGGCGTCACCCGGCTCTGGGACACCGAGGCGCTGGTCGAGCTGGACGGCATCGCGGTGCTGCCGTGACGCCGGCGCGCAACCGCCGGGCAGGTCGCGGTCCTGCTACGAGACGGCCGCAGTGCGGCGACTGCACACGGCTACGAACTGGTGACCGGGCGGCATCGTAGGTAGATTCGTGCGCACCCCCAACCGCCGCACGCAGAACAGAGGTTACGCGCCGATGGCACACAGCCGGCCCGAGTTAGGCCGCTACGAGGCGCGCCTGCTGCTGTGGCTGCTGCGGGAATCCGGCCACCGTCCCGACGTGCCCGTGCGCACCGCCGCGTTCGGCCTGGAGCAGAACAAGCCCGCCCTCGGCGTCTCCGCCGTCATCTCCGCGCTGGCGGACCGCGGCCTGGTGGACGTCCACCAGTGGCCCGAACACGTCCCCGCCGACACCTCGCTCCGCCCCGCGGGCCACGAGCGTGCGCTGCGCCTGGAGCGCGAGCGCCGCGACCCCGGCGCCCGCCAGGCGTATGCCGAGGACGCGGTGCTGCGCTGGGCGTTCGAGCACCGCGGCGACGACGCGCTGCTGCTGCGCGACTTCTTCGTGGCCGACCACGTCTTCTTCCACGGCGACGCCCTCAGGGCCGACGAAGTCCTCGCCGCGGCCCGCTCGTTACGCGCGGCCGGTCTGCTCGGCCTCCTCGACGCCGGGCTCTCCGGCGACGTGGTGGCCGGGCAGGTCAAACTCACCGAACGCGGGCTGGACTGCGGCCACTCCGGCACCGGCCTCGCCGAGTTCCTGCGCCGCGAGCGCGACCGGCCGCCGCCGGCCGTCCACATCGGCAACGTCGAGGGCGACGTCCACGTCGTCAGCAACAGCACCGTCACCTTCGTCGGCAGGCTCGCCGACGAACTCGTCCACCGGGGCCCGGCGCTCGGCCTCGACGAGGAGCGGCTGCGGCTGCTGCTGCGGGATGCGACCGACATGCGCCGCGCGGCCGAGGAGGGGCGGCCGCGCCGGCTGCGGGCACTGTTCGAGCGGGTGCGTCACGAACTCGGCAGCGCCCCGGACACCACGGGCCGGCAGATGCTGCTCGAAACGGCACGACAACTCGGCGGCATGCTCGGGTAGCCGGGACGCCGTCGCGCAACGGGAGGGAAGGGGAGCTTGACCCTGTACGGACGTGACGCCGTGCTGCACGAACTCGTGCCCCGCATGGTGGGGCTGCACCACAGCAAGCGGAAGGCCATACGACAGGAGCCGCGCGGCGAGGTGCCCGCCGTGCTCCTCCACGGCGGCCACGGCAGCGGCCGCACCGCCGTGCTGGACGCGCTGCGCGAGGCGTACGCCGCCCGTGTGCCCGTCGCCGTCGTCGACTGCGCCGCCGTCCGCGACGACGACGCCGCCGTCTCCAACACCTCGCCCGTCGCCGAGCTGCTGACCGGCCTGGCCCGTGGCCTGAGCGGTCACTGCCCCGGCTTCGGCCGGCTGCGGCTGCCCCGGCTCCTCACCGGCCTGGTGGCCGTCAGCGCCTGGCACCGCGGCGAGCTGGACGAGCAGGCGTGCGCCCGCGAGCGCATCGAGGCGCTGCTCACCGACTGCGGGCTGGAGAAGGACCCGGAGCGGGCCCGCAACTGGCCCGGCGACGTCCTCGACCGCATCGGCGGCTGGGGCACCGACGAGCTGGGCCCGGTCGCCGCCGCGAGCGTCCACCTCTTCACCGACCGGTACCTCGGCTTCCGGGAGAACCGGGCGGTGCGCCAGTGGTACGACGGCCTGTCGGACGTGCCCACCTCGCAGCAGGACGACAACCACGTCCTCACCGCGCTGTGCCGCGCCTTCCACCTCGGCGAGGGCATGCAGCGCCGCATCGAGGTGCACCTGGTCGAGGCGCTGCTGGAGGATCTGCGCGCCGCGTACACGGGATGGCGGCACCTCAACGCCGCGCCCCGGCCGCTGGCCCTCCTCGACAACGTCCACACCCCCGCCGGCGCCGACCTGCTCGACCTGCTGCTCGCCCGGCGCGTCGCCGCCGGCGAGCGGCCCGACCCGCTCGTCGTGGTCGCCGCCGCCCTCGGCGAGCCGCGCGGCGACCGGTTCGCCGGCGCGGCCCGCTGGACCGCCGCGAACGTCCCCGGGCTGCGCGAGTGGCGCCGCGGCGGCGAGCCGGGCGACCCGGCCGCCGGGCTCGTCACCCTGCCGCTGCCGCCCCTGGACCCCGACGAGCTGCTGTCGATGATGCACGTCGGAGAGGAGCGGGCGGTCCGCCAGGAAGTGGCCCGCGCCGTGCACCGGTTCACCGGCGGCAGCCCGCTGGGCTGCCGGATCTTCTACGACGCCCTCGACGCCGCGCCGGATCCGGCTGCCATCGAGACCCACGAGCTGACCCGCTTGCGGCTCGCGGGGGAGCACGTCACGGAGCGGATGCTCGCCGCACTCGTCCCCGACGCGGCGCTGAGCGGATACCTCGTGCTGCTGTCCGTCGCGCACGACGCGGCCGCCGCCCGGGTGCTGGCCGGCGCGTATCTGACCCGCGACCACCAGATCGGCGCCGTCGAGGAGGTACGCAGCCACCTGCGCGCCGCACGGTGGCCGCAGACCGCCGGCCCGTTCGTGGCCGACGACTTCCTGCGCGCCGTGCTCGTCAACGAGCTGCGCCGCCGCCCGGCGGAGGCGACGAACCCGCCGCAGCCCTGGGCGGACCTGCACCGGCTGCTGCGCGGACACCACGAGGACCGCGGCGAGCACGCCACCGCCCGGCACCACGAGCTGGCCGCGGGCAGCCCCGGTGAACCCGCGCGCTGGCTCACCGCGGTTCTCCACCGCCCGGCGACGGACCGCTGGCTCGCCGACCTGTGGCACATCGCCACCGCCCCGCACCCGCCCGATCCCGCCTGGGCCGACGTGTGCCGGGCGACGGCGTCGGGCGAGCGGGACGACACGTTCGCCGGCACCGACTCCCTCGCCCGGTCCGTCAACCGGCTGCTGCACGCCGTGTGGTACGCCGCCGACCCGCTGTCCGTACCGGACGCGCACCTGTGCGCCCGGATCGGGCGGGAGCTGGACTTCCTGTCGTTCGAGCACCCCACGGGCGGCAGGGCGCTGTACTCCGCGTCGCAGGACTGGCCGGCGGCGCTCAAGGAACTACGCACGCCGGACTCGGCCGTGGGCCGCCGCGAGGGCGGCGAGGAGGGGAGGGGCCATGCCATTCCTTAGCCGGCCGCTGGGCCGCGCGGAGAAGGCGATCCTGGGGTTGCTGACCGTCGCGGCGATCACCGCGGCGACCGTGCTGGTGGTCCTCGGCCTCGGGGGCGAAGGGGACTGCGGCGACGGGCTCGTGGAGTCGGCGAACGGCGAGGAGTGCGTCGGCGTCGCCGACGCCACCGCCGAGTCGCCGGCCTTCGAGCCGGGCGCGGACGGGCCGGACGAGCGGATAGCGGAGCTCGTACGGCGGATCGGGCAGGAGAACACCAGGACGCGCGACCTGTGGGAGGAGCGGGAGGAGCCGTACGTGCGCATCGCGGTCATGCTGCCCTTCAACTCCACCGAGTCCAGCGCCATGACCCCTGAGGTCGTGGAGAACAGCATCGCCGGGGTGCTCACCGCACAGCTCGCGGCCAACCGCGGCGGCGAGGACCTCAACTACCAGCTGCTGCTGGCCAACGTCGGCAAGGACCTCTCGCAGTGGCGGCCGGCCGTCGAGGACCTCACCGCGCTCACCGCGAAGAGGGCACCGGCCGAGCAGGACTCCCCGCTCGTCGGGGTGATCGGCCTGCCCAACAGCGAGCAGGACACCGAGGACGCCGCCGTGGCCCTGTCGAAGGCGGACATCCCGGCCGTCAGCGGCGTACTCAGCTCGCCGCAGATCAGGGCCGACACCCTGTTCAAGACGGCGCCGTCCAACACCGAGTCCGTCGCCGCCCTCGCCGACTACCTCGAACAGCACCCGGGGCGGAACCCCGGCAAGCCCTCCGGCTACCTCGTCTGGGATTCGCGCGAGGAGGACGACTACGTCACCAACACCCGCGAGAACATGCGTGCGGTGTTCGGCGAGGAGTACCAGCTGGAGAACCGCAACTCGTCCTACGTCGGCATCATGGGCAACTACGAGGGCGCGCCGCGCCGCTTCTCCCCGGCCGCGCGGGGCATCTGCCGGCTGGAGGCCGACACGGTCTTCTACGCCGGCCGCGACTCCGATCTGCCGCACCTGATCACCCAGTTGTCCGACGAGCCGGAGTGCGACGACTTCGACGCCGAGATACGTATCCTGCGCGTGGCGACCGGTCTGCCGGACGGGCTGACGGGCAAGCGGGTGGGTGAGGACATGGCCGAGGCGCGGGTGGTCACGGTCGGCGCCTCGGCGACCGACGCGCCGTCGTGGCGGGCGGGCGAGGGGACGGGCGAGCGCTTCGTCACCTTCGCCGAGGGGTTCGCGAAGGTCAGCGGGCTGCCGGGCGAGGCACTGAACGACGGCTACGCGATCATGCACCACGACGCCTTCGTCGTCCTCGCGCAGGCCGTGTCCACCGCGCTGGAGGACCTGCGGCCGGACGGGGGCGACGAGTCGGACCGGCTGCCGTCCAAGCTCGACGTCTACAACACCGTCATCAACATGAAGGTGGTCTCGGGCGGTGACCCCTGCCAGGAGTGCGTGCGCGGTGCCAGCGGGATGTTCGGCTTCGACGTGGAGAAGGACAACTGGCCGGTGTGCAAGCCGGTTCCGATCATCGAGTACCCGCGCCCGGAGGGCGCGGACCGGCCGCGGCTCTACCGGACGTTCCAGGGCCCGGACGGCACGTGCCCGGCCTGACGAGGGCGTACCGGGGGAGACGGCGGCGTACCAGGGCGTACGACGGGACGGACGATGACGTACGACGCGAAAGGTGACCGCACTTCATGAACCTCTTACCCGGCGACGACGGGCCCGAGATGGACCTGCACACCGACCGCCCGCACTCCGCGCGGGTCTACGACTACCTCCTCGGCGGCAAGGACAACTACGCCCCCGACCGCGCCGCGGGCGACGCCTCGGTGCGGGCCTGGCCCAGCCTGCCGACCTCCATGAAGCAGACCCGGGTGTTCATGCACCGGGTCACCAGGACGCTGGCCCGCGACTACGGCGTACGGCAGTTCCTGGACATCGGCACCGGCATACCGACGTCGCCGAACCTCCACGAGGTGGCCCAGGAGGTCGCCCCGGAGTGCCGGGTGGTGTACGTGGACAACGACCCCATCGTCCTCGCCCACGCCCGCGCGCTGCTGCAGAGCACCAAGCAGGGCAGGACCGGCTACATCCAGGCCGACCTGCGCGATCCCGGGTCCATCCTCGGCGACCCCCAACTGCGCAGGGTGCTCGACCTCGACCGGCCCGTCGCGCTGTCGCTCATCGCCATCGTCCACTTCATCCTCGACGAGGACGACCCGCAGGGCATCGTCGCGCGGCTGCTGCGCGCGCTGGCGCCGGGCAGCTTCCTGGCGCTGACCGTCTTCACCGGCGACACCGACCCGGAACGCGTCGCGGGCGTCGGCCGCGAGTACAACGCGCGCGGCATCCCGCTGCAGATCCGCGACCGCGCCGAGGCGGAGCGGTTCTTCGCGGGCCTGGAGCCGATCGACCCGGGTGTGACGCTGGTCCACCACTGGCGGCCCGACGGCATCGGCGCGTCGGTGCCGAACTCGCACATCGCGATGTACGGCGGCGTGGCCCGCAAACCGGACTGACCCGTAAGCCGCGCCGGCCCGGGTACGCGACACGGGTGGGCACCCCGGCGGAGCCATGGAGTAAGGTTTATCTCGACATCGAGATATCTGCCGAAGGTGCCACCCTCAAGTCGCCCCGCTTCGGACGTAGCGGCAGGATTGCGGTGGAACGCGAATGACGAAGGAGACTGTCGTGTCGGCGAACAGCTTCGACGCCCGCAGCACGCTGCAGGTGGGCGGCGAGTCGTACGAGATCTTCCGGCTGGACAAGGTGACCGGTGCCGCCCGGCTGCCGTACAGCCTGAAGGTGCTGCTGGAGAACCTGCTCCGCACCGAGGACGGCGCGAACATCACCGCCGACCACATCCGGGCCCTGGGCGGCTGGGACTCCCAGGCGCAGCCGAGCCGGGAGATCCAGTTCACGCCGGCCCGCGTGATCATGCAGGACTTCACCGGCGTCCCCTGCGTCGTCGACCTCGCCACCATGCGCGAGGCCGTCAAGGACCTGGGCGGCGACGCCGCCCGGATCAACCCGCTGGCCCCGGCCGAGCTGGTCATCGACCACTCCGTGATCGCCGACAAGTTCGGCACTCCGGACTCCTTCCAGGTCAACGTGGAGCTGGAGTACGGGCGCAACCGCGAGCGCTACCAGTTCCTGCGCTGGGGCCAGACCGCGTTCGACGAGTTCAAGGTCGTCCCGCCCGGCACCGGCATCGTGCACCAGGTGAACATCGAGCACCTGGCCCGCGTCGTCATGGTCCGCGACGGCAAGGCGTACCCCGACACCCTCGTCGGCACCGACAGCCACACCACCATGGTCAACGGTCTCGGCGTGCTCGGCTGGGGCGTCGGCGGCATCGAGGCCGAGGCGGCGATGCTCGGCCAGCCCGTCTCGATGCTCATCCCGCGCGTCGTCGGCTTCAAGCTCACCGGCGAGCTGCCCACCGGCACCACCGCCACCGACCTGGTGCTGACCATCACCGAGATGCTGCGCAAGCACGGCGTCGTCGGCAAGTTCGTCGAGTTCTACGGCGCCGGCGTCTCCCAGATCCCGCTGGCCAACCGGGCGACGATCGGCAACATGTCGCCGGAGTTCGGCTCCACCGCCGCGATCTTCCCGATCGACGCCGAGACCCTCACGTACCTGAAGCTCACCGGCCGCGACGCGCAGCAGCTCGCCCTGGTCGAGGAGTACGCCAAGGCCCAGGGCCTGTGGCACGACCCGGCGCACGAGCCGGAGTACTCCGAGTACCTGGAGCTGGACCTCGCCACGGTGGTGCCGTCGCTCGCCGGGCCGAAGCGCCCGCAGGACCGCATCGAGCTGTCGAAGGCCGCCGAGCAGTTCCGCCTCGACGTGCGCAACTACGTCGAGGACGCCGACGAGCCGGGCAAGGAGTCCTTCCCCGCCTCCGACGCCCCCGCCTCCTCCAACGGCGTACCGACCCGCGTCACCCCGGTGACCGCGCCCGACGGCACGACGTACGAGATCGACCACGGCGCCGTCACCGTGGCTGCCATCACCTCCTGCACCAACACCTCCAACCCGTCCGTCATGGTCGGCGCGGCGCTGCTGGCGAAGAAGGCGGTGGAGAAGGGCCTGACCCGCAAGCCGTGGGTGAAGACCACGCTCGCACCGGGCTCCAAGGTCGTCATGGACTACTACGACCGGGCCGGCCTCACCCCGTACCTGGACAAGCTCGGCTTCAACCTCGTCGGCTACGGCTGCACCACCTGCATCGGCAACTCCGGACCGCTGCCGGAGGAGATCTCCAAGGCCGTCAACGAGCACGACCTGGCCGTCACCTCGGTGCTCTCCGGCAACCGGAACTTCGAGGGCCGGATCAACCCCGACGTGAAGATGAACTACCTGGCGTCGCCGCCGCTGGTCGTCGCGTACGCGCTCGCGGGCACCATGAAGACCGACATCACCCGCGAGCCGCTGGGCACGGACAAGGAGGGCAAGCCGGTCTACCTGAAGGACATCTGGCCCAGCGAGCAGGAGGTCGAGCAGGTCGTCGCCGCCGCGATCGGCGAGGAGATGTTCACCGAGTCGTACCAGGACGTCTTCGCCGGTGACGCGCAGTGGCAGGCGCTGCCGATCCCGACGGGCGACACCTTCGCCTGGGACGCCGAGTCCACCTACGTGCGCAAGCCCCCGTACTTCGACGGCATGGGCATGGACCCGGCGCCGGTCGAGGACATCGCGGGCGCCCGGGTGCTGGCCCTGCTCGGCGACTCGGTCACCACCGACCACATCTCGCCGGCCGGTGCCATCAAGGCCGACACCCCGGCGGGCCAGTACCTCACCGAGCACGGCGTGACCCGCCGCGACTTCAACAGCTACGGCTCCCGCCGCGGCAACCACGAGGTCATGATCCGCGGCACCTTCGCCAACATCCGGCTGCGCAACCAGATCGCCCCGGGCACCGAGGGCGGCTACACCCGCGACTTCACCCGAGCGGACGCGCCGGTCTCCTTCATCTACGACGCGGCCCAGAACTACGCCGCGGCCGGCACCCCGCTGGTGGTGCTGGCGGGCAAGGAGTACGGCTCCGGCTCGTCGCGCGACTGGGCCGCCAAGGGCACGGCGCTGCTCGGCGTCCGCGCGGTGATCGCCGAGTCGTACGAGCGCATCCACCGCTCGAACCTCATCGGCATGGGCGTCCTGCCGCTGCAGTTCCCCGCGGGCGCCTCGGCGCAGTCGCTGGGCCTGACGGGGGAGGAGACCTTCGGCTTCACCGGCATCACGGCCCTGAACGACGGTGCCGTCCCGGAGACGGTCAAGGTGACCACGGACACCGGCGTGGAGTTCGACGCGGTGGTACGGATCGACACCCCCGGCGAGGCGGACTACTACCGCAACGGCGGCATCCTCCAGTACGTCCTCCGCTCCCTCATCCGCGACTGACCGCGACCGGCCCCGAACAAACCCGGCCCCGCGCCCTCCCACCGGGAGGACGCGGGGCCCTTTTGCCGGCCTGTGCGGCGGACGGGTCCGAACGGGTGGGACCGGCTGCCGCGGACGGTGTTCCCGGGGCGCCGGGCGGGGGCTCCAAAAGGCTGGACCAATGGCGGTCGGGGGGTTGCGCGGCGGGTGGTCCGGCCGACCGGGTGCGGGTCGGCCTCGGGTGCGTTTCCCGCAGGTCTCAAGTCGGGAAATACTCTTGGTGAACCTTGTATTCGATCTTGATTAGGCGGCGCCGAGTGGACTATACCTGTCCGCACCCGGCGGCTCCCCCACCCTCCGGCGCACCACCCTGCACCACTCACGTAACACATGACCGCGGTAATCGGCTCCTGCACCATGAGGCACATCCCCACGGGGGACCGGTACACCGCCTGAGTCCTGGAGAGAGTGAGGACTTGAGCATGGGATCCAACTCGCATGTCGGTCGCCGCGATCTGATCAAGCGGGCCGTTGCACTCGGCCTGATCTCCGTCCCCACCGTCAGTGCTCTGTCGGCGTGTGCCAGCGGTGGCGACGACGACAGCGACGGCGGTGCGAAGGGCGACAAGACCGACAAGAACCCGCTCGGTGTGGACAAGAACGCCGAACTCGAAGTACTGATGTTCGACGGTGGTTTCGGCACGAAGTACGTCGACGACGACGCCACCGCGTACCAGAAGAACTTCGGCAAGGTGAAGACCGGCTCGACGGAGAAGATCCAGTCGAAGGTCCAGGGCCGCATGGCGGCCGGCGACCCGCCCGACCTCATCAACAACTCGGGCGACGAGGCCATGGACGTGCCCGCGCTCATCACGCAGGGGCAGCTCGCGGACCTCACCCCGCTGCTCGACGCCCCGTCCATCGACGACCCGAACAAGACGGTCCGCGACACCCTGCGCGACGGCACCGTCGAGATGGGCCAGTACGGTGACGAGAAGGTCTACCGGATGAACATCGCCTATTCGGTGTTCGGGCTCTGGTACTCGCAGAAGCTGCTGGACGACAACGGCTGGGAGTACCCGAAGACCTGGGACGACATGCTCGCCATCTGCGCCGACGCGAAGAAGCAGAACATCGCCGGCTTCGCGTACACCGGCGTCTACCCCCAGTACCTCGGCTTCAGCATGCTGCCGATGATCGGCAAGGTCGGCGGCGTCGAGGTGCTCGACGCGATCGACAACCTCGAACCCAACGCCTGGAAGCACGACGCCGTCAAGGGCGTCATGGAGGCGCACTACGAGCTGTACGACAAGGGCTACGTACTGAAGAACTCGCCCGGCAAGACCCACACCGACGTCCAGACCGACTGGACCGAGCGTGGCAACTGCATCTTCATCCCGAACGGCTCGTGGGTGGAGAACGAGTCCAAGGACACCACGCCCCCCGACTTCCAGATGGCGGTCGCCCCGTCGCCGAACCTCGACAGCTCCGACGCGATGCCGTTCGAGACCATCTGGGCGCAGGCGGGCGAGCCCTTCATCGTGCCGGCGAAGGGCAAGAACTCCGTGGGCGCCATGGAGTTCCTGCGGAACATGCTGAGCAAGAAGTCCGCGGCGGGCTTCACCGAGCTGGTGTCGTCGCTGGCCTGCGTCGAGGGCTCCGAGGAGGGCCTCCAGCTCGGCACCGGGCTGACCACCGCCGTCGGGCTCCTCGACGGCGCCGGTGAGAACTTCCTCAACCCCCGGTTCCCCGACTGGTATCCGACCCCGTACCGGGAGAAGATCGTCTTCGTCTGGGGCGACATGATGAAGGGCGGCATCAAGCCCGCCGAGGCCATCGACAAGATCCAGGGCATCGCCGACGAGACGGCCCAGGACGACAGCATCAAGAAGTACAAGCACTGAATCGGCGGATCCAGTCGGTGAGCGAGCGAGATGGGGGCGCCGGAATGACGGACGACGGCCTTGCCGCGACGAAAGTCGGGGAGCCCGGTGAAGCCGCGCGGCGGCCGGTGCCGGAGAAACCGCGGACAACGAGCTTCCGCAGCTCTCCGCGGTACCGGACCTACCTCAAGTACCGCTTCGTCACGGGATTCCTCATCGTCCCCCTCGGGCTGTACGCGGTGTTCGTCATCTCGCCGTTCATCCAGACCTTCTACTACTCGCTCACCGACTGGACCGGAGTCAGCAGTGACTTCAACATGGTGGGGTTCGAGAACTACTCCAGGCTGCTGGACGACTCGACCTTCTGGGCCGCCGTCCGCAACAACCTGATCCTCGCCCTCGCCGTCCCGTTCGTGACGCTCAGCCTCGGGCTGTTCTTCGCCTTCATGGTCACCGTCGGCGGCCGGCACAAGAAGGGCGAGGCGGTCTCCGGGGTCCGCGGCGCCAAGACGTACAAGATCGTGTACTTCTTTCCGCAGGCCCTGTCCATCGCGGTGATCGCGGCGCTGTGGGGCTACATCTTCAAGCCCGACGTCGGCCTGCTCGACCCCGTCCTGCCCGAGGCGCTGTCGCCGAACGGCGGTTGGCTGGCGGACTCGAGTTTCGCCCTGTGGGCAGTGATGATCGTGATGTGCTGGGCCATGGTCGGATTCTTCGTGGTCCTGTTCTCCGCGGCCATCGGGCAGATCCCCACGGAGATCTACGAATCCGCCCTGCTGGACGGCGCCAGCCGGGCGGTGACCTTCTTCCGCATCACCCTGCCGCTCATCCGCGACACCGTGCAGACCGGCTGGGTGTACATGGGGATCATGGCGCTCGGCGCGGAGTCGTTCGCCGTCGTCAACATCATCACCCAGGGACCGGGCGGACCCGACGACTCCACCATGGTGCTCGGCGTCTACCTCTGGAACACCGGCTTCGGCCAGTTGCAGGCCGGCCGGGGCGCGGCGATGGGCGTCGCGCTGTTCATCCTCACCATGATCCTCGCCGTGGCCGCGCTGTCCGTGGGCCGCCGCCGCGACCGCATCGAGTACTGAGCATCGAGTGCAGAGCACGATCCGGAAGGCCAGGTCATGACCACTGCGGAACCCACCGACCGCCCCGCCGCGCTCGACAAGGCGGACGTGGCGGACGACACGTCGCGGTCGCCGCTGCTGGAGCCGCGGAAGAAGATCGAAGGCGCCGTACTCAACGTCTTCTCCCACGGCTTCCTTATCCTGTGGACCGTGCTGGCCGCGGGCCCGCTGGTGTGGGCCCTGATGAACGCCCTGAAGGACTCGGGCGACATCCTGGCCAACCCGTGGGCGCTGCCCAGCAGCATCGACTGGGCGAACTGGTCCAACGCCTGGAGCCGGGCGCGCATCGGCCGGTACGCCGCCAACTCCCTCCTCATCGTGGCCATCTCCGTGCCGCTGACCATGCTCTTCGGGTCGATGGCCGCGTACGTGCTCGCCCGGTTCGACTTCAAGGGCGCGCGCATCGTCTACTTCACCTTCGTCGGCGGCATGGCGTTCCCCGTGGTGATGGCGCTCGTGCCGCTGTTCTTCGTCATGAAGAACCTCTCCCTGCTCGACACCCGGCACGGGCTGATCATGGTGTACATCGCGTACTCCATGCCGTTCACGATCTTCTTCATGACCACGTTCTTCCGCACCCTGCCCTCGTCGGTCTCCGAGGCCGCGGAGATCGACGGGGCCTCCCACACCCGGATCTTCTTCCAGGTGATGCTGCCCATGGCGAAACCCGGCCTGATCAGCGTGGGCATCTTCAACTTCCTCGGGCACTGGAACCAGTACGTGCTGCCCTTCGCGCTCAACCAGGGCGACGAGGACGACTACGTGCTCACCCAGGGCATCGGACTGCTCTTCGCCCAGGCCGGCTACCGCTCCGACTACGGCAGGCTCTTCGCGGGACTGGTGATGGCGGCGCTGCCGATCCTGATCGTGTACATCATCTTCCAGCGCCAGGTGCAGTCCGGGCTCACCGCGGGCGCGGTGAAGTAGGCCGCCGTGGTCCAGGGCGCGGGGCCGTAGGACGCGCCGGGCGGCCGGTGCGGGTCCACCGCACCGGCCGCCGCGCGGCGCTCAGCGTACGACCGTCTGGATCTCCTTGACGGTCACGTCGTACGTGCCGGAGGACATCCCCTCGGGCAGTTGCGGGTCGCCCGGCTCCGGCGGGCCGTCCGGGTTCGCCGAGGCGGTCCAGTGGACCTCCCAGGTGAGCGACGCCTCCAGCGGGTAGGTGCCCTCGCCTGAGGACTTGCGGTACGTCACGTTGCAGCCGGCGTCCTCCGTGTCGACGTCGTACCCGCCCGCGCCGCCGCTGAGGCCGTAGGTGCACGAGTCCGGCTCCGCGTACTCGGTGCCGGCGTCGATCCGCAGCTCCTTGGGCGTGGCCACGGTGGTGGCGGCGTACTCCACGCCGAGGAGGTTGATGCTGGCGGTGGTCGACACCCGCTGAAGCCCGGTGTCGCTCTGGAACGTGGCGTGCACCGGCAGGTTGACCTTCTGGAGCGCGAGGTCCGGCTTCAGCCTCACCGGCGGGGCGGGCAGCCTGGTCGCGTTGTAGGCGATCTCCGCGAGCATCTCGGGGCTGATGCTCACGCCGTCCTCCGGCACGTCCCCCTCGTCCACCCAGAAGGGGTTGCCCTGGAGGATGTCACACGCCTGGAACGCCTCTTCCCTGCCCATGTCCCGGTTGTAGACGACGGCCCACCAGGCGCCGTCCTTGTCCTTGTTCCACTCCTTGTCCTCCCACTCCTGGATCCAGTCGGCCTGCGCGCTCTCCGAGTGCGTCCAGGTGCCGGGCCCCCACTCCGCCATCTCCTCGGAGGTCATCACCGGCTCGTTCCAGCAGGGCGGGGGAGTCCAGTTGCCCTGGACGGGGGTCATCGGCGGGGCGGAGGGGTCGCCGCCGGTGGAGGTGGTCTTCACCTGGCTGGTCCACGCGCCGATGCCGTCGCCGCCGTCCGACTCGCCGCCCCCGCCGGTGCCCCAGCCGCCGCCCTGCGCGTACGCGGGCTGCGTCGTGGCCAGCATCATCGCGGTCACCCCGACCGCCGCCGCGAGGCCCATCCCCGAGCGGCGTACGACCGCCCCGCTCCCCGATCTCACCGACACGTTCCGTCCCCTTCCGTCCAGTCGGACTCGGCCACCGTCCAGGTGCCGTCGTCCGTGCGCGTGAGCGTCTGCCGGTACAGCCGCATCACCGCGGCGTTCTCGCCGCCCTCCGCGCCCACGCTCTTGCCGGTCTCCGCGTCGACGACGTAGCCGTCGCTCTGGTCCTCGCAGAACACGACCAGCGCGCTGCCGTCCTTGACCTGCTTGACCTCGCGGTCGAAGTACCGCCCGGTACCCGCGATGCGCTGCCCCTCGTCGGCGAAGCGCTCGAAGTCCTGCACGTAGGTCGTGTAGGCCGGATCCTGCCAGTACCGCTCGAAGTTGGCCGTGGCCTTCTGCTGCCCGTAGCTCTCCACCATGGCGCTGAGCGCGTAGCCCTGGTCGCGCAGCACCGCGTCCTTCTTCTCGTCGCCGGTGTCCGCGGGCTCCACGTCGGCCTTGAGGTCGTCGGGAAAGTCGAAGACGGGGGCGTCCGGGTCCTCTTCCGCGGGGGCGGTGGGGGATACGGAGTTGTTCTTCTCCGCGCCGACGATCTCGTCTCCGCCACCGTCGTCGGAGCCCCCGCAGGCGGTGAGCAGCAGCGCCGCGCCGAGGGCTGTGGCCGTCACCCGGCCGAGGGTGCGGTGCCGCATCGATGACCAACTCCCAGCGTCGTCAGGCTGACTGCGGCAGGGAGCGGTCCGGTCGGGGCTCGGAGAATCCGGTCTCACGAGCGGTCGTGCGTCCCCCGCGCGTCATGTTCGGAGCAACGTTATCGAGCCACGTCCCGGACGGACCACCGGCTGCTGCCAGTTCGCGACACAGCCGTTACGTGGGCACGCGGCCCGCCGGGCGCCGCCGGGCCCGGGGCGGGCGGTGGCCGACCCTGATCGCTCCGCCGGAGGTCCGGGCGCGCGGGGCGGCGGTACCGGCCCGGTACCGTGGATGTGTGCGGGTTACGGAATAGTCACGCCGTCAAGGTCTTGACGGCGGTAACCATGGCCGTCGAGCCTAGACTTCACAAGTTGTAGGCGATCCGGGTCCCATCGGCGTGGCCCGGGAGGTGGGGGGCCGTCGTGTCGCCCGCCGAACCAGGAGTGGATGGCCGTGGAGACTCCGGGCTCGCAGTCCTCGCTGCACCGGGCAAACCTTGAGCGCGTCGTGCGCGCCGTGCGACTGTCCGGTTCGCTCACGCAGGCGCAGATCGCGCGGAGCACCGGGCTGTCCGCCGCGACGGTCTCCAACATCGTCCGGGAGCTGCAGGAGAGCGGCACGGTCAGCGTCACGCCCACCTCCGCGGGCGGGCGGCGCGCGCGTGCGGTGTCGCTGAGCGGGGACGCCGGGATCGTCGTCGGGGTCGACTTCGGGCACACGCACCTGCGGGTGGCCGTGGGCAACCTGGCGCACCAGGTGCTGGCCGAGGAGTCCGAGCCGATCGACGTGGACGCCTCCGCCACCCAGGGCCTGGACCGCGCGGAGGCGCTGGTGAGCCGCCTGGTGGGGGCCACGGACGTGCCCGCGGACAAGGTCGTCGGCGTCGGCCTCGGGGTGCCCGGGCCGATAGACACCGAGACCGGTGTGCTGGGCTCCACCTCCATCCTGCCGGGCTGGACCGGCACGAACCCGCGTGACGACCTGCAGTCCCGCCTCGGCGTCCCGGTCTACGTCGACAACGACGCGAACCTCGGCGCCCTCGGCGAGCTGGTCTGGGGCAGCGGCCGGGGCGCCAAGGACGTGGCGTACATCAAGGTCGCCAGCGGCGTCGGCGCCGGCCTGGTGATCAACGGCCAGCTCTACCGCGGCCCCGGCGGCACGGCGGGCGAGATAGGCCACATCACGCTGGACGAGTCCGGGCCCGTCTGCCGCTGCGGCAACCGCGGCTGCCTGGAGACCTTCACCGCCGGCCGCTACATCCTCGGCCTGCTGGAGGCCAGCCACGGCCCCGGGCTGACCGTGGAGCGCATGGTGCAGCTCGCGCGGGACGGCGACCCCGGCTGCCGCCGGGTGATCGCCGACGTCGGCCGGCACATCGGCAGCGGCGTGGCCAGCCTGTGCAACCTGCTCAACCCCAGCCGGGTGGTCCTCGGCGGCGACCTCGCCGAGGCCGGGGAGCTGATCCTCCAGCCCATAGGGGAGTCCGTCGCGCGCTACGCGATCCCCAGCGCCGCCCGCCAGCTCGACCTGGCCTCCGGGGCGCTGGGCAGCCGCGCGGAGGTGCTCGGGGCGCTGGCTCTGGTGCTGAGCGAGATGGGCGACCGTTCGATCCTTGACGGCGCCGTGCCGGCCCTCGCCCCCGTTCTCACAGAGGGATGAGTTCACATAGAGAAACCAGGAGATCGTATCCTTCTCGTTAAGCATTTACTTCTTGACGGCATGGTTACGGGCGAGTTGACTACCTCACACCTCGGCCGCGAAGGCGCGGCCACGTCAGGGAGGTTCGACCGTGCACACCTATCTGCGCCGTGCGGCAGTCGCACTGGCCGCCGTAACCATGACCGTCGGCATCGCGGCCTGTGGCAGCGCCGATGAGGCCGACAACGACTCCGACAGCGGCGACAAGAAGAACGACGGGCCGTTGACGATAGGTCTCCTCCTGCCGGAGGACCAGACCGCGCGCTACGAGGACTTCGACCGGCCGCTGATCGAGAAGAAGATCGAAGAGCTGGCCCCCGGCACCAAGGTCATCTACAACAACGCCAAGCAGGACGCGACGACCCAGCAGCAGCAGGTCGACACCATGATCACGCAGGAGGTCGACGCCCTGATCCTGGACGCCGTCGACTACAAGTCGATCGCCTCCGGCGTCAAGGCCGCGGACGAGGCCGGCATCCCCGTCGTCGCCTACGACCGCCTCGCCGAGGGCCCGATCAGCGGGTACACCTCCTTCGACAACAACAAGGTCGGCCAGGTCCAGGCCGAGTCCCTGCTGGAGGCCCTCGGCGACGGAGCCAAGGACGGCGAAGTCGTCATGCTCAACGGCTCCGTCACCGACCCGAACGCCGCGATGTTCAAGGAGGGCGCGCACTCCGTCCTCGACGG
This sequence comes from Streptomyces sp. B5E4, assembly GCF_039871555.1. Lineage (NCBI taxonomy): Bacteria > Bacillati > Actinomycetota > Actinomycetes > Kitasatosporales > Streptomycetaceae > Streptomyces > Streptomyces sp. B5E4. Next base: position 373,686 of record NZ_JBDPMI010000001.1, read on the forward strand.
CAAGGTCAACGTCGGCAAGGAGTACGACGTCAAGGAGTGGAAGCCGGAGAACGCCAACTCCGACATGAAGGGCGCCATCTCCTCGGTCGGCAAAGACAAGATCATCGGTGTCTACGCCGCCAACGACGGCATGGCGGGCGGCGCCATCACCGCCCTGAAGGCCGCCGACTTCGACCCCCTGCCGCCGGTCACCGGCCAGGACGCGGAGCTGGCGGGCGTGCAGCGCATCGTCACCGGCGAGCAGTACATGAGCGTTTACAAGCCGTACAAGCCGGAGGCCGACGCCGCCGCCGAGATGGCGGTCAAGCTGGCCCGCGGAGAGAAGATCGACTCCGTCGCGACCAGCACCGTGGACAGCGAGTCCGAGCAGGGCGTGCCCGCCGTGCTCATCGACCCGATCGCGCTGACCACGGACAACATCAAGGAGACGGTCGTCAAGGACGGCCTGTGGACGATCGAGGAGATCTGCGCGGGCAAGTTCGCCTCCGCCTGCAAGGACGCCGGCCTGCAGTGAGCCGCTGAGCCGGCCACCAGCCACCCGTGTGCCCGGGGACCCGCCACCCCAACTCCCGCTGCCGGCGGGGCCCCGGGCACCCGGGCCCTCCTCTTGTCCACGCCTATCCCCCTGTAGGAGATGGTTCACGTGTCCGCTACGCCCGTGCTGGCGTTGCGCGGGATCTCGAAGCGGTTCGGTGCCGTCCAGGCACTCACCGACGTCGATCTCGAGGTCCGCGCCGGTGAAGTGGTCGCCCTCGTCGGCGACAACGGCGCCGGAAAGTCCACTCTCGTCAAGACCGTCGCCGGCGTCCACGCCATCGACGACGGCACCATCGAGTGGGGCGGCCGCCCCGTTCGTATCCACAAGCCGCACGACGCCCAGAACCTGGGCATCGCCACCGTCTACCAGGACCTCTCGCTCTGCGACAACCTCGACGTCGTCGGCAACCTCTTCCTCGGCCAGGAGATCCGCACCGTCGGCGTCCTGGACGAGGTCGAGATGGAGCGCCGCTCCCGCGAGCTGCTCACCACCCTGTCCATCCGCATCCCCAGCGTCCGTATCCCCACCGCGTCCCTCTCCGGCGGCCAGCGGCAGACCGTGGCCATCGCCCGCTCGCTCCTCGGCGACCCCAAGCTCGTCATCCTCGACGAGCCCACCGCCGCCCTCGGCGTCGAGCAGACCGCCCAGGTGCTCGACCTCGTCGAGCGGCTGCGCGAGCGCGACCACGCCGTGCTGCTGATCAGCCACAACATGGAGGACGTCAGGGCCGTCGCCGACCGGGTCGCCGTGCTGCGCCTCGGCCGCAACAACGGCGTCTTCGACGTCGCGACCACGACGCAGGAAGAGATCGTCGCCGCCATCACGGGCGCCACGGACAACGCCGTGACGCGCCGCTCGGCGCGCGGAAGTGCGGAGGCATCGAAGTGAGCACCGAGGGGATCGAGAAAGAGGACTCCGCGAAGACCGACCTCGCGAAGTCCACCCCGTCCGCCGACACCCCGGCCGCCGACTCCTCGCCCGGCGTCGCCCAGGGGGCCGTCACCGCCGTCGACCCGCGGCTGCTCGTCCGCGAGCAGGGCTTCGCCGGCTATCTGACCGAGTTCAAGCGCCGTATGCGCGGTGGCGAGCTGGGCTCCGTCCCGGTCATCGTCGGCCTGATCATCATCATGGCGGTCTTCCAGGGTATGGACGACGCCTTCCTGTCCGCGCAGAACCTGTCGAACATCTCCATCGACATCGCCGGGCCCGGACTGATAGCCGTCGGCATCATCTTCGTGCTGCTGCTCGGCGAGATCGACCTGTCGATCGGCTCGGTCAGCGGTCTCGCCGGCGCGGTCTTCGCCGTGCTGGCCGTCCAGGAGGGGATGCCGGAAGTCCCGGCGATCATCCTCGCCGTCCTCGTCGGCACCGCGACCGGCGCCTTCCACGGCTTCTTCTTCGCCCGGATCGGCGTCCCGCCGCTCGTCGTGACCCTCGCCGGCCTGCTCGGCTGGCAGGGCCTGATGCTCTACATCCTGGGCAGCACCGGCACCATCAACCTCGACTCCGACGGCGTGGTCGGCAAGCTCACCACGTACTACTTCAGCGACGTCGCCGCCGCCTACGGGCTCGCGGCGGTCTCCGTCTGCGGCTACTTCGCCGCCGCGTACTTCGGCGCGAAGCGGCGCGAGGCGGCCGGGGTGCCGTCGCGCCCGCTGAGCGAGATCGTGATGCGTACGTCCGTCCTGGCCGTGCTCGCGTTCGTCCCGGCCTACGTGCTGAACCAGTACAAGGGCCTGCCGCTGGCGCTGCTCATCTTCCTCGTCGTGGTCGTCGGCGCGGACTTCGTGCTGCGCCGCACCGGCTTCGGCCGGCGGATCTTCGCCCTGGGGGGCAGCGTCGAGGCCAGCCGCCGGGCGGGCGTCAACGTCGACCTGATGCGGATCGCCGTCTTCTCCGTCTCCGGCACGCTCGCGGCGGTCGGCGGCCTCTTCATGGCCTCCACCATCGCCGCGGCGAACCAGGGCGCGGGGGGCGGCACGCTGCTGATGAACGCCATCGCGGCGGCCGTCATCGGCGGCACCAGCCTCTACGGCGGCCGCGGCAGCAGTTGGTCCGCGCTGCTCGGCGTGCTGGTCATCATGTCCATCCAGTCGGGCCTGGCGCTCAAGGGCATCGACGCGCCGGTGCAGTACATGATCACCGGCTCGGTGCTGCTGGCGGCGGTCGTCATCGACTCCGTCTCCCGCCGCACCCAGAAAACGGCCGGACGCGCCTGACCGGCGTCCCGCCCGCCACCCGCCGCACCCCCGTGCCGACCCCGGCACGGGGGTGTAGCTGTTGCGGTCCTGTGGCATACATCGCACTGTCGGATCAGCGACCGGACATCGGGAACATTAGACTCGACCGGACGTTTCGGGCCCGGCGCGTCCGCGTGGACCGCAGGGCCCGGGGCCGTACGGCCCGAAGGCAGGCTGCGACAGCAAGGAGGCACGGGTGGCACTGCTGGCCCGTATCAAGGGACCGCGCGACCTGGACCGGCTCGGTCCCGAGCAGCTCGACCGGCTGGCCGCGGAGATCCGCACCTTCCTCGTGGAATCCGTCGCCCGCACCGGCGGCCACCTCGGCCCCAACCTCGGGGTGGTGGAGCTGAGCATCGCGCTGCACCGGGTCTTCGAATCGCCCCGCGACCGGGTGCTGTGGGACACCGGGCACCAGTCGTACGTGCACAAGCTGCTCACCGGCCGCCAGGACTTCGGCAAGCTCAAGAAGAAGGGCGGCCTGTCCGGCTACCCCTCGCGGGCCGAGTCCGAGCACGACGTCATCGAGAACAGCCACGCCTCCACCGTCCTCGGCTGGGCCGACGGCCTGGCCAAGGCCAACGAGGTGCGCGGCCGGGACGCCGCCGTCGTCGCGGTCATCGGCGACGGCGCGCTGACCGGCGGCATGGCCTGGGAGGCGCTGAACAACATCGCCGCCGCCCAGGACCGCCCCCTCGTCATCGTCGTGAACGACAACGAGCGCTCGTACGCCCCCACCATCGGCGGCCTCGCGGACCACCTCGCCACCCTGCGCACCACCGACGGCTACGAGCGCTTCCTCGCCCGCGGCAAGGAGCTGCTGGACCGTACGCCCGTCGTCGGCAAGCCGCTGTACGAGACCCTGCACGGCGCCAAGAAGGGGCTGAAGGACTTCATCGCGCCGCAGGGCATGTTCGAAGACCTGGGGCTGAAGTACGTCGGCCCCATCGACGGGCACGACATCGCGGCAGTCGAGTCCGCGCTGCAGCGCGCCCGCCGCTTCGGCGGCCCCGTCATCGTGCACTGCCTGACCGAGAAGGGCCGCGGCTATCTGCCCGCGCGCCAGGACGACGCCGACCAGTTCCACCAGGTCGGCGTCATCCACCCGGACACCGGACTGCCGGTGGCCGCGGGCGGCGCCGACTGGACCTCGGTCTTCGCCGACGAGATGGTACGGATCGGCCATGAGCGCCCCGACGTCGTGGGGATCACGGCCGCGATGATGCGCCCCGTGGGCCTGCAGAAGTTCGCCGAGACCTTCCCCGACCGGGTCTACGACGTGGGCATCGCCGAGCAGCACGCCGCGGTCTCCGCCGCGGGCCTGGCCACGGGCGGGCTGCACCCGGTCTTCGCCGTCTACGCCACGTTCCTCAACCGGGCGTTCGACCAGGTGCTGATGGACGTCGCGCTGCACCGCTGCGGGGTGACCTTCGTCCTGGACCGGGCCGGGGTCACCGGCAGCGACGGCGCCTCCCACAACGGCATGTGGGACATGTCGATCCTCCAGGTCGTCCCCGGGCTGCGGATCGCCGCCCCGCGCGACGCCGACCAGGTACGCGCCCAGTTGCGCGAGGCCGTCGCCGTCGACGACGCCCCGACCGTCGTGCGCTACTCCAAGGGCGCCGTCGGCCCCGCGGTCCCCGCGGTCGGCCGGATCGGCGGCATGGACGTGCTCCACGAGCCGGCGGCCGGCACCGAGGGCGCGGGGCGCCCCGACGTGCTGCTGGTCTCCGTCGGCGCGCTGGCCCCGATGTGTCTGGAGGTCGCCGGGCTGCTCGACAAGCAGGGCATCACGACGACGGTCGTCGACCCCCGCTGGGTCAAACCCGTCGACGCGGCCCTGCCGGCGCTCGCCGAGCGGCACCGCGTGGTCGTCACCGTCGAGGACAACATCCGTACCGGCGGCGTCGGCTCCGCCGTCGCGCAGGCGCTGCGCGACGCGGGCGTGGACATCCCGCTGCGCGATTTCGGCATCCCGGAGCGCTTCCTCGACCACGCCTCCCGCAAGGAGGTCCTGGCGGACATCGGCCTGACGGCCCCGGACATCGCCCGTCAGGTCACCGGCCTGGTCGCCAGGCTCGACCGGCGCGTGGGCGAGGACATCGCGGCCCAGAACACCGGGGACGGCACGGTGTCCGAGGTCGCCAGGGACTGAGCGCACGGCACGGCAGACGAAGGGGCGGCCCGCCCGGCGGGCCGCCCCTTCGGCGAGGGCCGGACTCGGCCAGATCAAGGGGGGCACGCTGTACCCCGTGCTCAACCGGCTGGAGGAGGCCGGGCTGTTGGACGCGGAGTTCCGCGCCGCCGACCGCGGCCCCGGCCGCCGCTACGACAAGCTCACCGCCGAGGGCCGCACCGTCCTCGGCGAACAGGGCCGGCTCTGGCTCGCGTTCGACGAGTCCGTACGCGAACTGCTCGGCAAGGGGGGAGTCGCATGACGCCCGGACACGGGCAAGGGACGGGCACCGGCGAGGCGGCCGGGGGCACGGACACCACGGCCGCCGGTTATCTCGGCGAGCTCTCCGCCCGGCTGCGTGCCGCCGGGATGCCGCAGGACCGGGTGGCGGCCACCGTCGCCGACGTCCGGGCGTATCTCGCGGAGTCCGGGACTTCGGCGGAGGCCGAGTTCGGCCCGGTGGACGACTTCGCCGCGCAGCTCACCGGGGACGGCGGGCCGGCGGATCCGCCGCAGGAGGCGGCCGAGGAGTGGCGCTGGAGCGCCGGCACGTCGGTCGACGAGCGGCTGCTGAACGAGTACGGCGAGCAGGGCTGGGAACTGGTCCGCGTCGACGCCGCCGGCCGGTTCGTCAGCCGTCGCGACAAGGGCGGCCCGCAGGGCTGGGAGTACCGCAGGGAGGCGGTGCTCGGGGACCGGGACCGGGACCGGGTCGAGGCGCGGCTCGCGCCGGACGGCTGGGAGGCGTGCGGGACATGGGTGATGTACGCGTGGTTCAAGCGCCCCCGCGCGGCCAGCCTCGGCCCGGCGGCCGACCTGGCGGCGGTACCGCCCCCACCCGCACGCACGGTCTTCGTCACCTGGCGGCTGTACGCCGTCCTGGCGCTGGTCGCGGTCGCCGTGGCGGCGGCCGGGATCTACGAGGCGCTCGACGCGGGAGCTGCGGGGGAGGGGCTGAGCAGCGCGTCCGGCACGCTGGCCGGCGGTGTCGTCGGCGTGCTCGCCGTGCTGCTGCCGTTCGCCGGCTACGCGGCGTGGCGCAACCGCCGCAGGCGCTGACCCGCCCGCGGCGGCACGACGCGGGGCGGGCGATGAGGGCGGGGCGGCCCACGGCGCCGCGCGGGGCCGCTCGCGTGCGAGGCGTGCGGCACGCCGCTCCGCGCGCTACGGCCGTACCGTGCGCGGGCCCGCGGTGGCCGCTCCGTGACGGTGGACGCGCTCGCGCAGCGCGCGGTCCGCCGTGACCACCAGCACGCGGCGCTCCGGGTCCCGCTCGGCCGCCTCCGCGACGACCTCCACGATCCGGTCGTCCCCGCTGCCGTCCGCCGCCACGACCCGTACCCCCGGGACCTCCGCCACCCCACGGGCCGCGCCCTCCACGACGAGCACCACCTCCACCGGCCCCGGCAGCCCCGCCACGCCCGCCGAGGCGTACGGCACGAGCCCGTCGCGCAGCCGCTCCGCCGCCCCGCGCCGGTCGCGCCACCAGCCGTCGGGCACCGACCCGACGACGTTGGCGGCGTCCACGACGAGCAGGGGCAGGGATCGGTCCATGCCGACCAGCCTCCCACGCCCGTACGACACACCCGTGCCCCGGCCGCACACCGGCGGCCGGGGCACGGGTGACGCAGCGCTACTCCGGAACGCTCGCCACGCCCGGCGCCAGGAACCGGCCGCCCGTGACGCGCTCGCTGACGCCCGCCCGGTCCAGGTACGGCGTGATCCCGCCCAGGTGGAACGGCCAGCCCGCGCCGGTGATCAGGCACAGGTCGACGTCCTGTGCCTCGGCCACGACGCCCTCGTCCAGCATCAGCCGGATCTCCTGCGCGATGGCGTCCAGGGCCCGGTCGCGTACCTGCTCCTCCGTCAGCACCGTGTCGCCGATCTGGAAGAGCGCCGCCACCTCCGGGTCCAGCTCCGGCTTGCCGGAGTCATGGACGTACAGCGTCCGCTTCCCCGCCTCCACGACCCGGCCCAGGTTCGCCGACTGTGCGAAGCGGTCCGGGAACGCCGCGGCCAGGGTCCCCGCGACGTGGTGGGCGACCGCGGGGCCGACCAGGTCCAGCAGCACGATCGGCGACATCGGCAGCCCCAGCGGCGCCAGCGCCCTGTCCGCGACCTCCACCGGCGTGCCCTCGTCGACGGCGCCCAGCACCTCGCCCATGAAGCGGGTCAGGATGCGGTTGACGACGAACGCCGGGGCGTCCTTGACCAGCACCGCCGACTTCTTCAGCTTCTTGGCGACGGCGAACGCCGTGGCCAGCGAGGCGTCGTCGGTGTCCGCGGCCCGTACGATCTCCAGCAGCGGCAGGATCGCGACCGGGTTGAAGAAGTGGAAGCCGACGACCCGCTCGGGGTGCTTGAGCCCGGCGGCCATCTCCGTCACCGACAGGGACGAGGTGTTCGTCGCGAGGATCGCCGTCGGCGGGAGGACCTCCTCCAGTTCGGCGAAGATCCGCTGCTTGAGGGAGAGTTCCTCGAAGACCGCCTCGATGACGAAGTCGGCGTCGGCGAACGCCGCGGCGTTGTCGAGCGACCCGGTGACCAGCGCCTTGAGCCGGTTGGCCGCGTCCTGGTTCACCCGGCCCTTCAGCAGCAGCATGTCGATCTGCTCGTGGACCCAGCCCACGCCCTTGTCGATGCGCTCCTGGTCGATGTCCGTGAGCACGACGGGCACTTCGAGCCGCCGGGCGAACAGCAGCGCCAACTGCGAGGCCATCAGCCCGGCGCCGACCACGCCGACCTTGGTGACCGGCCGGGCGAGGCTCTTGTCCGGCGCCCCGGCGGGCCGCTTGGCGCGCCGCTGCACGAGGTTGAAGGCGTAGATCCCGGCCCGCAGCTCGCCGCCCATGATCAGGTCGGCCAGCGCCTCGTCCTCGGCGGCGAAGCCCTGCCGCAGGTCGCCGTTCTTCGCCGCGGCCATGATGTCCAGCGCCCGGTACGCCGCGGGGGCGGCGCCGTGCACCTTGTCGTCGGCGACGGCGCGACCGCGCTCGATCGCCGCGTCCCACGCCTCGCCGCGGTCGATGTCGGGGCGTACGACCTCCAGTTCACCGCCGAGGACGGCGGCGGTCCAGGCGAGGGACTGCTCCAGGAAGTCGGCGCCCTCGAAGATCGCGTCGGCGATGCCCAGGTCGTAGACCTGCTTGCCCTTGAGCTGCCGGTTCTGGTTGAGGCTGTTCTCGATCACGACGGTGACCGCGCGGTCCGCGCCGATCAGGTTCGGCAGCAGCGTGCAGCCGCCCCAGCCCGGCACCAGCCCGAGGAAGACCTCCGGCAGCGAGAACGCGGGCACGGCGGTGGAGACGGTGCGGTACGTGCAGTGCAGCCCGATCTCGACGCCGCCGCCCATCGCGGCGCCGTTGTAGTACGCGAACGTCGGCACGGCGAGGTCGGCCAGCCGCTTGAACACCTCGTGCCCGCCGCGCCCGATGGCCAGCGCCTCGTCGCGCTGCCCGAGCACCTCGACGCCCTTGAGGTCGGCGCCGACGGCGAAGATGAACGGCTTGCCGGTGACGCCGACGCCGACGATCCCGCCCTCCGCGGCCTCCTTCTCGACCTGGTCGAGCGCGGCGTCGAGGCCCGCGAGCGACTGCGGGCCGAAGGTGGTCGGCTTGGTGTGGTCGAAGCCGTTGTCCAGGGTGATCAGCGCGAACCGGCCCGCGCCGCCGGGCAGATCGAGGTGGCGTACGTGCGCCTGCGTCACGACCTCGTCGGGGAAGCGCTCGGCCGCGCCCTTGAGAAGTTCCACGGTGCTGCTGCTCACTTGCCTGCCCCCTCGAAGTGCGGGTTCTCCCAGATGACCGTGCCGCCCATGCCGAAGCCGACGCACATGGTGGTGATGCCGTACCGCACCTGCGGCTGCTCCTCGAACTGCCGGGCCAGTTGCGTCATCAGCCGGACGCCGGAGGAGGCGAGGGGGTGGCCGAAGGCGATGGCGCCGCCGTACCGGTTGACGCGGGGGTCGTCGTCGGCGATGCCGAAGTGGTCCAGGAACGCCAGCACCTGCACGGCGAACGCCTCGTTGATCTCGAACAGGCCGATGTCGGCGATGCCGAGGCCCGCCTTGGCGAGCGCCTTCTCGGTGGACGGGATCGGGCCGACGCCCATCACCTCGGGCTCCACGCCGGCGAAGGCGAACGACACGAGCCGCATCTTCACCGGCAGCCCGGCCGCGCGCGCCACGTCCTCGGCGGCGATGAGGGAGGCGGTGGCGCCGTCGTTGAGCCCGGCGGCGTTGCCCGCGGTGACCCGGCCGTGGGCGCGGAAGGGGGTCTTCAGCGCGGCGAGGTTCGCCAGCGTGGTGCCCGGGCGCATCGGCTCGTCCTGCGTGGCCAGGCCCCAGCCGGTCTCGCCGGCCGACCCCGCGGCGGAGCCGCTGTCGGATGCGGTGGTGCGGCGGACGGAGATGGGCACCAGGTCGGCCTGGATCCGCCCGTTCGCGTACGCCTTGGCGGCCTTCTCCTGCGAGTGCACCGCGTACTCGTCGGCGCGGGCCTTGGTCAGGTGCGGGAAGCGGTCGTGCAGGTTCTCCGCGGTCATGCCCATGAAGAGGGCGGACTCGTCCACGAGCTTCTCGGAGACGAACCGCGGGTTGGGGTCCACGGCCTCGCCCATCGGGTGCCGGCCCATGTGCTCGACGCCGCCGGCGAGGGCGATGTCGTACGCGCCGAAGGCGGTGGAGGCGGCGGTCGTCGTCACGGCGGTCATGGCGCCGGCGCACATCCGGTCGATGGAGTACCCGGGCACGGTCGGCGGCAGTCCGGCGAGGATGCCGGCGGTGCGGCCGATGGTCAGGCCCTGGTCGCCGATCTGGGTGGTGGCGGCGATGGCGACGTCGTCGACGGCGGCGGGGTCGAGGGCGGGGTTGCGGCGCAGCAGCTCGCGGATGCACTTGACGACGAGGTCGTCGGCGCGGGTCTCGTGGTAGATGCCCTTCGGGCCCGCTTTGCCGAACGGGGTCCGGACGCCGTCGACGAAGACGACGTCCCTTGCGGTACGAGGCACGGGCTCTCCTCCGGAGGGGATGCGGGTTCTCCGGGCCATGCTACTCGTGGGTAACAGAAGGTGCCCAGGGGGCACCCGAAGGTGTGCCTCACGCCACGCCTCCGGCCGCGTCCTGCCGGGTGCCTCAGTCGCCGACCGCTGCCGTCAGGAGGGGGGTGACCTGCTCGATCTGCCAGCGGCGGGCGCCCAGGTCGGCCAGGGCCGCCGCCACCGACTCCTCCGTGGGGTCCTTCGGCGGCTCCCAGCAGACCCGGCGCACCGTGTCCGGCGCGATCAGGTTCTCCTGCGGCAGGCCCAGCTCCTCCGCGCGCGCCGTCACCGCCGCACGCGCCGCCGACAGCCGCGCCGCCGCGGCCGGGTCCTTGTCCGCCCACGCGCGCGGCGGCGGCGGGCCGTTCAGCGGCAGCCCCGGCTGCGGCAGCTCGGACTCCGGCAGCGCGCGGGCGCGCTCCACCGCCGAGAGCCACTGCTCCAGTTGCCGCCGGCCCATGCGGTGCCCGAAGCCCGGCAGCGCGGCCAGCGCCCGCGTGGACGTCGGCATCGCGAGCGCGGCCTCCACGATGGCGGTGTCCGCGAGCACCTTGCCCGGCGAGATGTCGCGCCGCTGCGCGATGCGGTCCCGGGCCGTCCACAGCTCCCGTACGGTGCCGAGCTGCCGCCGGCGCCGTACCTTGTGCATGCCCGACGTACGCCGCCAGGGGTCCCGGCGCGGCTCCGGCGGGGGCGCCGCGGCGATCGCCGCGAACTCCTCCTCCGCCCAGCGCAGCTTCCCCTGCGCCGTCAGCTCCTCGACCAGCGCGTCGCGCAGATCCACCAGCAGCTCGACATCGAGCGCGGCGTAGCGCAGCCACGGCTCGGGCAGCGGCCGGGTCGACCAGTCGACGGCGGAGTGGCCCTTCTCCAGCGCGTACCCGAGGACGTTCTCGACCATCGCGCCGAGACCGACCCGGGGGAAGCCCGCCAGCCGCCCCGCCAGCTCCGTGTCGAACAGCGCGCCAGGACGCATGCCTATCTCGGCGAGACAGGGCAGATCCTGGGTCGCGGCGTGCAGAACCCATTCCGCATCGCCGATCGCCGCCGCGAGGCCCGAGAGGTCCGGACAGGCCACCGGGTCGATCAGCGCCGAGCCCGCGCCCTCCCGGCGCAACTGCACGAGGTAGGCCCGCTGCCCGTAGCGGTAGCCGCTGGCGCGCTCCGCGTCGATGGCGACCGGGCCGCGGCCCGCGGCGAACGCGCGGACGACGTCGGCGAGCGCCTCGGGGTCCTCGGTGACGGGCGGAATGCCCTCACGGGGATCGAGAAGGGGGACCGGCGCCGATCCGGAAGTCGGTGCTCCGGGTGCGGGGAGTCTGTCCTCTGCTGCGGTCTCTTGGGCGTCGGTCACGTGTCAAGGGTATCTGTGAGTCGTGCACGACAGCGCCCGTCGACGGAACGTTACGTCGACGGGCGCCGCGCGGCTGCCGGGAGAGGGCCCGTCACCGGGCCCCGGTCAGTGGATGATGCCGGTCCGCAGTGCCACCGCCACCATGCCGGCGCGGTCGCCCGTGCCGAGCTTGCGCGCGATGCGGGCGAGGTGGCTTTTGACGGTCAGCGCGGACAGTCCCATCGAGACGCCGATGGCCTTGTTCGACTGGCCCTCCGCCACCAGCCGCAGCACCTCGACCTCCCGGCCGGACAGCTCGCGGTAGCCGCCGGGGTGTCCGGGCGGACCGGAGTTGCCGCCGGCACCGGGGGAACCCGGTGGGCGGCGGTGGTGCAGCCGGCCGGCGGCGGCGCCGATGTGCGCGGCGTTGGGGCGGGTGGGCAGGCCCATGCCGGTGCGGGTGCCGGTGACGACGTAGCCCCGGACGCCGCCCGCGAGGGCGTTGCGTACGGCGCCGATGTCGTCGGCGGCGGAGAGCGCGAGGCCGTTGGGCCAGCCCGCGGAGCGCGCCTCGGAGAGCAGCGTGAGGCCGGAGCCGTCGGGCAGGTGGACGTCGGCGACGCAGATGTCGCGGGGGTTGGCGATCCGGGGGCGGGCCTCCGCGACGGACGACGCCTCGATCACGTCGCGCACGCCCAGCGCCCACAGGTGGCGGGTGACGGTCGAGCGCACGCGGGGGTCGGCCACGACGACCATGGCCGTCGGCTTGTTGGGGCGGTAGGCGACCAGGCTTGTGGGTTGCTCGAGGAGAACAGACACCAGGTCCCTCCAGACGGTGTGCGGGGACGGGGCCGGCTGGGAGAGCCGGGACGTTCCGTGTCGCGTACGGGGCGCGTACGGAAGGTCTCTCACGTCTTCGGCAAAAGCCCGGAGCGGCTTTAGGCAATGATCACGAATGAGTGGAGGAAAAAACGGACAATTCGGATGAGCGATCGACTGCGGGGCACGCGGCCGGTCGCGGCCGTCCGGCAGGGCGCGTACGGCCCCGCAGCCCTGCTGAGCCCGTACGTCCCGACTGCCCCGCCGCGCGCTCCTGCCCGCGTGCGGCCCCGCCCTCGGCCCCCGCGCTCAGCGCCGGCGCGAGCCGCGGCGCTGCGGCAGCGGCACGATCGGTGCGGTGTCCGGCTCCGGCGCCGCGGGCGGCGCGGCCGCCGGCGGCAGGCCCGCGCACTGGCACAGCATCTCCACCCACGCCGCCAGGTGCGCCGCCGCGTCCGGGGCGCCGTCCCCGGCCGCGCGCGACGGCTGCGGCGTCCAGGACGCCCGGATCTCGATCTTCGTCGTCGTGCCGCGCTCCGCGAGCCCGCCGAAGTGGTGCGAGGACGCGCGCGTGACCGTGCCGCTGGGCTCGCCGTAGCCCAGGCCGCGGGTGTCCAGCGCGCCGGTCAGCCAGGACCAGCACACCTCCGGCAGCAGCGGGTCCGCGGCCATCTCCGGCTCCAGCTCCGCGCGCAGCAGCGTGACGAAGCGGAACGTACCGCGCCAGGTGTCCTGCCCGTCCGGGTCGTGCAGCAGCACCAGCCGGCCGTCGGCGGGCTCGACGTCCTCCGTCGCGCCCTCCTCGATGTCCGCCTCCAGGGCATACGCGAACGGGGCGATGCCCCGCGGGGCACGCGTCGCCTGCAAGGTCACCTCGGGGCGTACCACAGCGGAGTCGAGCGCCTCGACGGCCCGCCGGAACGGGGGCGGCAGTGCTCCGCCCCCCGGCCGGCCGTCCGGGGGTCCATCGGGTTCGTCGACGAGGTGTCCAGGAGCCGCAACCATGCCCGGAAGACTAGGGGGCGCGGCGCGCAGAAGCGCTGCGGGACACCCGGGTGGCCGGATCTCGCCTCCCACGCGCGTGCGAAGATGCAGGGGTGAGTGCCGACAGCGCCCCCCGCCCCTCCGTCACGTCCGTCGCCGGTGCCGCTTCCGCGGCCACCGCCCCCGCGGGACCGGCCGCCGACTCCGCGTTCCTGCGCGCGTGCCGGCGCGAGCCCGTGCCGCACACACCCGTGTGGTTCATGCGCCAGGCGGGCCGTTCGCTGCCCGAGTACCGGCGGCTGCGCGAGGGCATCGCCATGCTCGACTCGTGCCGGCGGCCCGACCTCGTCACCGAGATCACACTGCAGCCCGTACGGCGGCACGGTGTGGACGCCGCGATCTTCTTCAGCGACATCGTCGTGCCGCTCAAGGCCATCGGCGTCGACCTCGACATCAAACCGGGCGTCGGGCCCGTCGTCGCCCAGCCGATCCGCAGCCGCGCGGACCTCGCGCGGCTGCGCCCGCTGGAGCCCGACGACGTGTCGTACGTGGCCGAGGCCGTGGGCATGCTGACCGCGGAGCTGGGCGCGACGCCGCTCATCGGCTTCGCCGGGGCGCCCTTCACGCTGGCCAGTTACCTGGTCGAGGGCGGTCCTTCGCGCAACCACGAGCACACCAAGGCGATGATGTACGGCGCGCCGGAGCTGTGGTCCGAGCTGGTCGGCCGGCTCGCGGGCATCACGGCGGCGTTCCTGCGGGTGCAGATCGAGGCCGGCGCCTCCGCCGTGCAGCTCTTCGACTCCTGGGCGGGCGCGCTGGCCCCCGCCGACTACCGGCGCGCGGTGCTGCCCGCGTCGGCGGAGGTCTTCGCGGCGGTCGCGGAGTACGGCGTGCCGCGGATCCACTTCGGCGTCGGCACCGGTGAGCTGCTGTCCGCGATGGGCGAGGCGGGCGCCGACGTCGTGGGCGTCGACTGGCGGGTGCCGCTGGACGAGGCGGCGCGCCGCGTCGGCCCCGGCAGGGCGCTGCAGGGCAACCTCGACCCGGCGGTGCTCTTCGCGCCCCGCCCGGCGATGGAGGCCAAGGCCGGTGAGGTGCTTGAGGCGGCGGCGGGGCTGGAGGGGCACGTGTTCAACCTCGGCCACGGCGTGCTCCCGACGACGGACCCGGACGCGCTGACGCGGCTCGTGGAGTACGTGCACGAGTCCTCGGCCCGCTGACACCCCCGCCGGCCGGTCCGCCCGTACGGCCCCGTGCGGGCCCCGGTCCGCAACACCCCGCTATCACGGCCGCGTTCGGAAAGATAGGGCTGGCGCCCCGTGCCCCCGATCGCGTAGAACACCGCCATGTGGGTGTGCTTCGCGCTCGTCGCCTGGGCGGCCGCGCTGCTGACGTGCGGGCGCCTCGTCCTCGTCGGTTCCGTCGCCGCGGCACAGCCGGAGCCCGAGCCGGCGCACGTCCGCGGGGCGCGTGAGCTGACCCTGTACGAGGCCGCCTTCCTCGCCGGCGGGCCGCGGCGGGTCGTGGACGTCACCCTGGTGTCGCTGGCGCGGGAGCGGCGGCTGCTGCTCGCCCACACCGGCTGGGCGACCGTCGTGGCACCCGAGGGGCGCGACGACGTCGAGCGCGCGGTGATCGCCGCCGCCGGGTCCGGCGGGCAGAACACGATTCCGGCCATCCGCGCCGCAGCCCGCTCCGCCGACGTACTGCGCGATCTGGACGACGGCCTCGCCGTGGCCGGGCTCGCTGTGCCCGCGCCGATCCGGTCCGCCGTGCGCGCCGCGGTGCGGCACGTACGCATCGCGGGGGTGGTGGTGCTCGGCGCCGGGACGGCCGCGCTGGCGCTGCAGCCGCCGGCGCAGGAGCCGATCGCGGGCTGGTTCGTGCTGCCGCTGATACTGGTCTGCGGCTGTCTGGCGATAGCCCGGCTGGAGGTCGGCGAGTACACGCGCTGGGCCACGCCCGACGGCCGCGGGCTGCTCGCCACCCTCGACGAGGCGGACTCGCTGCTCACCGACCTCGCCGTACGGGGGCCCGCCGCGCTGCCCGACCCGGAGATGCGCGCCGCGCTCGCGCGGTAGGCCGACGCGCCGCGACACCCCCGCCGGGGTCCTTTACATCAGCAACTCCGCCGAGAATTATCACTTTTACCCTCCTTTCTCCCCGCCGCGTACGCCGCATCGAGCGGCGGTTCGCCACGCCTCATCGCGCCTCGTCACGCCGGAAGGGCCCTTCGTGAGAGCAGCAGTGCTGTACGGAATCCTCGGTTCGCTCGCTCTCACCGGCCTCGCCGCGGCCCCCGCCGCCGACGCCGCCCGCTCCGGGACCGCCGTCCCCGTGTCCCGGGCGGCCGGAGGACCCGAGGCCCGCGGGGTCGCCGTCGCCGCCGCCCGCGCCGCCGAGGCCGGCGTCGAGTACGGCCCCTGTCCGGCGGCGGAGGGGCTGCCGGCGCCCATCGAGTGCGGCACCGTCGCCGTCCCGCTGGACTACGCGAAGCCCGGCGGCCGGCAGCTCAAGCTCACCGTCAGCCACATCGGTGCCACAGGGCCGCGCGCCGAGCGGCAGGGCAAGCTCGTCTTCAACCCCGGCGGCCCCGGCGGCTCCGGCACGTACTTCCCGCTGCTGAGCAGGTCCCCGGAGTGGCGGCGGCTGGCCGAGGCGTACGACTTCGTCGGCTACGCGCCGCGCGGCGTCGCAAGCTCCGGCGCTCTCTCCTGTCAGAACCCCGACGAGTTCCTGAAAGCGCCGTCGAACACCTCCGAGCGCCCCTCGGAGCGCGAGAAGCGGGCCCGTATCGAGAAGGCGCGGGCGTACGCCGACGGCTGCGCGAAGATCACGGGCCTGCGGCACTACACGTCGCTCAACAACGCCCGCGACCTCGACGTGCTGCGCGCCGCGCTCGGCGAGCGCAAGCTCACCTACCTCGGCGCCTCCTACGGCACCTACTTCGGCAGCCTGTACGCCGCGCTCTACCCCGACCACGTGCGCCGCATGGTCTTCGACAGCCCGGTCGACCCCGACCCGCCGCAGATCTGGTACGGCAACAACCTGCGCCAGTCCGCCGCTTTCGAAGAGCGCTGGACCGACTGGCAGCGGTGGGTCGCCAGGCACGACGACGTCTACCACCTCGGCCGCACCCGGTGGGAGGTGGCGGCCGCGTACGGGCGGGCCCGCGAGATGATCGAGAAGGAGCCGGCCGGCGGACGGGTCGGCACCGCCCAGATGCAGGCGGGCTTCCTGCGGGCGGCGTACGCCGACGGGTACTGGGCACCGGCCGCCACCGCGCTCGCGGACTACCTGGACGGCAGGCCGAAGACGCTGGTGGAGTTCGCGGCCGACGATCCGTCGGACAACAGGGCGGAGGAGAACGGCAACGCCGTCTACACCGCCGTCGAGTGCAACGACGCGCCCTGGCCCACGGACTGGGAGACCTGGGACCGCGACAACAGCCGGCTCGCGCGTGTGGCGCCCTTCGAGACGTGGGAGAACGCCTGGATGAACCTTCCGTGCGCGTTCTGGTCCGGCCCACGGCAGCGGCCCCTCGACGTCCGCACCGCCGCCGGCGAACTGCCGCCGCTGCTCCTTCTGGCCGCCGAGCGGGACGCGGCCACGCCGTACGACGGCGCGCGGGAACTCGCGCGGCGGCTGGGCGGCTCGGACCTGGTGACGGAGAAGGACGCCGGGTCGCACGGGCTCGCCGGCGGCGAGAACGCCTGCGTCAACAAGCACGTCGACACGTACCTGCTGACGGGCCGCACGCCCGGCGACGCGACCTGCGCACCGCACCCGGAGCCGAAGGCGAAGCGGGGCGGGAAGCGGTCCGTGGCGCCGGGGACGGGCGGCCCGGCGGTCGGCTGAGGCCGGCGCCGGGCGTCAGGCGTCAGGCGAGGGAGGCGACCAGCTCCGCGACGGGCTTGCGGCGGCCGGTGTAGAACGGCACCTCCTCGCGGACGTGCAGCCGCGCCTCGGACCCGCGCAGGTGGCGCATCAGGTCCACGATGCGGTGCAGCTCGTCGGCCTCGAAGGCGAGGATCCACTCGTAGTCGCCGAGGGAGAACGCGGGCACCGTGTTGGCGCGTACGTCCGGGAAGCCGCGGGCCATCTTGCCGTGGTCGGCGAGCATGCGGCGGCGGTCCTCGTCCGGCAGCAGGTACCAGTCGTAGGAGCGGACGAACGGGTACACGCTCACGTACGCGCGCGGGGTCTCGTCCGCGAGGAACGCCGGGATGTGCGACTTGTTGAACTCAGCGGGGCGGTGCAGCGCCATGTTCGACCAGACCGGGGTGAGGGCGCGGCCCAGGCGCGTGCGGCGGAAGAGGTTGTACGCCTCCTGCAGCGCCTCCGAGCTCTCCGCGTGCCACCAGATCATGACGTCCGCGTCGGCGCGCAGCCCCGACACGTCGTACGTGCCGCGCACGACGACGCCCTTCGCGGCGAGCTGCTCGAACAACTCGGTCACCTCGTCCGCGTAGCCGGCGCGGTCCTCGGGGAGGGTGTCGCGGAGCCGGAAGACGGACCAGAGGGTGTAACGGATGACCTCGTTGAGGTCCTTGGCCTTCTTGCCGGCGTTCGCGGAGCGGGACGGAGCCGCGGGCGCGTCCGCCGGCGGGGGGGTTGCGTCACTCATGCGGTCATTGTCCCAGGGCGCCCCAGCAGCTCGTCGGCGGCCCGGTGCGCACTGGCGATACAGGCGGGGATGCCCACGCCGTCGTAGAGCGCGCCGCACACCGCGAGCCCGGCGGGCAGCGCGCCGCGGATGCGCGCGACGCGGGCGTCGTGCCCGACCTCGTACTGCGGCAGCGCGCTCTGCCAGCGGCTGACGCGGCTCGCGACGGGGCGGGCGGCGAGCCCGGTGGCGGCGCGGAGGTCGTCCAGGGAGGCGGTGACGAGGTCGGCGTCGTCCCGTTCGAGGGTCTTCTCGTCGTCGATCCGGCCGACGGAGGTGCGCAGGAGGAAGAGGTCGTCGTCGCCGGCCCAGCGCCACTTGGCGGAGGAGAAGGTCGACGCCTTGATGGTCCGTCCGTCGACCGGCGGCACGAGGAAGCCGGTCCCGGCGGGCAACTCGGCCTCGGCCTCCCGGCGGGGGAGGGCGAGGGTGATCAGCGCCATGGAGGCATACCGCACTCCGTCGAACTCCGCGGCGGCCCGCGGCGCGAGGCCCCGCACCAGCCGGGCGCCGGCCGCGGCCGGGACGGCGAGCACGACGGCGTCGGCGTCGTAAGCACACCCTCCGGCGAGGACCCGCCAGCGGGCGGGGGCGGCCGGACGGCCGGGGACCCCCTGCCCCCGCTCCAGCGACGTGACCTCCGTGCCCTGGACGATCTCGCCGCCCGCCGCCCGTACCGCTTCGGCCACCGCGGTCGGCAGCCGGCCGACGCCGCCCTCGATGCCCGTGAAGACCGGCGCCCCGGCCGCGCCCGCCGCCGCGCCGCGGGCCTGCACCGCCCGGGCCGCGCCCAGCAGCGTCCGCTCCTCGCGCAGCGCCGCGAACAACTGCGGGACGGCGGCGCGCATCGACAGCCGGTACGCGTCGCCCGCGTACACCCCGCCGAGCAGCGGCTCCACCAGCCGGTCCGTGACCTCCGCGCCCAGCCGTTCGGCGACGAACGCGCCGATCGCCACGTCCTCGCCCGGCTCCGCGGGCGGCAGCTCCGCCTCGCGGGCGACCCGCGCCAGGCCCTCCGGCGACAGCACCTCCGCCGCCGCCAGCCGGTCCAGGTCGCCGGGGACGCCCATCACCTGGCCGCCGGGCAGCGGCCGCAGCCGCCCGCGGGTCCAGACCGCCGCGCCGCCCGCGGCCACCGGCTGCAGCGCGTCGGCGAGCCCCACCGCGCGGGCCAGATCGACCGCCTCCGGGCGGCGGGCGAGCAGGGCCTCCGCGCCGAGGTCGGCGGGCACCCCGGCCAGCTCGCCCGCGTGCAGCTTGCCGCCGAGCCGGGTCCCGGCCTCCAGCACCGTGACCCGCGCGCCGCCGGCCAGCAGCCGGTGCGCGGCGGCGAGTCCTGCGATGCCGCCGCCGACGACGACGACCCTGGGCGCCCCGTGCTCCGCGGGCTGTGCGCTGCTCATGGAAGCCACTGTGTCAGACCCCGCCGACACCCCCGTACGAGCCTGTGGACAACGCGCACCGACGCCGCGCAGACGGCTCCGGAGACGACCGCGAAGGAGCCCGCCGGGCGCCACGGGGTCCCGCGCCCGCGCGCGTTCGTGCCGGCACCGCGCCCTGCGCGTAGTCCGATCGTGACCCTTCCGGGACCCGCCGTACCGAACCTCCGCCCCCGCCGTTCCGTCGAATCAGCACACACCCGACACCTGGGGGGGTTCGATGACGCACGTACGTACCGGGACCAGACCCGCGCTCGCCGCCGCGCTGCTCGCCGCCGCGCTCGCCGTCGGCGGCTGTTCCGACAGCGGGGCGGACTCCGCTGAGGCCGGGGCCGCCCGGGACGACGCCAAGGCGGCGGCACCGCGCGAGGGCGGCGGCGCCGACTCCGGCGCTGCCGGTGACTCCGCCGCCTCGCCCGCACCCCGCGGCGGCGCCACCGCCGCCGACTCCGTCACGCTCGCGCCCCAGGCCCTCATCCGCACCGCGGAGATCACCGTACGCACCAGGGAACTGGCCGGCGCCGCGGACTCCGCGCGCACGCTCGCCGAGGGCGCCGGCGGCTACGTCGGCGACGAGTCGACCAGCAAGGAGCCCGGCGCGCCCGCGCGGGCCAGGCTCACCCTGCGGGTGTCGGCCGAGGAGTACGACGCCGTCCTCGGCGACCTCGCCGAGCTGGGCCGCGTCGTCCACCGCGAGGTGAAGGTGAAGGACGTCACCGACCAGGTCGTGGACGTCGACAGCCGGGTGCGGTCCCAGCGCGCGAGCGTCGACCGCATCAGGGACCTGATGGACGACGCCACCAAACTCGCTGACGTCGTCACCCTGGAGGGCGAACTCGGCAGCCGCCAGGCCGACCTGGAAGCGCTCCTCGCGCAGCAGTCCTCGCTCCAGGAGCGCACCGCGCTCGGCACGATCACCCTGGAGCTGCGCCGGCCCGCCGCCGCGCCGCCGGCCGACGAGGACGACGGCACCGGCGTCACGGATGCGCTGGCAGGCGGCTGGGACGCCTTCGTCACGGGGCTGCGCGGGGTGCTGATCGCGGTCTCCGCGTCGCTGCCCTTCGCCGCCCTCCTCGTCCTGCTCGTCCTGGCCTGGCGGTGGCTGCGCCCCCGGCTGCCGCGGCGGCACGTCAACCCGCCGCCCAGTCCCTTTCCCGGACAGCCGACACCCCACGGCAGCGAGTCGGAGTAACCAGACGTAGCGTGTCCTTCACGGCGACGAAAGGGAGCGTCATGGGGGCCAAGCAGCGGATGGTGGTCATCGGCGGCGATGCGGCGGGCATGTCCGCGGCGTCGCAGGCGCGCCGGATGAGGACGCCGGACGAGCTGGAGATCACCGCGTTCGAGCGCGGCCGGTTCACGTCGTACTCCGCCTGCGGCATTCCGTACTGGGTCGGCGGCGAGGTCGCCGAGCGGGACCAGCTCATCGCCCGCAGCCCGGAGGAGCACCGGCGGCGCGGCATCGACCTGCGGATGCGTACCGAGGTCACCGAGATCGACCTCGACCGGCAGTGCGTACGCACCCGGGCCCTCGACGAGGAGGGCGGCACCCAGGAGCGCTGGCACGGCTTCGACCACCTGGTCATCGCCACCGGCGCCCGCCCGCTGCGCCCCCCGCTGCCCGGCATCGACGCCCCCGGGGTGCACGGCGTGCAGAGCCTGGACGACGGCCAGGAACTGCTGGACCGGCTGGAGAAGCAGCAGGTGCGGCACGCGGTCGTGGTCGGCGCCGGGTACATCGGCGTGGAGATGGCGGAGGCGTTCTGCCACCGGGGCATCCACGTCACGGTCCTGGAGCGCGCCGAACAGCCCATGAACACCCTCGACCCCGACATGGGCACGCTGGTGCACGAGGCGATGAACGGCAACGGCATCACGACCGTCACCGGCGCCGAGGTCACCGAGATCCTCACCGGCACGGACGGCGAGGTGCGCGGCGTGGCCACGGCGCAGGGCGAGTACCCGGCGGACGTCGTCGTGCTGGGTCTCGGAGTGCGCCCGGAGACCGGGCTCGCGCGGGACGCGGGGCTGCCGCTGGGCGAGTCCGGCGGGCTGCTGACCGACCTGGCGATGCGGGTGCGGGGGCAGGAGAACGTATGGGCCGGCGGCGACTGCGTCGAGGTGCTCGACCTGGTGTCGGGCCGCGAGCGGTACGTCCCGCTGGGCACGCACGCCAACAAGCACGGGCAGGTCATCGGCCGCAATGTCGGCGGCGGCTTCGGCACGTTCCCCGGCGTGGTCGGCACGGCCGTCAGCAAGGTGTGCGATCTGGAGATCGCCCGTACGGGTCTGCTGGAGGCGCAGGCGAGCGAGGTGGGCCTGCAGTACGTGACGGTGACCATCCGGTCCACCAGCCGCGCCGGTTACTACCCGCGGGCCGCGCCGATGCACGTGAAGATGCTCGCGGAGCGGCGCACGGGGCGGCTGCTCGGCGTGCAGATCGTCGGCCGCGAGGGTGCGGGCAAGCGGGTGGACATCGCGGCGGTGGCGCTGACGGCGGGCATGACGGTCGAGCAGATGACGGCCCTGGACCTGGGGTACGCGCCGCCGTTCTCGCCGGTCTGGGACCCGGTGCTGGTCGCGGCGCGCAAGGCGGCGGCGGCGGTCGCGGAGGACGCGCGCGAGAGCGACGGCGGCTGACGGAACGGCGGCTGGTCGCCTCTCGGTCCGGCCTCCCGGACGGTACGGGCCGGGGCGCGCGCCTCCGGCGTCGCGCGCCGGTGTGAAGCGCCGTGCCGGGCTGACAGCCGTGCCGCGGTGGGCCGCGCGGCGGGCGCGGCGCCAGGCGCCTTACGCGCGCGTGCCCGTACGGCGGCGGGTCAGCCGGTACGCAGCGCGGGGTGGTCGGCGACGACCGTGCAACTGCCCGCGGCGATCTCCGTGTACCCGGCGTCCCTGACGACCGGCAGCCCGCTGACGACCAGCTCCGCCCAGCGCTCCGGCGCCGGGGTGCGGACGGCGAGGGGGAAGCCGGCGGCGCGCCAGGCCACGCGGTCCGCGTCGGGCAGCTCCCACCAGGCGAGTTGGGCGCCGTGGCCCGCCTGGGCCATGGCCTTGCCCGCGGTCATGTCGAGCCCCGGCGCGAGCCACAGCACCGGGACGCCGGCCGGGGGCGGGGCAGGGGGCTCGGGGTCGTCGAGGTCGGTGCCGGAGACCTGGAGCCGGGCGAGGTCCTTGGGCCAGCCGTCGAGCGGTACGGGCGGGAAGACCCGCACCTCGGCGGCGCCGGTCCCCCCGGGGCTCCCCGCGGCGCCCGTGCCGTTCCCCGCGGCCGCGGCCCGGCCCGGTGCCGACGTCACCGTGATCCCCGGCAGCGCCTCCGCCCGGCGCCACTCCGCGCCCCGCGCCCGCCGCACCACCTTGCGGATCCTGGCGTCCTGCCAGTCCCGTACCGCCTGGGCCCACGGGCCCTCGCCCGCGCTGCGCTCGTCCGCCAGCAGGATCAGCACCGCGCGCGCCGCCGTCTGGAGCGCGTCGGTGCGCGTGGGCGGACTGCCGCGCTCGATGCGGACGACGAGGGGGAGGACGAACTGCGGCAGCTCGTCGCGGCTCACCGCCTCGTGCGGGAAGGGGCTGGTCTCGGCGCTGGTCACGCGATCAAGTGTGCCAGGGGCGCAGCCCGCTTGGCGGAGGGAGGGATTCCGGCGGATCATGCCCGTATGCGCAGTGATTTGTTCGCGAAGGAAAACATGGCCGAGCCTGCGACACAGGTCGGCATGACTCTGCAGAACTCCAAGTCGATCAAGTACGCCGTCAACGGCGAGTGCCTGGCCCGCCAGGGCGCGATGATCGCCTACCGGGGCAACCTGCAGTTCGAGAAGAAGGGCCAGGGGGCGGGGCAGTTCCTCAAGCGCGCGGTCACCGGCGAGGGCCTGGCGCTCATGTCGGTGAAGGGGCAGGGGGAGTGCTGGTTCGCGCTCAGCGCGGCCAACTGCTTCATCCTGGACTTCGACCAGCCGAACGACAGCCTCACGCTCAACGGGCGCAACGTGCTGTGCTTCGACGCGACGCTGTCGTACGACATCAAGGTGGTCAAGGGCGCGGGTATGGCGGGCGGCGGGCTGTTCAACAGCGTGTTCACCGGCCAGGGCCGGCTGGGCGTGGTCTGCGACGGCACCCCGATCGTCATCCCCGTCTCGCCCGGCTACCCGGTCTTCGTCGACACCGACGCCGTCGTCGGCTGGAGCACCCAGCTCCAGACGGGGCTGCACCGCTCGCAGAGCTTCGGGTCGATGATCCGCGGCGGCTCCGGCGAGGTCATGCAGCTCCGGCTGGACGGCGAGGGCTTCGTCGTGGTGCGGCCGAGCGAGACCGGCACGGGGGCGCCCACCGGGTGACCCGGCGCGCCGCGGCGGCAGGAACGGCAGGAGTGCCGGCACCGCCGCGGCCTGTCCCGTACGGGCCTCAGGGCGCCGCCATCAGCTCCGAGACCCTGGCGAGGCCGTAGCCGCGCCGGCGCAGCTCCGGCACGATCTCGCGCACCGCCTGCTCCGTGACCGGCGCCGCGCTGCGCGTGACGTGCAGGACGACCACCGACCCCGGCCGCACCCGCGTCAGCACCTCCTCCGCCACCGCGCCCGGGTCGGTGGCGAAGGCGTCGCCGCTGGAGACGTCCCACTGCACGGCGGTCACACCCGTCGGGGCGAGGGCGCGCAGCGCTTCGTCGTCGTAACAGCCGCCGGGAAAGCGGAAGTACGGGACGGGCGCCGGCACGCCTGCGCGGCGCAGTTCGGCGAAGGTGCGCTCGACCTCGGCGCGCATGGCGCCGGGGTCGACCTCGGGCAGTCCGTAGCAGGGGGTGGCGAAGGCGCGGTGGCTGTAGGAGTGGTTGGCCACCTCGAAGAGGGGGTCGCGGCCGATGGCGCGGGCCTGGTCGGGGTAGCGGGCGGCCCAGGTGCCGGTCATGAAGACGGTCGCGGGCACCTTCAGTTGCCGTAGCGCGGCGATGAGCCCGGGGTTGTCGAACTGCTCGCCGGCATCGGCCCGGTCGTGCTGGTCGGCCATCATGTCGGCGTCGAAGGTGAGCGCGACGCGCTTGGCGCCCGCGCCCCGGCGCGCGCCGTGCCGCCACACCGGCGCGAGCCCCGCGCGGGCCGCCTTGGCCTCCCCGCGCGCCGCGCGCCGGGTCCCGCCCTGAGTCCCGCCCTCCGGCTCCCTCGGCGCTCGCGCCGTCCCGTATGCCGCCGGGTGGTCGCTGTACTCCCGTGCGGCGGGCGCGCCGACCGGCGCCGAGGGGGCCGAGGGCGCGGAGGGCTCGGCGCACGCCGGGAGGAAGAGGGCGAGCAGCGCGACGAGGGCCGCGCGGGCAGGGCGCGGGCGCCGGAAGTGGATCATGGGGGGAGCGTAAGAGCGCTCCCGGGGGCGCGCGCGCCGGAGCGAGCGCCCGGGTGAACGGGGTACGACACGCCGCGGCGCCGTGCCGATGCCGCCTTGTGCGGTGCGCCGGGTGCCGGGCGGGCTACCGCCAGGGTCCGGTGATGGCGAACGTGGTGCCGGGCGCGTAGCAGTTCACGTACATCGTCCGGCCGTTCGGCGAGAACGCGACGCCGGCGAACTCGCCGTACTCCGGGTCCTCCGCGCTGCCCGTGTTCTGCCGGTTGCGCGCCACCGCGAAGACCTCGCCGCGCCGCGAGACGCCGTACACGTGCTGCTCACCGCCGCCGTCCTCGCAGAGGAACAGGCCGCCCGAGGGTGACAGGGCGATGTTGTCCGGGGACTCGCCGGGGGTGTCGACGCCGTGGTCGGGGCCGAAGCGGATGACGAGCTTCAGCTCGTTGGTCCGCGGGGTGTAGCGCCACACCTGGCCGAAGTGGTCGCCGCCCGAGCCCTCGGAGGACTTGGCGAAGCTGGAGACGAAGTACACGGAGTTGCCGCCCCAGTAGCAGCCCTCCAGCTTCTGGGCGTGCGACATCGCCCGCCCGAAGTCCTGGTGGCGGATCGGGGTCTCGGCCGCCAGCGGGTCGGGGACCTCGATCCACTCGACGTTGTCGAACGTGGTGCCGATCTCCTCGACCACCGACAGGTCCGGCACGTCCGGCACCCGCATGGCCTGCAGTTCGCCGCCGGCCCGCAGGGAGCCGAGGCCGCCCTTGGGCTTCTTCGGCAGGAAGCGGTAGAACAGCCCGAACGGGTGCTGGAAGGCGTCCTCCGTCTCGTAGACGACGCCGTTGGACGGGTCGAAGGCGACGGCCTCGTGCTGGAAGCGGCCCATCGCGGCGAGCGGCTCGGCGCCGCTCTCGTGCGGGTCGACGGGGTCGACCTCGAAGATGAAGCCGTGGTCCTTGGTGTAGCCGTTGGTGCCGGCCTTGTCCTCGGTCTCCTCGCAGGTCAGCCAGGTGCCCCAGAGGCTGGGGCCGCCGGCGCAGTTGACCGCGGTGCCGGCGATGCCCACGCGCTCGCCTTCGAGTTCGCCGTTGCGGTCGACCTCCAGCACGGTGCAGCCGCCCATGCCCATCGGGTCGTACGTCAGGCCGTCGATGGCGGGGACGCGGTGGGATGCGGTGGGGCGGTTCTCGTGGTTGCGGACGAGCCGGACGTCGCCGCCGCGGGCGCGGAAGGCGGCCATGCCGTCGTGGTTGCTGGGCACGGCGCCCTCGCCGGAGAGCAGTTGGTCGCCCTCGCGGGAGAGCACCCGGTACTCGAAGCCCTTGGGGAGGTCCAGGAGGCCGTTGGGGTCGGGGACGAGCGGGCCGTAGCCGGCGTCCTTCGGGGCGTGCGCGGCGGCGGTGCCGGCATACAGCTCGGAGACGCTTCCGGTGAAGGCGATTCCGGCGCCCAGCGCGCCGGTACGGGCGAGAACCTGACGTCGTGTTGCTGCCATGCGGAAAGACCAACTCCCTGCTGACGGACAGGAAAACGGTGACCAGACCGTGTGTACCACTCGGTGAACTGAAAGTGAACCAGGTGAGGGGTGTGTGAAGGGTCTACTCCTGTGGCGGATGTGTGCCGTCACTGCCGCCGGCCGTCGCGGAGTCGTCCGCGGTGTCCCGTTCGTCCATGTCGGGGCGGGCGTCGCGGGCCAGCGCGGTGAGCCGGGATATCGCGCGAAAGTACTTCTTGCGGTACCCGCCGGCGAGCATGCCGTCGCCGAAGAGCCGGTCGAACGGCACGCCGGAGGCGAGCACCGGTATCTCCCGGTCGTACAGCCGGTCGGCGAGCACCACGAGCCGCAGCGCCGTGGCCTCGTCGGCCACCGGCCGTACGCCGGTCAGGCAGACGGTGCGTACACCGTCGGTCAGGGCGCCGTAGCGGCTGGGGTGGACCCGGGCGAGGTGGCCGAGGAGGTCGGGGAAGGCGTCGAGCGTGGCGCCGGGGACGGTGTGGGCGGCGCGGGTGACGGCCTCGTCCGGCAGCGGGGCGGGGGAGGCGGGCAGGCCGCGGTGGCGGTAGTCGTCGCCGTCGATGCGCAGGGGGCGGAAGCGGGCCGCCAGGCCCTGTATCTCGCGCAGGAAGTCGGCCGCGGCGAAGCGGCCCTCGCCCAGCTTGCCCGGCAGGGTGTTGGACGTGGCGGCCAGCGCGACGCCGGAGTCGACGAGCTTGCCGAGGAGGCTGGAGACCAGCACGGTGTCGCCGGGGTCGTCGAGCTCGAACTCGTCGATGCACAGCAGCCGGTGGTCCCCGAGGGTGCGTACCGTCTGCTGGAAGCCCAGCGCGCCCACCAGGTTCGTCAGCTCGACGAAGGTGCAAAAGCCCTTCCGCTCGGGCACCGCCTCGGTGGCGTGCCAGAGCGAGGCCAGCAGGTGCGTCTTGCCGACGCCGAAGCCGCCGTCCAGATACACCCCGCGCGGCCCGGCCGGCTCCTTCGGCGCCCGCCGCCACCACGGCCGCCGGCCTCCCCCACCGGCTACGCCCTCACCGGCGGGGGTACCCCCACCTCGGCGGACGGCGCCGCCGCCGAGCCCGGCGGCGAAGGCGGCGAGGGCGCGTACGGCCTCGGCCTGGCTGGGGCGGGCCGGGTCCGGGACGTAGGTCGAGAAGCGCACCGCGTCGAAGCGCGGCGGCGGCACCAGCTCGGCGACCAGCCGTTCGGCGGGCACGCGCGGCTCGCGGCCGGTGAGCGTGCCGGGGGCTATGCCGCCGGGCGTGTCGGCGGTGGAGGCGGAGGCGGAAGGGGGCACCTTCTCACTGTACGGCCGCCGCCTCGGCAAGCCGTACACCAGTACGTCATGCCACACTGCCGCATATGCGCCGCCTGCTGCCCGTGCCACCGGACCCGTCCGCCCTCGCCGACCGTGAGTGGTCCCTGGACGAGCTCGCGGACGCCTATGCCTATCCCGCGGGGGACGGCGTCTGGCTACGGGCCAACATGGTCAGCTCCGTCGACGGCGCCGCCGCCGCCGGCGGGCGCTCCCAGCCGCTGTCGTCCCCGGCGGACATGCGCCTTTTCGGCGTGCTGCGCGCGCTGGCGGATGTGATCGTCGTGGGTGCAGAAACGGTACGCCTGGAGGGGTACCGGCCGGTCCGCGTCCGCGAGGCCTTCGCCGCCCGCAGGGCCGCGGCAGGCCAGACCCCAGCGCCGCCCGTCGCGATCCTCTCCGCCTCCCTCGCCCTGGACTTCTCGCTGCCGCTGTTCACCGCGCCGGCCGTGCCGACGCTGCTGCTCACGGGCGCGCAGGCGCCCGCGGAACGGGTGGCGGCGGCCCGGGCCGCGGGGGTGGAGGTCGTGGTCGCGGGGGAGGGCCGGGGCGCCGCCCCGGCGGCGGCCGTCGCCGCGCTCGCCGAGCGCGGGCACCGGCGGCTGCTGACGGAGGGCGGTCCCTCGGTGCTGGGCGGCTTCGCCCAGGCGGGGGTGCTCGACGAGCTGTGCCTGACCCTGGCACCCCGGATGGCGCTCGGGGACGCCCCCCGGATCATGCGCGGCGCCGCCCCGCAGGCGGAGCCGCTGGGCCTCGGTCTGGAGTCGGTCATGGAGGAGGCCGGCTTCCTGTTCACCCGTTACCGTCGGTTCTGACAATCTGCGGAATATCCCGTTCCGCTTAGCCGTGCTGGGGCAGACTAGGTCGGCAGGATCGTTTCTGACGTGGTCTGTGTGCCTGTGCGGAAGAAGGGCGTTCATCGTGTTCACCACCGTCCTGATGATCGAGAAGCCGCTCGCACCCGTGGATGTGGAGATGGTCACCACGCTCCACGGTCAGGAGCCCGTCAGCTTCGTCGTGCTGCTGCAACCCCGCGGAGACCAGGGAGTGCTGTTGCGGGCGCTCGACGACGTGGCCCTCGGAGAGCTGGAGGACGCGGTCCGCGAGTCGGACGAGCCGGAGGGGCACGAGGCGCTGCCCACCGCCAAGCTGGCCCTGGAGCACTCCCTGCAGGCGCTGCGCGAGCAGGGCGCGGAGGCGGTCGGCGAGATCGTCGACCGGCACCCGCTGGACCTGCTGACGTCCGTCGTGGAACAGACGCGGGCGGACGAGGTCATCGTGCTCACCGCACCGCACCTGGTGGAGGAGTTCTTCCATCGCGACTGGGCCTCCCGGGCCCGGCACAAGGTCGGCGTGCCGGTGCTCAAGCTCTTCGCCCACGAAGGCTGACCCGGTCCGCGGGCCCGCGGGGCCACGGCCCGCTCGCCCCCGGCGGTGGCACCGGAATGTCGGTGCGGGGTGCGAGAATCGTCGCGTCCCGCCCGAGCCCAAGGAGCGCACCACATGACCCCGGGGATCCCGCCCACGCTGGAGAGTCCGCACTTCGTCGGCATCGGCGGCGCCGGTATGTCGGGCATCGCCAAGATCCTCGCCCAGCGCGGCGCCGCCGTCGCCGGCAGCGACGCCCGCGAGTCAGGCGCCGTCGCCGCGCTCCGCGAGCTGGGCGCCGTCGTGCACCTCGGCCACGCCGCAGAGCACCTGGACCCCGGCGCCACCGCCGTCGTCGTCTCCTCCGCCATCCGCGAGGACAATCCCGAGCTGGCGGCCGCCCGCGCGCGCGGGCTGCCCGTCGTGCACCGCTCCGACGCGCTCGCCGCCGTCATGGACGGGCTGCGCCCCCTCGCCGTCGCCGGCACCCACGGCAAGACGACGACGACCTCGATGCTCGCCGTCGCCCTGCGCACCCTCGGCCGCGACCCGTCGTACGCCATCGGCGGCGACATCGACGCCCCCGGCTCCAACGCGCACCACGGCACCGGCGACCTCTTCGTCGCCGAGGCGGACGAAAGCGACCGCAGCTTCCACAAGTACGCGCCCGAGGTCGCCATCGTCCTCAACGTCGAGCTGGACCACCACGCCAACTACGCCTCGCTGGAGGAGATCTACGCCTCCTTCGAGACCTTCGCCGCCCGTATCGTCCCCGGCGGCACCCTCGTCGTCTCCGCCGACCACCCCGGCGCCCGCGAGCTGACCCGCCGGCTGGCCGTGAGCGGCGTGCGCACCGTCACCTACGGCGAGTCACCCGACGCCGACGCGCGCGTGCTCTCCGTCGCCCCGAAGGGCCTGGCCAGCGAGGTCACCGTGGTGCTCGACGGCGCGAAGCTCACCTTCGGCGTCTCCGTCCCCGGCCGCCACTACGCACACAACGCCGTCGCGGCGCTGGCCGCCGGTGCCGCGGCCGGCGTGCCCGCCGCGGAGCTGGCGCCGGCGCTGGCGTCCTTCACCGGCGTCGGCCGGCGGCTGCAGCCGAAGGGCACGGCCGCGGGCGTACGGGTCGTGGACACCTACGCGCACCACCCCACCGAGATGAGCGCCGACCTGGAGGCCGTACGGGCCGCCGCCGACGACGGCCACGGCGGCCGCTCCGGCCGCATCCTCGTCGTCTTCCAGCCGCACCTGTTCTCGCGCACCCGCGAGCTGGGCACCGAGATGGGCCAGGCCCTCGCGCTCGCAGACGCCTCGCTGGTGCTCGGCATCTATCCCGCCCGCGAAGACCCCATCCCCGGCGTGACCAGCGAGATCATCATCGAGGCGGCCCGCGCGCAGGGTGCCGACGTCACGTCCGTGCCCGACATGGCCGCCGTCCCGGGCCTGGTCGCCGGAATGGCGAAGCCCGGCGATCTCGTTCTCACCATGGGGGCAGGGGACGTCACCGAGCTGGGACCCCGGATCCTGTCCCGACTGGAGGGCTGAGATGACATACAAGGTCGACAAGCCGGACGAGCAGTGGCGCACGGAGCTGTCGCCCGAGGAGTACCGCGTGCTGCGGCAGGCGGGCACCGAGCCCGCCTTTACCGGCGAGTACACGGACACCAAGACCGAGGGCGTCTACGAGTGCCGCGCCTGCGGCGCGGAGCTGTTCCGCTCCACGGAGAAGTTCGAGAGCCACTGCGGCTGGCCGAGCTTCTACGATCCGGCGCAGAGCGAGGCCGTCGAGCTGCTGGAGGACCGCTCGCTGGGCATGGCCCGTACCGAGGTGCGCTGCGCCCGCTGCGGCTCCCACCTGGGCCACGTCTTCAGCGGCGAGGGCTACCCGACGCCGACCGACCAGCGCTACTGCATCAACTCCGTCTCCCTGCGGCTGCTGCCCGCGGATGAGTCCGCAGGCCGGTAACGGCCGGGAGCCTCCCGGGCCCGCCCCCGATACATGCGGGCCCGGGAGGCGCGAGAGCGCCCCGCGTCAGTCCTCGACGCGCTCGAACGGGGTCGGGGTCTCCCCCGTCCAGCGGTAGAGGTAGACCTCGCCCTCCTGCTTGCGCACGCCGTCCACGGTCACGGCCCGGCCCTCGGCGACGTAGTAGCGGCCGTCGCCCAGTGCGTCGATGCCGTAGTTGCCGTGGAACTCCCAGCCGCGCACGCCCGTCGCCGGGTCGTTCAGACCCGCGTCGCGCAGCGTGAGCAGCTCGCCCTTCTCGGGCTCGGCCTGGCCCCTGATCTCGCCGTGCACCGGCTTCTTCGAACCGTCGACGGTGAAGAACGAGTAGTTCGGGAAGCCCTCCTTCACGCCGTCGTAGACCGCCATGATCCAGTTGCGGGTGTACGGGTCGTACTGGAGGTTCTGCACGCCGTAGGTGGTGTTGCCGGTGTACGCGAAGTACTTGCCGTCCGTGCCCTTCGGGCCGCTGCGGTGCGGGTCGGCCTGCGACAGCGGGCGCTCGTAGCGGCGCCAGTCGCGCACGTCGTACTCCAGGACCACCTGGTGGTCGTTGTCCGCGCGCGTGGTGTTGGAGTACACGCCGTACGCGACCATCAGCTTCTGCACCCCGCCGCGCTTGCCGAACTCCGGGCCGAAGGAGACGCCGTCGATACCGGAGCAGCCGTAGCGGTGGTCGGGGGTGTTCGCGGTGTCGCCGTCGAAGACGCCGTCGCCGTTCATGTCGGCGGTGAAGTCCTCGACGACCTCCTCCAGGTGGACGGCGGTCATCACGCCGTCGGTCTCGGCGTCCATGCCGACCCGGTCGATCTTGTCCACATCGAAGACGGCGATGTAGAACGCCTCTTCCGCCTTGTATTCGAGCGAGCCGTAGACGCGGCCGTCGCGGTCGCTGAGGTCGATGTCGCCGAGGTGGCCGGTGAGGCCCTCGACGGTGCCGACGACGTTGCCGTCGAGGTCGGTCTTGACCAGCATCTGCGTGAACGACCAGTAGACATAACCGCGTTCGGTGTCGACGGTGACACCCTGGACGTGGCTCGTCGGCCACGCCCCGCCTTCGATATGGGTGGGCAGGTGGGGCGGGAGCGGCTTCGCCGCGGGGGTGGCCTCGGTGGCGGCGAAGCCTGCCGGTGCGGCGGTGAGGAGGAGGGCGGGGACGGCTATGCCGGCGACGACGGCCGCTTTGGCCGTACGGAACTTGCCGCGCATGCGGGTTCCTTTCCACGGGTTCATCTGGTGAGCACTTCCGGATTCGCGCAGTGGATCAGGGGACGGCCCGTCAGGTGGTGGCCGACCTCTGCGGCGACCATGCCGGCCGCGTTGTGGGCGGTCTGGCGGCTGGCGCCGGCCAAATGGGGGGTCATCACGACGCCCGGGGTACAGGGCAGTCGCGAGTCGGTGGGCAGCGGTTCGACGGGGAACACGTCGAACGCGGCGCCGAAGAGCCGGCCTTCGTCGAGGGCGTCGCAGACCGCGTCGTAGTCGACGAGGGAGCCGCGGGCGCAGTTGACGAGGACGCCGCCGGCGGGCATGAGACCGATCAGCTCGCGGGAGATCAGCCCTTCGGTCTCCGGGGTGGCGCGGGCGTGCACGGTGACGAAGGCGGAACGATTCATCAGCTCGGGCAGCTCGACGAGTTCGTCCGGCGCGACGGCCGCCGCGTCGGCGAAGGGATCGGCGACGAGCACCCGGGCGCCGAAGCCGCGGGCGATACGGGCCACGCGGGAGCCGATGGCGCCGTACCCGACGATGCCGACCGTGCTGTCCTCCAGCTCCGGGCCGACGGCCTCGTAGCGGTAGTAGTCGCCGCGCCAGGCGCCGGCCGCCAGGTCCGCGTGGGTGGCGGGGATCCGGCGGGCGGCGGCCAGCATCAGGGCCACGGTGTGCTCGGCGGTGGCCGTCGCGTTACGGCCGGGGGCGTAGGTGACGGCGACGCCGTGGCGGGTGGCGGCGTCGAGGTTGGCGTTGACGGGGCCGCCGCGGCTGACGCAGAACAGCCGCAGGGCGGGGCTGGCCGCGAGGATCCGCTCGGTCAGCGGCGCCATCTGCGTCACGCAGATCTCGACGCCGTCCAGGGCCTCGATGAGCTGGTCCTCCGTGCCCGACGCCTCGCGGACCTCGGCCACCGGGCCGAACGGCTCGACGGGCCAGGGCAGGGTCAGCTCGCGGAACGCGGCGTCGGGGGCGACCGGGCGGAGCCGGTCGCGGAGCAGGTCGTTGCGGACGAAGTGGTCGCCGGCGGCGAGGATCGTGGTCACGCGGGTACTCCGGGGGTGACGGGGCGGTTCAGCGTCAGCAGCGAGGGGGTGCCGTCACTGAGGACCAGCTCGTTGAGGGCGCAGTTGGCCAGGCGGGGGAAGCGGCGGCGGTAGTCGCGCAGCGGCAGGTCGAGCAGCCGGCACAGGGTGAGCCGGATGGCGGTGGAGTGGGCGACGACGAGTATCCGGCCGTCGCCCTTCTTGCCGTCGGCCTGCTTGGCTTCGCCCTGCTCGCCGGTGTCGTGCTCCGCGCGCAGCTCGGCGAGGAAGGCGAGGTACCGCTCGACGACCGCCGCCGGATCCTCCCCGCCGGGGAAGTGGCTGGCGACCGGGTCGGCCTCGAAGGAGGCCACCGCCTCGGGCATCCGCTCGCGCATCTCGGCGCGGGTCAGCCCCTCGGCGACGCCGAAGTCCAGCTCGCGCAGCCGCTCGTCGAGGTGCAGCGGCAGTCCGGCGCGGGCCGCGCTGCCAGCCGCCGTCTGCCGGCAGCGCAGCATCGGCGAGGACCACACGGCCGTCAGCCCCGCCTGCGCCGCCCAGTCGGCGAGGGCGGCGGCCTGGTCGCGGCCGTGGTCGGTGAGGTCGATGTCGGTGGCGCCGGCGTACCGGTTCTCGCCGTGCCAGACGCTCTCCCCGTGCCGGACGAAGATGACGTTGAGGCTCATGACGCGGTCCTCTCTCGTGCGTGGGCCGCGACGACCTCGGGCAGCCAGCCGCGCCGGGCCAGCAGGTCGACGAGCCGGACGTAGCCCTCGTCGTGGGCGGATCGGTACGGGTCGCGGGGCTCGACGGTGCGGTCGGCCCGGACCATCGCGGCGGCGGCGCGGTCCAGGGCGCCGCCCGCGGCGGGGCTGCCGGCCTCGTCGCCGGTGCCGGTGCCGCTGCTGCCGTCGCCGTCGAGGGCGGCGGCGGCCAGGACGGCCATGCCGAGCGCCGGCTGCGCGTTGCGCGGCAGCGTCACCGGGCGGCGCAGGACGTCGGCGCGGAGCTGGTTCCACACCGGGTTGCGGGTCGCGCCGCCGGTGAGGACGACGGCCCCGGTGACGGGCGCGCCGAGCAGGTCGGCGTAGTCGAAGCAGAGCCGCTCGACGTACGCGGCCCCCTGCAGCAGCGCCGCGAAGTCCTCGGCGCGGCCCGCCGCCTCCCGGCTGCGGAACGCCGTCGCGTCGGGGGCGACGAACGGGAACCGCTCCCCGGGCGAGACCAGCGGGTAGCGCAGCAGCCCGGTCGGCAGCAGCTCCGCCGCCTCGGCCGTCAGCCGGTCCAGGTCGGCGTTGCCGAACTCCCGCGCCACCAGCCCGGCCCCGACGCTGGACGCGCCGCCGGGCAGCCAGGTGCCCGCGGGCGAGCGGTGCGAGTACATGACGCCCGCCGGGTCGTGGACCAGTTCCGCGGTCACGCCCTTGAGCACCAGCGTGGTGCCCATGACGGAGTTCCAGCTCCCCACCGCCGTGGCCCCGGAGCCCAGCTGGGCGGCGCAGCCGTCGGTCATCCCGGCGACCACCGGGGTGCCCGCGAGCAGACCGGTCTCCTCGGCCGCGGCGGCCGAGACCTCCCCGAGCACGGTGCCCGGCGGCACCAGCCCCGGCAGCACCTCGGCGGGGATGCCGAGGTCCGCGAAGACCTGCTCGGGCCAGCTCACGGTGGCCGCGTCCGCGCCGGTCTTGAGGGCGTTGCTCGTGTCGGCCGGTACGTCATGGCCGACGAGCCGGCGGTTGACCACGTCGTTCTGGTGGGCCAGCCGCCAGCCGTCCGCGGCGGCCCGGGGATGCCGGTCGAGCAGCCAGCGCAGCTTCGGCAGCCCCCAGGAGCGCTGCATCCGCCGGTAGCCGGCCCTGGTCCACTGCGCCTCGCCGGCCTCGTTGACCTTCTCGGCCTCCGCGGCGGCGCGCCCGTCGTCGTACATCAGCGCGGGCGTGACGGCGTGCCCGCCGCGGTCGGTCAGGGTGACGGTGCCGGAGGTGGCGTCGACGGCCACGGCACGGATCCGGCGCGGGTCCGCGCCCGCGGCGCGGGCCTGCCCGACCGCGGCGCAGACCGCGCGCCACCACTCGTCGGGGTCCTGCTCGTGGCGTCCGTCGCGCCGGTCGCTGGTCAGCGGCGCCGTCCCCGCACCGAGGAGGTGCCCCGCGGAGTCGGCGGCCACCGCGCGGACGCCCTGTGTGCCCAGGTCGATGCCGAGCCAGGCGTCCGGAGCCGGGTGGGTCATGCGCCGGCTCCACCGGAGTGCGCGGATCCGTTCCCGTCGGCCGTACGCTCCCGGCCCAGCGCCCACACCGGCCGGTGCAGCTCGCGCAGTTCCAGGAACTCGGCGTAGCGGCCGCCGGCGGCGGGGGCGGGGTCCGGTTCGTACGACGCGGCGATACGCACCTGATGCGCCGCCGCCGTCGCGAAGTCCGGCTCCCGGCCGGTGGCGACGGCGCCGGTCAGCCACGCCCCGCGGGCCCCGATCTCGGTGTCCGCGGGGATCGCCACGGGCACGCCCGTGACGTCGGAGATCAGCCGCATCCAGAACCTGCTGCGGGTGCCGCCGCCGCTGAGCGTCAGCAGGTCCGGCTCGGCGGGGGAGGCGGCGAGGCAGTCGCGGATCGCCAGGGTGACCCCCTCCACCACCGCGCGCGCCACGTCCTCGCGGCCGCTGTCCAGCGACAGGCCGGTCAGCGAGCCGCGGGCGGCCGGGTCGAAGAACGGCGCGCGCTCGCCGGCGGGGGAGAGGTACGGCATGAAGCGCACCCCCGCGGTGTCCGCCGACCCGCGCTCGGCCAGCTCCATCAGCTCGGCGGCCGAGGCGAGACCGAGGAGCTTCGCGCCCCAGTCGAGCATGTCGCCGCCGCTCATGGTCGGGAAGGCGCGCAGGTAGTGGCCGGGGACACCGAGCGGGACGGTGATGCCCACGGGGGTGTCCGACGGGCCGGGGGCGGGGGGCGCGTCCATGACGATCTCGGTGGAGAGCGTGGTGCCGAGGATGGTGCAGGCGCGGCCCGCGCCGACCGCGCCGGAGCCGATCGCGGTGGCGCAGATGTCGTACGGCGCGAGCACCACGGGGATGCCTTCCGGCAGCCCGGTCTCCGCGCCCGCGGCAGCGGCGAGGGGGGTGACGCGGTGGTCGTCGTCGCGCAGGGGCGGCAGCAGCTCGCGGGCCCACTCCAGCCCGTACAGCTCGAACAGCCGGTCCGACCAGGTGCGTTGCGAGATGTCCAGGAACGGCGCCGCGGCCTCCGACTCGTCCACGGCGGGCCGCCCGGTGAGCTTGTAGAACAGCCAGCCCCCGCACGTCAGCAGATGCCGGGAGCGGGCGAGGCGGTCCGGGTCGTGCGCGCGCAGCCACGCCAGCACCGCGTTCGGCATGCCCGTGGACAGCCGCGAGCCGCAGATGCGGAACGCCTCGTCCACGGTCCCGTCGCGCTCCCAGTCGCCGACGATCCCGGCGGCGCGGCCGTCGTTCCAGAGCACCGCGGGCCCGGTGGGCCGGCCCTCGCCGTCGATCAGCCAGGCCCCGTCGCCCTGCCCGGTCACCGCGACGAACGCGGGCGGCGCGGGCAGCGCGGCGACCACCTCCCGTACGGCGGAGGCCACCGCGTCCCACACGTCGGTCATGTCCTGCTCGGCCCAGCCCGGCCTGGGCCGCGTCACCCGGGTCGGGCGCCGGGCGACCGTCAGCTCCGCGCCGTCCGGGCCGTAGCCGACGACCTTGACG
Source organism: Streptomyces sp. B5E4 (assembly GCF_039871555.1). Classification (NCBI taxonomy): domain Bacteria; kingdom Bacillati; phylum Actinomycetota; class Actinomycetes; order Kitasatosporales; family Streptomycetaceae; genus Streptomyces; species Streptomyces sp. B5E4. Next base: position 410,381 of record NZ_JBDPMI010000001.1, read on the forward strand.
ACGGTGGTGCCGGCGTCGATCGCGAGGGCGGTCGTGTCCGCATCCCCCATGTCGTCAGCCCCTTCCGTGTGCCTGCCGCGACCGGCGGGCCGCGGAGTCCAGGGCGACGGCGACGAGCAGCACCAGGCCCGTGATGATGAAGCGGTACGAGGAGTCGAGGTTGAGCAGCGTCAGACCGCTGGAGATCGACTGGATGACCAGCACCCCCAGCAGCGCCGCGAACGCCGAACCGCGGCCGCCGAAGAGGCTGGTGCCGCCGATGACCGCGGCGGCGATGGCGTTGAGGTTGACGTCCGCGGTGCCGGTCGACTGGTTCGCCGCCGCCAGCCGCGCCGCGGCCAGCACGCCGCCGGTCGCCGCCAGCGCGGAGCACATGACGAAGGCGGAGGTGTAGACGGCGCGGACGTTGATGCCGGCGCGGCGGGCCGCCTCCGCGTTGCCGCCGACCGCGTACAGGGACCGGCCGAACTTCGTCTTCGTCAGGACGTAGTGCACCATCAGCACCAGGCTGACGAAGAGCATGAACATCCAGGGGACGCCGCGGGTGCGGTTCAGGTAGAAGACCGTGAACAGCAGCGCCGCGGCCAGCAGCCCGGCCTGCAGCCCGAGCCACTGCATCGACGCGGACGACAGCCCGGCGCGCCGCCGGCTGCGGATTCGTACCCAGCCCACGGCGAGGAAGCCGCCGGCCGCCGCGACCGCGAAGACGTAGGCCAGCGCCTCGGGTACGAACCACACCTGCGCGAACTTCACCAGCGGCGAGTCGAACGGGATGTTGATGGCGTTCTGGTCGCGCAGCAGCCACAACTGCAGGCCCAGGAAGGCCAGCAGCCCGCCCAGGGTGACGACGAAGCTGGGCACGCCGAAGCGGTTCAGTATCTGGCCGTAGAGCCAGCCGATCACACAGCCGCCGGCGATCGCGACGGCCAGGGCCAGCACCATCGGCTGCTCGTGCTTGACCATGACGACGGCGGTGGCCGCGGCCGAGACGCCGCTGACCGAGCCGACCGACAGGTCGATCTGGCCGACGAGCAGTACGCAGACGATGCCCAGCGCGATGACGCCGAGCGGCACCATCTCGAAGGTCAGGTTCACCAGGTTGGTGCTGGACAGGAAGGTCTGGTTCAGGGACTGGAAGATGGTCCAGATGACCAGGATGCCGGCGACGACGGGCAGCATGCCCAGGTCGCCGTCGCGGGTGCGGCGGACGGCGGCGCGGACGCTGTCGCCGATGCCCTGGGGCATCGTCAGCCGCTCGTCCTGCAGGTCGGTGGTCTTGCTCGGCGGAGTGTCCAGGGATGTCACGGCAGTTCCTTCTCTTTCCGCGTCGCCGCGTCCGTCCGCGGTTCGCCGGCCGCGGCTCTCCGGGCCGCGCGCTGCGCGACCACGTTGTCCACCGCGCCGGTGATCGCGGCGACGACCTGCTCCGAGGTGACGGTGCGGGCGTCGAAGACGCCGTTGTTGCGGCCGAGGCGGAGCACCGCCACCCGGTCGGCCACGGCGCGTACGTCGTCCATGTTGTGGCTGATCATGACGACGCCGAGGCCGTTGCCCTTCAGCCGCTCGATGAGGTTCAGCACCTCGGCCGTCTGCGCCACGCCGAGCGCGGCGGTCGGCTCGTCGAGGAGGATCACCTCGGGCTTGCCCAGCAGCGCCCGGGTGATCGCCACCGTCTGCCGCTGGCCGCCGGAGAGGGCGGCCACCGGCACGTCGAGGGTGGGGATACGGGCCGACAGCTCCCGCAGCAGCTCCCAGGAGCGGGTCTCCATGGCGACGTCGTCCAGCATCCAGGGGCGTAGCTCCTGGCCGAGGAAGAGGTTCGCCTTGACGTCGAGGTTCTCGCAGAGCGCCAGGTCCTGGAAGACGGTGGCGATGCCGATGGCCTGCGCGTCGGCCGGGGAGCCGAGCGAGACCTCCCGGTCGTGGAAGGCGATGGTGCCCCCGTCGGGGGTGTAGACCCCCGACAGGATCTTCACCAGTGTGGACTTGCCGGCGCCGTTGTCCCCGACGACGGCCACCACCTCGCCGGCGGCCACGTCGAGGTCGATGCCGGTGAGCGCGGCGACGGCGCCGAACTGCTTGCTGACGCCGCGCAGGGACAGCACGGTGGGCGCGGCCGGGGCGGCGGGGGCTGTCATCGTGACCCTTTTCCTTTCGTTTCGCCGGGCGGATTCACCGGGCGGGATCACCGGGCGGGATCACCGGGTCGGTCGGCCGGGTCGGCCGGCCGGGGCCCGCCGGGTGGAGGGGCTGCGTGGCGTCGGTCAGCCGATGCCGAGGCTCGTGCAGTCCTTGGCGTACTCGCGGGTGCAGACGTCCTCGGCCTTCAGCACCCCGTCGGGGCCGAAGATGACCTCCTTGAGGTTCTCCTGCGTCACGACGGTCGGCTGGAAGAGCTGGGACGGCGTGTCGAAGAGCTGGGTGTCGGCCTTGGGCTTCTCGCCCTGCATGAAGGCGTACGTGACCTCGGCGGCGGCCTCGGCGACGGTCTTGATCGGCTTGGAGATGGTGTTGAACTGGTCGCCCGCGATGATCCGCTGAACGGCCGCAAGCTCGGCGTCGTTGCCGGTGACCGGCGGGACCTGGGCCTCGGCGGCCTTGAACGCGGCGATCGACCCGCCGCCGGTGCCGTCGTTGGCGGCGACCACGCCGGCGATACGGCCGGAGTACTGCGAGATCTGGCCGCTCACCCACTGCTGGGCCTTCTCCGGCGACCAGTCGGGGGTGTCGTACTCGGCGAGCAGCTTGTAGCCGCTGTCGTCGACGGCGTTGTGGATGCCCTTCTTGATCAGCCCGGCGGCGGCATCCGTCGGCGAGCCGTTGACCTGGAGGATGCCGCCCTCGGCGGACTCCTTGTCGAGGTGGTCGACGAGCGACTGGCCGATCGACTCGCCGATGGCCTCGTTGTCGAACGAGACGTAGAAGTCGGCGGGCTTGGTGGGGATCGGCCGGTCGTATGCAATGACCTTGACGCCCTGCGACTGCGCGGTCTGCACGATGGTCGCCGCGGACTCGGAGTCCACCGGGTCCAGGACGATGACCTTGGCGCCCTGCGCCATGGCGGAGTTGGCCTGCTGCTGCTGGAGGGCGGCGTCGCTGTCGGCGTTCTGGTAGATGACCTTGCACTCGTCGCAGAGCTCGCCCATGCGCTTCTTGAACAGCGGGGCGTCGTACTGCTCGTAGCGCGTGGAGGCCAGGTCGGGCATGAGGAACGCGACCTTGCCGGCCCCGGTTCCGCCGCCCTCGCCGTCGTCACCCGAGTTGCCGGGCTCCTCGGCGCAGGCCGTCAGTGCGCCGGTGGCGAGGATGCCGGCGAGAGCAAAACTGGCCAGTCGTCTCATGTTCCACTCCTTGCTCGTGTCCTTGCTCAGGGGCGCCGGGTGCGGTGGGGCGCTGTGCCGCTGTGCACGGTGTGTGTGCCCGTGCGCTTGGTGGGCGCTTGCTGTGCGCTGGAGGCGACGCACACGAAACTCGTATGTTTCATTCGTGTCAACGGGCCTCAGAAAATGAACAACGAACCCCGCTCATGCACCCCTTTGAGTGTTCGCTCGATCAGGGGCGGTTAACATCGAGTCGATGGTCGGCGCGGTGGGGGGCTATGACAGCGCAGGCAGTCGCGTCGCCATCCGCTGCGTACGGCACCTTGAGCGGTGCGTAGCGTCCGGATACGGGAATGTTCACTTCACAGAAAGAGAACAGGAGTTTCCATGGGGGCAGAGACCCGGCAGCCGGCCGACATGAGCGGGCGAAAGCCGCGGGAGCGGAGAGACCGCATCAAAGGCCGCGTCGTGGACGAAGGCTTCGTCCGTATCGAGCAGTTGGCCGACGAACTCGGCGTGACCCCCATGACCATCCGCCGGGACCTCGACCACCTGCAGAGCAGAGGCTGGCTCCGCAAGGTCCGCGGCGGCGCCACCGCCCAGCCGTCGACCGCCTTCCACGGCGACGTACGCCACCGCACCCAGGCGATGACGGCGGAGAAGAACGCCCTGGCCCGCGCCGCGCTGCCGCTGGTCAAGTCCGGCCAGTCGGTCATCATCGACGACAGCACCACGGCCCTGGCCCTGACCCGCCTGCTCACCCAGCAGGCTCCGCTGACGGTCATCACCAACTTCGTCCCGGTCACCCAGGTCCTCGCCGGCAGCCCGGGCATCGAGCTGATCTCCCTGGGCGGGACGTACTACCCGGCGTACGACGCCTTCCTCGGCCTGCGCACGGTCGACGCGGTGACCAGCCTGTACGCGGACACCCTCTTCGCGTCCACGACGGCGATCACCCGGGGCCACTGCTACCACCAGTCGCAGGAGACGGTGGCGGTCAAACGCGCCCTGATGGAGGCGTGCGCCCGCAAGATCCTCCTGGTCGACCACACCAAGTTCCGCCGCCGGGGCCTGTACCAACTCGCCCCGGTGACGGCCTTCGACCTGGTCATCGTCGACTCGGGGATCCCGCCGGCGGACCTGGACGCACTGCAGGCGGACGGGGTGGAGGTCCTGGTGGCCCACCCGGAGTGAGGTGGGGGCGGGGGCGGTGCTTGTTCTTCAGGGGCGGTCGTCGGGGGAGCGGGCTTGGTCTTCGGCTTCGGCTTCGTATGCGTCTTCGTTGACGACGTGGACGGCGGCTTCCTCGGCGGAGGCGGCGGCGCCGTTGATGCCGGCGTCGGAAGCGATCATGTCCTTCTCTCTGTCCTCGTGGGCACCCTCGTCGGGGGCGACGAGGCGGCCGGCGCGGCGGTCGCCGACTTCGTCGTCGATCAGCTCGCCGTCGGTGTCGGCGGCGTCGCCGAGCCCGTCGTCGTCGGGGAGGAGGGGCGGGTCGGGGATCTCCTCGGCGAGACGCTCGTCCAGGGACTCGCCGCGACGCTGCTCGGCGGCGGTGACACCGGTGTGCTCGACGCCGCGGGGCTTCTCGGGCGGGGAGTAGCCCTCGTCAAGGGGGTCGATGAACCCGTCGAGGGTGTCCTCGGGCGGCAGCAGCCCTTCGTCGTCCTGAGCCCCGTCACCGGGCGCACCGGAGGCGTAGGGCTGGTAGACCTCGTCGCCAGCGGCGCTGTCCTCTTCGCCCTCGCTGCCCGTCACACGCGCCTCCCGTGGAGAAATACCCGCTGGGGTCATACTCGGCGGGGCCCGGGGGCGGGGATACCTGGGCGGGGCGATCGGGTGGCGGAGAAGGCGGGGCGGGCCCGGGGCGGGCCGATGGCCTGGGGCTGGGGGTGGTGCAGGTTCGGGCTGGGCTTCGTTGCCGACGGCCCCGGGTGGGCGGGGTCGGGATGGCGGGTCTGGGCTGGCGTGGTCGTCGATGCGTCCGGTGTGCGGGGGCGAAGGGCGGTGCTGGGGCTGGTTCGGTCGAGGGTTTCCCCGGTGACGGGGGTGGGGCCCCGGGGGCGGGGTCGGGCTGATCGCCGATTCCTGCCGGGTGGGTGCCGGGTGCCGGGGGCCGGGGGGTGTGTTTGTTCTGTTCGCCGAGGTGTCCGGGTGGGTGTGGTGTTACCCCGGGTGGGGGTGCGTCTGCTTCGCGGGCGGGCGGGCTGTGTGGGGGAGGGGGCCCTGATGCCGGGGTGGCTCGGTTCGTGGGTTGGTGCGGTGTCGGGGGGCGTCGGGCGGGTGTGGTGCGTGGGGTGGGCGTCCGCCGGGGCGGTGGGCGTGCCGGGTGCTTGTGTGCGTGGGGTGGGGCGGTGACGGGGTTGGCGCCGGGGGTCGTTCGTGGAGCTGGGCGGTGTTGGGGTTGCCGGCGGGTGTGGTGCGTGGGGTGGGCCTGGTGCGGGGCTGGGGTGTTTGGAGCATTGCAGGGGGGCGGGCCCTGGCCATCCGCAGGTGGAGTCGCCGTGCGGGGTTGGCGTGACCCTCGTCCGCGGGGCGGACCTGCTTCGGGGGTGCGGTGTCGGGTTTTCGGTGTGGCGTGGGGTGGATGTAGTTCGGTGTCGGCCGGCGGGCCGGTGGGTGTGTGTCGATGGGTGAAGTTCGGGTTCCGGGGCCTGATTCGGGTCGGATCCGGGGGTGTTATACCGCGAGTTACGGCCCAATCTCTCCGCCCAGGAGTGGCGCACGGGGGTGGCTGGGTCTCGAAGTGGTCCTGTGCGTGTCGATGGGCGAAAGTCGGCCCGTGAGGGTGTTTTGCCCCGATTTCTTGAGGGTGTTGGCGTGAGTTTGCGGCAGTGGCGTTCATGCGGAGTGGCCGGGAGGCGGTTGGTGTGTCCGGGTGGGCGAATGTCGGGCCTGGTGGGTGTTTTGGGATGATTTCGGGGGTGGGTTGCCGTGAGTTTGTCTCAGCGGCATTCGTCCGGGGCCGCCCGGGCGGCTGTTGGCGCGCGTGGCGGCCGGTCCGTGCGCCCCAGTGCGCGAAAGTCGGTGCGCGTGGGCGTTTTGGGATAGTTCTGGGGGTGGGTTACCGCCAGTTCGTCTCGGTGGCGACCATTCCGCGTGGCCGAGGCCGGGTGGCCGAGGCCGGGTGGGTGCGGCTGAGGGGGCGAAAGTCGGCGATCTTGGCCTGACTCGGCCCGGATCGGGGGGTGTTACCGCGGGTTGCGACCGATTTCCTCCGCGGGGCAGCGGGTCGGCGGTGATCGCCGGGCGGATGTACGTGGTGCGGTGGGGAGTTGGGCCTTGTGTCCCCGGGGGGTCTGGTACCGGGGTGCGGGCCGGCCGGGGTTGTCGCGGGTGATCGCCGGTGGGTCGGCGCCCGGTTGTTCCGCGGAGCCGGCCTGCGTTCGAGGGGGGACCGATGCTCCAAAACCCACGTCGAGCGGTCCCCCTACGAGACCGCCCACCCTGACGCTGCCTCCCCCGGTGCGGGGCCATACGGCGGCGAGCGCTACCGGGCACCGGGCTGCCGCCCCCCGTCGGCCGGGAGTGCTGAACGCGGGCCTCGCGGCGCCGGTTTCCGCCTCGCGGCCGGTGCCGTCGGCGGCCCGGCCACTCCGGCGGCGGGCTCCCGCTGCGTCCGTGGCTGGGCGCCTACGTCGACGGGGCCGCCCGAACCGGCTTTCGCCCCGCGGCCTGGTCCTGCCGCCGCCCGGTATGCCCGGTACTGGGCCTGTGCCCGTCGTCTGGGCACATCTGCGAACGGTGCCGCCCGGCTGCGGCTGCCGCCCGCCTGTCCTGGTCTCCGTGAACGGTGCCGCCCGGCTGCCGCTGCCGCCGCCTGCCCCGGACTTCCTGAGCGGTGCCGCCCGGCTGCGGCTGCCCCTCGCCTGTCCTGGGCTTCCGCAATCGGTGTCGGCTGCCGCCTCGCGGCTCGGTGCAATCCGCCGGCCCAGGCCTGCCGCGTGCCGGGTCGCTCCCCAAATGCGGCCCTCCCGTCTCGGACGTGTGTCGGGCCACGCTCCGAGGCGCCGTCAGGGCTCCGCCCCGACCCCGCCCCGACCCCGGGCCGTGCGGTCTCCAACCCGGCGCCGGGGAACTACGTCCGAACTACGTCCGAACTACGTCCGAAGCCGCCATCGTCCGAAGCCGCCATCGGGCGTCGCCCGCGACGCCGCCCCCGTCGACGGAAACCTGGACCGCGACTACGCCGCAACCCTCTCAGCGCCAGGACCCTCTGCCCTGCACCGGCCCGTGGGTCCCAGGCCCCGTGTCGGGGTTGGTTCCCACGTCCCCATCGCGGCGCTGCCCCGAGCGCCGGGCATGTGGTCCCCGACCCCGCGCCGGGGCCGCGCCCACCTGGCCGCCCCGGCTTCGCCCCTCACCCCGGCGCGCTTTCCCGCCCTCACCCCGAGGGTCACGCTCCGAGGGCCGTGCCCCCAGCCCCGCCGGCGCCCCGCCCCCGGCACTCCGTCCCCGTCCTTGGCAGTAGCGAAGCCGCATGTGCCCCCGGACTACCCTCCCGCCCTCAGCGGTCCGCCGGGTTGATCCATTGCGGTTGCGACGGGTGCAAGAACCACGCCGAGTGCCCCGGCTCCCGCCCCGCGCGCTCCGGCGACGGTACGTGGTCGTGCGCGATCTGCTCCGGCGGGGTTCCGTACCCCCGTACCAACTCCCTCATGTCCCCTATGAATTGTGCCGGACCCGACACGTACACCCGGTGCTTCGGCCAGTCCCTGTGGGCCGACATGGCCTTCTCCAGGTGGCGGGCCGTCGCGCCCTGGCGTTCCGTGCGTTCCGGTGTGATCACCGTGATGTCCACCCACGAGTGGTGCTTCCGCAGGGCGTCCACGGCCTCCGGGTCGTACAGGTGCGCCGGGCTGCGGGCGACCAGGAACAGCCGGGCCGTGGTCGGGGTCCAGCGGCGCACCATGTCCTCCAGCAGCGCGCGGATCGGGGCCCAGCCCGTTCCCGCCGCGATGAAGGTCACCGGCTGGCCCGCCCGCTTCGGGAGGACCGCCGTGCCCGCCGGGGCGCCCAGCCGGAGGGTGTCGTTCGGGGCTATCCGATCCACCAGTAGCGGGCTCAGCAGGCCGCCGTCGACTCGGCTGACGTGCAGGTCGATCGTGCGGTCGGCGCGCGGGGCGCAGCCGATGGAGTACGGGCGCCACACCCGCGGCACCTGCGGCGCGGAGACGCTGACGAACTGCCCCGCGGCGTACGGCAGGGTCCGGTCCGGCAGGAGGGTGAGGACCGTGACTCCCGGGGCGGCCTGGTGGCGGGCCACGACCCGGCAGTCCCACCAGCGCGGCGCCTGCTGCTTGTCGGCCTCCTCGCTGCCGCCGATCATCGCCTCGGAGAGGATCTTGTACGCGCCGAGCCACGCCTGCTCGGTCTCCTCGTCCCAGGTGTTCGGCAGCCCGAAGCGCAGCGCCGCGATCAGGCTCTCGCCGACCGCCGCATAGTGCTCGGGGCGGGCGTCGAACTTGCGGTGGTCGCGTCCCAGCGTCGCGAGGTAGCGGGGCAGGTCCGGGTCGTCGAGGCGCTGTACGACGTGGGTGAGGGCGGCGAAGAGGCGGTCGCGCTGCTCGGACATGTCCGCGGGGAACAGGGCGCGGACCCCCGGATTGCGGGCAAACAGATGCGAATAGAAGTACTTGGCGACATGGTCGGCTCTGCGTTCAACTCGGGCAAAACTCGCCCGGATTCGCTCGTTTGCATCCACGCACACGGACGGTACTGACCCATGGGTCACTTCTTCAACACGGCATCGAACAAGTTTCCCAAGTCGCCACCGAATGTCTGTTCCGCCCGAGCTCACACCAAGGGAAACGAAGGTGTCAGACGCGTATCTCCAGCAATCGCCCGGGCCACACCGGCCGCCCGGCCCGCTCCACCGCGAACGTCCCGCTCGGCGTGAACCCCAGCCGCTCGTACTGCCGCGCCAGCGCCCCGCCCCCGCCCCCGAAGCAGTCCACCCGCAGCAGCCCCACGCCCCGCCGTACCGCCTCCGCCCGCGCGTCCGCCACCAGCGCGGCGCCCACCCCTGCGCCGCTCAGCGCCCGGTCCGTCACCAGCAGCCGGACGTACAACTCCGGCTCCCCGGCCGCCGGTACGAACGGCTGCGGCTCGTCGGCGAGCACGCACACTCCTGCGACCCCGCCCTCCGGCGTCTCCGCCACCCGCACCAGGAAGTCGCGCGCGTACTTCTCCATCTGCGCCACCCGCTCGGGCAGGCCGGAGAACGGCTCCGTGCCCCACTGGTCGGTCCGTCCCCGCACCGTCAGCCATGCCACCGCCCCGTCGAGCAGCGCGAGCATGGCGGGGACGTCGGCGGGGCCTCCTGTGCGTATCCTCATGCCCGGAATCTAACCGGGCCGTACGCCGCGCGCCTACCGCGTTTCCCCGTGCAGGCCCAGTGCCGGCCGCAGCTCCGCCAGGTTGTCCCGCGTCACCTTCCACAGCACCTGCTGCCGGTCCAGCACGTCCGCCACCGCCGCGCCGTGGTCGTCCAGCACCGCCTCCGCCCGCTCCACCAGCACCTCCGCCAGCCGCTCGTCGTCCACCCGCACGCCCCACTCCGGGCGGTCGATGTCGGCCAGGAAGTACGCCAGCTTCGGGTGCGAGACCAGGCTCAGCACGGGCGTACCGCAGCCGAACGGGATCATGCCCGCATGCCCGCGCATCCCGATGACCAGGCGCGTCCGCCGGTACGCGGCGCGTATCTCGTCGTTGCCGCGGTCGTACAGCGCCTCCACGGGCAGTGCGATCCCGTGTTCGCGGCGCAGGTCGTGCGCGAACTGCTCGTCCGCCGTCATGTGCGCCGCCACCCGTACGTCCGCCCGCTCGCGCAGCGCGCGCACCGCCCGCGCCATGGCGTCCAGGAACCGCGGATAGCCGTCGCCGAAGCGCATCCCCGCCCTGTCGTACGCGCAGTTGACCAGCACCGTGTCGGCGCGCTCCACCTCGGCGCCGTCCCAGCCCGGCTGCAGCAGCCGGGTCAGCGTGGTGGGGCAGGGCTGGTACGCGACCCGGTCGCGCAGCCGCTCCGGCAGCAGCTCGCGCACCCGCTCCACCGACCCGCGGTTGCGCAGCCCGAAGAACGCCGACCGCTCCACCAGCGCCGCGAGGCTCTCCCGGAAGCGGCTGCGGCGGTAGGACTGGCCGGGGAAGACGTTGTAGCCGACGGCGAAGACCGCCAGCGGCACGTCGATACGGGCCAGCAGCTCGTCCGGTACGTTCCACTGCCACGCGCTGTTGCCGTTCGGCCAGGTGTCGGGCAGGAACAGCCCGCCACCGCCGACGATCAGGCCCCGGCGCGCGTTGACCTCCGCCAGCGCCTCCTCGTCGAACAGCCGGTGCACGGGGACCGGGTGCCACCGGCGCGCGGAGGGGTCCTGGCCGAAGCAGAGCCGGACGGCCTCGGGGAGGATCTTGTCGCCGGCGTTCTCCTGTCCGGTGGCGTACGCGGCGGCGTGCGCGAGCTGCGTGGAGACGACCGACGCCTCGCCGCGGTGCGCCGCGAACTCCGGCAGCCCGTAGCCGCCTTGGAGCAGCGCCTTGCAGGTGCGGTTGGTCGGCTCGGCGTCCAGGCCCTCGCGCGCGTACGCCTTCGACCGCTCCTCGTCGCCGCGCAGCCAGGCCAGCCGGGCGAGCTGGCTGAACGCCTTCGGCGCCAGTTCGGGGGCCGCGGCGGCGAGCAGGAGGTGGGTCTCGGCCTCGTCGTAGCGGGAGACGGCCATGAGCGCGGTGCCCATCGTGTCGTGGAAGCGCGGCTGGTCGGCCTGCGGGCGGGCGGCGGACAGGGCCTCCACCGCCTCCTCGTACGCGCCGATCGTGCGCAGCCCGAGGGCGGTGCGGCGGGCGAGGTCGGTGGTGGGGCGCAGCCGGAGGAGGGGCGGCCCGTAGTGGAGGAGCAGGCCGGGGTGCTGGCGGTGGGCGGGAAGGGTGCAGTACGCGCGCCAGAACTGCTCGTCGGTCAGGTCGTAGCGGGCGCGGGTCCCGTCCGGCGGGTCGCGCAGGACGGCGAGGTCGGCGGCCACGAGCCAGCGGGGGTGCAGTTCTATGAGGTCGTCGTACGCGCCGGTGAGGTCGTCGTCTCCGCCGGGGCCGGCCCCCGTGCCGCCCTCGGCGGGGAGTTCGACGATCCGGGGATGCAGCCGGCGGGCCGCGGCCAGGACGTCGTCCGGCAGGCCGTCGTGGTGGAGCAGGAAGTCCTCGCAGACGCCGGGGTTGGCGAGGGCGAGGCTGCGGAGCAGGGCGGGCAGTCCGGCGGCGTGGCCGGGGTCGGCGGCGTCGGCCCGGCAGGTGAAGGCGACGCGGGGTGCGCGGCGGGCGGTGGCCGCCGCGGCCGGTGCGGGGTGGGCGGTCTCGCGGGGCAGGTGCGGGACCGGGCCGGGTATCGGGCGGGGGGAGACGGCCGCCGCGGCGGCGGGGGAGCGGGGGGCGGAAGGGATCATCGCAGGGCGGTCCTCGTCTTCGTACGGTCCTTCGCCCGGGACGCGATCCAGCGGCGCTCCTCCGGCCGCAGCCGGCCGACGCCGTGGACGTCGAGCCGCGGGCTGACGTCGAGGTGGTCCAGCAGCCGCAGCACGGTGAACGCGGCGCTGGTGTCCGGCCCCCAGCCGTCGTCGCCGAGCAGCGCCGGGTCCTGCAGCGGGCGGCGCAGCGACACGTCGCCGAGTCCGTCCTGCGCGCCGGGCACCGCGCGCCGGACCGCCTCCCGCCACGTCTCGCCGGGGTCGGCGAAGAGCAGTCGTACGCCGGCCGGCCGGTGCCACGACTCGCAGGCCGGGTCGGCGACGGCGTGCACGTCGGCGCGCTCGCCGCCGCGGAAGTCGTCGCAGCGGACGACGAGTTCGTAGTCGCCGGCCTCCTCGAACCGGCCGGGCCCGACGACGACGCAGGCCGTCTTCCCGGCGACGAGGCCGCGCAAGTCGGCGACGCCGACGGGGCGGGCGCCGGCGAGCAGCGGATCGGCCATGCGGCCCTGGTCGAGGATCCGGCAGTACGTCCCGTACAGCCCGGCGAGCTCGCGCACCCGCGCGTCCCCGGCCCCGTACCGGCCCATCTGCTCCGTGACGTACGCGGTGAACGCCTCCCGCACGACCGCGGGCGTCGCCTCGGCCCCGACGGCCGCGGCGAACGTCCGCCCGGCGGCGGGCGCCGCACCTGGCGTGGCCGTGGCCGCCGGCGAGCCCGCGGCGATTCCGCCCGGTCCGCCGGGTGATGTCGTCGCCGTGCCGGGCACCGCGCTCGCGCCGTCCCCGGCCGCCGCCGTGCCCCTGCCCGCGGCTGCCCCGACCGGCGCGGCTTCCACCGGACCGTCCCCGGCCGCATTCGCCGGGAACAGCCCCACCGCCGCCGCCAGGCACGCGCGCTTCTCGCGGGCCGTCGACAACAGCACCGGCGTCTCCGGGTGCGTGCTGCCCAGCGCCAGCGTCCGTTCGTACGCCTCCGTCGCCGCCGCCGCGTGGCCCAGCGCGTCCAGGGCCTGCGCGCGCAGCCGCCACGCGGCGCGGGACTTCGCGCGCAGCGAGACGCCCGTGTCCGCCAACTCCACCGCCAGCAGCAACTCCCGCTCGCCGCCCGTCTCCACCGCCCGGTCGCCGGCCCGCAGCAGGGTGTCGAACAGCTCCACGCCGACCGGCTCGCGGCGCGGCGGCGGGGCGGTGCCGAGCAGTTCGCCGAGCGCCGCGACCAGGGCCGTACGGGCGGGACCGGGGCCCACGCCGGGCGGCGGCGGATCTGCGGCGTCGTCCTCGGCCGCCAGTCCGGCCAGGTATCCGGTGCACACGCGGGCGCACTCCGCGAGCGCGAGCGCCTGTTCTGCCCGCACCCGGCGGGACGGTCTGGATCGCGGACTCTTCATCGTGCTCCCGGTTCGTGCGAACAGGGTGCGACTGTTCCGCAGCCGCCGACGTCCGGTTTGGCCACGTGGCAGACGTGAGATGAACACTGCGCGAAGCTCAGGTCGCCGGCGCAGACGGCGGCCCGGCAGGTCCCCGCGAGGGTACGGGTAGGGTCGGACGGTGCCTGGGCGGTACGTGCGGGGAGCGGCCCGCGGCCGGACAGGCGAACGGCCGGACGGATCGAAGAGCCGACGAAGGGAACCGCCGTGGAGCACCTGCCGCCCGAATTCCTCACCCCCGGCTCGTCGTCGTTCGTGGACTTCCTCGCCTCCCACGCCCCCGGCCGGCTCCCCGCCAACCGCCGGCTCCCCGGGACGGGCACCGGCTCGGCGGCGGTCGACATCCCCCACGGCACCACGATCGTCGCCGCCTCCTACGCCGACGGCGTCCTCCTCGCCGCCGACCGCCGCGTCACCCTGGGCAACGGCATGATCGCGCACCGGGACTTCGACAAGGTCTTCCCGGCCGACGAGTTCTCCGCGATCGGCATCGCGGGATCCACCGGCATGGCCGAGGAGATGGTCCGGCTGCTCCGCCTGGAGCTGGAGCACTACGAGAAGATCGAGACCGTCCCGCTCTCCCTGGAGGGCAAGGCCAACCGCCTCGGCACCCTCATCCGCGACAACCTCGGCCCCGCCATGCAGGGCCTCGCCGTCGTGCCGCTCTTCGCCGGGTACGACCCGCGCAGCGGGACCGCGCGGATCTACTCGTACGACATCACCGGCGGGCGCGCGGAGGAGAAGGGCTTCGGGGGGACCGGCTCGGGGTCGGTGTACGCGCGCGGGGCGCTGAAGAAGCTGTACCGCCAGGGCATGAGCCAGGACGACGCCGTGACGATGGCCGTGCAGGCGCTCTACGACGCGGCCGAGGACGACAGCGCCACCGGCGGCCCCGACGCCACCCGCCGGATCTACCCGCTCGTCTACACCGTCACCGCGGAGGGCTGCCGGCGGCTGGACGACGCCCGGGTCTCGGAGCTGTCGCTCGCCGTGCTGGAGGGCCGCCGCGGCCGCCCGGACGGGCCGAACGCACCGCTGGCGTAAGCCGGTACGCCGCCGCGGGCCTTACGGGTCCGCGGCGTCCCGCTGATCCCGGTCCGTGGCTCCGGTATCGCCGTACGCGCAGGCCCCCGGCCCGTACCCCTACACACTTCCCACCTCGGCCAGCAGCCGCGCCTCGCCCAGCACGCCCGCTCCGCCCTCCACGTCCCCGTGCTCCGCGCTCCACAGCGCCGCCTCCACCCGCCGGGCCACCGCCCACGCCGCCAGCCGCCCGGCATCCTCGCCCAGCTCACCGGCGAGCAGCGCCAGCCGGGCGGCGACCGTGCGGGGCGGGTCGGCGGTGGCGAAGGGGTCGTCGATCTGCTCCAGCAGGGGGAAGGGGTCGTAGCCGGGGTCGCCGGTCATCGGCTTGGCGTCGATGGCCAGCCAGGGGCGGCGGCCCGCGGCGAGGACGTTGCCCGGGTTGAAGTCGCCGTGGACGACCACCTCGCGCCCGGCGCCGCACGGCAGTTCGCGCAGCAGCCGGGCGCCGTGGGCGACGAGCCCCGCGTCGTAACCGGGGCGCAGCCGCTCCATCCGCTCCTCGACGAGGTCGGCCCACTCGGCGCACACGTCCGCCACCCGCTCCAGACCGCAGTCCGGCGGCACCGGGGCGCTCCACAGCTCGCGCAGCACCTCCGCGCCGAGCCGCAGCCGGTGTTCGGCGCCCGGCTCACCCGCCGTACCGAGTTCGGTGCCCGGCTTGCAGCGCTCCAGCAGCAGGGCGTAGTGCCCGGGGTCGTGGGCGAGGAGGCGGACGGCGCCGCGGCCGTCCCAGATCCGCAGGCCCTCGGCTTCGCCGGCGGCCTCGCGGTGCGGCCACGTCACCTTGAACACCGCGTCGGTGCCGTCCGGCAGCCGCGCCGGCGCCACCCACGAGCAGCTTCCGCCCTTGAACGGGGCGCCGAACCGCAGCGACCAGCGCGTACGCAACTTCTCCACCAGCTCCGGCAGTTCCGCCAGCCAGGCGCGTCCTGAGGCGTGCACGCGCATCTCGCTGAGGACCGGCAGGTCGGGCGGGAAGAGGGCCGGCGGGAGATCGGGGGCCTGCGCGGGGTCGTTCACCGTACGCACGCTACCTGCCGGGCGCCCGGCCGCGCGCTACGCCTCGAAGTGCCCCGACTTCACGCCGGCGACGAACGCCTCCCAGGCGTCCGCGGTGAAGACCAGGGCCGGGCCGTGCGGGTCCTTGCTGTCGCGCACCGGGACCAGAGCGGGGTGGAAGCCGTCCGCGACCTCCAGGCAGGCGGTCGCCGTGGAATCGCTGTAACTGGTCTTGCGCCACCGGGCGTCACTCAGGTCGAACCGGTCGTTCCATGCGGTCATGCCGCCCAGTCTTCCGTCCGCGACCGGAACGCGGCAAGGGATTGTCAGTTGGACAAAGCGGCACCCCGCCGCGGCCGGGATGTCCGCTGCGGAGCGCCGCGCCATGGGGGGCCGGGGAGGAAGTGGCCGTCCCCACGAAGAGGTCCGCCCACCCGCCCCGCGCGCAGTCAGGCGGGACAGGCGGGGCAGGTGGGCGGAGAGTGGACGGATGCGCCCGGTCCGGGCGTGCCGGCGTACGAACCGGGTGCATCCGTCCGGCTTCAGGTGCCGTGCGGCGGGTGGGCCTCAGACACCGGCGATGGACTGGATCCAGGAGCGGTACCGCGTGACGTTCGTGTACGCGGTGGTGGTCTGCCGGTCGCTGGTGGACGCGACGCCGACCTGGATGCCGTTCGCCATCATCGGACCGCCGGAGTCGCCGCCGGCCGTGATGCCGTTGCCGCGCCGGGCGCAGATGGCGTTGCCGCCGTAGGCGTCGCTGCAGCCGCCGGTGACCGTGACGTTGGCGACCTTCAGGTACTGCGACTGGCAGTTGATCTCGGAGCCGCACTGCGAGGTGGCGCCCCAGCCGTAGACCTGGACGCTCTGGCCGACCGTCACGGAACCGGGCTGGCCGAGTGTGGCGTACGTGGTGGAGACGGATCGGTCGAGCCGGACCAGCGCCAGGTCGGAGGAGTGGGTGTAGGTCTGCACACCGTTGGCGAGGGTGCCGCCGCTGGTCTGGTCGAGGCTGCCGATGCGGAAGGACAGCCCGCCGCCGCTGACGCAGTGCTTGGCGGTGAGGATCCAGGTCGGCGCGATGATCGTCGCGCTGCACGTCTGGCGGCCGTTGGAGAACAGCCGCGCGGCCCAGGGGCCGCTCTGGGCGTAGCCGCCGCCGATGATCTTCGTGGACGGCGGCCCTTCGGGCGTACGGGCCTGGGCGGCCGCGGGGACGTCGGCGCCGCGGGCGGACGGATGGTCCGCCGCGACCGCGGTGGCGCCGAAGGTGAGGGCGGCCACCAGGGCGGCGACGAGTGTGGGGAGTGTTCTGGTTATTCGCAAGGTTCCTCGTTTCCGAAGGCACGCGGGTTCGGGTGGGCCCGCGCGGGGAGGGCCAGGGAAGTACCAGGGGTCAGGATTCCGGAAACCGGGAGTTCGCGGTAATCACAACTTCCCATAACGCGCCGCGATGGAAGCGGGCGCGGCGTCCGCCCGCGGCGCCGGTCGCCCGAAAACGCCGCGCGGCGCACGGGCGCCGCGTGCTTGGCTGGTCCGCATGACCACGCAACTCCTCGACCGCGTCCTCGTCGTCGACGTCGAAGCCACCTGCTGGGAAGGCCCGCCGCCGGCCGGGATGAGCCCGGAGATCATCGAGATCGGGCTCTGCGAGCTGGACGTCAGGACCGGCGAACGGCTCGCCCGGCGATCGGTGCTCGTGCGGCCCGAGCACTCCGAGGTGAGCGACTTCTGCACCCGGCTGACCACGCTGACGCCGGAACAGGTCGCGGGCGGCGTCCCGTTCGCCGAGGCGTGCGCGCTGCTGCGGCGCGAGCACGGCGCACGGCAGCGGGTGTGGGCGAGCTGGGGCGACTACGACCGGCGGCAGTTCGAGCGGCAGTGCGCGGCCGGGGAGGTGGCGTACCCCTTCGGCTGGCGGCACGTGAACGCCAAGACGCTCTACGCGCTCGCCCACGGGCTGGGCCGCGAGCTGGGCATGGCCGAGGCGCTGGCGCACGCCGGCCGGGAACTGGAGGGCACCCACCACCGCGGCGTGGACGACGCGTGGAACATCGCCGGGCTGCTCGCGGACGTCCTGTGGGGCGGGCGCCCGGCCACCGCCGAAGTGCCGCCCGGCGGCGGGGCGTAAGCGGGCGCCCCGGGCCGCCGGAGGGTCGTCCGCGGGCCGTCCGGGGGCACTTGGCGGAGGCGTCGGGCCGTTCGCGGGTCGTTCACCGCCCGCCCGGGTGACAACCGCGAAACCCGGCACGGCAGTTGGGTTACCCCTGGCTCGATCAGGATGCGGCCCGGGGATCGTGGCAGTACGCTGCCGTGATCGTGGAGCTGGGCGCGGAAGGCGGTACGGGCGTGGGTGCGGGCGGTCTTGAGCTGCCCCCGGCAGGCGGTCCCGAGGATGAGGGCCGCGAGGGTGGCGGCCCGGCCGAGCCGCCACCCCCGCCCGGGACGGTGTCGCTGGCCCGGCCGATGGAGATCGGCGCGGAGATCGGCTGGGGCCAGGACGACTGGGACGAGGTACGCACCCGCGCGGCACGCGCGGGCCGGGCGTACATCTGGCTGAACGTCGTCGAGCAGCGGCTGCGCTCCGTCGTCGCCTCGGTACTGCGCCCCGTCTACGAGCCGGTGCACGGCGAGGAGTGGGTCGTCGCCGCGGCGGGTCCCGCGGGCCAGGAGTGGGTGCAGCGGGCGGTCGCGGTGCGGGAGGTCAGCCGGCGCAAGGGCTACCTGCTCGACCCGGCCGACGACAACGTCATCAGCTTTCTGACGCTGCCGCAGTTGCGTGAGCTGATGGTGCAGCACTGGCCGTGCTTCGAGCCGTACCTCGACGACCGGCGCGACCTGGAGCTGGCGCTCGACGAGCTGGAGGTCGCCCGCAACGTCGTCTCCCGCAACCGCGCGCTGTCCGGCACCGTGCTGGCACAGGCCGAGCGCGCGGCGAGCCGGCTGCTGCGCCTGCTCGGCGCCGACGACCAGCCGCCGTCCGCGGACCGGCTGCCGGTCGACGCGGTGGAGGACCTGGTCGGCGACCGGTACGCGGACGTGGTCGGCGTCCACCCCGACCGGGTCGGGCTGCAGCGCGCGCTGCCCGCGGAGGACCTCTTCGGCGGTGCCCGGCGGCTGGACGCCATCGGCATCGGGCTCAACCTCCTGGTGCAGAACTACTCCGGCCGCCGGCTGGGCCGGCTCGCGGAGGGCGGCTGCCGGATACGGCTGCTGTTCCTCAACCCGGCGAGCAGCACGGTGCGCCGGCGGGAGCGCGAACTGGGCATGAAGCGCGGCGAGCTGGCGCGGGCGGTGGAGACGAACATCATCCACATGCGCCGCGTCCGGTCCCGGCTGCGCCCCCAGGGCGGCGGGGACGCGGCCGGGGCGTTCGACATCCGGGTCTTCGACGAGACGCCGCGGTTCACGGCGTACCTGATCAACGGCGACCGGCCGGACGGGCTCGGCGTGGTGCAGACGTACCTGCGGCGGGCGCGCGGCGCGGAGGCGCCGGCGCTGGTGCTGCGGGCCGCCCGGCGGGAGCTGGTGCACGGGGAGGGCGGCGGCGAGCCGGGCCTCTTCGAGGTGTACCGGGAGGAGTTCGAGAGCTTCTGGACGGACGCGCGCCCGGTCTCCTGACGGCCGCCGCGCGCTCCTCCGCACCCCGTGTGGACGCCCCTTGTCCACGCGCCTTGAACGCACCCCGATATCCGGAATCTTGAGGTCCGGTATGTCAGTGGCGGGTGAGAGTGTGGAGTCACTGGCCACGGAGCAGGGAGGGCGCCCATGGGGTGGTACGGGGAGCTGCTGGTCGGCTTCGACCTGGAAACGACCGGGACGGACCCGGGGGAGGCGCGGATCGTCTCCGCCGCCGTTGTGGAGGCCGTGCGCGGCGTCCCGGCGCGCAGGCGGGAGTGGCTGGCCGACCCGGGTGTTCCGGTGCCGCCGGAGACGACCGCGATCCACGGGATCACCGACGAGCGGGCGACGACCCACGGCCGGCCCGCGGCGGAGGTCGCGGACGAGGTGGCGGACGCGCTCGCGGCGTACTGGGTGCGCGGCGTCCCGGTGGTGGCGTACAACGCCACGTTCGATCTGACGTTGCTGGCCGCGGAGTTGCTCCGCCACGGGCTCGCCCCGATGCGCGAGCGGCTGGGCGGCGGGGAGGAGGGCCCGGTGATCGATCCGTACGCGATGGACCGGACGGTTGATCCGTTCCGGGAGGGCAAGAGGACGCTGGAGGCGGTCTGTGTGGAGTACGGGGTGGTGCTCGGCCGCGCGCACGACGCCGCGGAGGACGCGCTGGCGGCGGTCCGGCTGGCGGTGGCGATAGCCGAGCGGTACGGGGACGTGGCATCGGCCGGCGCATGGGAACTGCACCGCGGCCAGGCGGGCTGGCACGCGGAGCGGGCGGAGGGCTACCGCCAGTGGCTCGCCCGCCAGACCCGTGACCCGGCGTCGGCACCGGGGCCGGACGCCGCGGCCCGGGCGGCGGAGCCGGTGCCGAAGAGGGGCTACGGCCCGGACGGGGCGGTGGCGTAGCGGAGCGGGAGCAGCCGGTGCGGAATCGATTCCCCGGCGCGGCACGGGCGTTGACGCCCGGCGCCCGCCGGGGGACGGGGGCCTGACGGCAGCGTGCGGCTGCTCCCGCAGGACGCCGGGCAACGCGGCCGCCCCCGCCCGCTGTGCGGGCGGGGGCCGTTGCCGCGCGCTGCCACGCGAACCCGGGCGTCAGTGCAGCGTCTTGTGCAGGGTCAGCCACTGCGCCGGGGTGACATAGGCCACGACCGTGTTCTTCGGGAGGGCCGCCGCGCGGAAGGCCGTCGTCAGGTGGCCCGTCGAGTGCCCCGCGCGGCGCAGGGACGCGTACAGGCTGCCGCCCGCGCCGCCGAAGCCCGCCTCGGCCATGCGGCGGTACGCCGCCTCCTGGCCCCGCGGCAGCAGCGGCTCCCGGCGGCGGTCGATCCGCAGCACCGCCGAGTCCACCCGCGGCACCGGCCGGAACGACTCCCGCGGCACCCGCCCGCGCAGCCGCCACTCGTGCCACGGCCAGGTGCGTACGGTCAGCAGGCTCCAACGGCCGTAGTCCCCGGTCCGCTTGCGGGCGTATTCGAGCTGGGTGACGAACGTCGCCGACTCCAGCCGCGGTGCGCGCAGACACCAGTCGACGATCCCGGAGGTCCGCGCGTAGGGGACGTTGCCCACCACCGCGAACGGCTCCCGCGGCGGCCGGGCGGCGAGGAAGTCCTGCCCCACGACGCGGACATGGGGGTGGGCGGCCATCCGGTTGCGCAGGCCGGGGAGCAGCCTGCCGTCGATCTCGTAGGCGATCAGCTCCCGGCAGTGGGGTGCCAGCGCCGCGGTCAGCGTCCCGGTGCCGGCGCCGACCTCGACGACCAGCCCGCTGCCGGACCCCGGCGCCGCGAGGCGCACCACGCGCTGCGCGACGGCGGGCCCCGCCAGGAAGTTCTGGGAGAGGGAAAGGGACCGGGAGCGGGAGCCGCCCCGGGTGTCGGTGCCCCGGCCCCCCTCCGGGGAGCCGCGGCGGCGGTTGGTGCGGGCGTTGCCGCCCGTGGTCGTGCGGGCGTCGGCGCGACGGTGCGTATCGGAGTCCGCGCGTGCGGACATGCGTCGGTGAGAGCGGGCCACAGCCTGCCGTCCTTCCGGGAAGAAGTGCGTTCCTGGACTGGCGGATGGCCCTGGCCGGGCAGCGCGACGTCGGCCCTCGGCGGGGCACGTGAACGTGACGGGAAAAGGCCCGGCGGGCGCGCTCAACGCGCGCGGATCGCGGGGGCTGCGACGGGGTCGCTCAGCGGGAATGCCGTCCCGGGCTGCCGGTCAGGGCGCCGGGACCACGCGAGGGCGATACGGCACGAGGGAGAAGGACGCGTGCCGCGAACCCGCGTGGCCACCGGTGCACAGACGGGTCATCCCGCCGGTGCCCGCGCAGCAGCAGCTCGCCACGGCGTCTCCTTGTCCCGGATTGCCTCGGATGCACTTCCGCCCCCACCCTAGCCGCCCACCCACCGCCCGCGCACACCGTTTCCCGGCCCCGGCCCCGCACGCTCGGTGCAGGGGCTGCTACGCTCCCGCCTGGGCCGGACCCGGGAGCGAGATGACCACCGCTGCCTTTCCCACCTCCCTGCACCGCACGGTGCTCGAGGTGGTGCTGACCGAACTGCGCGCGGACCCCGACGTCCGCGGCGTCCTGCTGTCCGGATCTCTCGCCCGCGGCACCGGGCGCCCCGATTCCGACCTCGACGTCCTCGTGGTCACCGCCCTCGACCCGGTACGCCGGGCCCCCTGGCGGTCCCGGCGCCGGCCGCTACCGGTCGACCTCGTGCCCCGCACCGCCGAGCAGTGGCGCTCCTGCTTCGCCCCGCACCGCGTCGGCGACGAGTCCTGGGGCTACGCCTTCCTCGACGGCGTCCCGTTGCACGACCCCGACGGCGCCGTGGCCCGGCTCATGGCCGACGCCGCGACCATCCACGCCGGCTACCGCACCCCCGCACCCGTCAAGGCGCACTACGCCGAGCTCTGGGCCCACGTCGTACCCAAGATGCACGCCGTCCGCCAGCGCGGCGACCCCGTGGAGACGGGCTGGGCGGCGGCCGTGATGACCAACGAGCTGATCCGCACCCTCTGGGCGGCCAACGACCTGCCCAACCCCTCGCTCGATCTCGGCACCTGCCAGCGCCACCTGGACGACCTCAAGGCCCCCGCCGGCGTCACCGACCTGATGCGCGCCGTGCTGCGCGCCGCCCCGCGGGACGCGCTGCGGCTGCAGTTGGAGCTGGTGGCGGACGTCCTGCCGCTGCTGGCCGCGCGCGACGCCGCACCCCCTCGGCCGGGGGCGAAGGGCGGAGCATACCGCTAGCGGGGCCGCCGGGGCGGGACGAACGCGCTCCGGTTTCGCCACGCCCCGGCGGCACGGCAAGCTCCCTCCATGGCATCCGCATCCCCCTGGCGCGTGCCCGCCTTCCGACGGCTGTACGCCGCCACCGCCGCCGATCAGATCGGCATCCAGGTCGGCCATCTGGCCCTTCCGCTGGTGGCGCTCGGTCTCGGCGCGAGCCCCGGTCGGATCGGCCTGCTGGCCGCGCTCGGCACCTCCGCATACCTGCTGATCGGGCTGCCCTGCGGGGTGTGGGTCGACCGGCTCGGCTGTGTGCCGGTGCTGGTGACCGCCGCCCTGGCGCGGGTCGTGCTGCTCACCGCCGTGCCGCTGGCCTGGTGGTTCGGCACGCTCACGCTGCCGCACCTGTACGCGGCCGTGCTGCTGGCCGGCTGCGCCACGGTCTTCTTCGACGTCGCCTCGCACAGTTGTCTGCCCGCGGTGGTCGGGCGGGAGGCGCTGGTCCGGGCGAACGCGGGCGTCGTCAGCCTCTATGCGGTCGGCAGCGTCGCCGGGCGCGGGGCGGGCGGGCTGCTCGTGGAGGTGCTGACGGCGCCGGTCGCGGTCGCGGCGCAGGCCGTCAGCCATCTCGCCGCGGCCATCTCGCTCACCGGGATCCGCGGCGGCACCTCGCGCCGTACGAGGCCGGCGCGCGCGGCGTCCTGCCGGCTGGCCGCCGAGATGCGCGACGGGCTGCGGCACGTGCTGGGCAGCCGCGAACTGCGCCCGCTCGCGCTCGGCGCCGCCCTCGCCAACCTCGGGGCGCAGACCGTCAACACCATGATCCCGGTGCTCTTCGTCCGCCAACTCGGACTGCCCGCCTGGCTGCTGGGCGGCTACTGGGTGCTCTGCGGCGCCGCGGTCTTCGTCGGCGCCCGGCTCGCCCGGCCGCTCGCCGCCCGGCGGGGGTGCGGGTGGACGCTGGCCACCGCGGGGCTGTGCGTCGCGCCGACCGCGCTGCTCGTACCGTTGCTGAGCCGGCCGCCGTGGCTGTGCCTGGCGGGGGCCGCGGGGATGGCGCTGGTGTCCGTGAAGATCGGCATCGACAACGTGCTGGGGCTGAGCCTGCGGCAGGGCCTGACGCCGGACGCGTTGCTGGGCCGGATGAACGCCACGTTCCGCTTCCTGCTGATGGGTTCGGTCGCGCTGGGCTCGGCGCTGTCCGGGGTGATCGGTGAGCTCGCCGGCGTACGGGCGACGCTGTGGACGGGGGCGGTGATCCTGGCGGTGGCGGCGCTGCCGCTGTACTTCTCACCGGTACGCGCCCGCCGCCACCTTCCGGGCGCGCCGGTCCCCGAACCCGACCCGGTCGCCTGAGACCACCGCACCGCCGCCGCGCCCGTACGTCCCGCGCACCCGCACCCGTACGCTCCTGCCCTACGCCTCCTGCGCCACCAGCTCCCCGGCCCCGCCGTCCTCCGCGAACTGCGTCCGGTACAGCTCCTCGTACCGCCCGCGGGCCGCCAGCAGCTCCGTGTGCGTGCCCCGCTCCACGATCCGGCCCGCCTCCACCACCAGGATCTGGTCCGCGGCCCGCACCGTGGACAGCCGGTGCGCGATGACCACCGCCGTGCGCCCGGCCAGCGCCTCCGCCAGCGCCTCCTGCACCGCCGCCTCCGACGTGGAGTCCAGGTGCGCCGTGGCCTCGTCCAGCACCACCACGCGCGGTTCCGCGAGCAGCAGCCGGGCGATCGTCAGCCGCTGCCGCTCACCGCCCGACAGCCGGTAGCCCCGCTCGCCGACGACGGTGTCCAGGCCCTCCGGCAGCGCGGCCATCAGCTCGTCCAGCCGCGCCTTGCGCAGCGCGTCCCACAGATCGGCGTCGCTCGCGTCCGGCCGCGCCAGCAGCAGGTTCTCGCGGACCGACTCGTGGAAGAGGTGCCCGTCCTGGGTGACCATGCCCAGCGTCGCCCGCACCGAGGCGGCCGACAGGTCGCGGACGTCCACGCCGCCGAGGCGGACCGTGCCGCCGTCCGTGTCGTACAGCCGCGGGATGAGCTGTGCGATCGTCGACTTGCCCGCGCCCGAGGAGCCGACGAGGGCGACCATCCGGCCGGGCTCCGCGCGGAACGACACCCCGTGCAGCACCTGCGCGCCGGCCTTGGTGTCCAGCACGGCGACCTCCTCCAGCGACGCCAGGGACACCTTGTCGGCGGCCGGGTAGCCGAAGTCCACGCCGTCGAACTCCACCGCCACCGGGCCCTCCGGCACCTCCCGCGCGTCCGGCCGCTCGGCGACCAGGGGCTTGAGGTCCAGCACCTCGAAGACCCGCTCGAAGCTGACGAGCGCGCTCATCACCTCCACCCGCGCCCCCGCGAGCGAGGTCAGCGGCGCGTACAGCCGGGTGATGAGCAGGGCGAGGGCGACGACGGAGCCGGCGTCGAGGCTGCCGCGCAGCGCGAACCAGCCGCCGAGGCCGTAGACGAGCGCGAGGGCGAGCGCGGAGACGAGGGTGAGGGCGGTGATGAAGAGCGTCTGCACCATCGCCGTGCGGATCCCGATGTCCCGTACCCGCGCCGCCCGCTGCCGGAACTCCGCCGACTCCCGGTCCGGCCGCCCGTACAGCTTGACGAGCGTGGCGCCGGCCGCCGAGAACCGCTCGGTCATCTGGGTGCCCATCGCGGCGTTGTGGCTCGCCGCTTCGCGCTGCAGCCGGGCGAGCCGGGCGCCCATGCGGCGGGCGGGCAGCACGAAGACGGGCAGCAGTACGAGCGCGAGGAGGGTGATCTGCCAGGACAGCCGCAGCATGACGGCGAGCGTGAGCAGCAGCGTCACCAGGTTGCCGACGACGCCGGAGAGGGTGTTGGAGAAGGCGCGCTGGGCGCCGAGGACGTCGTTGTTGAGCCGGCTGACGAGGGCGCCGGTGCGGGTACGGGTGAAGAACGCGACGGGCATGCGCTGCACGTGGTCGTAGACGGCGGTGCGCAGTTGGAGGATGAGCCCTTCGCCGATACGGGCCGACAGCCAGCGCGCCACCAGCCCGAACCCCGCCTCGGCGACGGCGATGGCGGCGATCAGCAGCGCCAGGGAGACGATCCGGCCCCGGTCGGCGTCGTTGACGATGGCGTCGACGACCTGGCCGGCGAGCAGCGGTGTGGCCACGGCCAGTGCCGCGGTCACCACGCTGAGCAGCACAAACCACTTCAGCAGCCGCCGGTGCGGCTGGGCGAACCGCCAGATCCGCCCGAGCCCGGCCCGCGACAGCGGGCGTGTGTCCCGCTGTGCGGTGACCGTGCTGTGGAGTGACTGCCAGGCGGTGGCCTGCATGTCCATCGGGTTCTCCCGTCTCGTGGAGCGCGGCCGGGTGCGGCGGCCTGCCCCGTAAAGCTAGAACTTCAACCTTGGTTCAGTGCAACCGCGGAGTGTCGCAGGCCGCGGGTAGAGTCATGGGCGGCCCTTGGGGAGGGGCCTCGACGGCAGGGGGACGCGCATGCGAACCGGAGCCAAGGTCGTTTTATGCCTGGTGCTCGCCGGAATGGCCGCACTGGCCGTGTTCGGTGTCACCCACATCTACCAGGCGGTCGCCGGCGGCGACGACGGCCCCGACGTGCCGACCGGCCCGCCCGGCGCGGCGGAAGTGCGCACCACCGCCCGTGACTTCCTCGCCGCCTGGGCCGGTCGGCGCCCGGGCGGCGCGGCCCGGCTGACGGACTACGCCGCCGAGGCCCAGCCGGTGCTCGGGGCGTACTTCACGGACGCCCGGGTGCGGAAGGTCACGCTGGAGCCGGGTGCGGCCAGGGGCGCCACGGTGCCGTTCTCGGTGACGGCGCGGATCGTGGCCGAGGGGCACGCGAAGACGTGGAGGTACGACTCCGAGCTGACGGTCGTACGCGGCCGGACGACCGGAAAGCCGCTGGTCGACTGGGACCCCTCCGTCGTGCACCCGGACCTGGCCGACGACAGCCGGCTGGTGACCCGGGAGGGCGAGACCCCGCAGGTGATCGCGGTCGACGCGGACGGCGGGACCCTGAGCGCGCAGAAGTACCCGTCGCTGGGCCCGGTCTTCGCCCAGCTGCGCGAGCGGTATGCGGGCAAGCTGCGCGGCGAGCCCGGCATCGAGGTGCTGATCGAGCCGACCGACGGCGCGGGGCGCGCCAGGCCGCTGCTCGGCATCTCGAAGGGCACGCCCGCGAAGCTGCCGACGACCCTGGACGCCGGGGTGCAGAAGGCGGCGGAGCGGGCGGTACGGGAGCACCGACGGGCCTCCGTCGTGGCCGTCAGGCCCTCCACCGGCGAGATCCTCGCGATCGCCAACGCCAGGGGCGGCGGGGAGTTCAACGACGCGCTGCAGGGCGCGACGGCTCCCGGCTCCACGTTCAAGATCATCACGTCGGCGGCGCTGCTGGCCGGGGGCGTCACGCCCGGGACGCCGGTGAGCTGTCCCCGGACCTACGCGCACGACCAGGGCATGACCTTCCACAACGTGGAGGGCGGCGCGATCGCGGACGCCACCTTCGCGCAGGATTTCGCACAGTCCTGCAACACGGCGTTCGTCTCGCTGAGCGACGAGCTGGCCGGCGACGAGCTGGCCGGCACCGCCCGCCGGTGGTTCGGCCTCGGCGAGGACGACTGGCAGACGGGCGTGGCGACGTTCGACGGCGCCGTGCCCGTGGCGGAGGGCGACGAGAAGTCCGCGGCGCTCATCGGCCAGGGCCGGGTGCAGATGAATCCGCTGAACATGGCGTCCGTCGCCGCGACCGTCGCCTCGGGCGGCTTCCGGCAGCCGGTGCTGCTCCCGCGCTCGTTCGACGACCGCGAGGTCGCCACCGCCGAGCCGCTGCCCGCGCCGGTGGCGGCGGACCTGCGGCGGATGATGGAGCTGACCGCGGCCGAGGGCACGGCCGCGGGCCTGGGACTGGGCGCCGGGGCGGGCGCGAAGACCGGCTCGGCGGAGGTCGACGGGCAGGAGCGGCCGGACAGTTGGTTCACCGCGTACAGCGGCGACGTGGCAGCGGCGGCCGTGGTGCCGGAGGGCGGCCACGGCAGCGAGGCGGCGGGACCGTTGGTGAGCGCGGTGCTGGCGGCGGGGTGAGCACGGAGGGCGTGGGCCGTACGGCGCGGGCGGCGGTACTACGCGCCCGGCCCCCGCGACCGCCGCGTGCGGGCGCCGCGGTCAGCGGGCCGTCAGCAGGTACCGGGTGTGGCCGAAGCCCAGCTGGTCGCCCGGCCGGACCGGCGCCTCGCCCGTCAGCCGGCGGCCGTTGATGAACGTCCCGTTCGTCGAACCGAGGTCCCGCAGCAGCCACACCCCGCTCGCGCACCGCAGCTCCGCGTGCATCCGCGAGACCGTCTCCTCCATCAGCCGCAGCCCGTTGCGCGGATCCCGCCCGATGCGCAGCGGGATCGCCCCCGGCGCCGGGAGCATCAGCGGCGGCAGCCGCTCCGCCTGCCATGCCTGCTTCACCCGCACCCCGAGCGACGACGCCTTGGCGACCGTGCCGAGTATCGCCCGCGTCAACCGCCCCTCGCGCGGCGGCAGATCAGCGGTCAGCGCCGCCAACTGCTCGTGGGAGTGAGCGGCGAAGGCCAGGTCCACGCGGGCCAGGAACGTGTCCTGCGACAGCCGGCCGTCCGCCGCGCCGTCGCGCAGCAACTCGATCGCCCTGTCCCGCTCTTCGTCGGAGACACGCGGGGTCCCCGCCGGGTACACGGGGAACGCGGAAGATGTGGGGTGGTCGGAGCCTGACACCTTCGAATTGTCGGGCTGAGCGGCAGCGGGTGTCCAGTACGCTTCCGTTCCCGTACGTACCCGTGACAAATGATCGACGCACCCGCCCCAGCCGTTAGGGTCGCGGTATGCGCACACCCCGCCGCGCCGCCCGCCTCGCGCTCCTCGACCCGGACGGCGCGATCTTCATGTTCCGCTACGACGACGTGGAGGCCGGCATCCACTGGGCCACCCCCGGCGGCGGCCTCGACCCCGGCGAGAACCCGCGCGCGGGCGCGGTGCGCGAGCTGCACGAGGAGACCGGCTGGACGGACGTCACGGCCGGCGAGCTGCTCTGCACCTGGGTGCACGACTTCACCCGCCAGGGCGTGCCGGTGCGCCAGCACGAGCACATCTACCTGGCCGCGGGGCCGCGCCGCGAGCCGACCGCCGCGGCGGTCGCGCGGCACCCGGAGGACCGGATCCTGGGCTGGCGGTGGTGGCCGCCGGCGGAGGTCGCCGAGCCGTGCGAGCCGCTGTGGCCGCCGCCGTTGGCCCGCCTGCTCGCGGAGCGCCGCGGCGGGCCGGTGGACCTCGGCTACCTCCCCGTCGCCCCTTCGCACCGCGCGTAGCACCGGATACGCGCTATCCGGCGTCCTCGGTCGTGACGAAGTCGCGGTCCGCCACCGACGTGCCCTCCGGCGTGCTCCGAAAGATCCAGTAGCCGGACTCCTCCTGCGGCGCACGGGTGCGTCACGTTCCGGTCAGGGTCGCATCCCGGCCCGTACGCCCCCCTTGCACCCACGCGCCCGCGAACCCCGCTCAGTGCTCCACGGCCAGCCGGATCCCCAGCGCCACCAGCACCGTGCCGGACACCTGCTCCAGCCGCTTGCGTACCCCCGCGCGCGACAGCAGCCCCTTCAACCGTCCCACGAACCACACGTACACCGCGTACCAGCCGACCTCGTACACCGCCCACAGTGCCGCGAACGCGACCGTCGTCGCCAACTGCGGCGCCGACGCCGGCACGAACTGCGGCAGGAACGACAACGAGAAGATGCCCACCTTCGGATTCGCCAGGTTCAGCAGCAGCCCCGCGCGGTACGCGCGCCACGACGTGACCTCCGGTCCCGCCCGGTCCGCGAACTCCGCCACCGCCCCCCGCCGAGCCGCACGCAGCGCCTGCACCCCGAACCAGATCAGCACCGCGGCTCCGGCCCAGCGCATCACGTCATACGCCATCTGCGAGGCCGCCAGCAGCGCCGTGAGGCCGAACGCGGCGACCGTGCCCCACAGGAAGACGCCCGTCTCGTTGCCGAGGACGGTCATCATCCCGGCGCGGCGGCTGTGCATCGAGTTGCGGATGATCAGGACCGTGCTGGGGCCGGGCGTGGCGGCGATCAGCGTGCAGGCCCCGAGGAAGGCGAGGAGAGTCGCGAGCATGCGCGCCATCCTGGGCCGGGCACAAGCGGAGGCGCCATCGAATTAACGGGACCATTCCGGCCTGGACATTGCGCCGCGCGACCCAGCAGGCTATTGCGCGTGAACTCCCCGGTAACGACCGTCATGATGCCCGTCGTCCTCGCCGTGATCATGTACGGCCTCGGTCTGGGCCTGACGCTCGCCGACTTCCGGCGGGTCAAGCACCACCCCCGGGCCGTCGCCGCGGCGCTGGTGTGCCAGGTGCTGCTGCTGCCCGCCGCCTGCTTCGGGCTGGTGCTGGCCTTCGACCTCGCGCCCGCGTACGCGGTGGGGATGATGCTGCTGGCCGCCTCGCCCGGCGGGGCCATCGCCAACTACTACAGCCGGCTCTTCGGCGGCGACGTGGCGCTCAACATCACGCTCACCGCGATCAACTCCGGACTCGCGCTGTTCTCCCTGCCGCTGATCGTCAACTTCTCGCTGGAGTACTTCGACGTCGGCGGCGACTCCCTCGGCCTGAACTACGACAAGATCCTCCAGGTGTTCGCGATCGTGCTGGTCCCCGTCGGGCTCGGCATGCTCACCCGGGCCCGCGCCCCGCGGGTCAGGGAGCGCATCGACCGGCCGGTGCGGGTGGCGTCCCTGTTCGGGCTCTTCCTGGTGATCGTCGGCGTGGCCTGGGCCGAACGGGACCGGATCGCCGAGTCGTTCGTGGACCTCGGGCCGATCACGTTCCTGTTCACGCTGCTCTCGCTGGCCGTCGGCTACGGCGCCACCCGGCTGGTGCGCGCGGCGCACCCGCAGGCCGTGGCGTGCTGCTTCGAGATCGGCATGCACAACGTGGGCCTGGCCATGACCATCGCGGTCAGCCCGACGCTGCTGGACAGCACCGCGATGGCCATGCCGGGCGCGGTGTACGCCGTCCTCAGCTACGTCGCCGCCACCGCCGCGGGCTACGCGCTGCGGGCCATCAGCCCGGAAGCCGGCGCACGTCGTCCGGGCGCAGTTCGGGCACCGAGCGGTGACCCGACAGCCCCAGGGTGAGGTCGAGGTCGGCGAGGAGGCTGCGCAGCACGTGCGTGACGCCCGCCTCGCCGCCGTGTGCGAGACCGTAGACGTACGGCCTGCCGTACAGCACCGCACGCGCGCCCAGCGCCAGGGCCTTGAGCACGTCGGCCCCGGTCCGTACGCCCGAGTCGAAGAGCACCTCGACCCGGTCGCCGACCGCCTCGGCGACCTCCGGCAGCACGTCGAGCGACGCGACCGCGCCGTCGACCTGCCGGCCGCCGTGGTTGGAGACGACGACGCCGTCCATGCCCGCGGCCGCGGCGCGGCGGGCGTCGTCCGGGTGCTGGATGCCCTTGAGGAGGATCGGCCCGTCCCAGTGCTCCCGCAGGAACGGCAGCCGGTCCCACGTCCGGTCCGTACCGGTGAACATCGGCACCCAGCGCAGCACCGCCGCGCCCAGGTCCTCCTCCGGCGGTTTCTCCAGACCCGCGCGGAACGCCGGGTCGGAGAAGGCGACGGCGGTGCCGACGCCGCGGATGAACGGCAGGTAGGCGGCGTCGAGATCGTGCGGACGCCAGGCCAGGGTCCAGGTGTCGAGGGTGACGACGAGGGCGGTGAACCCCGCGGCGCGGGCGCGCGCCAGGATGCTGGCGCACACCTCGTCGTCGTTCGGCCAGTAGAGCTGGTACCAGCGCGGGCCCGCGCCGCTCGCCTCCGCGACCTCCTCGATGGTGTACGAGGAGGCCGTGGACATCACCATCGGGATGCCGAGGGCGGCGGCGGCGCGGGCCGTGGCGAGTTCGCCGTCGGGGTGCACGATCGACTGCACCCCGACGGGCGCCAGCAGTACGGGCGCGGGGAGCGCGGTGCCCAGCACGGTGGTGGCCGGGCTCCGCTCGGTGGCGCCGGTCAGCATGCGCGGGACGAGGCGGACCCGGTCGAACGCCGACCGGTTGGCCCGGGCTGTGGCGCCCGAGCCGGCCGCGCCCGCGACGTACCAGAACGGACCGTCCGCCAGTCGCTCGCGCGCGGACTGCTCCAGCGCGGTGAGGTCGGTGGTGAACGGCGGCAGCTTGTCCGCCAGCCCGTTCAGATAGATCTCGTTCTGGTAGTTGCCGAACGGCAGGTTCATCGGCGGCTCCCTTCGACCAACGGAGAGTCTGCGGGAACCGGCGGCGGAACGCTACCCATGGGTACCGGCTGCGGCTCGGCGTGCTCCAGGTCGGGCAGCCGGCGAAGCGCCTTCGGGAAGTACCAGTTGCGCTCGCCGAGCAGCGCCATCACCGCGGGCAGCAGCACGCCGCGGATGATCGTCGCGTCGATCAGCACGGCCGTCGCCAGCCCCACGCCCATCTGCTTCATGGACTGCATCGACAGCGTGCCGAAGATCGAGAACACGGCGACCATGATGACGGCCGCGCTGGTCACCACGCCCGCGGTGGTGATCACCCCCTGCGAGATGGCGTCGGCGGTGCTCCGCCCCTGTGCCCGCGCCTCCTTGATCCGCGAGACCACGAACACGTGGTAGTCCATGCTCAGCCCGAAGAGGATGACGAAGAGGAACAGCGGCAACCAGGCGACGATCGCCCCGACGCCCTCGGCGCCGACCAGACCCGCGCCCCAGCCGTGCTGGAAGACCATCGTCAGCACGCCGTACGCGGCGCCCACCGACAGCAGGTTGAGCAGGATCGAGGTGACGGCGATCGTCAGCGACCGGAAGGCCATCAGCATCAGCAGGAAGGCGAAGGCCACCACGAAGAGGAAGACCGGCACCACCGCGCCGACGAGCTGGTCGTTGAAGTCCTTGCTCCCCGCGACCTGGCCGCCGACCGGCGCCTCGACGCCGTCCACCGCCTCCAGCGTCACCGGCCGGATCTCGTCGCGCAGCAGGGCGAGGCTCTTCTCCGCCTCGTCCTGGTCGGAGCCGCCGACGAGCGGCACCTCGATGATGGCGACGTTCTTCTCGTCGTAGACCTGGACGTCGATCGGGCCCTTGGACGCGCCCGTGTCCAGCGCCTGTTCCTCGAAGTCGACGAGGGCCTTGCGGACCTCGGGCGCGTTGATGTCGTCGGCCCTGACGACCACCTCGGCGGGGTCGGAGCCGCCCGGGAACGCCTTGTTGATCCGGTCGTAGGTCTGCACGATCGGCAGCGAGTCGCCGAACTCCTGGTCCAGCGTGAGGTTCGCGGTGTTCATGCCCACGGCCGGCAGAGCGATGGCCGCCAGCGCGCCGGTGGCCACGATCACCGCCGCCTTCGGCCGGCGCAGCACGCGCGTCAGCACGGCCCGCCACACCCGGCTCTCGCCGCCGGCGTTGGTCCTGCCGCGCTTGAGCCGTGCCAGGAACGGCACCCTGCCCTTCTCGACCCGCTCGCCGAGCAGCGACAGCATCGCGGGCAGCACGGTCACCGAGCCGACCATGGCCACCGCGACCACCATCAGCGACGCCACGCCCATCGCCGCGAAGTCGGCGAGACCGGTGAAGAGCATGCCGCACATCGCGACGATGACCGTGATGCCGGAGACCAGCACCGCGCGCCCGGAGGTGGCGGCGGCGATCTCCAGCGCGGTCCGCGCGTCCCGGCCCCTGGCCCGCTCCTCGCGTTCGCGGCGCAGGTAGAACAGGCAGTAGTCGACCCCGACGGCCAGCCCCACCAGCAGCATCACCGAGTCGGCGACGTCGCTCATCGGCTGTACGTGGCTGACCACGCCCATCAGGCCCATCGTCGCCACGATCGCGGTGATCGCCAGCACCATCGGCAGCAGCGCGGCCACGAACGCACCGAAGACGATCAGCAGGATGCCGAACGCGATCGGCACCGCCGAGTACTCCGCCTTCTTGAAGTCCTCACCGAAGGCGTCGTCGAAGGTCTTCTCCATGCTGGCGCCGCCGATCTCCTCGATCAGCAGGCCCCGTGACTCGTGCGCGTCCTGGACCTTCGCGACCGCGTCGGTGACCGGCTCCACCCGGTCCGCCGCGGTCTCCGGGTCGCCCTTCATCCGGAACTGGACCAGCGCGGAGCGCCCGTCCGCGGAGATCGTGTCGCTCTCGTACGGCGAGACGACGTCCGTCACCTCGCCGGTGCCCTCGACGGCCCGGACGACGTCCTCGACGGCCGTACGGAACTCGCCCGCCGACGCCTTCAGCTCACCCCGCGGCGACTGGACGAGCACGCTCTCGCCGACCGGCTCGTCCACACCCGCGTCTTCCAGGATCTTCGCGGACCGCCCGGTCTCGCCCGGGACCTCCTCGCTGTCGCTGACCTCCGCCCGCCCCGCCGCGGAGCCGGCGACCGTCGCCAGCACCACGAACAACACCCAGATACCCACCGCGGCCCAGCGGTGGGTGACGCTCCAACCGCCGACGGCCGCGGCGACGCCCTGACGCCGCTTCGTGTGCCTCGGCGCCCTCGGTGCCCCCATCGTCCTTCTCCCTCGTGCGCGGCGGCGGCACACTGCCCCCACCTGCCGATACGACGCTAGAGAAGGGCGGGCCCGGTCCCCATCGTGCTGGCTGGTGAACCCGATGGTGTTCAGCTCCACCGAAAGGAGGGGGGTTAACCCCACCCCGGAGGAGTCATGTCCCTTACACGCATATCGCGGGGAGGGCGTCCGGGGCGCCGCCGTCGGTCCGCCTCGGCAAACCGTCACAAGGAGAGCAAGTAGGAAGACGCCGGTTCCCGCGGCTCTCCCTACGCTGAGTCGCACACCCGTCCAACTGCCCAGAGCAGGGGAGTCGGTTCATGGCAACGAGCATCACCACCCGTTCCCGGCGGACCCTAGGCGACACGTCACGACTGAACACCAGCGGGCACAAGGCGGCGCTCGGCGTCTTCGTGTTCATCGTTCTGGCCCACTGGGCGGAGCACGTCGTCCAGGCCATCCAGATCTACATCTACAACCGGCCGGTTCCCGATGCGCGCGGGGTGCTGGGGATGCCGTTCCCCTGGCTGGTGACATCCGAGTGGATGCACTACGGCTACGCGCTGATCATGCTGGTCGGGTTCCTCCTGCTGCGCCCCGGCTTCACCGGCTCCTCACGGATCTGGTGGAACCTCACGCTCGGTATCCAGGTCTGGCACCACTTCGAGCACCTCATCCTCCTGCTGCAAGCGCAGACGGACAGCTATCTCGCGGGCCGTTCGGCTCCCACGAGCATCATCCAGTTGCTGATCCCCAGGGTGGAGCTCCACCTGTTCTACAACGCGCTGGTGACGCTGCCGATGGTGGTGGCCGTACTGCTGCACCGCAAGCCGGCCGCCGCGGAGGCCGCGGTGATGCGCTGCACCTGCGCCGTGCCCCGGGTGCCCCACGGCCATCCGGCGTGATGGCCCGGTTTCCGGCCTCCCGCCTGTGGTCCGGGCTGGTGCTGGTCATCGCCGCACTGCTGCTGTACGTGTCGCTCCCCAATCTGGGGCACGTGATACGGGCGGCCCGGGCGGACGGCGAGCCCGGGGTGTTCACGGCGCAGCACGTCGAGTGCGTCCGGCATCCGGGACACGAGAGCTGCACCTGGTCGGGCACGTTCCGGGCCCGGAGCGGCGGCCAGGCGGTGCAGACGACGTACTACGGCGCCGGACGCGACAGCATGCGACCGGGCGAGAAGCGGCGGGCCGTCGACGTCGGCTTCCCCGGACGCGTCTACAGCCCGGACGGCTCACGTGAATGGATCTTCACGGTGGCGCTGCTGCTGGCCGGCTTCGGCCTCCTGGGCTACCTGGGCCGCAAGCACCTCATGCCGCCGCCGCTGCAGGAAACTGCCGGTGCGGCCACGTCGCGGAGTCCGGCGGCCGAACGGCTCACGACCCGCGACGAGGTCTAGGTGTTCTGTACATCTGGGGCCTGGAGGTTCGAAGCGGGCCGAGAGTCGTCGTCGGCCAGGGCCGGCAGCGGTGGCACCACGTACCGTCGCTGCCGGCCCGGGGGGTTCAGCGCGCGACGAGCAGCCCTCGGTTGCGCAGCACCCGGCGCTCCAGCGGGCCGAACACCAGCAGCTCGATGGCGACGCCGACGATCAGGATCAGCAGGATCGCGTTCAGCACGATCGCCATGTCCTGGTAGCCGCGGCCCGTTTCCAGCAACTGGCCCAGGCCCACCCCGAGATCGGGGGAGGTGGCGATGATCTCGGCGGCCATCAGCGACCGCCAGGAGAACGCCCAGCCCTGCTTGAGCCCGGCCAGATAGCCGGGCAGCGCCGCGGGCAGCAGCACGTGCCGTACGCCGTGCAGACCGGTGGCTCCGATGACCTGGCCGGCGCGCAGATACAGCGGCGGGATCTGGCCGATGCCGGAGACCAGCCCGTTGGCGATCGACGGCACGGCGCCGAGCAGCACCACCGCGTAGATCATCGACGGGGTGAGGCCGAACCAGATGATCGCGGCGGGCACCCAGGCCACCGACGGCAGCGACTGCAGCCCGGTGAGGATCGGGCCGATCGCGGCGCGCACGAACGGCACCTTGGCGACGATCAGTCCGAGCGGGGTGCCGATGGCGATGGCGATGAGGAAGCCGAGCACGCCGCGGGACAGGCTCGTCCAGATGACGTCGAACAGCGTGCCCTCGTACCACTGGTCGGCGAGCGCGTCCCAGACCTGGACGGGGCCGGGCAACTGGTAGTCGGGCTTGACCTCCAGCACGTACAGCAACTGCCAGACGGCCACGACGAGGGCGACCGCGATGATCGGCGGCAGCACCTTCTGCACCAGCACCTGGCGCAGCGGGGTACGCGACGTGGTCCGGGTGTCCAGGGCGTCGAGGCCCGCTTCGAGCCCGGCGAGGCCGGCGGCGGAGTCCTCGCCGGTCTTCGCCCCGGTCTTCGCGCCGGATGTGCCGGTGCTGCCGGTGGTGTCAGTGCTTGCCATGGCGGCGGATCTCCCCTCGAAGCTCTTCGGTGATCTCCAGCGAGAGGTTGGCCACCTCGGTGTCCTCGATCCGGCGCGGCTGCGGGATGTCGATGGTCCACTCCCGGGCGATGCGCCCGGGGCGCGAGGACATGAGGATCACGCGTTCGGCGAGCTTGACCGCCTCGCGCACGTTGTGGGTGACGAAGAGCACGGAGACCTTCGTCTCCGCCCAGATGCGGGTCAGCTCGTCGTGCAGGACGTCGCGGGTGATGGCGTCGAGCGCGGCGAACGGCTCGTCCATCAGCAGCAGCCTGCTGTCCTGCGCGAGCGAGCGGGCCAGGGCGACGCGCTGGCGCATGCCGCCGGACAGCTCGTGCACCCGCTTGCCGTACGCGCCGCCCAGCCGGACGAGTTCGAGCAGCCGCTCCGCCTCGGTGTGGCGCGCGGCCTTGGCCAGGCCGCGCATCTTCAGCGCCAGCTCGATGTTCTTGCCCGCGGTCAGCCACGGGAAGAGCGCGTGCTCCTGGAACATCAGTGCCGGGCGCTGACCGCCGGGTATCGCGATGGTCCCGGCGGTCGGCGCGTCCAGCCCGGCGACCAGATTGAGCAGGGTGGACTTGCCGCATCCTGACGCGCCGAGCAGCGTGACGAACTCGCCGGGCGCGACGTCGAGGGTGACGTCGTCGAGCGCCAGGAGCTGTTCGCCGGGGCGCCCGAACGTCTTGGACACGTGCGTGATGCGGGCCGCGGGCCCGTCCCCGGCCTGCGCGGAGCCGGCCGGGGCGTCGTCGGTGATGGCAGTGGACATCTCTTGCACCTCCCGGAGGTGAGGCGGGCAGAGCTACTCGACGCCGAGGCCGGCGTCGTCGACGGCGGGCCGGCCCTCGCTCTTGAGCACCTTGTTGAGGATGGACAGGTCGTAGATGCCGTCGGTCTTCGCCTCGTCGAGGAGGCCCGACTTGACGCTGTGGTCGGCCTGGTCGCCGAGGGTGGTGGCGAGCGGGTCGTCGGTGACCTCGATGTCGCCGAAGGCGCGCTCGAGCACGTCGTCGGGCAGCGGCTTGCCCGAGTACTCCTCGATCCCCTCGTTGACCAGGGCCTTGGCCTCGTCCGGGTTCTTCTCGATCCAGGCGTTGGTCTTCACCGAGCCGCGGACGACGGCCTCGACCACGTCGGGGTGGTCCTTGAGGAAGGCCTGCGAGACGATCAGGTGGGTGGTGACGAACTTGCCGTCGTCCCACAGCTCCTTCTCGTTCAGCAGCACCTCGCCGCCCTTGGCGACCAGGTTGGAGGCGGTGGGCTCCGGCACCCAGGCGCCGTCGAGGCCGCCCTGCTGGAAGGTGGTGGGGATCTCCTTGTTGTCCTGGCGGATGACCAGCACGTCACCCTTGCCGGACTGCGGGTCGACCTCCAGGCCCTCGCCGGCGAGGTAGTTGAGCAGGGCCACGTCCTGGGTGTTGCCGATCTGCGGCGTGGCGATCCGCTTGCCCTCCAGGTCGTCCAGGGACGTGACCTTGTCGGGGTTGACGACGAGCGAGGCGCCGCCGGAGGTGGCGCCCGCGACGATGCGCAGGTTGCGGCCGTCCGCCTGGGTGTAGCCGTTGATGGCGGGGGAGGGGCCGATCCAGGTCATGTCGACGGAGCCGGCGTTGAGCGCCTCGATGGCGGACGGGCCGGCGTTGAAGATCTGCGGCTTGACGGCGGTGCCGCCCAGCTCCTTGGTGATCAGGCCGTCGTCGCCGAGGCCGACCAGGGGGGTCGCGTGGGTCACGTTGCCGAAGAAGCCGATGTTGATCTCGTCGAGACCGCCGATCTTCTCGCCCTGGGCGGCGGGGGCCGCGTCGTCGCCCTTGTCGTCGTTGTCGGAGCCGTAACCGCAGGCGGTCAGGGCGAGCAGGGGGAGGGCGGCGGTGCCGGCGAGCAGGCGTATGGCCGCGCGGCGGCGGCGTGGTGCAGACACGGGAGGGTCATCCTCTCGGGGTGTTCCGGGAATCAACATCGTCTTTCCGAGTATCCCTATTGACTTAGTAGGGATAAGCCCATCAGGGCAGCTCGGTCAAGGGGGTTCCTGAGGCGTGGACGAATCGCCCGGCATGCGGGCAGGGTTTTCGTGCGCCTTTGCACGCCTTTGTGCAGGTGAGGCGTTACGGGAGCGTGACCGGCAGTCCTGCCGCCCGCCACGCCTGGAAGCCGCCGATCAGATCGGTCGCCCGGGTCAGCCCGAGCGACCTGAGCGAGGCGGCGGCCAGCGACGAGGCGTATCCCTCGTCACACATGACAATCCAGTGCACCTGGGTACCGGTGGCCTCGGCCACCGAGGCGCCGCTGGCCGGATCGCAGCGCCACTCCAGATGGTTGCGCTCCACCAGCAGCGCCCCGGGCACGGTGCCGGAGGCGCGCCGCTGGAACTCGGGCCGGGTGTCCACGAGGACGGCACCTTCGTCGAGGGCGGCGTACGCCTGCCGGGGGGTGAGGCGGTGCAGCGTGGCGCGTACGGCGGCGAGCGTGCCGTCGATTCCGGCGGCGTCGGCGGGGGCCATCAGTCGGTCACCGGGTCGGTGCGGACCGGGTGCAGGCCGCCGCCGGGCAGCTCGGCGTAGTACGACATGGCCGACAGCGCCGGCGCGTAGGCGTGGATGCTGACGGCCGGTGCCGTGCCGGCGTTGGTCACCTCGTGGACGTACCGCGGGCCGAACGAGCGCAGCCCGCCGCCGGGCAGCTCCCGCACCTGCGGCGCGCCCGGCGGCGCGGGGAAGCTGCGCTCGGTGAGCACCCCCGCGACGACCGTGAACGCGCCCGCGGCGCCGCCGTGGTCGTGGATCTCGGTGCCCTGCCCCGGCAGCCAGGTCAGCAGCCAGACCTCGTGGCCGCCGGTCACCTCCAGCCGGGTGTGGAAGCGGGCCGCGGCGTCGAAGCGGACCGCGGGGCGCCAGCGGTCGGGCCGGCCGGCGAAGGCGCGGGCCAGCTCGCCGAGCGCGGCGGGCGTCGGGGCTGCGGGTGCGGCGGCAGGTGGAGCGGGGGAGAGGATCGGCGGGGTGGACATGGAGACCTCGTTCCGGGGATGCGTACGGGGCGGGCTGAAGGGCCGGGCGGAAACGGCCCGTTCGGAATCGAGCACCCGCGGCGTACACCCGGGTGCGGCCGTCTAGGGACGGCCGCGGGGACACAGCGCGCTCGCCACACGCACCAAGTCCACATGGTGGCGGGCGAAGAAGCGCTGGTCGGTGGGCATGCACGCACGATCGCAGACTTTCCGCCGCGCGCGCAATTCCCTTGCCCCGATACGGAATTGCCGACGTAATTCCGAAACAATGTGAAGCGATTGTTAAATCTGCCGTGAGCGGGGATACGCCGCCGCCCGGGGCCCGTCATGCGCGGGTCCCGGGCGGCGGCGTACCGGTGGCGGGCTAGTGGGCGCCGCCCAGGAGGCCGCGGATGTGGGCGGCCAGGGTTTCGAACTCCGGTGCCGACATGACCTTTCCGTAGTCCCGGGCCGGCGGCAGGTCCACCGGCATCGTCTCGATGATCCGGCCCGGGCGGGCGCTCATCACCTCCACCCGGGTGCCGAGGTAGACGGCCTCCGAGATGGAGTGGGTGACCAGCACGATCGTCGTGCCCGTCTCCCGCCAGATGCGGTTCAGCTCGACGTTCAGGTGCTCCCGCGTCAGCGCGTCCAGCGCGCCGAACGGCTCGTCGAGCAGCAGCACCGGCGGCTCGTGCAGCAGCGCGCGGCACAGCGCCACGCGCTGCTGCATACCGCCGGACAGCTCGTGCGGCAGGGCGTCCTCGAAGCCCTGCAGCCCCGTCAGCTCGATCAGCTCGTCGGCCCGGCGGGCCGCGGTCTGCTTGTCCATGCCGCGCATCTCGGCCTGCAGCAGGATGTTCTTCCGCGCCCCGCGCCACTGCAGCAGCGCGGCCCGCTGGAAGGCGAAGCCGATGTTGCGCTGCGGACCGGTCACCTGCCGGCCCAGCAGGCTGACCTCGCCCGTCGTCGGCAGTACCAGGCCGGCGATCATCTTCAGCAGGGTCGACTTGCCGCAGCCCGACGGGCCGAGGATGGAGACGAACTCACCGGGCTCGATCCGCATCGAGACCCCGTCGACCGCCGTGGTGCGACTGCGCTTCGTCGTGAACGTGCACGTCACATCGCGGATGTCGATGCTTGCGGACGCCGCCGCGTCGGTCGCGGCGGTCTTCTTCTGTTCGAGCTGCGGCACTGCTCACCCCTTAGCGGCGTACGACGCGTCCCAGTAGTCGGCGGGCTTCTTGGCCTCCTTCAGCATCCCGCCGTCCGACAGCAGATCGATAGTCTCCTGCCACGACTCCTCGGAGTTGACGCCGATTCCGCCGCCGTCGCCCGCCAGCAGCGGCAGCGTGTCCTTGAGCTGGTTGGCGAGCACGTTGTCCGGCGGCGGCTCGGTCGCGGCCTCGGACATGATCTTCACGGCCTCGTCCTGGTTGGCCTCGACCTCCTGCCAGGACTTGGTGGTGGCCCGGACGAACGCCTTGGCCAGCTCGGGGTCGTCGGCCAGCATCTCGTCGGAGGCGACGATGCCGGTGCCGAGGACGTTCATGCCGAAGTCGGAGAAGAGGATGTAGTCGACGGTCTCGCCGGTGGTGTTCTCGATCGTCGGGCCCTGGTCGTGGAAGAAGCCCATGATGGCGTCGACCTTGCCGGCGGCGAGCTGCGAGATCTTGTCCGCGGGCTGGACGTTGACGACCTTGACCTTCGAGGGGTCGACGTCGTTGGCCTCCAGCCAGCCGGGGAAGGTGGCGTACATCGCGTCGCCCGGCGTGCCCGCGACGGTCTTGCCCTCCAGGTCGGCCGGCTCCTTGATGTTCTCGTCGGAGACGAACTGCACGGAGGACGGGCCCTTCTGGAGGTACACCCCGAGGCTCTTGACCCCCATGCCCTCGCCGATGCCGGCCATCAGCGGCGGGGTGTCGGCCCAGCCGAAGTCGGTCTTGTTCTGCGCGACCTGCTGGATGGTGGCCGCGGAGCCGTTGCCGGGCTTGATCTCCAGGTCGATGCCCTCGTCGGCGTAGAAGCCCTTCTCCACGCCGTAGTAGAAGGCGGCGTGCTCCCCGTACGGCACCCAGTTGAGGGTCAGCGTGACCTTCTCGCCGTTGCCGTCGCCGCCTGAGTCGCCGCCGTCGTCGTCGGACGTGTCGGGGGCGCAGCCGGCGGCGGCGAGCAGCGCGCTCAGCAGGGTGAGTGTCGCCGCGGTGCGTTTCATGTCGTTGCCTTCCTGGGCGGTCCGGTAGTGCGGGATACGGGCTGCGGCGTCATGGACGCGAACGGGCGGGAAGGGCCCGCTCAGGTCGTCGCCATGGTCACGCTGGAGCCCTCGCGGCGGCTGGCGTGCCACGGGATGAGGAGGGACTCGGCGATCTCGATGACGACGAACAGCACCACGCCGATCATCGACATGAGGATCAGGTCCGCGAAGAGCAGCGCGGAGTTCAGGTTGCCGCTGGCGAGCAGCAGGATGTAGCCGAGCCCTTCGCTGGCGCCGACGAACTCGCCGACGACGGCGCCGA
This sequence comes from Streptomyces sp. B5E4, assembly GCF_039871555.1. Classification (NCBI taxonomy): domain Bacteria; kingdom Bacillati; phylum Actinomycetota; class Actinomycetes; order Kitasatosporales; family Streptomycetaceae; genus Streptomyces; species Streptomyces sp. B5E4. Next base: position 452,013 of record NZ_JBDPMI010000001.1, read on the forward strand.
CCACGGCGAGGGTCACCGCGACCTTCAGCCCGGCCATGAGCTGCGGCAGCGCGCCGGGGAAACGCACCTTGACGAAGACGCTCCACCGGCTTGCGCCCATCGTGGCGGAGAGGTCGAGCAGTTCGGGGTCGGTGTCGCGCAGCCCGGCGACGCCGGAGACGACGACGGGGAAGAAGGCGATCAGCACCGCCAGGATGATCTTCGGGGAGAGCCCGGTGCCGAACCACACGATGAGGATGGGCGCGATGGCGATCTTCGGGATGACCTGGGCGAAGAGGATGATCGGGTAGAGGGAGCGCTCGGCGGTCTTGGAGTAGACGATGAGCACGGCCGAGGCGATGCCGATGAGGGCCGCCAGCAGGAAGCCGATGACGGTCTCGTACAGCGTCACGTAGGTGTGCTCCGCCAGCATCGAGCGGTCTTCCCACATGACCTCGAAGACCGAGCCGGGGGTGGGGACGAGGTAGCGCTCGACCATCTCCCGCGCGGTGACGAACCACCAGACGAGGCCGATCACGGCGAGCACGATGAGGGGCCGCCACACGGCGGAGCCGAAGGCGGCGAGCTGGTTGCCGAGGCGCGCTCCGCGCCGCCCCGTCCGCTCGGGAGCGGTCGGGACGGCGGCGGGCGCCTTGATGTCGTCCTGTGCCGTTGTCACTCGAGATGCATCCAATCGAGGTTGAACACGTGGCCGTCGCCGGGGCAGTTCTCGCGGACGGGGGGAACGGCTCCCGGCGCCGCCCGGGTGGCGTCCGGGCGGTGACCGTGGCGGCCTGTTCCGAAGGTCGTCCGGCGGTCGTGCAGTGAAGGTGGTGCCAGGTGGTGCCGAGTGGTTCCTGGTGCGGTGCTACGACAGTGGCCAAGGCCACAGAAAGCGCTTGCCATAAGCTACGGGCGGCGCCCACCCGCGGGCAAGGGGTCGTGACGCAGATTCCTGCACCGCACCCGGCTCCGCAAGGCACCGCGCGCCGTGGTCTGATTCCCCTATGGAGAGCACCGCCCTCACCACCTGGTCACTGGAGCAGACCGCCGCGGACGATCTCACCCCGGCGACCGCACCGGCGGCCGTCGCGGCCGGCGAGCTGACCGTCGTACGCGCCGCCATCCCTTCCCCGGGTTTCAACCGTTATCTCTACGGGGCCGTCGGCGCCGACGTGTCGTGGACGGACCGGCTGGTGTGGGACGAGGAGCGCTGGCGCACCTTCGTCGAGCAGCCGGGGACCGAGACGTGGGTGGCGTACGAGCGCGGGACCCCGGCCGGATACCTGGAGTTGGAGGGGCAGCCGGAGGGGGTGGCGGAGATCACGTACTTCGGTCTGCTGCCCGCGTTCCGCGGCCGGCGCATCGGCGGGCACCTGCTCTCCGTCGGCACGGCGCGCGCCTGGGATCTGGCCGAGCGGTGGCCCGGGCGGGCGCCCACGCGCCGGGTGTGGGTGCACACCTGCAGCGATGACGGCCCGCACGCCCTGGACAACTACCGCCGGCGAGGCTTCCGGATCTTCGACGTACGCACCGAGGACAGCCCGGCCGGCGGGGTGCAGGAATAGGGCCTCAAACCCTCGTGTCCAAATAACGAGACCGGACTGTCCGCATGGCGGATTACTGTGGACGATTCGCGGCACCCCATGCCACGCTCTCTCCATGGATCGAGCTGGAGTCGCCCTGGTGAGTCGGCGTCACGTCGATCTCGGCCGTATGTCCAGCGCCATCTGTCCGGCGGGCTGAAAGTCACAGCACCGCCGACCTCCCGCCGCCGCCCAGCCGTCCCCACCGTCGCGGACGCACGCGCGCGCCCCTGCAGAGCCGCCCTGCCGAAGAACCGTTTGCGCAGGTCATGAGGGTCGTGCGCGCTCACGGCCGGCTCCTCCGCTTGCCTTAAGGACACCCCTGTCATGGCTAACTCCTCCTCGCGCCCCACGGCGGCCGGTCGCCGCAAGGCGGGCCGCCACCGCGGCGAAGGCCAGTGGGCGGCCGGTCACTTCACGCCGCTCAACGCCAACGAGCAGTTCAAGAAGGACGACGACGGTCTCAATGTGCGGACACGCATTGAGACGATCTACTCCAAGCGCGGCTTCGACTCCATCGACCCCGCCGACCTGCGCGGGCGGATGCGGTGGTGGGGGCTGTACACCCAGCGCAAGCCCGGGATCGACGGCGGCAAGACGGCGGTCCTGGAGCCGCACGAGCTGGACGACGAGCACTTCATGCTCCGCATCCGCATCGACGGCGGCCGGCTGACGGTCGCCCAGCTGCGGACGATCGGCGAGATCTCGCAGGAGTTCGCCCGCGGCACCGCGGACCTCACCGACCGGCAGAACATTCAGCTCCACTGGATCCGGATCGAGGACGTCCCGGAGATCTGGCGCCGGCTGGAGTCCGTGGGGCTGTCCACCACCGAGGCGTGCGGCGACGTCCCGCGCGTCGTCCTCGGCTCCCCGGTCGCCGGCATCGCGGCGGACGAGATCATCGACGGCACCCCGGCACTGGAGGAGATCCAGCGGCGCGTGGTGGGCAATCCGGCGTACTCGAACCTGCCCCGGAAGTTCAAGGGCGCGGTCTCCGGCTCGCCGCACCTCGACATCGTGCACGAGATCAACGACGTCGCCTTCGTCGGCGTCGAACACCCGGAACTGGGCCCGGGGTTCGACGTCTGGGTCGGCGGCGGCCTGTCGACCAACCCCAAGCTGGGGGTACGGATCGGCGCCTGGGCGTCGCTGGAGGACGTACCGGACGTCTTCGAGGGCGTCGTCGCCATCTTCCGCGACTACGGCTACCGCCGGCTGCGCAACCGGGCCCGGCTGAAGTACCTCCTCGCGGACTGGGGCCCTTCGAGGTTCCGCCAGGTGCTCCAGGACGAGTACCTGCTGCGCACGCTCCACGACGGCCCCCCGCCCGCGGCGCCCGCCGAGCGCTGGCGCGACCACATCGGGGTGCACCGGCAGCACGACGGCCGCTACTACCTGGGCTTCGCGGCCCGCGTCGGCCGCGTCGACGGCGGCACGCTGACGAAGATCGCCGAGCTGGCGGCGCAGCACGGCTCCGACCGGCTCCGTACCACCGTCGAACAGAAGATGCTCATCCTCGACGTCGAGGAGGACCAGGTCGCCCCGCTGCGCGAGGCGCTGGAGGCGCTGGACCTCCAGGTCGCGCCGTCGTCGTTCCGGCGCGGCACGATGGCCTGCACCGGCATCGAGTTCTGCAAGCTGGCGATCGTCGAGACGAAGGCGCGCGGCGCGTCGCTCGTCGACGAGCTGGAGCGGCGCCTGCCCGACTTCGACGAGCCGATCACCATCAACCTCAACGGCTGCCCCAACTCCTGCGCCCGTATCCAGGTGGCGGACATCGGTCTCAAGGGGCAGCTCGTCACCGACGAGGACGGCCGCCAGGTCGAGGGCTACCAGGTCCACCTCGGCGGCAGCCTCGGCCTCGACCCGGGCTTCGGCCGCAAGGTGCGCGGCCTGAAGGTCACCGCCGCGCAGCTTCCCGACTACGTCGAGCGCGTGCTCACCCGCTACACCGCCGGGCGCGAGGACGGCGAGCGCTTCGCCCAGTGGGCCGCGCGCGCCGGCGAGGAGGACCTCAAGTGAGCGGGCGGGCGGCGCCGTTCTACTGCCCGTACTGCGGCGACGAGGACCTGCGCCCGCCCGAAGAGGGGACCTCCCGCGGAGAAGGCACAGCGTGGGAGTGCAGGTCCTGCAATCGCGCTTTCAAGCTCTCGTTCCTCGGGCTGCTGGCCGACGGCCTGCGTCCCGACAGCGATGGAGGGAACCACAACCGATGACGGTCATCGAAGACGCGGATACCGATACCGCGGCGCTTGCCGAGCGGGCCGGCCGCGAACTGGAGGACGCCTCGGCGCTGGAGATCCTGCGCTGGGCGGCGGACACGTTCGGCAAGCGCTTCTGTGTCACCTCGTCCATGCAGGACATGGTCGTCGCCCACCTGGCGTCCCGTGCCATGCCGGGCGTGGACGTCCTGTTCCTCGACACCGGCTACCACTTCCCCGAGACGATCGGGACCCGCGACGCGGTCGCCGCCGTGATGGACGTGAACGTCGTCTCGCTCACGCCCCGGCTGACGGTCGCCGAGCAGGACGCCGAGTACGGCCCGCGGCTGTACGAGCGCAACCCCGACCTGTGCTGCTCGCTGCGCAAGATGCAGCCGCTGGAGGACGGCCTCGCCGCGTACGACTCCTGGGCCACCGGTCTGCGCCGCGACGAGTCGCCGACGCGCGCGAACACCCCTGTCGTCGGCTGGGACGCCAAGCGGCGCAAGGTGAAGGTCTCGCCGATCGCCCGCTGGTCCGAGGCGGACGTGCAGGCGTACGTCGCCGAGCACGGCGTGCTGACGAACCCGCTGCTGGCCGACGGCTACCCCTCCATCGGCTGCGCGCCGTGCACCCGCCGCGTCGCCCCCGGCGAGGACGCCCGCGCGGGCCGCTGGGCGGGCTTCGCCAAGACCGAGTGCGGCATCAACGTCTGAGCCCGCCGCCACCCAACCGAGCCCCAACCGGACCGTCCTAGCGTTGCGAGCCATGCATCCCGTACTGCTGATCGTCGCCCACGGCAGCCGCGACCCGCGGCACGCCGCCACCGTCGCCGCGCTCGCGGCGCGGGTGGCGGCGGCGCGGCCGCACGCGCGGGTGGAGACCTGCTATCTGGACCACTGCGCCCCCCGCGTGCCACGGGCGCTGCGGCGGCTGTACGACGAGGGCGTACGGGACGTCGTGGCGCTGCCGCTGCTGCTGGCCCGCGCCTTCCACGCCAAGTCCGACATCCCCGCCGTCCTGGACGAGGTACGGGCCGGGCTGCCGCGGCTGCGCATCGTCCAGGGCGGCGTGCTGGGCCCGGACGCGCTGCTGACGGCCGCGCTGGACCGCCGGATGGCGGAGGCGGGGCTGCACCTGCCCGCGGAGCGGGCCCGCACGGGCGTCGTGCTGGCCGCGGCGGGCTCCTCCGACCCGGAGGCGATCGCAAGCGTCGCAGAGACCGCGCGGGAGTGGCGGCGTACCGCCGGATGGTGCGCCGTGCGGCCCGCGTTCGCCTCCGCGGCACCACCCCGCACGGCCGACGCCGTCCGCGCGCTGCGCGCGGACGGTGCCGAGCGGGTGGCGGTGGCGCCGTACGTCATCGCCCCGGGCTTCCTGCCCGACCGCATCGTGCGGGGCGCCACCGAGGCGCGGGCGGACGTGCTCGCGCCGGTGCTGGGGGCGGCGCCGGAGCTGGCGCTGCTGCTGGCGCGGCGGTACGACGAGGCGTGCGCGGCCGCGCCGCTGCCGCTGTCCGCGTAACGCGCCGGGGGCACCCGGAAACTCGTTCTGCGATCAACACGGGTGGACGGCCGTCGCGTTTCCCGCTCGCGGCACCACAGAGCGAAGCCGATCAGCCGACATCGTCCAACAGCCGCCAACAGAACGGGCGCCGGGGGATTGCGACCAGAGGTGTCCCGGATCGCCGTCGGTGATGAACCGTGTCAGGGAGCGCTCCAGCAGGTCCATAGACCGCCGTAGGTCATCGGCCACCTTGTCGAGCTCCGGGTCGTCCTGCGACGCCGTCCGCGTCCGGTAAACCGCCTTATCACGGCCCGCGACGTAGGCCAGGCCGCCGCCATTCGAGCCGATGACCAGGCCATGAGCCTTCCGGTCTGTGCCGACGCCGACACTGCCGTGCTCCTGGGGCCGCAGTAGGACGTCACTTGCCGGATCGAGGAAGTAGCCGTTGCCGACGTCCGCCCTAATGACGTCGCCGATGCTGTCGTAGAAGGCAACCAGGTCAGCTTGAAGAGCCCCGGCATGATGCGATACGCCGGGGCTCTCGTGGTCCCGTCGTCTCCGATGAAGGAGACAGGCGGATCGTCAGTGCATAGCTCAACGTCGCCCGTGGCCCGGCACGATTTCCGCCAGGGACTGTCGGGAGGAACGAGTTGTGTCGACTACCTGCCGTTCTACCGGAGGGCGTAGAGGTACCAGAGACCTGATGTCTGCGGCTCGCACTTGGTGGTGACGCCTTCCCTCACGCTGAGCTCGCCGGCCGCGACGTTGCAGTTGTTGAAGCTGAAGTACCAGTCTACGTACTCCCACCCGGCAGCTTGCGCGGGGGAAGCTGTGTCGACAATGCTGACACCGCTCGGCTGCCCGGTGACCTGGGCGGTCTCGGCCTGAGCCGAGCCGGTTCCAGCCAGCGAGGCGGTACTTACCGCCAAAACAGAGATTCCGCCTACAATCAACTTGCGCATGATTCGTCTCCGATCTCACGATGCAGCGTTGCTGTGAATGATGCTCAGGCACAGTAGGGCCGCTTCGTCGGGACCGGTCCCGAGGCCGGCGCTGGAGGTCAGGAGCGGTTCGCCTCGGAGGCCAGAGGGTCCACGGCTTCGACCAGCACCGTCGCCTCGTAGCGGACGGGGCTTGTCATAGTCGTGTCTGCGGCGGCCGTGAATGGTGGGTTCGCCGCCGGCTGCCGCGAAAGATCGCGGAAAGAGCGGCCGAGTGGGACTGATAACGGCTCACACGGTGAGCTGAGTTGTCGGTGGGTGATGAGGCAGCAGGCGAGTTTGAGGATGCTTCGTGGATGTCGGCGCGTCGTTCCCAGCGGGTGCGCAGGTGTCGAAAGCCGAGGAGCCAGGCGAATGTCCGCTCGACGACCCAACGGTAGGTGCCCAATCCTGTGCCGTGCCGGGTGCCGGGTGCCGGGTGCCGGGTTGCCGCGGGGCGTTGAGACGCTCACCCGGGATCTGCTGGAACGCTGCCGGACGCCCGTCGAACGCGTCCTCGCCGACTCCGACCGCACGCTCGCCGACATCGACCAGGTCGTCCTGACGGGCGGCGCCGCCCGGATGCCCGCGGTGGGCGACCTGGTCCGCCGGCTCACGGACGGCCGTGAGCCCTACCGGGGCCTGGTCCCCGGGTCCGTCGCCGGCGGCGCCGCTCTTCAGGCGGGCATCATGACCGGTGACGTGAAGGACGTATTGCTCCTCGATCTCACCCCCCACTCGATCGGCGTCGAAACCGACGAGGGGACCACGACGAAGCTGGTCGAGCGGAACACGACGATCCCCACGAAGCGCTCCGAGATCTTCACCACGCACACGGACAACCAGACCACGGTGGTGCTCCACGTCGTGGAGGGCGAGCGGGGGGACCCGGCGCGCAACCGGACCCTTGCGGTCCTCGAACTCCCCCTGCCACCCGCTCCCCGCGGCGTGTCGCAGATCGAGGTGACGGCCGACTGCGATCCCAACAACATTCTCCACATCACGGCCAAGGAACTGGGCACGGGCAACAAGACGGCCGCCACCGTCGACCAAGCGACGATGGACCGGGCTGCCGCGCTCCTCCGCTCCTCCCGCTGGGCTGGCCTACGCGGTCTCGCCCCCGTGACTCACTCGGCATCCTGACCGGCTGTTCTCCATCCGCTCGGATGGTCGGCGGGGGTTCAACGACGAGGTCAGCCGGCGACCTCTGTCGGTCCACGACGAGCCTGACCGGCACCCGCCCCTTCACCACCAACGCACCAAGTGTTCGGAGACGAGATCCTGGCCACCGCGATCCCCGACCGCCTTCCGCACCACTGCGAGGTCGTCTCGATCTACGGCAACAACCACCGGCTCAAGAACCGCCTGGGCCTCGGCGTGGAGATAGACCTCACCCGCGAGCAGTTCGGCCCGGAGGAGATCGTCACCGAGGGCACGGTCGTCGCCCGTCCGCCGCAGATCGTGCGCCTGCGCGAGGAGTACGAGCTTCTCCGCGACCGGGTCACGGAGAAGCTCACGGCCGCGCGTGAGGTCAGCCCGACACCCGGCGCCACTTGCGGAGGCTTGTCAGTTCCCGGGGCGGGGTCAGTTTGCTGCCCACTTCTACGTACGAGACCTCCGCCGCGTAGACATCGCCCCGTGAGTCGACCGCGATGCCGTGCAGCCAGTTGAAGCTCGCCGGGGACTCGCCCGGGAGGTCCGCGCCGAAGCGGGTGATCTCGTGGCCCGCGGTGTCGAAGACACGGATCTTGTGACCGATGCCCGGGACGCCGTGCTGGATCGGGGGCGGGCCCTGTTCCGCCACGTAGAGGCGGGTGTCGGGGCCCGTGCCCGTGGTACAGACGGCCACCGCCTTGTGGGCGTGCCAGGTGGTGCGGAAGTCGCCGGTGCGGGAGAAGACCTGGACGCGGTGGTTCTCGCGGTCGCAGACGACCACCGAGTCGTCGTCCGCGAGCGTCAGCGCGTGCGGGAGGCTGAAGCTGCCCGGGTCCGTGCCGGGGGTGCCCCAGGAGGCGAGGTGGCGGCCGGTGGCGTCGTAGTGGTGGACGCGGGAGTTGCCGTAGCCGTCGGTGACGAAGACGTCGCCGGTGCGGGGGCATATCGCCACGTCCGTGGGGCGGTTGAAGGGCTCGCCGCTCTGGAAGCCGCTGGGCTCGCCGGTGCCGAGGGTCAGCAGCGTGGTGCCGCCGCGGTCGGTCTTGGTGATCGTGTTGCCGACGTCGTCGACGAGCCAGAGGTGGTCCTCGTGGTCGACGGTCACCGCGTGCGGCCGGGTGAAGCGGCAGCCGCGCCAGCGCGGCTGGGTGTTGCCGTACGGGTCCTCGTACAGCTCGGTGCCGAGATACGGGGTGTCGTTGCCCCACATGTCGGCAACGTTGCCATCCGGGTCGAAGACGAGCACCGGCATGTTGCCGCGGTTGAAGACGTAGACGCGGTCGGCCGAGTCGACGGCCACCGAGGTGGCTTCCCTGAGCCAGATCCCGTGCGGGATCTTCGCCCAGAGGGGGACGGGTTCGTAGACGGTGTCACTGGTCGCGGGCCCGACGGGCATCGCTTCCTCCCCTGCAGACGCATGGGCCGGTGATCATAACCCCCGTGGGCGAACTCAGCGTGGGGAACTCAGCGGCGGGCGGCCAGCACCGCCGGGGCCGTGGACTGGGGGAGCAGGTCGGCGGGGCGGGCGGGGAGCAGGAGTTGGACGTCGATCTCGTCGGAGAAACGATACGGCCGGTGCGCCAGCAGCCCGCCCAGCTTCCGGCGCAGCCGGGACAGCTCCGCCCGTACCGTCACCGTGCGCCCCGGGTCGCCGAAGAGTGCGTCGGCCAGCGCCGTGGAGCTGAACCCGTCGCGGTGCACCGCCAGCAGGTACAGCAACTCCGCGTGCCGCGGGCTCACCTGCTGCGACCACCGCCCCGCGCCGCCCAGCACCGCCAGACACGGCGACGACGGCCGGGTCAGGTCCAGCACCACCCGCGTCGGCGCCCGCGCGGTCCCCTCCGGCTCGACCCGTACCAGCCACCCGCCGCCCGGCAGCGGCTCCAGCCCACACCGCCCGAGCCCCGGCAGCACGCACGCGCCCGCCGCCGGCGACTTCGGCAGCGCCACCCGCTCCGGTGGCACCATCCCGGTGGCCGCCGCCGCCCAGCCGTGCTCGTCCACGGCCAGCGCCCGGCCGCCGATGCCGGCGAGGACGGGCGCCGCGACCGCCCGCAGCCGCCCCATCGCCGTCCAGTGCCGGTCCCGCAACTCGCCCTCCGCGACCCGGCCGACGGCGGTGACGAACGCCAGCGAGATCGCCGGCATCGTGCGCGCCGGGCCGGTGACGTTGACCACGCCCAGCACCCGCCCGTCGCGCGGGTCGGTCAGCGGCGCGGCGGCGCAGCTCCACCGGTGGCAGGTGCGGAGGAAGTGCTCGTCGCCGTAGACGCCCACGGGGTGACCCGTCGCCAGCGCGGTGCCGATGCCGTTGGTGCCCGCGGAGTCCTCGCTCCAACTCGCGCCCTCCGCCACCCCGATGCGGCTCACCGCCTTGAGCATCCCGCGCTCGCCTTCCCGCCACAGCACCACGCCGTCGGCGTCGGTGACCACGACGACGTGTTCGGGCTCGGTGTCCTCGGCAGGGATCAGCCCGTCGCGCAGCACCTCGCGCAGGACGCCGATGCCCGCCGTACGCCGCCGCCACTCCAGCTCGGCGACGCCCACCCGCCAGGGCCGGCCGCCCTCGCGGTCCAGGCCGCTTTCCTCCGCGCGACGCCATGAGTCGCCGATCAGCTCGCGCGGTACGCGGGCGGCCGGCGGCAGCCCCGGCAGGGGGACTGCGTACGCCTCGGCGGCCTGCCGGCCCGTACGACCGCCGCCCGTACGACCGCCCGCGGTCCCGCCCGCCAGCGCACGCCCCCAGCCAGCCCGCGGGCCACGCGCCGGGCTCCGCTGCCGGTGCCCCCGCCCGCCGCCGCCCGTTTCCGCACTGTCCGGCACAACACTCCCTGCTGGCACGCCCGTTCTGGCGCTTGGGGTCAATGGTGCCCGCACCACCGCCCCGCCGCACACCTCTTGGACCAAACTGATCAAAGCCGCGACAGCAAGCTGCAACGGTGTGCAACCTTTGCGCACGCGCGTGCGCGAGGAGTTGAGTGGGCCCGGGTTGACGAGCGGAGGGGGTGCCGAGTCGGCGCGGCACCGCTTTCCGACGCCCCGCCACGGCGGAAGGTCACCTCTCCACCCTGCGGGAGGGGCCTTCCGCTGTCGCGTCCCCCTCGTCAGGCCGCCGGGACCGGCCGGGCCCGGTCCACCACCGCCCGCAGATCCAGCCCGTGCGGCAGCGTCCCCAGCTCCGCACCCCACTCGCCGCCCAGCCGCGAGGCGCAGAAGGCGTCCGCGACCGCCGCGGGCGCGTGCCGTACGAGCAGCGCCCCCTGCAGCACCAGCGCCAGCCGCTCCGCCAGCCGGCGCGCCCGGGTCTCGACGCCCTCCAGGTCCGCCAGCTCCGTCAGCAGGTCCTTCACCGCCCGGTCCAGCCGGTGGTCCGCGCCGCGCGCCCGGCCGATCTCGGTGAGCACGGCGTCCACCGCCCGCGGCTCCCGCCGCAGCGCGCGCAGCAGGTCGAGCGCCTGGACGTTGCCGGAGCCCTCCCAGATCGAGTTCAGCGGCGCCTCGCGCAGCAGCCGCGGCATCCCGGACTCCTCCACGTACCCGTTGCCGCCCAGGCACTCCAGCGCCTCGGCCGCCACCGGCGTGCACCGCTTCGTCACCCAGTACTTCGCCGCCGGCACCGCCAGCCGCAAAAACGCCAGCTCCTCGTCCGTGCCCGCGTCGTACGCCGCCGCCAGCCGCAGCGCCAGCGCCGTCGCCGCCTCCGACTCCAGCGCCAGGTCCGCCAGCACGCTGCGCATCAGCGGCTTGTCGGCGAGCACCCCGCCGAACGCCGCGCGGTACGTGCAGTGGTGCACCGCCTGCGCCACCGCCTGCCGCATCACGGCGGCGGCGGCCGTCGCGCAGTCCACCCGGGTGGCGGCGACCATCTCGATGATCGCCGGGATGCCGCGGCCCTCCTCGCCGACCCGCCAGGCGAGCGTCGTACCGTCGAACTCGACCTCCGCAGAGGCGTTCGAGCGGTTGCCGAGCTTGTTCTTCAGCCGCTGGAGAAGAAAGGTGTTGCGGCTGCCGTCCGGCAGCACGCGCGGCAGCAGGAAGCAGGTCGGGCCGCCGCCACCGGCGCCGTCCGGCACCCGCGCGAGCACCAGGAAGGCGTCCGACATCGGCGCCGAGCAGAACCACTTGTGGCCCGTCAGGGCGTACGCACCGTCCCCGACAGGCTCCGCGCGCGTGGTGGTGGCCCGTACGTCCGAGCCGCCCTGCTTCTCCGTCATCCCCATCCCGGTGAGCGCACCCGCCTTCGCGGCGGCGGGTACCAGGTCCGGTTCGTACACCCGCGAGGTCAGCAGCGGCTCCCACACCGCCGCCAGCTCCGGCTGCGCGCGCAGCGCCGGCACCGCGGCGTGCGTCATCGACAGCGGGCAGCCGTGCCCCGCCTCGGCCTGCGTCCACACCAGGAACCCGGCCGCCCGCCGCACGTGCCCGTCCGGCCGCCCCCAGGCGTCGGTCAGCCCGGCGGCCACGCCGCGCGCCAGCAGCCGGTGCCAGGAGGGGTGGAAGGCGACCTCGTCGAGGCGGTGGCCGTAGCGGTCGTGGGTGTGCAGCACGGGCGGCGAGGCGTTCGCCTCGACGCCCCACCGCTGCACCTCGGCGGAGCCCGCCGCCCGGCCGAGGGCGGTCAGCTCCGCGTGCGCCCCGGCGTGCCGCTCGGGCGCGACGTAGCGCTCGACCGCCTCGGTGAGGGCCGCGTCCGCGGCGTAGACGTCGTAGCCGACCAGGGGCGGTGTCTGATTCGTCACCGTATGAGTACCTGCTGCCATGACAGCTACGGTAGGCAGGTGGGAGCAGAACGGGAAACGGGTGCGGAACAGGGCGGACGCGGCGAACCCCGCAGCCGGCTGGGCCGGGCCCGCGCCCTGTACCAGAACCTCCCCAAGCGCCGGGTCGCCTGGCTGCTGCTGAAGGACACCGTCCATTCCTGCATGCAGCACCGCGTCATCGGCCTCGCCGCCGAGGCCGCGTTCTTCAGCCTGCTGTCACTGCCCCCGCTGCTCCTCGGCCTCCTCGGTCTGCTGGGCTACTTCGACCAGTGGCTCATCGACGTCGCGACCATCCGGCACAACATCATCGACGCCTCCGACACCGTCCTGACCGCCAAGGGCGTCGACCAGATCGTCCGCCCGCTGCTCGACGACGTCACCCGCGGCGGGCGCCCCGACCTCATCTCCTTCGGCTTCGCGCTCGCGCTGTGGTCGGGCTCGCGCGCCGTGAACGTCTTCATCGACACCATCACGATCATGTACGGGCTCGAAGGCCACCGCGGCATCGTCAAGACGCGCCTGCTGGCGTTCGGGCTCTACCTCGTGGCGCTGGTCATCGGCGTCGTCGCGCTGCCGCTGATGGTGGCGGGGCCGGACGCGGTGGTGCAGTTGCTGCCGTGGAGCGAGACGGCCGTACGGGTGCTGTACTGGCCGGTCGTCGTGGTGCTGTCCGTCGCCTTTCTCACGACGCTCTACCACGCCGCCGTCCCCGTGCGCTCGCCCTGGCGGGAGGACCTGCCGGGGGCGCTGGTGGCGCTCGGCATGTGGCTGCTGGGCAGCGTGCTGCTGCGGCTCTACCTGCTGAACGCCGTGGAGGGCCCGACGATCTACGGGTCGCTGGCCGCGCCCGTCGCGGTGCTGCTGTGGTTCGGCGTCTCGGCGTTCGCGGTGCTGGTCGGCGCGGCCGTCAACGCCGCGTTCGACCGCGTCTGGCCGTCCGTCGCCACCGCCACCGGCCGGGCCGAGACCGCCCGCGCACGGGAGGAGGCGGCGGCCCGGCTGGTCGCGGCGGCCTCGGCGGAGCGGCAGGCGCGGCTGCGCGGGCTCGACGGGGACGCCTCCGCGGAGGAGCGGGCCCGGGAGCCGGAGCCGGAGCGGGCGGAGGAAGAGGAGGAGGCGGCGGAGGAGAGCCGCAGGGCCCGGGCGAAGAACCACCGGCCGGAGCCGCCGGAGCCGCCGGAGCCGCCGGAGCGGACCGGGCCGGGGGAGCCGTCGGCGCACGAGGAGAGCGAGCGGCACGAGGTGAAGTGAGCGCGGCGAGCGCCCCTCACTTCCCCTTCGCACGCAGGAAGCGGCGCAGCCGCGCCAGCGGCCAGGTGTTGATCACGTCCTTTGGCGTCAGCCAGCCCCGCTGGGCGATGCCGACCCCGTAGCGCATGTTCGCCAGGTCCGGCACCGAGTGCGCGTCGCTGTCCACCGCGAACTTCACGCCGTGGCCGCGGGCCCGCAGGATCAGCTCGTCCGGCAGGTCGAGCCGGTTGGGGTGCGCGTTGACCTCCAGCGCCGTGCCCGTACGGGCGCAGGCCGCGAAGATCGCGTCCCAGTCCGCCTCGACCGCCGGCCGCTTGCCCGCCTTGCGGGTGGTGGGGTGGCCGATGACGTGGACGTGCGGGTTCTCGACCGCGGCGAGGAAGCGCCGGGTCATCTCGTCCTTCGGCTGGGTGAAGTGCGAGTGCACCGAGGCCACGCACAGGTCGAACGTCTCCAGGAACTCGCCCGGCCAGTCGACCGAGCCGTCCGGCGCGATGTTCAGCTCCGTGCCGTGCAGCAGCCGCAGCCCGCCCGTGCGCCTCCGGTAGCGCGCGTCCAGCTCCGCCACGGTCTCGCGCTGGGCGAGCATCTTCTCCCTGGTCATGCGCTGCATGCGCAGCTCGGGGGCGTGGTCGGTGATCGCGTAGTAGGCGTAGCCGCGCTCCCGGGCGGCCTCGACCATCGCCTCCAGCGTGTCGATGCCGTCGGTGAGGTCGGTGTGGGTGTGCAGGTCGCCGCGCAGGTCGTTCTCCGTCACCACCTCCGGCAGCTCGCCGCGGGCGGCGGCCTCGATCTCGCCGCGGTCCTCGCGCAGCGGCGGCGGGATCCAGGGCAGGCCGAGGCGGGCGTAGACGTCCTCCTCGGTCGTGACCCGGACGCGGCGGTCACTGCGGGCGTGGAACAGTCCGTACTCCGACAGCTTCAGCTTCTTGCGCACGGCCATCTCGCGGATGCGGATGTTGTGCTGCTTGGAGCCGGTGAAGTACAGGAGTGCCGCGCCCCACGCGCCCGGCGGCACGACCCGCAGGTCGACCTGGACGCCGCCGGTGGTGCGGATGCTCGTCTTCGTCTCGCCGGTGCCGATGACCTCGCCGACCAGCGGCAGTCCGGTGAACGCCGCCATCAGCGGCGCGGAGTCGGTCGCGGCGGCGAGCACGTCGAGGTCGCCCACGGTCCCGCGGCGGCGGCGCAGCGAGCCCGCGTACGCACAGCGCTCGCAGCCGGTCACCTCGGCCAGCCGCGCGACGATGTCGTCGGCGAGCGCGAGCGCCGTGTCGACGGGGATCCGACCGGTGGCCGAGCGCAGCAGGTCGATGCCGTGGAGCAGCTTCTCCTCGCTCTTGGGCCCGAAGCCCTTCAGACCGCGGAGCCGGTGCTCGCCGATGGCGGCGGCCAGTTCGTCGACGGAGGACACGCCCAGCTCCTCGTACAGGGCCAGCGCGCGCTTCGGGCCGAGCGCGGGAATCGCGATCAGCTCGCGGACCCCGGCCGGGATCCGGCCGCGGGCCTCGTCGATCGCCGCCACGTGGCCCGTACGCAGGTACTCGCCGACCTTGCCGGCGATGGAGGCGCCCACTCCGGGGATCGCCTTCAGCTCCTTGGCGTCCAGCCCGGCCACGTCGGCGGAGTGGCCGGCGACCGCGCGGGCGGCACGCTCGTAGGCGCGCGCCTTGAAGGCGTCGCCGCCGGTGATGGACAGCAGGTCGGCGTACTCCTGCAGGAGCGCGGCGACCTCCTCGTTGGACGCCACGTCGGTCACCTCGGTCCACGTCGCGGAGGGTACGGGGGTACGGAGGCGGAACCGGTGCCCGGCGACGCCCGTGCGGACAAGCATGCCGCCGATCGCCGCGCCCCGCCGGACGAGCGCGGCGGGCGCCCCGCGGTGGCGGCGGGGAAAATCCCTGGCGTGACACGCGCGCGGCTGCATACGCTTTCAGCGCACCACGTGACCGGTATCGACCAGGGAGGTGAGGGCCATGACCGAAGCCGTCAGGGACGTAGTCCCCGCACGACAGCCGCACGCCCGCTCCTTTCTGAAGGGTCGCTCAGTTGACACACCTCCCCGCACCTCGCCGCCTGGCCGCCTACGGCTGGGATGAGGCCGCCGCCGACGCCTTCGCGCCGTACGAGTCCGAAGGACTGATCCCCGCCCGTATCGCACGGGTGGACCGCGGCTCCTGCATCGCCCTCACCGACGCCGGACCCGTCCGCGCCACCACCGCCCGCCTCGCCGCAGCCGACCGCGCCGCCGGCCGTACAGCCGACCTCACCCGGCTGCCCTGCACCGGCGACTGGGCGGCGCTCGAACCGGGCGAGCGGTTCGCCGTACGGGCCCTGCTGCCGCGCCGCACGGCCTTTCTGCGCTCGGCGTCGTCCAAACGCTCCGAGGGCCAGGTCATCGCCGCCAACGTCGACCACGCCGTCATCGCCGTCTCGCTGGCGGCGACGCGCGCCGCCGACATCGAACCGGCGCGCCTGGAACGGCTGCTGTCCCTGGCCTGGTCCAGCGGCGCGCAGCCGCTCGTCGCGCTCACCAAGGCCGACCTGGTCGGGGACCCGGTGGTCCTCGGCCACCTCGTCGCCGACGTCGAGGAACTCGCGCCGGGCACCGCGGTCCTCGCTGTCAGCGCCGCCACCGGCGCGGGCGTCCCGCAGTTGGCCGCCGCGCTGTCCACCGGCACCTCCGTGCTGCTCGGCGCCTCCGGCGCCGGGAAGTCCACGCTCGCCAACGCCCTGCTGGGCGAAGACGCCCAGCGGGTCCACGAGGTACGCGACGCCGACGGCAAGGGCCGGCACACCACCGTCTCCCGCGACCTGCTGCCGCTTCCCGGCGGCGGCGTCCTCATCGACACCCCGGGCCTGCGCGGCGTCGGCATGTGGGAGGCCGACGACGGGCTCGGCCAGGTCTTCGCGGAGATCGACGAACTGGCCGCCCGCTGCCGCTTCCACGACTGCACGCACACCGCGGAACCGGGCTGCGCGGTCGTCGCGGCGCTGGAGCACGGCGAGCTGCACCCGCGCCGCCTGGACAGCTACCGCAAGCTGCAACGGGAGAACGCCCGCATCGCGGCCCGCACGGACCTGCGGGTGCAGGCGGACCGGCGGCGGGACTGGAAGCGCAGGGACGCGGCGGAGCGCGAGGCGCGGGCGCGCAAGGGAAGAGGCTGAGGCGGGGCGCAGGCGCACCCGGGAGCCGGGGCGTCGCCCCGGCCCAGGGGCGGGCCCGCGCCGCCGTACGTCAGCGGGGCGGTTCTCCGGGGCCGCTCACCCCGGCGACGCCCAGCGCCGGGGCCAGTGCGGCGGAGTCCTCGGCGCCGTCGCCGCCGCTCCACCGCCGCAGCATGGTGTCGAAGGCGGCGAGGGCCGTCCCGGCGGCCAGTCGGGGGTACAGGTCGGTGCCGGGGTCGAGCCCCAGGCGCCGCGGCGGCTCAGGGTGACTGCTGGGCGCACCAGCCGCGTTCGCGGGCGTACCAGCCCAACTGCAGCCGCGTGTGCACCCCGGCCATCTCCATCAGCCGCTTCACGCGCCGCTGTACGGTGCGCAGCCCCAGGTCCAGTTGCTTGGCCGCGCTCGCGTCCGTGAGCCCCGCCAGCAGCAGGCCGAGGATCTGCAGGTCCACCTCGTCCGGCCCGTCCGGCGCCTGCTCGGTCACCGCCGCGCCGCCCGTGGTCAGCCGAAGCGGCAGCGCCTGCCGCCACAGGCTCTCGAAGAGGCCCGTCAGCGACTCCAGCAGCCCGCTCGCGTGCACCACCAGCGCGGCGGGCTCGCCCGCTTCGGCGAACATCGGCACCATCGCCGTCGCGCCGTCGGCGATCACCAGCTTCGTCGGCACCACGTCCGCGACCCGCAGCTCCTCGTTCCTGCGCAGCGCCTGCGCCGCCTCCGCCACCGTGCCGGGGGCCAGCAGCCGGGAGCGCTCCAGCACCACCCGGAACCGCACGCCGCGGCCCGCGGCCTTCTCCTCCGCGGTGTTGTCCTGGCTGCGTACGGCCAGCGGCTCCCGCGTGACCAGCGCGCACACCTCCTGCTCGGCGCCGAGCTGCAGTTGCAGGAACCGGTGCGCCACCGCGCCCGCGCCGGTCACCACCTCGACCAGGTCGTGTACGTCCGCCGGCTCGCCCGCCTCCGCGCGGTACTCCTCGGCGAGCAGGGCGGCGGCCAGCTCGGCGCGCTCCAGCTCGTGCCGCTGCTGGATCAGCAGCGCCCCCAGCGCGACCGACGGCGGCGCCGCCACCCAGCGCCCCGGCCGCGCCGACGACTGCGCCGCCAGCCCGTGCTGCTCCAGCCGCCGCAGCGTCCGCACCGCCTCCGGCTCGGGCAGCGTCAACCGCCGCGCCAGCTCGGGGACGTCGGCGGCGCCGAGTGCGACCAGCGCGCGGTAGGCCGACTCCTGCACGTCGTCGAGTCCGATGGCACCGAGCACCTGCACATCCTGACCGTACCGGTGGGTCGGGTGGAAGGCCCATGCCGTGATCTTGCGGGTCCGGCCATTGTCACGAGCGGCGGCGGGGAACAATAGGAGCATGGATCGCCAGGGGGAGACGGCGGGGGAACGCCGCACCGAGGACGAGTGGTGGCACGACCTGTACGAGGAGGGGGTACCGGACACGGGCCCGCAGCGCGCCGGGGACACCCTCGACGACCGCTTCGCGTCGGTGGCGCGCGCGGTGGACGAGGAGACGGACACCGCTCCGCGTGACCCGGCCCCGCCGGAGGCGGCGGGGCCGTCGCGGGCATCGGCGCAGGAGCCGTACGACCAGATGCAGGACCCCGACTACCCGCCGCCGCCCGCCTCTTCGGCCCCGCCGCCGTCGGTGGCGGGGGTCCCCGGTTTCACGGAGCGCGAGGAGTCGGCGGGCCGCGGCTGGGCTGACGACGTGTTCGCGGGTCTACGGGAGGACGGCAGGCCCGCCCCGCGATCGCCGGAGCGGGACCCGGAACCGGAACCGGCGGAGCCCTCGGGGCCGGCGGCGGGAGAGACCGACCCGTGGTGGGACTCGGTGGACCACGACCCGGAGCCCGGGGACCCTGCGGTCAGCGGTACTTCGCCGGCGGCCCCGGGAAAAACGGCCGAACGCGCCCCGGCGGAAGAGGCATTGCCGGACCGGGAGGAATCCGAGACGGAGCTGCGCGACGGGCCCGCCCCGGCGGACGCGCCGCCGCCCGGTACGGGGGAGACCGCCGAACCTGCCCCGGCCGACGCGGTGTTGCCGGGCACGGCGGACGCGCTGGAGCCCGCCCCCGCGGAAGCAGTGCCGTCCGGGCCCCGGGAACCTGCGGAGCCAGCCCCACCCGCGCCGGCGCCCCGCGCGTCGGCCGCGCCGGAGGCGGCGGAGCGCGGCTTCGGTGAGGCCGCGCCTCCCGCTCCGGGTCAACGCGCCCCCGAGGCACCGGAGCCACCCGCACCCGCCCCGCCCCCTGCCCGGCAGGAGCCCGCCACCGCGGCGGCGGAGCCCGGTGACGGGCACGCCGTGCCACTCGGGCACGGCCGACAAGGACCGGCGCAGCCGGCCCCGGGGCGGTCCGTGCCCTCGGCGGTTTCCGCGCGCGTGCCGCCACCGCGGCCGGCGCGGCCCGCCGCCGAACGTCCGGCACCGCCCACCCCTGCGGCGGCGGCCGAGTCCGGCCCGGGGCACGCGGCGCCCTCCGCAGCCGCGCAACCGGCGCCGCCCGAACCACTGCCTTCCGTATCGGCGCCACCTGCACCCGTGCCCCCTGCCCGGCCCGGGCGAACGGGCTCCGCGCCACCCGTGTCCCCCGACGCCGACGAACCCCCGCCCGCCACCATGCGGCTGCGGCAGGTGTCCGCGACCGACACCCTCACCGACGCCGACTGGGCCCGCGGCGGCCAGGACTTCGTCGGCGGCGGGCCGCCCGCCTACGAGGCCGAGCCGACCGCGTTGCCCGAGGTGGCGCCCGGGGCGCTGGGCGACCTGGTGCCCGACACCGTGCTCGACGGGGCCCGGTACGGGTCCTTCACGCTGCGTGCCGTCGCCACCCGCGGTGACAGCCCCCGCTACCGCGGGGAGCAGCGGCGTGACGCAATCCTCACCGCCCGGTTCGGCGGCGGGGACGACGCGCTCGTGTTCGTCGCCGTCGCCACCGGGGCGCGCGGCGTACCCCGTACGGACCGGGCCGCCGACTCGCTCGTCCGCTGGATGGGCGAGGCCGTCGGCAGGAGCCGGGCGCGGCTGTCCGAGGACATCAGGACCGGGCGCCGAGCCGCGCTGAAGGGCGGGCTGCACCGGCTGACCGGGCGGACGTACGGGCTGATGCGCGCGCAGGCCGAGGAGATCGGGGCGGATCCGGCCGGGTACACCGCCGGGCTGCGCTGCCTGCTGCTGTCCACCGATCCCGGCTGCCGCACCCGGGTGTTCTTCGGCACCGGCCCCGGCGGTCTCTTCCGGCTGCGCGGCGACGAGTGGCAGGACCTGGAGCCCGCCCCGCCGGAGGAGGAGGCCGCAGCACCGGCCCAGCCCCCCGCCGATCCCCGGCTCACCGTCGACCTCGGCGTCCAGCCGCAGCGCCCGGCCCCCGCCGGCCCTCCGCCGCCCGGTTTCGGCGCGCTCGTGGACACCCCCGACCCGGGCGAGCCCGCCCCGTTCGCCTTCCGCGCCTCCGAGGGCAAGCCCGGCGACGTACTGCTGCTGTGCAGCCCCGGGTTCGCCGAGCCGCTGCGCGGCGCCCCCGGGCTGGCGGCGGAGTTGGGGGAGCGGTGGCGCGGCGAGGAGGCGCCGCCCGGGCTCGCCGCGTTCCTCGCGGACGTCCAACTGCGCGCCAAGGGCTTCGCGGACGACCGTACCGCCGCGGCCCTCTGGGAGAGCTGAGCAGGGGGCCCGGCGCGGCCGGGCCCCCTTTCCTCACCGTACGGGCCGCATCCGCAGCGTCAGGATCTGGAAGGGGCGCAGCCGCAACGCCACCCCGCCGCCCTCCTCCCGCACCGCGTCCGACGAGTCGAGCGGGCGCTCCAGCAGATCCGTCACCTGGACGTCCCCCACCGCGAACGACGTCGTCAGCGTCCCCGACGCCCGCCCGCCGCGCGACTCGTACACCCGGACCACCACGTCCCCGCTCCGGTCCTCCGCCGGCTTCACCGACTCCACCGTGATCGCCGGGTCGCTCACCGACACCAGCGGCGCCCGCGCCGCCGTACGCGCCGTGCGCAGCGGCAGGTTCAGCGCCAGGCCCTGCTCCACCGCCGCCCCGACGTCCGCGCCGGGCAGCAGCGCGTAGCGGTAGCGGTGGACGCCGAGGTCGGTCTCCGGGTCAGGGAACTTCGGCGCCCGCAGGATCGTCAGCCGCACCGTCGTACCGAGGCCCGCCTCGTGCGCCTCGCGCGTCACGTCGTGGCCGTACGTGGCGTCGTTGAGCACCGCCACGCCGTAGCCCGGCTCGCCCACGTGCAGCCAGCGGTGCGCGCAGATCTCGAACTTCGCCGCGTCCCAGCTCGTGTTGGCGTGCGTCGGCCGGTGCACGTGCCCGAACTGGATCTCGGACGCGGACCGTTCCGCGTGCACGTCCAGCGGGAACGCGGCCTTGAGGACCTTCTCCTCCTCCCGCCAGTCGACCTCGGTGGTGAAGTCCACCCGCCCGCTGTCCGCCGCCAGGCTGATGTCCTGCACGATCCGCGACCGTCCGGTGGTCCGCACCACCCGCACCGCCGCACGCAGCGGCCCGGACTCGGTGACCTCCACCGACTCGGCGTCCACCAGGTCGGTGCGGGTGCGCCGGTAGAACTTGTCGATGTCCCAGGCGTCCCACTGGTTGGGGTGGTCCGGGTGGAGCTGGAGCAGGTTGGCGCGGGCGCCCGGCGCCAGCACCTCGCGGTCGGCGGTCAGGTCGCGTACGGACGTCAGCAGCCCGTCGCCGTCGACGACGACCCGCAGCAGCCCGTTGTCGAGCACGACGTGCCCACCGTCCGGCACCGCCGACACCTCGGCCGCGGTCGCCGCGCCCGCCGTACCCGCGCCCAGCCCCGGCGCGTCGACCCGCGCCAGCGACCGGCCGTCGCCCAGCGGCTGCGTCACCGCCTCCGGCGGCAGCGCCGCCGACTCCCCGGCGGCCAGCTCCACGACCTCCCTCCGGTCGTACGGCGACGCGTTCAGCACCGAGAACCCGTCCCCGCCGGCAGCGTCCAGCGCCGCCACCGCCGCGGCCGTGATACCCGTCAGCTCCTCCCGCACCGCCGCGTACGTCTGCGCCGCCTCCCGGTGCACCCACGCGATCGACGAGCCCGGCAGGATGTCGTGGAACTGGTGCAGCAGCACCGTCTTCCAGATCCGGTCCAGCTCCTCGTACGGGTACGCGTACGCCGGATCCGCCAGCGCCGCCGCCGTCGCCCACAGCTCCGCCTCGCGCAGCAGGTGCTCGCTGCGCCGGTTGCCGCTCTTGGTGTCGGCCTGGCTGGTGTACGTGCCGCGGTGGAACTCCAGGTACAGCTCGCCGGACCACACCGGCGCCGCCGCCCCGTACTCCTCCTCGGCCGCCGCGAAGAACGCCGCGGGGTTGGCCACCTCCACCCGCGGCGAGCCCTCCAGCGAGCGCAGCCGGCGCGCCTTCTCCAGCATCTCGCGGGTCGGCCCGCCGCCCCCGTCCCCGTACCCGAAGGGCACCAGCGACATGCTCGCCCGCCCCTTGTCGGCGAAGTTGCGCTCGGCGAGCGACAGTTCGGAGGCGTGCATGGTGGCGTTGTACGTGTCCACGGGCGGGAAGTGGGTGAAGACCCGGGTGCCGTCGATGCCCTCCCACCAGAAGGTGTGGTGCGGCATCTTGTTGGTCTGGTTCCACGACAGCTTCTGGGTGAGGAACCACCGGATCCCCGCCAGCCGCGCGAGCTGCGGGAACGCCGCCGTGTAGCCGAAGGAGTCCGGCAGCCACACCTCCTGGGTGTCCACGCCGAACTCCTCGGCGAAGAACCGCTTGCCGTGGATGAGCTGGCGCGCCAGCGCCTCGCCGCCCGGCATGTTGGCGTCCGACTCGACCCACATCGAGCCGACCGGCACGAACTGGCCGGTCTGCACGGCGGCGCGGATGCGCTCGTAGATCTGCGGCTGGTTCTGCTTGACCCAGGCGTACTGCTGCGCCTGCGAGCAGGCGAAGACCAGCTCCGGGTAGTCCCCGGACAGCGCCAGCTCGGTGACGTTCGCGAACGTCCGCGACGCCTTGCGCACCGTCTCGCGCAGCGGCCACAGCCAGGCGGAGTCGATGTGCGCGTGGCCCGTGGCGTACGCGCGGTGGGCGCTGGCCGCCGCGGGCTGCGCCAGCGCCGGGGCCAGCGTCTCGCGCGCGGCGGCGGCCGTGCCGGGCACGTCGTGCAGGTCGAGCACGTCGAGCATGCGGTCCAGGGTGTGCAGGATGTCGTGCCGGCGGCCGCGGTCCACCGGCAGCTCGTGCATCAGCTCCGACAGCACCTCGATGTCGAGGATCAGGTGCCACACGTCCTCGTTGAGCACGGCGAGGTCGGCGGAGCGGAAGGTGTACAGGGGGGCGTCGCCCGCGGTGCGCAGCTCGCCGAGCAGGGTGGGGGTGAAGTCCTGAAGCACCGCGGGGTTCGCGGCGGCCTCCAGCAGCAGCCGTACGGGCTCGCCGCCGGCGGCGGGGGAGGCGATGGGCACATGGCGGTTGCGCGGGTGGACGCCCTTGACGGGCGCCCCGGCCGCGTCGTACACCAGCCCCTCGGCCTGGAACCCGGGCATCTCGGCGCCGAACCCGGGGTCGATCACCGCCTCGACGCGCCGCCCCGCCCAGCCCGTCGGCACGGTGCCGGTCAGCCGGAACCAACTGGTCGACCACGGCGGCCCCCAGGGGGTGCCGACGGTGAACGGCTCGTACTCCTCCGGGGGGATCTTCAGTGCCTCGTCCGCCGGCACCGGCTCGCCCGGCCGGTGCCACACCGACAGCTCCAGGGGGACGCGTTCGGTGTACTGGGCGGGTCGGATGAACTGGCGCAGCGCGCGGTCCAGCCGGCCCTCTGCCAGCAGTCGGTCGTCGTGCATCGCGGCTCCTCACAGTCGTCGCTGTGATCTGCCTAACCTGCGCGCGGCCGACCGGGCAAGAGGACCCACCACCTCGATCGTCACGGGAGCGCCCTCAGCGGAGCTGGTTCTCCATGGCCGTGAGCTTCTGCTCCAGGGTGTCCAGCGGTGCCGCCAGCGCGTCGTCCTGGCCGGCGGGCCCGGCGAAGGACTTCCCCGGAGCCTGCCCGGCGCCCACCGCCGGCCTGCTCTGTGATGCCGGCCGCGACCGCAGCGGGAACCGCCTTCCCTCCGGGACCGGCTCCGGTGTCAGCGCCACCTGCGGCTCGGCCCGCGCCGCGGTCAGCTCGCCCGGGGCCAGCGTGCGGTGGTGCTTGCCGAGGGCCTTGAGCCGGGCCCGCTCCAGCCTGGCCTGCTCGCGCTCCTCGGCCCGCCGGCGCGCCTCGTCCCTGCTGTCCTGGCGCACCTCGTCGACGGCCTCGTCCAGTGTGCGTACGCCTTCGAGCAGCATCAGCGACCACGCGCGGAACGTCTCCCGCGGCGCCCGCAGCCACCGGACGAACCGGATCTGCGGCAGCGGCCGGGGTACGAGCCCCTGCTCGCGCAGCGCCGCCCTGCGGGTCTGCTTCAGCGCCCGGTCGAAGAGCACCGCCGCCGACAGCGACATGCCGGCGAAGAACTGCGGCGCGCCCGCGTGGCCCGTACCGCGCGGCGCGTGCACCCAGTTGAACCAGGCCGCCGCGCCCGCGAACGTCCACACCAGCAGCCGGGAGCCGAGCGCCGCGTCGCCGTTGCTGGCCTCGCGTACGGCGATGACCGAACAGAACATCGCGGCGCCGTCGAGCCCGAAGGGGACCAGGTACTCCCAGCCGCCGGACAGGCCCAGGTTCTGCCGGCCGAAGCCGACCAGGCCGTGGAAGGAGAGCGCGGCGGCGACCGCGGCGCAGCAGAAGAGCAGGACGTACGCGAGCGTGCCGTACATCGCCTCCTTGCGCCGCCGGCGCTGCTCGCCGGCCTCCCAGGAGTCCGCGGGCTCGTCGGCCTTCTGCCGGCCGCGGACCACGACGGCAATGGCCGCGAGCACGCCGAGCAGCAGCACGGCGGCCGGGAGGGCCCAGCTCAGCGGTATCCCGTTGAATCCCATCGGATGTCCCTTGCCTCGCCTGATGACGGGTGACTCGGGGACCGATACTCGCGGAATTCCCGCGCGATTCCGGAGGAAAGGAAATCAGCCACTCAAAGGGGTGGCTTCCGTGCTAAGAGCTTGCGACGAGGCGGGCGACGCGCTCCGTGTCGCAGGTGCGCGGGCAGGTGACGCAGGTGTCCTCGGGCCGCAGCGTGTAGTACATGCAGCAGCTCGCCCGGTCCCGGGTGGCCAGGGACTGCCCGGCGGGCCCGGTGAGGGTACGGAACCCCGCGCCGCCGGCGTACGGAGCCGTGGCCGCTCCGGTGCCGGGCAGGAGCTGCCCGGTCTCGGCCATCGCCCGCTCCTCCTCGCCCAGCAGGTTCCCCAGGTACCACAGGCCCTCGACGATCTCGTCCGTGGCCATCCCCCACAGCGCCCGCGGCCCGCGCCGCATCCGCGGCCCGAACGCGGCGAGCACCGGCTCCAGATGCCCGGCAACGGCCGCCCGCACGTCGGCGCGCAGCGCCTCCTCGCCGGCGACGACGCGGGCACCGGGCAGGCCGGCGGCCGGGTCGTCCGGCAGGCAGGCGAACGTGCCGCCGCGGACGGCGAGGCGCATGCGGCTGCCGTCGGCGTTGCGGTGCAGGGCCACGGCGTCCAGCGGGACGCGGGGCACGCGGCGCAGCAGGAACCAGGGGAGGGTGACCAGCAGGCAGGCGGACCAGGCGTAGCGGTGCAGGCCGAAGCTGGCGACCACGTCGGGGCGGGCGTCCTCGCCGTACGTGCGGCGGACCTGCTCGGCGTCCCAGGCGAGGAAGCCGTCGAGGTCGGGGCCGCCGGCGGCGAGGTCGGCGGCGGCCACCCAGCCGGAGCCGGCGGGCAGCGGGTCCGCGGGGCCGAGTTCGGTGACGGCCAGGAACGGCAGGACCTCGGTGAGCCGTGCGTACGCGGCGGTGACCGGAGTGCCGGCGAGCCGGGCGGGCGGGGCCCCGGCGTCGTCGAGCGGCTGGGGCACTGCGGGCGCGGACATCGTGCGGTGACCACCCTGGGCTCGGCGGGGCGTGGCGTGTTCTCGACCCGTCGGCGGGTTGAGGTAAGGCTAACCTTAACCCGCTTGATCGGGGAAGGGGCAAGCGGCACCGGGTTACCGTGGGGCGCGAGCGCCGCCCAGCGGGCGTACTTCTGTCGCGAATCGGGGGAAACAGTGGAGGACGTGCCGCACACACCGGCGGTACCGGGCCGACTCCGCCCCCCGGCCCGGGTGCGCCGGCACTCCGTACGCGGCCAGGTGCTCGACGCGCTGCGCGCCGCGGTCACCGGGGGTGAACTGCGGCCCGGCGAGGTGTACTCCGCGCCCGCGCTGGGCGAGCGGTTCGGCGTCTCGGCGACCCCGGTACGCGAGGCCATGCAGCAACTCGCCGCGGAGGGCGCGGTGGAGATACTGCCGAACCGCGGCTTCCGGGTCCTCGCGCCCAGCGAACGCGACCTGGCCGAGCTGGCCGAGGTGCGCGCGCTGCTGCTCGTACCGCTGCTGCACCGGCTGGCGGCCGGGCTGCCGCCGGAGCGCCGGGTGACGCTGAGCCGGCTGGCGGCGGACGACGCGGAGTTCCACGAGGCGCTGGTGGCGCTCTCCGGCAACCGCCAGTTGGTCCGCGTCGCGGGCGAGCTGCGGGCCAGGGCGCGGCCACCGGCGGCGCCGCAGGCCCGCCGGCAGGCGCTGGTCGACGCGCTCGCGGCGGGGGACACGGCGGCGGCCGAGGCGGTTCTGCGGGAGCTGCTGGGCGCTCCGGAGCGGCCCTGACGGGGCGTACGACCGCGGGTGACGCCGTACGCCCCGGACCCGGCCCCTACACCCGCAGCCAGGCCAGCGAGGTCACCCGGTGGTCGTTCCCGCCGCCCTCGTGGCCGTTCCACGGGTAGACCTCGATGTCCTTCGGCCCGCCCCAGTGGTTGTACGACGCGAAGACCGTCGACGGCGGGCACACCTCGTCCATCAGCGCCACCGAGTACAGCGCCGGCACCCGGGCCCGCGCCGCGAAGTTGAGCCCGTCGAAGTACGACAGCGTGCGGAACACCCGCTCGTCCGCGCCCCGCTGGGTGGCCAGGAACAGCACCAGCTCCTGGTACGGGTTCTTGTCGGTGATCGTGACCGCCCGGCGGAAGTGGTTGAGGAACGGCACGTCGATCATCGCCGCCCGCACCCCCGGGTGCAGCCCCGCGACCGCGGTGGCGATCGCGCCGCCCTGGCTGCCGCCGCTGACCGCGATCCGGTCGCCGTCCACCGCCGGATGCGCGGCGGCGGCGTCCACGGCGCGTACGGCGTCGGTGAAGACGCGGCGGTAGTAGTACTCCTCCGGGTCGAGCACGCCGCGCGTCATGAAGCCCGGGGTCTGCGCGTTGCCCGTGCCGTACGGGTCGGGGGTGGAACCGGCGTTGTCGCGGTGGGCGGCGCCCTGGCCGCGGGTGTCGACGACGAAGACGGCACGGCCGGCGGCGGGCCAGAACAGGTGGTCGTGCGGCAGGCCGCGCCCGCCGCCGTAGCCGATGTAGTGCATGACGCACGGCACCGGCCCGTCGGCGCCGCGCGGCAGGACGAGCCAGGCGGAGATCCGGTGGCCGCCCCAGCCGGCGAAGGAGACGTCGTGCACGTCGACCGCCGTCAGGCCCGTCGGATACGGGCGGAACTCCGGCGCCGGGCCGCCCGCCGCGTCCTGGGCCCCGGCGAGGGTGCGGGTCCAGAAGTCGTCGAAGTCGGCGGGCTCCTCGCGTTCGGGGCGGTAGTCGCGCAGCTCGTCGAGGGGCAGGTCGAACAGGGCCATGCGGATGCTCCAGTCGGTCGTGGCGGTGGTGGGGTGCGGACGGGGACGGGGGAGGGGGAACGGATCGGCGCGGACGCAACGTCGGTGTGCGGCGCGCGTACGGAACGTATCCGGGGCGGGGTGTGTCCGGCCCGCTCAGCCGCCCGGCGGCGGGCCGGTGGACGCGCGGACCGTCAGCGCCGTGGCCAGCTCCACCTGCTCGGGCTGCGCCGCCCCGCCCTCGCCGTGCAGCCGGAGCATCCGGAACGCGGTGGCCGCCATCGCCTCCAGCGGCTGTACGACGGTGGTCAGCGGCGGCGCCGCCCACGCGGCGACCGGGGTGTCGTCGAAGCCGGTGACGCTCATGTCCGCCGGTGCCCGCAGCCCCCGTTCGGCCAGCGCCTGCAGCACGCCGAACGCCTGCCCGTCGTTCGCCGCGACCACCGCCGTGGGCGGCTCGGGCAGGTCGAGCAGCGCCAGCGCCCCGGCGCGGCCGTCGGGAGCGAAGAAGTCGGCGTTGCGGACGAGCGCTTCTTCGACCGGCAGCCCGGCCTCCAGCAGCGCCGCGCGGTAGCCGTCGAAGCGGGCGCGGGCGGACCAGATCGTCAGCGGCCCGGTGAGGGTGGCGATGCGGCGGTGGCCCAGCTCGATGAGGTGGCGGGTGGCGGCGAGGCCACCCTGCCAGTTCGTACAGCCCACGGAGCGTACGCCCGCGCCCGGTTCGGCCGGCGGGTCGATGGCGACCAGCGGGATGCGCTTGGCCGCCAGCCGCGCGCGGGTCTCCGGCGCCGGGACCTGGTGGACGAGCAGGACGCCGTCGCTGCCGCGCGCCATGATGCGCTCCAGGGTGTGCCGCAGGACCTCGTCGCTGTCGGGCACGCTGTCGATGACGATCCGGCAGTCGGCCTCGGCGCCGGCCTCGACCGCGCCGGTGACCAGCGCGTCGGCCCACGGGCTGTTGAGGCTGCCGATGACGAGGTCGACGACGCCGGCGCCGCGGGACGGCCGGTACCCGTGGTCGGCGAGCAGCCGGGCGATCCGCTCGCGGGTGGCGGGGGCGACGTCGGTGCGGGCGTGCAGGACCTTGGAGACGGTCGACACCGAGACGCCGGCGCGGGCGGCGATGTCGCTGAGGGTGGCCTGTTCGGGCGGCATGGGCGGAGTCCTTTTCGAAAACTCTGGCCAGCCTGACCGTCGACTTCCGACCCTGTCAAGGGTGTTGACGGGGGTGGACCCGGCTTCTAGCGTCAATTGGCGAGCGAAAAATTGTCGAAAACGATCGCCGGAGGAGACCATGAGCCCGTCCCTGGGCGTGCAGCTCTACACCGTTCGCGACGAGATCGCCGCCGACCGCCCCGGCACGTTCGCCGCGCTGGCCGGCTTCGGCTACCGCCAGGTCGAGTGCTACGACGTACTGACCGACCCCGAGGCGCTGCGCGCCGACCTGGACACGGCGGGCCTTGCGGCCGGCTCCGTCCACGCGCACCTGCTCGCCGGGTCCGAGCAGGCCGAGGCCGCCTTCCGGGGCGCGCGCACGGTCGGCGCCGACACCGTCTTCGTGCCGTATCTCCCGCCGGAGCGGTTCGCCGACGCCGACGGGGTACGGGCCGTGGCCGGCGAGCTGGCCGAGGCCGCGAAGCGCGCCGCCGGGCACGGCCTCGCGCTCGGCTACCACAACCACGACTTCGAGCTGTCGCAGCACGTCGGCGGCGTCCCCGCGCTGGAGGTGCTGGCCGACCTGCTCGCCGGGCTCGACGCACCGGTGCAGTTCGAGGTGGACACGTACTGGGCGGCGGTCGGCGGCCAGGACGTACCCGCGCTGCTCGGCCGCCTCGGTGGGCGCGTCACGCACCTGCACATCAAGGACGGGCCCGTCACCAAGGACGACCCGATGACCGCCGTCGGCGCCGGCCGGATGCCCGTCGAGGCCGTGCTCGCCGCGGGCGCGGGCGCCCGCCGGCACATCGTCGAACTCGACGCCTGCGCCACCGACATGCTCACCGCCGTCCGCGAGAGCTTCGACTGGCTGGAGGGGAAGCGCCGATGACCGCAGGAGAGCCCCTGGGCGTCGCCGTCGTCGGCTGCGGCACGATCAGCGACCAGTACCTGACGAACCTCACCGCCTTCCCCGACCTGCGCGTGCTGTTCTGCGCCGACCTCGACGCGGAGCGCGCCGCCGCGCAGTCCGCCGCCTACGGCGTACCGGCGCACGGCAGCACCGAGGACGCCCTCGCCCACCCCGGCGTCGAACTGGTCGTCAACCTCACCCTCCCCGCCGCCCACCACGACGTGGCCGCGGCGGCGATGGACGCCGGCAAGCACGTGTGGAACGAGAAGCCGCTGACCCTCGATCCCGCCTCCGGCGCCGAGTTGGTCACCCGGGCGGCCGGGGCCGGGGTGCGGCTCGGGTGCGCCCCGGACACGTTCCTCGGCGCCGGGCTGCAGACGGCGCGCCGGCTCGTCGACGACGGGGCGATAGGTGTGCCGCTGAGCGGTCTCGCGCTGTTGCAGACCCCGGGCCCGGAGTCGTGGCACCCCAGCCCGGAGTTCTACTTCCTGCGGGGCGGCGGGCCGCTGTTCGACATGGGCCCGTACTACCTGACCTGTCTGGCCACGCTCTTCGGCCCGGCCCGGCGGGTCGCGGCGGTGGCCAGCAGGGCGCGCGAGACCCGGGTGGTCGGCTCCGGGCCGAAGGCCGGCACAAAGTTCCCGGTGGAGGTGCCCACGCATGTCGCGGCCCTCCTCGACTACGCCGCGGGCCAGACCGCCTCGCTGGTGGTCAGCTTCGACTCCCCGCTGAACCGGCAGGGGTTCGTGGAGATCACCGGCACCGAGGCCACCCTCGCGCTGCCCGACCCCAACCGCTTCGACGGCTCCCTGCGGCTGCGCCCCACCGGCGCGGCGGAGTGGACGGAGATCGAGGCGGCGGGTGCGACCGCCGGGCGCGGCATGGGCGTGCTCGACATGGCCAGGGCGCTGGCCGCCGGCGAGCCGCACCGCGCCTCCGGCGAACTGGCGCAGCACGTGCTGGAGACCATGGCGGCGGTCGAGAAGTCCGCGCGGGACGGGGAGTTCGTGCCCGTCGCGGGCGCCGGCTTCGCCGTGCCCGCGGCGCTGCCCGCCGACTGGGATCCGGGCGTACGGATGCGTTGACGTCCCGTCGGGGCGCGGGCACACTCCGGAACCATGGCAGAGAAAGCGCTTTCTCGACGTGGTTTGCTGGCTGCGGGCGGCGCGGGTCTCGCGCTGCCCGCCCTGGGCTCGGTGGCGTACGCCGGGGGCCGCGGCCCCGTCCGGGCGGACCTGGTGGTCTACGGCGGCACCTCGGCCGGGGTGATCGCCGCCGTGCAGATGCGCCGGATGGGCGGCACCGCCGTGGTGCTGGAGCCCACCCGGCACATCGGCGGCCTCACCACCAGCGGCCTGGGTGCCACCGACACCGGCAACACCGCCGCCATCGGCGGACTGGCCCTGGAGTTCTACCGCCGGGTGTACGCCAAGTACCACGGCACCCCCGTCACCGACGACTCGCCGGCCCGCTACACCTTCGAACCGCACGTCGCCTCCGAGGTCTTCGCCGACCTGCTCGCCGAGCACGACGTGCCCGTCGTCCTCGACGCCCGGCTGCGCTCCGTCGACCGCCGCGGCGACCGCATCCGCCTGCTCGTCACCGACGACGGCCGCGCCTACGAGGGCGGGGTGTTCGTGGACGCGACGTACGAGGGCGACCTGATGGCCCGCGCCGGCGTCGACTTCACCACCGGACGCGAGGGCAACGCCGCGTACGACGAGACGCTCAACGGCGTCCAGCACCGCGACAAGCACCAGTTCGTCCATCCCGTCGACCCCTACGTCACCCCCGGCAGCCCCGCCAGCGGCCTGCTGCCCGGCGTCGCCGCCGACCCGCTCGCGCCCGACGGCACCGCCGACGAGGCGATCCAGGCGTACTGCTTCCGCATGTGCCTCACCCAGGCCGCCGACCGCACCCCCTTCCCCAGGCCCGCCGGCTACGACCCGATGCGCTACGAACTCCTCCTGCGCTACGTCCAGGCCGGCTGGCGCGGCCCGTTCTACACCACCCACCAGATGGGCGGCGGCAAGACCGACTCCAACAACAACGGCGCGTTCTCCACCGACAACATCGGCTTCAACTTCGGCTATCCGACCGGCACGTACGCCGAGCGCGCCCGCATCCACGCCGAACACGTCGACTACCAGCAGGGCCTGATGTGGTTCCTCGCCAACGACCCGCGGCTGCCGGAGTCCGTGCGCGCCCAGACCGCCGCCTGGGGCCTGCCGCGCGACGAGTTCACCGGCTCCGGCGGCTGGCCGCCGCTGCTCTACATCCGCGAGGCCCGCCGCATGGTCTCCGCGTACGTCATGACCGAGCACGACTGCCGCGGCGCGGTGCGCGCCGCGGACTCCGTCGGGCTCGCCTCGTACACGATGGACTCGCACAACTGCCGCCGCCTCGTCGTGAACGGCGTCGCGCGCAACGAGGGCGACGTGCAGGTCGGGGTGCGGGCGCCCTACGGGATCAGCTACCGCTCGCTGACGCCGAACCGCGCGCAGTGCACCAACCTGCTGGTGCCCGTCGCGCTGTCCGCGTCGCACATCGCGTACGGGTCGATCCGGATGGAGCCGGTCTTCATGATCCTCGCGCAGTCCGCGGCGACCGCCGCGCGGATGGCGCTCGACCGCGGCGGCGTGGTCCAGCAGGTGCCGGTCGCGGCCCTGCAGGCGCGGCTGCGCGCGGACGGGCAGTTCCTGGAGTGGCCGCCGAGCGAGCCCGGCGAGATCGTCGTGGACAACGTCTCCGCCACCGGCGTCACCTCGGCCGGCACCTGGCTGAGCAGCACGTCGACCTCCGGCTACTACGGCTCGGACTACGTCCACGACGACAACGCGGGCAAGGGGACGGCCTGGATGCGCTTCCGGCCGGAGCTGCCGGCGGCCGGCGAGTGGGACGTCGCCCTGTGGTGGACCGCGTACAGCAACCGGGCGACGAACGTGCCGGTGGACGTCGAGCACACCGGCGGCACGACGACGTACACCGTCGACCAGCGCTCGGGCGGCGGGAAGTGGACGGTGCTGGGACGGCACACGTTCGCGGCGGGGACGGCGGCGGGCGTGCGGATACGCAACGACGCCACCGACGGCTACGTCATCGCGGACGCGGTGCGCTTCACGCCCGCGGGCTAGGAGCGCCGCGGCTCCCGCCGCGCGCCGCCCCGGTCAGCGGGACCACGCCGGCGCCCACGTTCCGGCGGTGTCCCCGGCCGCGTGCCGCGCGCTGCGGGCGCCGACGTAGTCGCGCAGCAGGGCCAGCCCGGGGTGCGCGTTGTGGGTGTGCCAGTGCAGCAGGTGCGGGTAGACGGGGGTCGGGTCGAGCAGCGGGATGCGGCACAGGTCGTAGTCGACGGGCCAGACGAGCGGGGTCCGCTCGCTGAGGAAGGTGCCCACCGTGGCGGATCCGGCGATCGTGTCGAGCAGGCTCTCGACGCCGAAGTCGGGCCCCACCGCGTCGATGACGAAGCCGAACTCCGCGGCCATGTCCTCGTAGTACGCGGCCCACTCGGTGCCCGGTGCGTTGCCCGGCATCCAGATCCGGTGCCCGGCGAGCTGCGCGGGGCTGACGGAGCGGGCGCCGGCGAACTCGTGCGCCGGGCCGGTGACGAGCTGCACCGGCTCGTACATCACGAACCCGACGGCGATGCCGTCGGGCAGCTCCCGGCCGGGCGGCGGCAGGGTGCGGAAGGTCGCGTCGATCGCGCCGTCGCGTACCGCGTCCACGGCGGGGCCGCCGCCGTAGACCGTGACGACGTCCAGCTCCACGTCGGGGTGCGCGCGGTGGAAGTCGCGCAGCAGCCCGGCGGTGGCGACCCGGCGCCCGACCACGTCCACGCGCAGCGCCCGGCTCCCGGGCCGTACGGAGGCCGCCGCCCGCCCCGCGGCCTGGAGCAGGGTGCGGGCGTGGGGCAGGAACGCCTGGCCGTCGATGGTGAGCCTCGCGCCGCGCGCGGTGCGGGTGAACAGCCGCACCCCGAGGTTCTTCTCCAGCCCGGCGATGCGCTTGGAGACGGCCTGCTGGGTCAGCATCAGCTCGGCCGCCGCCTCCTGGAACTGGCCGGTGTCGGCGGCGGCGACGAAGGTGCGTACGGCATCGAGGTCCACGCCCGGCAACCCTAGCCGCAGCCGCTACGGCACCCGGCCCCGTGCCCCGCCGCCGGCCCCGCCGGCCTCGTCCGCGTACGCGCCGAGCCCCGGTGTCCGCGGCGGCACCGCCGTGGACTGGACGATCGAGGTCGTCGTCTGCCCGTGCAGCAGGAAGCGGTCGAGCACCTCCTCGAAGGTGTCGAGGTCCGTCGCGTGCACCTTGAGCAGGAAGCAGTCCTCGCCGGTGATCCGGTGGCACTCGCTGACCTGCGGCAGGCTCCGCGCCAGCGCCGCGATCCGCGGCAACTGCCCCGGCCCCGGCCGCACCCGGACGAACGCCGCGACCGGGTAGCCCAGGGCGGCCGGGTCGACATCCAGGCGGTACCCGCGGATCACCCCGGACTCCTCCAGGCGCCGCACCCGCTCGCGGGCGGTGGGCACGGAGACACCGGTGCGCCGGGCCAGCTCGGCCATGGACAGCCGGGGGTCGGCGTCGAGTTCGGTCAGGAGCGAGCGGTCGAGTGCGTCCATGGTTTCACCTTGGCACGGCCGGCGCCCGTTTCGTACCCCGGAACTTCAAGCGATCCGCCGCCGGGCTTTCCGGTTCGCCATGGCCCGCGGGGTCCCGCGTTGCGACGATTCCTCCGTGGCCGACTCCCTGCCCCGCAGCCCCGCCGCCGCCTCCGGCGGCCGCCTTGCCCTGGCCGCCGAGCGGGTGCCGCCGCCGGCGTTCCTCGTCTCCTCCGCGGTCTTCCACTACCTCGGCCCGGCGTGCGCCGTCCTGCTCTTCGCCCGCCTCGACGTCCTCGGCGTCGCCTGGCTGCGGATCGCCTCGGCGGCGCTGGTCTTCGCCGTCTGGCGGCGGCCGTGGCGCGACTGGCGGGCCGCGACGCCGTACCAGCGGTGGCTGCTGGTGGCGATGGGCGCCGTGCTCGCCACCATGAACTGCACGTTCTACCTGGCCCTGGAGCGGCTGCCGCTGGGGACCGTCGGGGCGGTGGAGTTCCTGGGGCCGGTGGTGCTGGCCGCGGCGGGCGTACGGACCCGGCGGAACGTCGCCGCGCTGGCGCTCGTCCTCGCGGGCGTCGCGCTGCTGACCGACGTCCACCTGGTCGCGGAACCGCTCGGGCTGGCGCTGGCGTTCGGCAACTGCGCGCTGTTCGTGCTCTACGTCGTCCTCGGCCACCGGCTCGCGGCGGACGGCGGCGCGTCGGGGGTGGGGCGGCTCGGCGCCGCGATGCTGGTGGCGGCGGTGGTCGCGGCGCCCGCGGGGCTCGTGGAGGGCGCGGCGGTGGTGACGTCGCCGGTGCTGCTGGCGGCGGCGTTCGGGGTGGGGGTGTGCTCGTCGGTGATCCCGTACGTGTGCGACCAGCTCGCCATGGCGCGGGTGCCGCGGGCGACGTTCGCGCTGATGCTGTCGCTGCTGCCGGCGACGGCGGCCCTCATGGGCGTGGCCGTCCTCGGTCAGGTGCCGGGGGCGGCGGAGGCGGCGGGCATCGCGCTGGTCGTCGCGGGCGTCGCGGTGCACCGCGAACGGGATTCGGCCGCGGATGCGTAGCCGCGGGTACGGGCGGCGAAGACGGCCGGAAAACGACTGTCCCCACGGTCGCACACCCGCGCCGGCCCGCCCCCCGCCGGGATCCCGCGTGCCGCGTCAGTCCTCCGCCGGCGCCACCCGCCGCGGCTCCTCGCCCAACTGCTCCGCCAGCCACGACGGCACCCCGTCCAGCAAGCGCACCAGTCGCGTCGCCTCCGCCCGCAGCCGGCCCGCCTCCGGCTCCGACTCCACGTCCGCCAGCGCCATCAGCGCCGGCGCCGTACCGATCAGATAGCCCACCTCCTCGCGCAGCCGCAGCGACTCGCGGAAGCCGTGCCGGGCCTCCGCGAGGTCGCCGGCGTCGGCCGCGAGCGAGGCCAGATGGCGCCAGGTGAACGAGCACAGCAGCAGGTCGCCCTGCTCCACCGCGCCCGCGTGGGCGCGGCGGAACGCCGCCAGCGCCGCGGTCGCGTTCTTCGTCAGGTGCTGGGCGACGAGACCGCGCCGGAAGTCCAGCATGGGCCGGTACGGCGACGTCGGCGTCAGCAGCGCGGCGGCACGGCCGAGCGCCGCGCGGGCCTCGTCGGAGCGGTCGCGCTCCTGGAACAGCGTCGAAGCGTACGCGAGATAGCCCCGCTCGCACGCCGTGACCCCGCGGTTCTCCCCGTCGATCGACAGCGCCTCCGCGTTGCGCACCGCGTCCTCGGCGCGCTCCCAGCCGGCGGCCGTGAACATGCACTGCTCCACGAGCAGCGCCGCGCGCTGTCGCGCCGCCTCGGCGTCGGTCCCGGCGGTGTCGTCGAGGAGCGCCGCGGCGTCGTCCCAGCAGCCGCGCGAACGCAGCCGCCAGATCGCCCGCTCCAGCGGATCCTCCGACATCGCCGATTCCGACCGTGCCATGGCGGTATCCGCCACTTTTGCCTCCCCAACGCGCCGTCGAGCCAAGGAACAACGCAGCCCAGTGTGAGTCGAATCTCAGCACGAAGTCTGCCCTGGGCCAAGGGCTTGCGTGAACGACTTCACAAGATCTTGGCCAACGGATTGCCCGGGGCACGGGAGCGACGCGCGAAGGTGCCGCGCAGACGGCGGCGTTCAGCGC
Source organism: Streptomyces sp. B5E4 (assembly GCF_039871555.1). Classification (NCBI taxonomy): domain Bacteria; kingdom Bacillati; phylum Actinomycetota; class Actinomycetes; order Kitasatosporales; family Streptomycetaceae; genus Streptomyces; species Streptomyces sp. B5E4. The sequence continues at coordinate 488,122 of NZ_JBDPMI010000001.1, forward strand.
CTGGAGCCGCGGCACGTGCCGGGCCGGTGCCTCGTGGCCCGCGGCGCAGACGCTGCCCGGCCGGGCAGCGGCGGCGCGGAGCGCGTGCCGGGCCTCCTCCAGGGCGGCCGGCAGTCCCTCCGGGGAGCGCGCGGCGGCGCCGACGCCGAGGCGGCGGTCGTCGGCGAGCGCGGACCGGCGGCTCCCGTACGGCGGCGGGCAAGGCCGGCGCGCGCAGCCGGCCCGGTCCCCGCCGTGTGGAAAGGTGCCGCGCGAACGCGGCGTTCAGCGCATCCGCAGCGCGAGGAAGAAGTCGAGCTTGTCCTCCAGCCGCGCCAGGTCCCGGCCGGTGAGCTGCTCGATCCGGCCCACCCGGTAGCGCAGCGTGTTGACGTGCAGGTGGAGGCGGGCCGCGCAGCGGGTCCAGGAGCCGTCGCAGTCGAGGAACGCCTCCAGGGTCGTCACCAGCTCGGCCCGGTGGCGGTGGTCGTACGCGCGCAGCGGGTCCAGCAGCCGGGCGGTGAACGCGCGGCGTACGTCGTCCGGGACGAAGGGCAGCAGCAGCACGTGCGAGGCCAGCTCCTCATGGCCCGCGGCGCATACGCTGCCCGGCCGGGCGGCGGCGACCCGGCGCGCGTGCCGGGCCTCCTCCAGGGCGCCGCGCAGCCCCTCCGGGGAGTGCACCGCGGCGCTGACGCCGAGGGTGAGCCGGCCGTCGTCGGCGAGCGCGCGGGCCAGCGGCTCCCGGACGGCGGCGAGCAGTGCCGAGGCGCGCAGCCCGGTGGCGCCGGTCTCCGCCCCCGGACCGCCGGAGTGCCCCCGGCCGGGTCCGGCGCTCTCGGCGGCGCCCTTGCGGGCCCGGTCGCCCGCCGTGCCGGAGTCCGCGGTGCCCGGCTCCGGCGCCCCGTCCGCCCCCGTCCGCGCCGGGAGGGCCGGCAGCGGCACGAGCGCCACCGCCTCGTCGCCGGTGTGCGCCACGGCGATCCGGTCGGCCGGGTCCCGGTCCGCGCCCGCGAGCATCTCCTCCAGCATCGCCTGCGCCACCGGCCCGCCCGCGATCCCCGGCTGCCCGTACGGGACCTCCCACTCGACCCGGGCCACCACCACCTGCCACTGCGGCGCCGCCCCGGTCCCCGGCAGCAGCACCGGCACCGCCACCCGCAGCCGGGCGGCGATCTCCCCGGGCTGCGCCCCGGCCTGCACCAGCTCCAGCACCTCCTGCGCCAGCCGCCGCCGCACCGACCGGGCGGCGTCGCGCCGCTCCCGCTCCACGGCGATCAACTGCGTGACGCCGTGCACCAGGTCCAGCCGCTCCGGGGGCCACTCCCCGGCGTCGGCCTCCACCGCCAGCAGCCAGTCGGACAGCACCGTCTCGCGCAGGTCCCGGCCGCCGCCGACGGGGAAGAGCGAGTACGTCACGCCCCCGCCCGCCGCCGGCAGCGTCACCCGGTGCGGCCCCGGACGGCCACCGCGCAGCGCGCCCAGGTGCTCGCCGGCAAGTTGCGCCCGCAACTGCGCCGGCAGCCGCCCCCCGGCCGCCCCGGCCGCGGTGCCGGCGATCTGCCGGCCGGTGGGGGAGAGCACCCACGCGTGCAGGTCCAGATCGGAGCCCAGCAGGTCGAGCACCACGTCGGGGCCGCCGCCCGCGGGTCCGGACGACATCAGCCTGCGGTGCCGCTCGACGACGGCCGCCAGATCGCCGGCCCGCTCGCCGGAGACCTGCCGGACGACGTGCTCGGTGATGGTGGCGAACGCGACGTCCTCGTCCACCGCGAAGAGCGGCAGCCGGTGCCGCGCGCAGGCGCGCACCAGGTCCTCCGGCACCCCCGCGCCCGACAGCTCCGCCTCGCCCGCCGCGAGCCCGGCGACGCCGGCCGCGGCCAGGATCCGTACGAAGGGCTCCGAGTCCTGCGGCCCGTGCCGCCAGGCGAGCCCGGTGAGGACCAGCTCGCCGCCCGACAGATAGCGGCTCGGGTCCGTCAGGTCGGTGGTCATCACACCCCGCACCGTGCGGTCCAGCTCGTCCGTGCCGCCGAGGAGCCGCAGGCCCAGCGCCTCGGAGTCCAGCAGTGCCCGCAGCCTCATGCGCGTTCCCTTGCTGTCGGTCGTGCGTCGGCCCGCCCGCCCGTGCGCGTAGGCCGCCGGGCGGTCGTCGTGGGATGTCCCGCAGGGGGATGTCCCACAGGGAGAAGGATGCCCCGGCCTTCGTTCGAATCTACAAGAACCGGGTTCTGGCCTGCCCCTTGCTTCATGTTTTCCGTGACTGCACCCGGACGGCGGCGTTTCTGTGTACTTGGGCCACGTTCCGTCAACAGCTCAAGCACGCACCCGCACTTTCGAGGGAAAGCCGAGAGGATCCATGGACTTCCTGCGCCCCGCCGGCTGGGCGGAAGCGCTCGCCGCCAAGGCCGAGCACCCCGAGGCCGTACCGATCGCGGGCGGCACGGACCTCATGGTCGAGATCAACTTCGACCACCGCCGCCCGGAGTACCTGCTCGACCTCAACCGCATCGGCGAGTTGCAGGAGTGGGAGACGGGCGAGCGGAGCGTGCGGCTGGGGGCCTCCGTGCCGTACGCGCGGATCGTGGCGGAGCTGGGCGGGGCGCTGCCGGGTCTGGCGCGGGCGGCGCACACCGTGGCGTCCCCGCAGATCCGCAACCGCGGCGGCGTCGGCGGCAACCTCGGCACCGCCTCCCCGGCCGGTGACGCGCACCCGGCGCTGCTGGCCGCGGGCGCCGAGGTCGAGGTGGAGTCCGTACGCGGCAGCAGGCGGATCCCCGTCGAGGAGTTCTTCACCGGCGTCAAGCGCAACGCGCTCGCGCCGGACGAGCTGATCAAGTGGGTGCACGTCAAGAAGGCCACGGGCCCGCAGGAGTTCTCCAAGGTCGGCACCCGCAACGCCATGGTGATCGCCGTGTGCGCCTTCGGCATCGCGCTGCACCCCGACACCCGCACGGTCCGTACCGGCATCGGCTCGGCCGCGCCGACGCCCGTGCGCGCCACCGCCGCCGAGGAGTTCCTGAACGCGGCGCTGGCCGAGGGCGGCCACTGGGACAGCGGCAGGACCCTGCCCCCGGCGCTCGCCCGGCAGTTCGCCGAGCTGGCGGCGGGCGCCTGCAACCCCATCGACGACGTGCGCGGCAGCGCGCGCTACCGCCGGCACGCGGTCGGCGTCATGGCCCGCCGCACGCTCGGCTGGACCTGGGAGTCGTACCGCCGGGGCACGGCAGGACCCACACGAGGGGAAGGAGCCGCGTGATGCGGGTGACGTTCACCGTCAACGGCCGCGAACAGCAGGCCGACGACGTCTGGGAGGGCGAGAGCCTGTTGTACGTGCTGCGCGAGCGGATGGGCCTGCCAGGCTCGAAGAACGCCTGCGAGCAGGGGGAGTGCGGCTCGTGCACGGTACGTCTCGACGGCGTGCCGGTGTGCGCCTGCCTGGTGGCCGCCGGGCAGGCCGAGGGCCGCGAGGTCGTCACGGTCGAGGGGCTCGCCCGCGACGGGCTCTCCGCGATCCAGCAGGCGTTCGTCGACGCCGGCGCCGTGCAGTGCGGCTTCTGCACCCCGGGGCTGCTGGTCGCCGCGGACGATCTGCTGGAGCGCTGCCCCTGGCCGATGGCGCCGTCGGACGCCGACATCCGCGAGGGCCTGTCGGGCAACCTGTGCCGCTGCACCGGCTACGAGAAGATCCTCGACGCGGTCCGGCTCGCCGCCGCCCGCCGGGGCGAGGGGGCCTGATGTCCGACGTCACCCGCATCCCGGCCGGCCTCACCCGGGGTTCGCAGACCGCCGGCGGCATCGGCGAGTCCGAGCTGCGCCCGGACGGCACGCTGAAGGTCACCGGGGAGTTCGCGTACTCCTCCGACCTGTGGCACGAGGACATGATCTGGGGCCACACGCTGCGCTCCCCGTACGCCCACGCCGAGATCCTCGCCGTCGACACCTCCGCCGCCCTCGCCCAGGCCGGGGTCTACGCCGTGCTCACGTACGACGACCTGCCCGCGGAGCAGAAGAACTACGGTCTGGAGATCGCCGACACCCCCGCGCTCGCCGCCGGCCGGGTGCGCCACCACGGCGAGCCGGTGGCGCTGGTCGCCGCCGACCACCCCGAGACCGCCCGCCGGGCCGCGGCGAAGATCCGCATCGAGTGGCGGGAGTTGCCGCTCGTCACCGACGAGGAGTCCGCGCTCGCCCCCGGCGCGCCGGTGCTGCACCCCGACCGCACCGACGACCACGCGCGGCACGTACCGCACCCGAACGTCGTCCACCGCCAGCCGATCGTGCGCGGCGACGCCGCCGCGGCGGCCCGCCGGGCCGACCACATCGTCACCGGCGAGTACGAGTTCGGCATGCAGGACCAGGCGTTCCTGGGCCCGGAATCCGGCCTCGCGGTGCCCGCGGAGGACGGCGGCGTCGACCTGTACGTCGCCACCCAGTGGCTGCACGCCGACCGACGGCAGATCGCGCCGGTGCTCGGGCTGCCGGAGGAGAAGGTGCGCATGACGCTCTCCGGCGTCGGCGGCGCCTTCGGCGGGCGCGAGGACCTGTCGATGCAGATCCACGCCTGCCTGCTGGCGCTGCGCACCGGCAAGCCCGTCAAGATGGTCTACGACCGCTTCGAGTCCTTCTTCGGCCATGTGCACCGCCACCCGGCCAGGATCCGCTACGAGCACGGCGTCACCGCGGACGGCCGGATCACCCACGCCCGCTGCCGCATCGTCCTCGACGGCGGCGCGTACGCCTCCTCCACCCCGGCCGTCGTCGGCAACGCGGCGTCGCTGTCCATGGGCCCGTACGTCGTCGAGGACGTCGAGATCGAGGCGGTCGGGCTCTACACCAACAACCCGCCCTGCGGCGCGATGCGCGGCTTCGGCGCCGTCCAGGCGTGCTTCGGATACGAGGCGCAGATGGACCGGCTGGCCGCGGCGGTCGGCATGGACCCGGTGGCGTTCCGGCAGCTGAACGCCATGTCGCAGGGCTCGCGGCTGCCGACCGGGCAGCAGGTCGACTCCCCGGCGCCGGTGGCGGAGATCCTGCGCCGCGTGCAGGCCCGGCCGCTGCCGCCGGAGCGGCAGTGGGAGAGCGCGGACGGCGCCGCGGACGTACGGGCGCTGCCCGGCGGGCTGTCCAACACCACGCACGGCGAGGGGGTCGTCCGCGGCGTCGGCTACGCGGTCGGCATCAAGAACGTCGGCTTCTCCGAGGGCTTCGACGACTTCTCCACCGCCCGGGTGCGGCTGGAGGCCGTCGGTGGCGAGCCCGTGGTCACCGTGCACACCGCGGCGGCCGAGGTCGGCCAGGGCGGCATCACCGTGCAGGCGCAGATCGCCCGCACCGAACTGGGCGTCGCCCACGTGGTCATCGCCCCGGCCGACACCGGGGTCGGCTCCGCCGGCTCCACCTCCGCCTCCCGGCAGACGTACATGACGGGCGGTGCGGTAAGGAACGCCTGCGCGGCGGTGCGCGAGCAGGTGCTCGCCCTCGGCCGGCGCAAGCTCGGCACGTACCACCCCGCGTGGGCGACGGCCGAACTGCTGCTGGAGGGCGGCAAGGTCGTCACGGACGGCGGCGAGGTCCTCGCCGATCTGGCCGACGTGCTCGACGGCGAGCCGCCCGTCGACGTCGAACTGCCCTTCCGGCACCGGCCCACCGAGCCGTTCGACATCGAGACCGGCCAGGGCTTCGGCCACGTCCAGTACTCCTTCGCCGCGCACCGCGCGGTCGTCGAGGTCGACACCGAACTCGGCCTGGTCAAGGTCGTCGAGCTGGCCTGCGCCCAGGACGTCGGCAAGGCCCTCAACCCGCTGTCGGTCGTCGGGCAGATCCAGGGCGGCACGACGCAGGGCCTGGGCGTGGCGGTGATGGAGGAGATCGTGATCGACCCGGCGACCGCGCGGGTGCGGAACCCCTCGTTCACCGACTATCTGATCCCGACCATCCTCGACACCCCGGCCATCCCCGTCGACGTACTCGAACTGGCCGACCCGCACGCGCCGTACGGCCTGAGGGGTGTGGGCGAGGCGTCCACGCTCTCGGCCACCCCGGCGGTGCTCGCCGCCATCCGCCAGGCCACCGGCCTGGCCCTGACCAAGGCTCCCGTACGGCCGGAGCACCTCACCGGCACCTGAAACGGCACCCAACGCACCATCCGTTCCTCTTCGCCTCGGGCCGTCCCCCGGGTCGTGCAGCTCCACCGATCCCACATCCCGCAACCGCGGGCTGCCCCTGTGAACCCTGGGGGAACGCATGACCCACTCCTCCGTCGACCGGCGCGCGCCAGCGCCGGCCGGGCGACCCGGCACCGCCGCATCCGGCCGCACCTCGTGGCCCGACCGCTACTTCGGGATATCCCGGCGCGGCTCCACGGTCGCGCGCGAGGTGCGCGGCGGGCTCACCACTTTCATGGCGATGGCCTACATCCTGCTGCTCAACCCGCTGATCCTGGGAGGCGAGGACGCCGCGGGCCATGTGCTCGCCCCGTCCGGCCTGATCACCGCCACCGCGCTGGCCGCCGCGGCGCTGGTCGTCATCGGCGCCATGAGGACGGCGAACGCGCGGCACGTGGACTGGGCCGACCGGGGCGTGGCCGTGCCGGTGTTCCTGACGGTCGTGCTGATGCCGTTCACGTGCTCCATCACGGCGGGGGTGGCCGCCGGCGTCATCTCGTACACGGCGATCAGGGCCGCCCAGGGGAAGTGGCGCGAGCCGGGCGTCTTCATGTGGGTCCTGACCGCCGTGTTCGTCGTCTTCTTCGCGCTTCATCCGATCGAGCAGTGGATGGGTGTCAAATAGGACCAGCGGCCTTGTGAGGAGCTGATCAGGATGCTGGACATCGCTGCCGACCTCGCCCGGTGGTGCGCGGAGGGCCGCCCCTTCGCCGTCGCCACCGTCGTGGGCACCAGCGGCTCCGCGCCGCGCGGCCCGGGCGCCGCGCTGGCCGTGGACGCCGAGGGCACGGCGGTCGGCAGCGTGTCCGGCGGCTGCGTCGAGGGCGCGGTGTACGAGCTGTGCCGGGAGGTCCTGGAGACCGGCGAGGCGGTGCTGGAGACCTTCGGCTACTCCGACGACGACGCCTTCGCGGTCGGGCTCACCTGCGGCGGGGAGATCGACATCCTCGTCACGCCGGTCACGGCCGGCGGCGTGCTCCGTACGGCGCTGACCGCCGCCGCGGGCGGCGGGGCCGCGGCGGTCGCGCGGATCGTCGGCGGCCCGGTGGCCCTCCTCGGGCAGGCGCTGCTGGTACACCCCGACGGCACGTACGAGGGCCGCTTCGCGGGCCCGCTCGCCGACCTGCCCGCGTGGGACGGCACCGCGCTGGAGCGCACCGCCGCCGCCGAGGCCGCCGCGCTGCTCGACGCGGGGCGCACGGACACGGTGTCGGTCGGCGCGGCGGGGGCGCGCTGCGGGGAGCCGGTGACGCTGCTGGTGGAGGTGAGCGTGCCGGCACCGCGGATGGTGGTCTTCGGCGCGATCGACTTCGCGCACGCGCTGGTCCGCATCGGCAAGTTCCTCGGGTACCACGTCACTCTCTGCGACGCCCGCCCCGTCTTCGCCACGGCCCGCCGCTTCCCCGAGGCGGACGAGGTGGCGGTGCGCTGGCCGCACGAGTACCTGGCGGACGCGCTGGCCGCGGGGGAGCTGGACGGGCGCACGGTGCTGTGCGTGCTCACGCACGACCCCAGGTTCGACGTGCCGCTGCTGACGGCCGCGCTGCGGCTGCCCGTGGCGTACGTCGGCGCGATGGGCTCGCGTCGTACGCACCTGGACCGCAACCGGCGGCTGCGCGAGGCGGGCGTCACCGACCCCGAACTCGCCCGCCTGCACTCGCCGATCGGCCTCGACCTCGGCGCCCGCTCGCCGGAGGAGGTCGCGGTCTCCATCGCCGGGGAGATCGTCGCGGCCCGCCGGGGCGGCACCGGGCTGCCGCTGACCGGCGCGCACACGCCGATCCACCGGGAGCGGGGGCGGCGGGCCGGAGCGTCGCATGAAGCCGGCGGGCCGGGTGCGGTCGGCCGGGTGAGGCCGGCCGGGCAGGATCAGCCGGGCGGGGTCAGGGCCGTGACGTAGCCGCTCTCGACGGCCTCGTCCTGCGCGTCGGCGGTCACCGCGAGCCCGCCCGCGGTCAGCGTCCGCGCGGCCTGTGCGGCGACCTCCCGATGGGCCGCGGGGCTCCACGAGGGCAACCGGAAGAACACGAAGAGCCGCCCGCCGGGGCGCAGCAGCCCGGCTACCGCGCGGGCGGCGGCGGGGTCGGTCCACAGCAGCCGTACGTTGAACGCGTACGCGAGGTCGAAGGGCCGCCCGGCGGCGAGGTCCGCGGCGGGGAAGACGCCGGTCCTGAACTCCGCGAGCCCGGCGGCGACGTGGGCGGCGTTCCGCCGAACGGCCGCGGCGGTCATCTTCGCGGACCGGTCCAGGCCGACGAACCGCTGCGTCGCCTCCCGCGGTCCGGCGGCCGGCTCCGCGCAGACGTGCGACGCGGTCACCCCGTGCCCGCAGCCGATCTCCAGCACCCTGTCGCCGGGCCGTACGGACAGCGTCTGCGCGGCCCACTCGTGACGGTCCATGCGGGCCAGTATCGGCCACGGCTCAGCGCAACTGCAGCCCCACGAGCACCGCGCGGTGGTCGGTGCCGGCCAGCTCGGGGAACTCGATGTCCGCGGGGCTCAGCCGGTCGCTCACCAGGACGTGGTCGATCTGGGCGCCGAAGAGGGGCGTCGTCGACGCCGGCCAGGTGGGGGTGCGGGAACGGCCGAGCAGCATGGCGCTGTCCCGCAGGCCGGTGTCCAGGATGTCGCGGAACGCCTCGTGGTCCTGCGAGGAGTTGAAGTCGCCGCCGAAGACGGTGGGCACCTCTCCGCGCGCCGCGGCGGCGTCCCGCAGGTACCCCAGCTCGGCGCGCCAGGCGTCCATGGACCCGGGAGTCGGCGGCATCGGGTGAACGACCTGCAGCCGCACCCGCTCGCCCGCGACGCGCGCGGTGGCCGCGGGCATCGACAGCGTGCCGCGCACGCCGGGCTCCTCGGTCAGCGGGTACCTGCTGAGGATCGCGGAGCCCTCGGCGGGATCGCCGGCGTCGATGACGCGGTACGGGTACGCGGCCCGCAGCGCCGGACCGCGCAGGGCCTCGACGCAGCGGCTGTCGCACTCCTGGACCAGGGCGATGTCCGGCTCGTACGCGCGCAGCGCCGTGCGCAGGGCCGGCGTGGCGTCGCCGAACTTGAGGTTGGCGGAGAGCAGCCGGAACTCGGCCCTGGGCGGAGAGGACGGGGGATCGGCGGCGGACTCGTAGGGCCGTACGAACCAGCCGGTGGCGGCGACCACGACGAGCGCCCACACGACGCCGGCCCGGTTGCGGGCGAGCGCCATCAGCAGCAGCCCCGCACCCCCGGGCACGAGCAGCCAGGGCAGAAAGGCGGCAAGCTGCGGCAGGGGAGTCACGCCGTCGCCGCCGACGGCCCGGAACGCGAGAACGCAGGAGACGGCACACAAGGGCAGCCCTCCGGCGACGGCCGCGGCGAGCCGAAGGCGCCGGGAGGAGCGCCCGGCGGTTTCCCCGGCGTTCCGCGGGCGAGCGGACTCCGCGCCTGCCACCTGCCCGGCCCCGCCCCCGGCGCTCTCGCGCTGTCCGTCGAGCGTCCCCACCGTCTCCCCTGTCGTCGGCTGCGCCCCGATCCTCCCTCAGCCGCGCCCGCGTCCCGCACCGACCTCCCGCTCCGGCCGGGGCTGCGGACGGAAACCGGCCGCAAGGGTCCCTGGCATGGCCGGTATGACGACGAGCGGGCCCGCCACCCTCTCCACCCCCCGCCTCAACCGCGCCCTTGCGGCGCGAGTGGCCGGCCCACGAACCGCTTGCGGTGAAGGTCGCCGCGCGCATCCGGGTTCCGCTGGTCCAGGCGCCGCCGCGCGGGCTGTGGGGGAGGGGCGGGCAGGTCACGCACGCCACCGTCCGGTCCTGGCTGGGCGCCGAGCCCGACCCGGACCCGGACGTCGGACGGCTCGTGCTGCGCTCTCTCGCCGCCTTCGGGCCCGCGTCCTACGGGACGTGCAGACGTGGTGCGGAGTGACGCGGCTTCGTCCGCGGGCTGTGGCGGGTGACGCAGGACGACGGCGCGGCGACGATACACCTGGAGACGTTCGCCCCGCTGACGCGCGGTGAGCGGCCGGAGGCCGAGGCGGAGGCGGCGGGGGTGCTGGAGATGCTGGCACCCGGCAGCCGTCAGGAGTTGCGGGACCGCAAAAGCGCGCGGGTAGCCCCCCGGCCCGTCAGTGGGTCGCCGGCCTCTTCGGCGTCGGGGAGGCCGGCGGCGTGGGGCGCTGCCGGGGCCGCGGCTCGTCCTGCCGCGGCGGGGTGAAGTGGGCGTACGGGCGGCGGGCGGTGAGCAGGGGGTCGACGGTGATCCGGTCGGCGCCCAGCGGCGCGGTCAGCGCGCGTAGCGCCGGCTCGCCGAGGCGTACCCACTTCTGCTCCGGGCCCAGCGCGCGCACCAGCGCGGCCTGGCTCGTGAACGCCACCGCGGTGCGCGTGCCCAGCGGCGTACGGAACATCCGCAGCCGCATCCCGCCCTTTCCGTCCTCCACGGGAACGTACAAGTGAGGCCGGCGGCGGGGAGCGAGGGCGTGTCCGGAGGTGTCCACAGTATGACCGTACGGGGCCCTGCCCCGGCTGGCACCTGTGTTCCGCGATGCGAGACCACCCCACGGGAACCTCCCGGAACAACCACCGGTCAGAGGCGTCGAGACGGCGGTGCAGTGGGAGGCGCCCTGTCCACATGCCGGACTACTTCCGCGCGCGGCGACCCGTTCGCGCCCCGCCGCGCCCCCTCACTCCGCCGCCGTCAGCCGCCACAGCGACGTCACCTCCGCCGCCCGCGCCGCGTGCAGCGGGTCCGACGTGTCCGTCGCCCGGCGGTGCCGCGGGCGGGTGTCATGGCGGGCCGCCACCCGCAGGCCCGCCGCCTCGATCGCCGCCGGCAGCTCCCCGCGGCCGCGCAGCCCCAGGTGCACGGCCAGGTCGGACAGCACGAGCCAGCCCTCACCGCCCGGCTCCAGATGCGCCGCGAGGCCGGCGAGGAAGCCGTGGAGCATGCCGCCGCCCGGGTCGTAGACGGCGTGCTCCAGCGCGGAGGTCGGCTTGGCGGGCAGCCACGGCGGGTTGCAGACGACCAGCGGCGCGCGCCCCGGCGGGAACAGGTTCTCCTCCACGACCTCGACCTGCTCGGCCAGGCCCAGCCGGTCGACGTTGTCGCGGGCGCAGGCCAGCGCGCGCGGATCCGTGTCGGTGGCGACGACCCGTTCCACCCCGCGGCGCGCCAGCACCGCCGCGAGCACCCCGGTCCCGGTGCCCACGTCGAACGCCAGGGACTTCGCCGGCAGCGGGGCCTCGGCGACGAGGTCGACGTACTCGCCGCGCACCGGCGAGAAGACTCCGTAGTGCGGGTGCACCCGGGCGCCCAGCGCCGGTATGTCCACGCCTTTGCGGTGCCACTCGTGGGCCCCCACCGCGCCGAGCAGTTCGCGCAGCGCCACCGCGCCGGGCTCGGTCACGGGGCCGTACGCCCCGGCCACCGCCCCGCTCACGTCGGGTGCCCGGCGCAGCGGCACGGCCGCGCCCCGCGGCCCGGGTTCGAGGGGGACGAGCAGCATGCCGAGCACCCGCGCCCGGTGGCCCTGGGCCTGCCGGTGCCGGTGGAAGGCGTCCGCCGGGCCGGTCTCCCGGCCGCCCGCCGGTGCGGCCGGGCGCCGGCCGCGGCGGGCGGAGCGGCGGTCGATACGGCGGCCCAGCGCGGCGAGGAGCTGACGCCCGCCGTGATAGTCGCCCTGCCACAGGACGGCCGTGCCCTCGCACACCAGCCGGTACGCGATGTCCGCGCACATCCGGTCGTCCGCGGGCACCACGCGCCGCGGCGGCGGGGTGCCGCCGGCGGCGTACCAGCGGGCGGTCTGCGCGCGCCCGTCCGCGATCCAGCTCAGGTTGGGGTGTTCGGCCACGGGTCCATTTTCCCGCCTGGCCGCCGCGGCGTCGCCCTCGGGGAGGCACGTGCTGCCATGCGCCCCTGACGCATGCGCGCCGCCGTCCTCCGCACGGCCATGCGCGGCATGCCCGGAGGTGTGCGCCCCCGACGCCCGTCCGGCGCCCCCGACCGCCCGCCGGACGCCCCCCCGGGGCGCACGGGCCGCACGCGCGGTCCCACTGCCCGGCCCGGCGGCGCTGTCACAGCCGGCGGGTAGCCTCCGCGGCATGAGCATCAGGCGGGTCGTGCCCGACATCAAGTCCGAGTCCTTCGAGGCCAGCCGCACGTTCTACGAGCGGCTGGGCTTCGAGGAGGTGATGAACCTGGGGTGGGTGATGGCGCTCGCCGCGCCCGGCAACCCCACCGCACAGTTGATCTTCATGGAGCGGGACGCCTCCGCGCCCGTCGACCCCGACATGAGCATCGAGGTCGCGGACGTCGACGCGGCGCACGAGGCGATGCGCGCCGCGGGCGCCGAGATCGTGCACCCGCTCACCGATGAGGAGTGGGGCGTGCGGCGGTTCTTCGTCCGCGACCCCGACGGCAAGGTGGTGAACGTCGTCGCGCACCAGGGGTGACCCGCCCCGCAGACCCTGGGGGCTACGGCAGCAGCCCCGCCCGGCGGGCGGCGGTGACCGCCTCCAGCCGGGTGTGCGCCCCGAGCTTGCGCATCGCCGAGCGCAGGTAGCTCTTCACCGTCTCCGGCCGCAGCCCCAGCCGTTCGCCGGCCGCCGCGTTCGTCGCGCCCGTCGCGACGCACGCCAGCACGTCCAGCTCCCGCGGCGCCAGCACCGTCCGCTCGGGGTCCGCGCCGGCGGCCGGGGCGATCGTGACGGCCGCCGAGGCCAGCCGGTCGCAGAGCGCCAGCAGCTCCGCGCGCAGCGCCTCGTCGGCTATACGCGGCGCCAGCGTGCGCAGGTCACGGTGCGCGGTGCGGACGTTCTCCCAGGCCGCCGGGTCCGCCGCCCGCTGCGCGGTGGGCGTCGCGACGGCGAGCAGCCGGCGGGCCTCGTCGCGGACGGCGAGGGTCTGCTCCAGGTGGCGCGCCGTCTCCACCGCCGCGGTCAGCGACCGGTCGCCCAGCGGCAGCGAGTCGCGCAGCGCGCCGTAGAGCACGGCCCGCACCCGGCCGCGTACGACGACGGGCACCGCCAGCACCGAGCGCAGGCCCTCGGCGCCCACCGGGCCGTCGTACTCGTGGCTGATGGCGCGGGACGAGGTGTAGTCGGTGACCGCACAGGGCCGGGAGAAGGCGATGGCCTTGCCGCCGAGCCCGTTGCCCGTGGCCACCCCGAGTCCCTGCAGCGACAGCGTCACCGTGCCGCTCAGCTCGCTGATCCGCAGCTTGCGGCCGCCGTCCGTGAGCAGCCCGCCGAAGGCGACGGGCACGCCGCCGAACCGGCGCAGCCGGGCCAGCGCGCCGCGCACCTCCGCTGCGTCCGCGGTCTCCGGCATGTCGCTCGCTCCCTGGTGCTGATGGGGGATCGCCGGCGTGGCCGGCGGCAGGGCACCCCCGTATGGGGGTAGTGAGGCGTAGGTCACTCGCAGCACGATGCTAGCGAGCCGCCGCCGTACGAGGAGGACATGTGACGGCATCGAATCCGACCGAGGACTTCCGGTCCGCGCGGGACTTTCTGCTGGAGCGCAGGGAGGACTACGCCGCTGCCCGCGCGGGCTTCTCCTGGCCCAGGCCGGAGCGCTTCAACTGGGCACTCGACTGGTTCGACGCCATCGCCGAGGGCAACGAGCGCACGGCCCTCCACATCGTGGAGGAAGACGGCCGCGAGACCCGGTTGAGTTTCGCCCGGATGAGTGAGCGGTCGAACCGGGTGGCGAACTGGCTGCGTGCCCAGGGGGTGCGGGCCGGCGACCGTATCGTCGTCATGCTCGGCAACCAGGCCGAGTTGTGGGAGGCCGCGCTCGCCGCGATGAAGCTGCGCGCCGTCGTCATCCCCGCCACGCCCCTCCTCGGCCCGGCCGACCTCGCCGACCGCATCGGGCGCGGCCGGGCCGCCCACGTGCTCGTACGGGCCGCCGACGAGGCCAAGTTCGCCGAGGTGCCCGGGGACTACACCCGCATCTCGGTCGGCGGCAGCGGGGCGGGCTGGCTGCCGTACGAGGACGCGTACGAGGCCTCCGCGAGCTTCACGCCCGACGGGCCCACGGCCGCCGGCGACACCCTGATGCTCTACTTCACCTCCGGCACCACCGCGCTCCCCAAACTCGTCGAGCACACCCATGTCTCGTACCCCGTCGGCCACCTGGCGACGATGTACTGGATCGGCATCCGCCCCGGCGACGTCCACCTGAACATCTCCTCACCCGGCTGGGCCAAGCACGCCTGGTCCAATCTCTTCGCGCCCTGGAACGCGGAGGCGACGGTCTTCCTGTACAACTACACGCGCTTCGACGCCGGGGCGCTGCTGGCCGCCATGGACCGCGGCGGCGTGACAACTTTCTGCGCCCCGCCCACCGTCTGGCGGATGCTCGTCCAGTCCGATCTGAGCGGGCTCGCCACCCCGCCGCGTGAGGCCGTCGCCGCAGGTGAACCCCTCAACCCGGAGGTCATCGAGGCCGTCAGACGGGCCTGGAGGCTGACCATCCGCGACGGTTTCGGCCAGACCGAGACCGCGGTGCAGATCGCCAATTCCCCCGGGCAGCCCGTCAAGCTGGGTTCCATGGGCCGTCCCACTCCCGGATACGACGTCGTGCTCCTGGACCCCGTCAGCGGCAAGCCCGCCGACGAGGGCGAGATCTGCCTCGACCTGACCGCGCGCCCCGTGGGCCTGATGACCGGCTACGAGGGCGACGCGGCCCGCACCGCCGAGGCCATGGCCGACGGCTACTACCGCACCGGTGACATCGGCGCCCGTGACGCCGAGGGCTACATCACGTACATCGGGCGCAGCGACGACGTCTTCAAGGCGAGCGACTACAAGATCAGCCCCTTCGAGCTGGAGAGCGCGCTGCTGGAGCACGAGGCGGTCGCCGAGGCCGCCGTCGTGCCCGCGCCCGACCCGCTGCGGCTCGCCGTGCCCAAGGCGTACGTCGTGCTGGCCGCCGGCTGGGAGCCGGGCGCGGCCGCGGCGGAGGCGATCTTCGCGCACTCGCGCGCCGTGCTCGCCCCGTACAAGCGCATCCGGCGGCTGGAGTTCGCCGACCTGCCCAAGACCGTCTCCGGCAAGATCCGCCGCGTGCAACTGCGCGCGGCGACCGCCGCCGGATCCGCCGACGAGTACCGCGAGGAGGACCACACATGACCGCAGAGCCGTCCTACACCGGCGGCACCGGCACCACCGCCCTGCTGGGCGACACCATCGGTGCCAACCTGGACCGCGCCATCGCCGCCCACCCCGACCGCGAGGCCCTGGTGGACGTGGCCTCCGGGCGCCGCTGGACCTACGCGGAGTTCGGCGCCGCCGTCGACGAGGTGGCGCGCGGGCTGCTCGCCCGCGGCGTCGCCAAGGGCGAGCGCGTCGGCGTCTGGGCGGTCAACTGCCCGGAGTGGGTGCTCGTGCAGTACGCCTCGGCCCGTATCGGCGCCGTCATGGTCACCATCAACCCCGCCTACCGGGTGCACGAGCTGGAGTACGTCCTCAACCAGGCCGGCATCTCCCTGCTGGTCGCCTCGCTGGAGCACAAGTCCAGCGACTACCGGCGGATGGTCGAGCAGGTGCGCGGCAGTTGCCCCGCCCTGCGCAACGTCTTCTACATCGGCCACGCCGGCTGGGGCCGGCTGATCGAGGCCGGCCGCACGGTGCCCCCGGAGCGGGTCCGTGAGCGCGAGGCGCTGCTGTCCTGCGACGACCCGGTCAACATCCAGTACACCTCCGGTACCACCGGCTTCGCCAAGGGCGCGACCCTGTCGCACCACAGCATCCTCAACAACGGCTTCTTCGTCGGCGAGACCCTGGGCTACACCGAGCAGGACCGGGTCTGCATCCCCGTCCCGTACTACCACTGCTTCGGCATGGTCATGGGCAACCTCGCGGCCACCAGCCACGGCGCCTGCATCGTCATCCCCGGCCCCTCCTTCGACCCCGCCGCCACCCTCGCGGCCGTCGAACAGGAGCGCTGCACCTCGCTGTACGGGGTGCCCACCATGTTCGTCGCCGAGCTGGCCCTGCCCGACTTCGCCCTGTACGACCTGACGTCGCTGCGCACCGGGATCATGGCCGGCTCGCCGTGCCCCGTCGAGGTGATGAAGCGGGTGGTCAACGAGATGCACATGGCGGAGGTGACCATCTGCTACGGCATGACCGAGACCTCCCCCGTCGCCACCCAGACCCGGCGCGAGGACGACCTGGAGCGCCGTACCGCCACCGTCGGCCGCGTCCTGCCGCACATCGAGGTCAAGGTCGTCGACCCGGTCACCGGCGTCACCATGCCCCGCGGCACCACCGGTGAGCTGTGCACCCGCGGCTACAGCGTCATGCAGGGCTACTGGGAGCAGCCCGAGCGCACCGCCGAGGTCATCGACGCCGGCCGCTGGATGCACACCGGCGACCTGGCGCGGATGCGCGAGGACGGCTGCGTGGAGATCGTCGGCCGGATCAAGGACATGATCATAAGGGGCGGCGAGAACGTCTACCCGCGCGAGATCGAGGAGTTCCTGCACACCCATCCCAAGATCGCCGACGTGCAGGTGGTGGGCGTGCCGGACGAGACGTACGGCGAGGAGATCCTCGCCTGCGTGGTCCTCAGCGATCCGCGGCACGCGCTCTCCAGGCGCGAGCTGGCCCACTACTGCGAGAACCGGCTCGCGCACTACAAGATCCCGCGGCATCTGCGGATCATGGAGGAGTTCCCGATGACGGTCAGCGGGAAGGTGCGGAAGGTCGAGCTGCGGGAGCAGTTCAGTGCTGCGGAATAGGGGCGGCCCGCGGGTACTTGGCACTGCCATGACGATCTTGCACTACGTCGGCGGCCCCACCGCGCTGCTCCAGCTCGGCGGGATCCGGCTGCTGACCGATCCGACGTTCGACCCGCCCGGCGAGTACCCGGTCGGCGGGCGGCGGCTGGTGAAGACCGCGGGCCCGGCGCTCGCGCCGGCCGACCTCGGCCCGGTCGACGCGGTGCTGCTCTCGCACGACCAGCACCCCGACAACCTCGACCGGGCCGGGCGCGAGTGCGCCGCCGCCGCGCCGCTGGTGCTCTCCACGGCGTCGGCGGCGGAGCGGCTGCGCGGGCCGGTGCGGGCGCTGCCGGCGTGGGAGTCGTACGCCGTCGGTCCGGTCCGCGTCACCGCCGTGCCCGCGCTGCACGGCCCGCCCGGCACCGAGCATCTGACCGGCGAGGTCACCGGGTTCGTGCTCACCGGCGAGGGGCTGCCCACGGTCTACGTCAGCGGCGACAACGCCTCGCTCGACGTGGTCCGTACGATAGCCGCGCGGCTCGGTCCCGTGGACATCGCCGTGCTCTTCGCCGGAGCCGCGCAGACCCCGCTGCTCGGCGCCGCGCACCTCACGCTGACCAGCGAGCACGCCGCCGCCGCGGCCGCCGTGCTCGGGGCGCACGACGTGGTGCCGCTGCACTTCGAGCACTGGGGGCACTTCACGCAGGGCGCCGACTCGCTGGTCACCGCCTTCGAGGCGGCGGGGCTCGGACACCGGCTGCGGCTGCCGCGGCCGGGGGAGGCGGTGGAGCTGTAGACCTCGTCAACCCGCCGCGGGCGCCGCGATCTTCAGCTCCGCCAGCTTCCGGAAGGACTCCAGCCGGGCTTCCTCGTCGGGGGTGTGCAGGGAGACCAGCAGTTCGTCGGCGCCGCTGCGGGCGGCGAGTCCGCCGAGGGCGGCGGCCACCTGCGCGCCGGTGCCGGACACCTGGGACTGGCGGGCCTCGTCGAGATAGCGGGCCTCGCGCTCGGTGAGCGTACGGGCCCGTATCTCCTCCGGGTGCCTCAGCGGCGGGAACTCCCCGCGGGTACGGGACCAGACCGTCGCCCACGCCTCCGGCAGCAGCAGGTCGGCGGCCCGTTCCGCCGAGTCCGCCACCGCGGCGGCGACCGCCACGACGACGTACGGCTCGGCCCGCTGCGCCGAGGGCGTGAACGCCTCGCGGTAGCGCTCGACGGCCCGCAGCATCTTCTCCGGCCGCCGGCCCGCGCCGATCACCAGCGGCAGCCCGTGCGCGGCGGCGATGTCGGCGCCGCCGTCGATGGCCAGCACGTACGCCGGCACCCGCAGCCCCTCCGCCGGTACGGCGTGCACCCCCGGATACGCCGGCTGCTCGCCCTCGAACCACCGCAGCAGCTCCGCCAGCGCCGCCCCGAAGTCCTCCGCGTCCGCCATGCCGTGGCCCAGTGCACGCCGGATGCCGTCGGTGAAGCCCAGCGAGCGGCCGAGGCCCATGTCGATCCGGTCCGGGAAGAGCGAGCCCAGCACCCCGAACTGCTCGGCGACGACCAGCGGCCGGTGGTTGGGCAGCATCACGCCCCCGGTGCCGACCCGGATCCGGGAGGTGGCGGCGGCGACGGCGGCGGCCAGCACGGTCGGCGCGGAGCCCGCGACGCCGGGAACGCCGTGGTGCTCGGAGACCCACAAGCGGCGGAAGCCGTACCTCTCCACCTGCTGCGCGAAGCGGACGGTGCGGCGCAGCGCGTCGGCCGGGTCCTGGCCTTCGCGCACCAGCGACCGGTCGAGCACGGAGAGAGGAATGTCCATGATCGGTACAACACCGCGGACGGCTCAGGATTCCCTTGCGTCGTGGACGAGAAGGGCGATCTGCACGCGGTTGTTGAGGTCGAGCTTGGTGAGGATGCGCGAGACGTGGGTCTTCACGGTGGGCACGCTCATGTACAGCTCGGCGGCGATCTCCGCGTTCGACCGGCCGCGGCCGACCGCCACGGCGACCTCCCGCTCGCGCTCGCCGAGCGCGGCGAGACGGCGTCGGGCGCGCTCCCCGGACCGCCCGGGGCCGTCGGCGCCGGCGCCGGAGACCTGGGCGATGAGCTGCTGGAGCACCGCGGGCGACAGCGCGGGCTCACCGGCGGCGACCTTGCGTACGGCCGCGACGATCTCCCGGGGCGGGGTGTCCTTGAGGACGAACCCCGCGGCGCCCGCGCGCAGGGCCCGCAGCACGTGCGCGTCGGTGTGGAACGTCGTCAGCACCAGCACCTCCGGCGGCTCCGCGCACCGCCGCAGCGCCTCGGTGGCGGCGAGGCCGTCGAGGTGCGGCATGCGGATGTCCATGAGCACGACGTCCGGCGCGTGCGCGGCCACGAGCGCCGGCACCTCGCTGCCGTCCGCGGCCTCGCCCACGACGTCGATGTCGCTCGCTCCGCCGAGCATCAGCCGCAGCCCGGCCCGGACGAGGGGGTCGTCGTCGACGAGGAGCACGCCGACCCGGGGGGCGGGATCTGCGGGATCTGCGGGATCGGCGGTCTGGTCGGACACGCGCCCACCCTAGCGGGCGCGCCGGGGGCTCACTCCGTACGGGACGGGCGGCCCCAGGGAAGCCAGGCGCGCAGGTGGAAGCCGTCGCCGTCGACCGTGTGCGCCAGCCGCCCGCCGGCCAGCGACGCCCGCTCGCCCAGTCCGACGAGCCCCTGCCCGGCCCCCGGAATGGGCCCGGTGGCACCGGCGCCGGCTTCGGAGCCGCTGATCCGGTCGCCGGGTCCCGGCACCGCGACGGGCGTGCCGGCGAGACGGCCGGGCCCGCCCCGCGGCTTCGCCGCGAGAGCGGGAACCGGGGACCGGTCGGTGCCGGCACCACCGGCACCCCGCCCGGCCGCCGGGCGCGCGCCCACCGCGGGCAGGCCGTGCCCGGTGCGCTCCCCATCCTGCCCGCCGGCCGGCCGGCCGCCCGGCCGGACCGCCGCGGTCCCCAGGCCGTCCGCCTCCCCGGCTGCGCCCGGCAGCGCGTTGCTCACCTCCACCGTCAGGCCCTTCTCCGGGCTGCCCGTCAGCGTCACCGTCACCTTCGTGCCCGCCGCGTGCTTGCGTGCGTTCGTCAGGCCCTCCTGCACGATGCGGTACGCCGTGCGCCCCGTCGCCGCCGGGACCGCCTCCGGGGTGGTGACGTCCGGTTCGTACGCGATGCGCATGCCCGCCTCGCCGGCCTCCGCCACCAGCCGGTCCACGTCCCCGAGCGTCGGCTGCGGACGCCCGGCGCCCGCGCCGGAGTCCGCCGGTGCGCGCAGTACCCCGATCACGTCCCGCAGGTCCTGCAGCGCGTCGTGCGCGCTGTCGCGGATCACGCCCGCCGCACGGGCGACCTCCGCCGGCGGGGCGCCGGGATGGAACTCCAGCGCGCCCGCGTGCACGCTCAGCAGCGACAGCCGGTGCGCCAGCACGTCGTGCATCTCCCGCGCGATCTCCTCCCGCGCCCGCCGCTGCGCCTGCTCCGCGCGCAGCGCCGCGTCGGCCTCCGCCTGCTCGGCGCGCTCGCGCAGCGAGGCGACGAGCTGGCGCCGGGAGCGGCGGTACAGGCCCCAGACGACGGCCGCCGTGACCAGCGAGAAGTACGCCACCCCCGCGCCGGTCCGCGGATCCTCCGGGTCCGGGACGCTGGCGAGGAAGCCCACGAGCCGGGCGCAGACGAGGGCCGCGACCCAGCCGGTGGTGCGCAGCGGGCGGTGCGCCGCGACGGTGAAGACCGCCACCAGCGTCGGGCCGATGAAGAAGTGGCCGAAGGAGTCGGCGACGAGCATCGCCACCGCGAGCGGCACCGGCCAGCGGCGGCGCAGCAGCAGGGCCAGGCAGGCCACGCCGGCGGCCAGGGCCTCGGCGAAGATCACGTTCTCCGAGGCGCCGGCACCGTCCTCCGGCAGCGCGGAGTCGGCGGACAGGAACGAGAAGGCCCCGGCGAAGAGGACGAGGCCGGCGTCGGCGAGCCGGTCCCGCCGGGTGCTGCCGGCGGCGCGGGTCTCGGTGGCGGTACGGGGCATACCGGCCAATCTACGGTCGTCCGCCTGGTGTGGCGCCCCCGCCGACGGCGTCGAGACCTTCGTACGACCGCGGCGGCCCGGCCGCATACTTTGGTCGCCGCCCGCGGAGCCTCCTGTCAGCCGCGCCGTGCGGCGCCCGTGCGGATCAGCTCGTCCCCCGGGTCGTTGACCGGCTGCGGGGTGCCCGTGAGGTCCATCACGTACAGCGGGAGCCGCAGCTCGTCGGCCCGGGTGCGGGCCTCGCGGGTGTAGCCGGCGAGGGAGAAGAAGACGGCGAGCGCCGAGGCGTTCAGGCCGCTGAGCCACACGCACTCGACGTGCCGCAGCGCCGTCGGCGTCGTGGTCGGGTCGACGTGGGCGACCACGCCCGCGCCGCGCACGTCGACGCCGGAGGCGGGCCGGTCCTCGTTCTTCACCAGATCCGTGAAGCCCAGCCAGCGCAGGTACTGCGCGGCGGCCGTGACCGCGTCGCCGGTGTTGCGGATGGTCACCGGACGGAACGCCGGCCGCCGCGGCGCCGCTGCCGGGCGGGGCGGAGGGCCGGCCGGAGGGCCGGGCGCGGCCGGTGCGGCCGGTGCGGCCGCCGATGCGGGCGGGACCGGCGGCGCCGGGGCCGGCCGGGGTCGGCGGGACTGCGCGGGGGCCACCGGCAGCCGTACCACCGCGCCGCAGTCGCACGACAGTTCCGGCCGCGGCCATTCGTCGCGCCGGTCGCAGACGGGACAGCGCACCGTCACCCACGAGTCCCGCCACGTGCGGTGCTTCAGCTCCACCGGCACCCCGCCGTGCAGCAGCGGCAGCGTCAGCGGGGCGCCGCAGGCGCAGGGGAACGTGCTCGGGGTGTACGCGTGCTCGCGCCGGCAGGCCGGGCAGCGCACCGGCACGCTCTCTGGCATGGAAGTGCTCCTGGTTCGGGGCCGCGTGGTGGGTTCCGCACTCCAGCATCCCTTACGAATCCGGCTCTTGACGCCGACTTGCCCCGCTTCTAGATTGCTTCCATATAGTAAAACTCAAATTCCGTGATACGGAAAAGCCGAGAAGAGCAGGTGCACGCGATGCCTCGTATGACAGCCGCGCGCGCGGCGGTGGAGATCCTCAAGAAGGAAGGCGTCGAGGTCGCGTTCGGCGTCCCCGGAGCGGCGATCAACCCGTTCTACGCGACCCTCAGGGCCGCCGGCGGCATCGGCCACGTCCTCGCCCGGCACGTCGAGGGCGCCTCGCACATGGCCGAGGGCTACACCCGCGCCCGGGCGGGCAACATCGGTGTCTGCATCGGCACTTCGGGCCCCGCCGGCACCGACATGATCACCGGTCTGTACTCGGCGATCGGCGACTCGATCCCGATCCTGTGCATCACGGGACAGGCGCCGACGCCCGTGCTGCACAAGGAGGACTTCCAGGCCGTCGACATCGCGGCGATCGCCACCCCCGTCACCAAGAAGGCCACCACCGTGCTCCAGGCCGCCCAGGTGCCCGGCGTCTTCCAGCAGGCGTTCCACCTGATGCGCTCCGGCCGCCCCGGCCCCGTGCTCGTCGACCTGCCCACCGATGTCCAGCTCACCGAGATCGAGTTCGACCCGGACACGTACGAGCCGCTGCCCGTGCACCGCCCCGCCGCCACCCGCGCGCAGGCCGAGAAGGCCGTCGCGATGCTGTGCGCCGCCGAGCGCCCGCTGATCGTCGCCGGCGGCGGCGTCATCGGCGCCGACGCCTGCGCGTCGCTGGTGGAGTTCGCAGAGCTGACCGGCACGCCCGTCGTACCGACCCTGATGGGCTGGGGCGCCCTCCCCGACGACCACCCGCTCAACGCCGGCATGGTCGGACTCCAGACCTCCCACCGCTACGGGAACGAGAACTTCCTCGCCGCCGACTTCGTCCTCGGCATCGGCAACCGCTGGGCCAACCGCCACACCGGCTACCGGCTCGACGTCTACACCGAGGGCCGCACCTTCGTCCACGTCGACATCGACCCCACCCAGATCGGCCGGATCTTCGCCCCCGACTACGGCATCGCCTCCGACGCCGGCGCCGCGCTGCGGCAGTTCACCGACGTCGCCCGCGGACGGCGTGCCGCCGGCCGGCTGCCGGACCGCGCCGCGTGGGCCGCGGCCACCCAGGAGCGCAGGGCGCGACTCCAGCGCCGTACGCACTTCGACGACGTGCCGATGAAGCCGCAGCGGGTCTACGAGGAGATGAACAAGGCCTTCGGCCCCGGCACCCGCTACGTCACCGCCATCGGCCTCTCGCAGATCGCCGGCGCCCAGATGCTCCACGTCTACCGGCCGCGGCACTGGATCAACTGCGGCCAGGCCGGCCCGCTCGGCTGGACCGTGCCCGCCGCCCTCGGCGTCGCCACCGCCGACCCGGAGGCGCTGGTCGTGGGGCTCTCCGGCGACTACGACTTCCAGTTCCTCGTGGAGGAACTGGCGGTCGGCGCACAGCACCGCATCCCCTACGTGCAGGTGCTCGTCAACAACTCGTATCTCGGCCTCATCCGGCAGGCGCAGTTGGGCCTGGACATGAACTTCCAGGTCAACCTGGAGTTCGAGAACGTCAACTCGCCGGAGCTGGGCGGCTACGGCGTCGACCACGTCAAGGTCGCCGAGGGGCTGGGCTGCAAGGCGATCCGGGTCACCGAGCCGGGCGAGCTGGGCGCCGCGTTCGCGCGGGCGCGGAAGCTGGCGGCGGAGTACCGGGTGCCGGTGGTGGTGGAGGCGATCCTGGAGCGGATCACCAACATCTCCATGAGCACCACGGCGGACATCAGCGACGTCCGCGAGTGGGAGGAGCAGGCCACCGAGCCGTGGCACGCCCCCACGTCGATCCTGCCGCTGAAGAGCTGACGGCGGGCACCCGCGAGCCCCCGCCCCCGCCCCGGACGGGGGCGGGGGTCTGCGTTCTCGTCCTCGTACGGGCCGGACCTTCCCCGTACGGTCAGACCTCGCCGCCGGAGAGGCGCTCCACGCCGCGCAGCAGCGCGGAGTGGTCCAGGCCGCCGTCGCCCTGCGCGCGCAGCGCGGCGACGAGCTGGGCGACGACCGCGCCGACCGGCAGCGCGGCGCCGACGTTCCGGGCGGCGTCGGTGACGATGCCCATGTCCTTGTGGTGCAGGTCGATACGGAAGCCGGGCCGGAAGTCGCGGCCCAGGAAGTTGTCCTTCTTGCGGGCCAGCACGGTGGAGCCGGCCAGCCCGCCGCCGAGGACGTCGAGCGCGGCCGCCAGGTCCACGCCGGACTTCTCCAGGAAGACCACGGCCTCGGCGCACGCCTGGATGTTGATCGCGACGATCAACTGGTTGGCGGCCTTGACCGTCTGGCCCGCGCCGTGCGGGCCGCAGTGCACGATCGTCCTGCCCAGCGCCTCGAAGACCGGCCGGGCCCTCTCGAAGTCGGCCTGCTCGCCGCCCACCATGATGGACAGCACCGCCTCGATCGCCCCGGCCTCGCCGCCCGAGACGGGGGCGTCGAGCACCCGGATCCCGCGCTCGGCCGCGTTCTTCGCCAGATCCACGGAGGTCTGCGGGGTGATCGAGGACATGTCGATGAGCAGCGCGCCGCTCCTGGCGTGCGCCAGGATCCCGTCCGGCCCGTACGCGACGGCCTCGACCTGCGGCGACGCGGGGACCATCGTGATGATCACGTCCGCGTCCGCGACGGCCCCGGCGATCGAACCGGCCGCCGTGCCGCCGGCCTTGGCCAGCCGGTCGAGCTTGTCCTGCTCCAGGGTGTAGCCGGTGACCTGATAGCCCGCCGCGATCAGGTTCTCGGACATGGGGGAGCCCATGATGCCGAGACCGATCCAGGCAATCGAGGGCCGGTCAGTTCGGCCGGCCCTGTGGGCTGCGGAGTTGGTGGTCATGGGGGTGGTGCCTTTCTGCTCTGGCCGGGCGCGGGCGTACGGGGTCGGCGGGCAGACGGGTCAGCGGGGGAGCCAGCCGAAGGACTCGGCGCTCGGCCGGTCGCCCGGCTTGTACTCCAGGCCCACGTGACCGTCGTACCCGGCGGCGGCGAGCCGGTCCAGCAGCGCGGCCAGCGGCAGCGTCCCGGTGCCGGGCGCGCCGCGGCCGGGGTTGTCGGCGATCTGGACGTGTCCGGTGCGGCCTGCGTGGGCGTCGATGACCTGCTCCAGGTCCGCGCCGTTCATCGACAGGTGGTAGAGGTCCATCAGAAAACGGGCGTTGCCGAGGCCCGAGGCGGCGTCGACCTTGTCGGCCACCGCGACGGCGGCCGCCGCGTCGAGCAGCGGATAGTGCGGGGACTCGGGCCCGTTGAGCGCCTCGATCAGCAGGACGGCGCCCGCCCGGTCGGCCGCGTGGGCGGCGAGCACCAGGTTCTCCAGGGCGAGCAGGTCCTGCTCGGCGGCCGTGACGCCCTCGACGCGGTTGCCGTAGAGGGCGTTGAGCGCCGGGCAGCCGGTGGCGGCGGCGAAGCCGGCGGCCACGTCGAGGTTGGCGCGGAACCGCTCGGACTCCGCGCCGGGTACGGAGAGCGCACCGCGGTCGGGTCCCGGCAGCCGGCCGGCGTAGAAGTTGAGCCCGGTCAGCCGGGTTCCGGCCTTGTCCAGCGCGGCCCGCAGGGCATCCAGCTCCACCGCTTCCGGCACGGGCGCCTCTGGCCAGGGCCACCACAGCTCGACGGCGTCGAAGCCGGCCGCGGCGGCCGCGGCCGGGCGTTCGAGCAGCGGAAGCTCGGTGAACAGGATCGAGAGGTTCACTGTGAAGCGCCGGTCGCCGAAGACCATGGGGCCCGCTCTCCTTCCGAATCTCGGAAGTACCTTTCTGAATAACGGAAATGCTGCCGGTTCGCTACGAGCACTGTCAAGGTGTCGGCCCGTGATCCGTGAG
Organism: Streptomyces sp. B5E4; assembly: GCF_039871555.1. Lineage (NCBI taxonomy): Bacteria > Bacillati > Actinomycetota > Actinomycetes > Kitasatosporales > Streptomycetaceae > Streptomyces > Streptomyces sp. B5E4. The sequence goes on from NZ_JBDPMI010000001.1 coordinate 513,845, forward strand.
CGAGTGTTCCGGCGAGGCCGGGCAGGGGCCAGGGCACGGGCGGGGCCGCGTGCGGCCGGGGAGGGCTTGCCGTGCGTTCGGTGGCCCGGCTCCGCGGGCGGCTCCCCTACCCCAGGGGAAAATCGAAATAGGTGTCGGGGTAGGGCTCGTCGTCGAGTGTGTAATGCCACCACTCGCACGCGTAGGAGCTGAAGCCGCACGTCTCCATGAGGGAACGGAGATGTGCACGGTTCCCGGCCTCGCCTTGCGTGATCCCTTGTGCTCCATGGTGGGAGAGGGGATCCATCAAGTCGTGGCCACCCCCCATGCGGGCGAGTTCACCGGTGTCCAGATGGTAGAGGGTGAGATCGACGGTGCTGCCCCGGCTGTGGCCCGACCTGGCAGCGACATAACCCCGCTCGAACATCTCGGCTCTGCCGATGTTCGGATAGTGCCGTTGCTTGGTGCGTCCGTCCTCCGGCTGTTCCGACCAGCGCAGAAAGCAGTCCACGGCCCGTTGCGGGCGGTAGCCGTCCCAGAGCAGCAGACCGAATCCACGGGCCGCTGCCTTGTCACGCACCCTGCCCAGGGCCGCGCCCAGATCCCTGGTGCCGGCGATGCGATTGACCAGGTATCCGTCCACCGGCTTCCCGGTGAAGTTGTCCCAGGTGGCGTACTTGGCATCCCACCGCAGCCCGGGTACGAGTTCGTCGAGAAAGGCGAAGTCGCCGTTCACCGGGTATGCCCTGTCAAGGCGAGCGCTATCATCCGGTCGATCACCTGGGAAAGCGGCAGCCCCGCGGCCGCCATCATCCTCGGGTACCGGCTGTAGGAGGTCAGGCCGGGAAAGGTGTTGACCTCGTTGAGGACCACGTCCCCCTCGTTCGTGAGGAACATGTCGACCCGCGCCAGCCCGCTGCAGCCCAGGGCGCGGTACACGGCCTTCGCGGTCTCCAGGACGAGTGAGCGCGACTCCGCCGAAATGTCGGCGGGAACGATGGGGGTGGAGTTCTCGGAGCCGCTTTCCGGATCCGCCTCCTGATGGATCTTGAAGAAGCCGTGCGAGAGTGCGATCCGGTCCACCTCGCCCGCGATCAGATCGGGACCGTCGCCCAGGATGGCGCACCCGACCTCGCTGCCGACCACCGCTTCCTCGATCAGCACCTTCGAGTCGTACTCCCGTGCCGTTTTCACCGCGCTCGGCAGTTCCTCCGGCCCGGAGACCTTGCTGACGCCGAAGGACGAGCCGGAGCGGGCCGGCTTGACGAAGACGGGATACGTCAGCCGGTCGGGGTCGACGGTGTCGTCCGCCGTGACGGTCCGGAAGTTCGGCGTGGCGATGCCCGCGCTCCTGACGATGCGATAAGCAAGTGACTTGTCCATGCACAGAGCGGAACTCTGGACGTCGCAGCCCGCGTAGGGGATGCCGGTCAGCTCCAGCAGGCCCTGTATCGCACCGTCCTCGCCGAGTTTGCCGTGCAGCACGGGCAGCACGACGTCCAGACCGATCCTTCCGTATCGTCCCTGCTCCAGCACGAGAAGGCCGCGTGTGCCGCGGTCCGGTGACAGCAGCGCCGGACGGCAGTTGCCGTCCTCCCAGTCCGGACCGGGACCGTCACAGAGCTTCCAGGCGCCGCCCTGTGTGATCCCGATGTAGAACGGCTGGTACTTCTCGGGATCGAGGTTCCGGGCGACCTCCTGCGCGGACTTCACGGAGACGGGGTGCTCTTCCGAGCTGCCCCCGAAGACGATGCCGACCTTCAGCCTAGCCACGCTTGTTCCTGCTTTCGAATTCAAGGCAGTTGGTGAGGGAGTTCTCTACCGTGTCGCTGAGGGCACGGTCGGTGTAGTAGGCGGTGTGCGGACTGACGAGCACGTTCGGGAGTTTCTGGAGCCGCGGCAACGGACCGCCTGCCATGGGTGTGTTCCGGCAGTCGGCGTAGAAGATCCCCTCCTCGCCTTCGAGGACGTCCAGCGCGGCACCGCCCAGCCTGCCGTCCTCCAATGCCGGAAGCAGGGCCTCGGTGTCGAGCAGTGCACCCCGTCCGGTGTTGACGACGAAGGCGCCGTGCTTCATGAGCCCGATGCGTTGACGGTCGAGGAGGTGGTGGGTGTCCGGCGTGAGCGGTGTATGGAGTGTCACCAGGTCGCTCCGCCGCAGCAGTTCATCGAGGGGAACGTAATCCGCGGCGGTGCCGGGACGGGTGTCGTGGGCCAGGATCCGGCAGCCGAAGCCCCGCAGCCGGTCCATGACCGCCGCGCCGATGCGTCCTGTCCCCACGACCCCGACGGTCATATCGCGCAGTTCTCTCCCGCGTACGTCAGGCAATCTGTAGTCGTGGACATCCGCACGGCGAAGGGTGGGTTTCGCGTGCCGCACCGCCATCAGCATGAGCATCAGGGTGTAGTCGGCGACGCTGTCGGGCGAATAGGCGACGTTCTCCACGGAAATCCCGACGCTCTCCGCGTACCCGACATCGATATGGTTGCATCCGATGCTTCTGGTGGAGAGGTAGGCGACGCCGGCCCGGCTGAGCGCAAGAAGAGTGGAATCGGTGATCCGGGTCTTGTGGTCGACGCTGATGCACCGGTTTCCGAGCGCGAGCTCCACAGTGGCTTCGGACACCGCTGCCGCCGTGAGCGTCGCCGCCACCCCCAGGCGGGGCGCCATCTCCCGGACCAGCATTTCCTCGTCGCGCCCGCAGCCGTAGAAGGTGATACCCGCCGTCGCGGTGGACGAGGGGGAACCGGACGTCCGCGAGGGGGTGCGGCGGGCCGCCGCTCGTGCTGGTTGGCTGTAGGTCATGCCTCCAGCCAACGAGAGGAGGTGTTGCCTGAGCGTATGCTCTTTCCCATATCCCGGCGATATGTTACCGCCGGGTCGGCGGCATATCGTCGGCATATCGAAATCCGCATACGCCCCCGCAACACTACGCTTCGTTGGCTGGAGGCGTGACCAACAGCGAACCAGCCTCCTCCTACCTCTATCTCTCCGGCCTCGCCCCCGCGCCCCGGCTCCCGCGTCGCGCGGGCATCATCCCGCTCAGTCTCCGCGAGATCGCCGCGGTCGTCGGCGGGACGGTCGAGGGCGACGGTGCCGTGACGGTGACCGCTCCGGCCGTGCTCGACGGCCGGCAGGCCGAGCCCGGCGGCCTCTTCGTCGCCGTCGCCGGGGAGCGCGTCGACGGCCATGACTACGCCGGGCAGGCCGGCCGGGCCGGCGTGGTGGCCGTGCTGGGTTCCCGGCCCACGCCGCTGCCCACCGTCGTCGTCGACGATGTCCAGGCGGCGCTGCAGACGCTTGCCGCCCACGTCGTGGCCCGGCTGCGCCATGGGCTGACCGTGGTCGGACTGACCGGCTCTCAGGGCAAGACCAGCACCAAGGACCTGCTGGCGGCCGTGCTGTCGTCCACCGCGCCGACGACCGCCACGATCGGCTCGCTCAACAACGAGCTCGGGGTGCCGCTGACCATGCTGCGGGCCGACATGGGCACCGGGTTCCTCGTCCTGGAGATGGGTGCCCGCCGCATCGGCGACATCGCCGCGCTCACCGGTCTGGTCGCGCCCGACATCGCCGTCGTCCTCAACGTCGGCCAGGCCCACCTCGGCGAGTTCGGCTCGCGCGCGGCCATCGCCACCGCCAAGGGCGAACTGGTGCAGGGGCTCGCCCCCGGCGGCACGGCCGTCCTCAACGCCGACGACCCGCGGGTCACCGCGATGCGCTCGCTCACCGACGGCCCGGTGCTGACCTTCGGCCGGGCGGAGCACGCCGACGTGCGGGTGCTCGACCTGGCGCTGGACGAGTGCGGCCGGCCGTCCTTCACGCTGCGGACCGCCGACGCCTCAGTCCGCGTCGCACTGCCGCTCGTGGGCGCCCACCAGGCGCTGAACGCGTCCGCTGCCGCGGCGGCGGGACTGGCGGCCGGCGTTCCCCTCGACGTCGCCGCGCAAGGGCTGGCCACCGCGTCGTTGTCGAAGTGGCGCATGGAACCCCGCGACCTCGCCGGCGGCGCGACGCTGCTCAACGACTCCTACAACGCCAACCCCGACTCCACCCGCGCGGCCCTGGACGCGCTCGCGGCGATCGAGGGCGGGCGCCGCATCGCCGTCCTCGGCGAGATGCTGGAGCTGGGCGAGGAGAGCCGGGCCGCACATCGCGCCGTCGGCGCGTACGCCGCCTCCCGGGCCGACCTGGTGGTCGCCGTCGGCGAGGCCGCCCGGCCGATCGCCGACGGCGCCGGAGAGCGGGCTGTGCTGCTGGCCGGCATCGCCGCCGCCGTCGACTGGCTGCGCGGCAACCTCGCCGCCGGCGACGTGGTGCTCGTCAAGGGCTCCCGCGGGGCGGGACTCGACGAGGTCGCCGCCGCGCTCACGTAGCCGGGCGGGGGCGAGCCGGGACATCCGCGCCGCCCCGCTGCCGCCCTTCGGCCCGCCGTGTCACGGCAGGTCGCGAGCCGTCTTCGGACCCGGCCCTGCGATGCGGCCGGAACTCATGCCCGCCCCCGCCGCCTGAGGGACTCGCGCCGCTTCAGATAGAGGTCGAAGGCCCGGTAGACCATCGGCCGCAGCGGCAGATCCCACTCGCCGACGTACCGTACGGCCTGACCGCCGGTGCCGGCCTTGAACTGGATCAGCCCGAGGTGCGGGTCGTCGGCGTCCAGGGTGGGGGTGATGCCGCGCAGGTCGTAGACGTCGCAGCCGGCCGCCAGCGAGTCGCGGATCATCGCCCACTGGCAGGCGTTGGAGCCGCGCACCTCGCGTTTGCCGGTGGAGGAGGCGCCGTAGGCGTACACCGCGTGGGCCCCGACGCGGACCAGGACGGCGGCGGCGACCAGGTCGCCCTGGTGCCGGGCCAGGTAGAGCCTGATGCGCTCGGGGTCCTCGGCGCTCAGCGCCGCGAACATGGTCTCGAAGTAGCGCAGCGGCCGCGGTGTGAAGCGGTCGCGCTCGGCGGTGTGGGCGTACAGGTCGTGGAACGCCCTGAGGTCCTCCGGGCCCTCGCCGACCGTGACCTCGACGCCCGCTTTGGCCGCCTTTTTGATGTTGCGGCGCCAGAGCTGGTTCATGCCCGCAAACAGGTCGTCCTCGGTCCTGCCGGTCAGCGGGATCTCGAACTTGAACTGCGGATGCCCGGTCCCGAAGCCGTCCTCGGGGCTCTGCGGCAGCCAGCCGGCGTCCCGGAGCCGGCCGGTCACGCGGATGCCGACCGGGTCGGCCCGGCTCCCCGACATCTCGGTGAGCCGCTTGACGCCCGGGTCGGTGATGCCCTCCTTGACCCGGCCCGCGTTCCAGGTGTCGGTACGCACCGGAGGGCCGAGCCGGATCGCGAACGCGCCGTGCGCCTTGAGATGGGCCGCCAGCGGGTCGAGCCACGCGGCGATCTCGCCGGTCCAGTCGACGACCGGGCCCTCGGGCAGGTAGGCCAGCGTGAAACGGTCGAGGCGCGGTACCGGGCGGTGCAGGACGAGCCCGGCGCCGACCAGCTCCCGGCCGTCGTACCAGCCGAGGGACTCGCTGCGCCACTCGGTCTTGACGCGGCCCCAGGCAGGGGTCTGAAGGAAGCTGGCCGACCGCTGTCGCCGCACGAACGCCAGGTGCTCGGCGGCGGTGATCGGCCGGACGGTCGGGCTCACGCCCGAGACTCCCGGCCCTTGTCGATGCGGGGTTCGGCCCGGCTCGCTGGAGGACATGCGGCCAGTCAAGACGGCGCGGTGTTGCCCGCACGTATGGGGTTTCCGATACGCCGACGACATGCTACCGGCAGGTAGCCCCGCGTTGCCGGAAGGGGGCGGTTTTCGATAACCGGACGATATGCACCGACTCCTAGCATGAGTGCCATGCACGTTCCGACAGCCGACGACCGGCCACATGAGAGGCGCGGCCGTGGATAGGCGGCCGGGTTTGAGCGTTCGCGTCAAACTCACCCTCAGCTACGCCGGATTCCTCATGCTCGCCGGTGCCCTGCTGCTCGCCGCCATCGGACTGTTCCTCCTGCGGAAGGGGTGGTTGCGGACCAACGCGGAGGGGGCATGGCGAGCAAGCCCGGGCACTGACTTCGTACGCGGCTTCGCCCCCACCGCCGCCGCGGTCATGATGTTCCTCCTGGTCTTCGGCCTCCTGGGCGGATGGATCCTCGCCGGCCGCATGCTCGCGCCGCTGACGCGCATCACCGACGCCACCCGCATGGCCACGAACGGATCGCTCTCCCACCGGATCCGGCTGCCGGGCCGCAGCGACGAGTTCCGCGAACTCGCCGACGCCTTCGACGCGATGCTCGTCCGGCTCGAAGCGCACGTCGCCGAGCAGCGGAGATTCGCGTCCAACGCCTCACACGAACTGCGTACGCCACTCGCGATCTCGAAGTCCCTCCTCGACGTGGCCCGCAACGATCCGACGCACGAACCCGGCAAACTCGTCGACCGTCTGCGCACCGTCAACGCTCGCGCGATCGACCTCACCGAGGCGCTGCTCGTCCTCAGTCGCGCCGAACAGAGGTCCTTCACCCGGGAACATGTCGACCTGTCCCTGCTCGCGGAAGAGGCCACCGAGGCGCTGCTCCCGCTCGCCGAGGAGCGCGGTATCACCATCGAGACCTCCGGTGACATCGCCCCGGCTTTCGGATCGACGGCGCTCCTGCTGCAGTTGACCATGAACCTCGTGCACAACGCGATCGTCCACAATGTGCCCGAACGGGGAATCGTCTGGGTGAAGACCCGCGTCCACCACACCGGTGCGGTGCTCACCGTCGAGAACACCGGCGAGCACATCTCCCCGGAGCTGGCCCCGACACTCACCGAACCGTTCCAGCGCGGCACCGAACGCGTCCACACCGACGGCGCAGGCGTCGGTCTCGGCCTGGCCATCGTCGAAACCCTCACCCACGCCCACGACGGAACCCTCACCCTCACCCCGCGCTCCGCCGGCGGGCTCCTCGTCACCGTGGACCTGCCGCCGGCCACCCCGCACGTCCCTACCTGACGAACCCGGCGGTTCCGGGGCGGCCCGAGACGTCACCGACCGTGCCGCGGCGCCTATCGTGCGTGAGGATGACCTACTCGGGAAGGAAGCGCACGGCACCCGGTGCCCTCTATGGTCCTCCCGTGCAGAGCGACGGAGGCGACGGAGGCACAGCACGGCACCACCGACCGCGGCGGCGCGGCCGGGTGGTGCCGCAGGACCTGCTCGCCGCCGCCGGATTCGCGGGCCTGACGGTGCTCACCGCGCTCGCGCCCCTGCCCCTCCGCTCGCATCCGCCCGGCTGGCTCATCGCCGCCGTCGCCGCGGCGACCGCCGTCGCACCCGCGCTGCGCCGCTCATACCCGCTGCCCGCCTGCTGCGTGAGCCTGGCGGTCGCGGTGGCGGCCTGGCCGCTGGGCTGGGGCGCCGCGGGGTTCGCCGCCGTCGCGTACACGCTCTATCCGGTGGCGCTCACCCAGCCGCGCCGCGACGTGGACGCCCGCGTGGTGGCCGCCCTCCTCGCCGGCGGGCCGCTGTGCCTGGCCGCCGCCGGGCTCCTCGGCGACGTACCCGTCCACCCCCAGACGCTCGGCTTCGCCGTGCTGCTGCCCGCCACCGCCTGGGTCGCCGCGCGCGTGGTGCGTGACCGGCGGCTCGCCGCGGCCCGGGCCGCGGAGGAACTGGCGCTGCGCGCCGTCGCCGGCGAACGGCTGCGCGTGGCCCGCGAGCTGCACGACGTCGTCACGCACAGCATCGGGGTCATCGCCGTCAAGGCATCGGTGGCCAACCACGTGGCCGCAGAACGGCCCGCCGAGGTCGTCGAGTCGCTGCGGGCCATCGAGTCCATCAGCCGCGAGGCGCTGGCCGAACTCCGCAGCATGCTGCGGCTGCTGCGCGTCGACACCGGCACCGCCACCGACCCCTGCCCGGACCCGGGCAACCTGGAGGCACGCAACCTGGACCCGACGCCCGGCGTCGCGCGACTCGGGGCGCTCGCCGAGCGGGTGCGCGCCGCGGGCGTCGCGGTGGAGCTGACGACCAGCGGGCTCGACGACGTGCCCGCCGGCGTGGGCCTGTCGGTCCACCGCATCGCGCAGGAGTCGCTGACCAACGTGGTCAAGCACGCCGGGGTGGCGACCTGCCGGGTCGATGTCGAGGCCGACGGCACGGACGTACGGATCGAGGTGACCGACGACGGCCGCGCCGCACCCGACCGGCAGGCGCGGCCGGACGGCGGCCATGGGCTCGTCGGCATGCGCGAGCGCGCCGCCATGTACGGCGGCGTGCTCGACGCGGGCCCGACGGCCGCCGGCGGCTACCGGGTGCCGGCCCGGCCGCCGTACGAGCCGGCGCCGGGAGGCGGAGTCCGGTTGGGCGTGCCGGGGCCCTGAGCCCGGGGAACGGGACACGCACAGGCAGCGGGGAGGAAGCGATGGTGACAGGGTGGAGACCCATGCCGAGGTGAGGGAGCGCCCTGAGCGCGGCGTCCAGGCCGCGTTGCGCCTGCTCGCCGCACGGATACGCGACGACGTGCGGCCGGCGGAGGCGGTCACGCTGGCCTGCGAGCTGGCGGTCGCCCACCTCGGCGCGGCCGGTGCCGCCCTGCGTACGCTGCGGCGCGGCGCCGCCGCCGGCTGCCGGGCCCTGGCGGGCGAGGCCGCCGCCCCGGCGGAGCGCCGGCCGCTGATCCACCAGGGCGAGGTCTACGGGGTGTTCAGCTGTTACGCGCCGCCGCGCGGCTGCGGCCTCGACACCTACGTCGACCAACTGTCGCCGATGGTCGCCGCACTGGTGCTGCGCGAGGAGCTGCGCCGCCGCGGCGACCAGGTTGTCGCCGCCCGCGAGGCCGAGCGGCACCGGCTCCGCCGCGACCTGCACGACGGCCTCGGCGGCAACCTCGCCAGCATCCGGCTGCGCCTGGAGACCGCGGCCGACCTGCTTGTGCACGAGCCCCGGGGCCGCCGACTCGTCGCCGACGCCGCCCGCACGGCGGCCGGCATCAACGCCGAGATCCGCTCGGTCATCGACGACCTGCGGCCCCCCGACCTCGCCGAGGCCGGGCTCGCCGGCGCCCTCGTCCGGCTCGCCGCCCGCCACGACGGCACGGGCACGGAGGTACGGGCCCGGGTGCCGCGGCGGCTGACCGCGCTGCACCCGGCGGTGGAGGTCGCCGCGTACCGCATCGCCGCCGAGGGGCTGACCAACGCGCTGCGGCACGCTGCGGCCCGTACCGTCCAGCTCGGGGTCTGGACCTCGGCCACGGCGCTGCGCCTGGACATCGCCGACGACGGCCAGGGGCGCCCGCCGCGGCGACTGCTGGGCCTGGGCATCGCGTCGATGGCACGGCGCGCGGAGGAGGTGGGCGGCACGCTGCGGATACTGCCGCGCACGGACCTGCCGCACGGGACGCTGGTGCGCGCGCTGCTGCCGGGAGGGACGGTATGACCGCGGTGCGGGTGTACGTCGTCGACGACCACCCGGTGTTCCGGGACGGGGTGCGGGTGGCGCTGGAGAACGTGCCGGACCTGGAGATCGCGGGCGAGTCGGGGGCGGGCGAGGACGCGCTGACGGCGCTGGCGGAGCCGGACGCGCGGGTCGACGTGGTGCTGATGGACCTCCATCTGCCGGGCTGCTCGGGGGTGGAGGCGACGCGGCAGCTCAACTCCCCGTGCCGCGGCGGGCCGTCGCCCCGGGTCCTGGTGATGTCGGCGTCGGTGGAGGACGACGCGGTGGTCGCGGCGCTGCGCGCGGGCGCGTACGGGTATCTGGACAAGGCCGCGTCGCGGGCGGAGCTGCTGGGCGCGGTGCGGTGTGTGGCCGCGGGCGGCGCGGTCTTCAGCCCGGCGGTGGCGGAGCGGCTGAGCCGGTACTTCTCGGCCCTGCACACGGTGCCGGCGGGGCGGGCGTTCCCGCAGTTGACGCAGCGGGAGCGGGAGGTGCTGGACCTGATCGCGCGCAGCTACAACAACCGGCGGATCGCGCGGGAGCTGGTGCTGTCGGAGAAGACGGTGCGCAACCACATCTCGAACATCTTCACGAAGCTGGGGGTGCAGGACCGGATCGCCGCGATGCTGCGGGCGAGGGAGGCGGGACTGGGGGAGTGACGGTGACCTGCGGTCGGCGGCGGGGCGGGGAGGGGGTGTCGGGGTGCAGGACCGGATCGCGGCGATGCTGCGGGCGCGGGAGGCGGGACTGGGGGAGTGACCCGAGGGTGAGGGACGGCGGTGGTCAGCGGCGGGTGGGGGTCACCAGACCGGTTTCGTAGGCGGTGATGACCAGTTGGATGCGGTCGCGCGCGTCCAGCTTCGACAGCAGGTGGCTCACGTGGGACTTCACCGTCGGCAGGCTCAGCCCCAGCCGGTCCGCGATCTCCCCGTTCGCCAGCCCGCGCGCCACCAGCACCAGCACCTCCTGCTCCCGCACCGTCACCCGCGTGAGATCCCGCGGCAGGTCGGGCAGCGGCTCCGGCAGCCGGCTGAAGTGGCGGATCAGGCGCTGCGTCACCGACGGCGCCAGCAGCGCCTGCCCGCGGGCCACGACGCGGATCGCGCGCAGCAGTTCGGCCGGCGGGGTGTCCTTGAGCAGGAAGCCGCTCGCGCCTGCGCGCAGCGCCCCGTACACGTACTCGTCGAGGTCGAACATCGTCAGGATCAGCACCCGCACCCCGGCCGTCGCCGGGGAGTCGCAGATCTGCCGTGTCGCCTCGATGCCGTCGACCTCCGGCATCCGTACGTCCATCAGCACCACGTCCGGCAACTCCGCCGCCGCCAGTCCGACCGCCTCCGCGCCGGTCGCCGCCTCGCCCACCACGCTGAGCCCGGGCGCCGTCTCGACCAGCACCCGGAAACTCCCGCGCAGCAGCGCCTGGTCGTCGGCGACCACGACTCGGATCGACATGTGTACACGCCCCGTCCCCGGCCCCCTGCGGGCGTGACGATACCCCGCGGTGCGTCACCGCATCGTCACGGGGGGTGCAACTCCGGCCAGAGCTGGGCCCCTTCCCCCGCCACGCGAAACGGGGGAAGGGGTCCTGACGGCCCGCGCGATGTGGCCGGGGCGGGCGGAGGGAGCCGGTGCGAGGCCCAGTCGCACCGCTCGCCGTGCCCGCCGCCTGCCGGCCGCTCGCGGCCGTGCGGCCCGGTGCCGACCTCCGGGCCGTCCTTCCCGGCGCCCCGCCCCCAAGACGGGGCGCCGGAGATCTCATCTGCCGTCAGCCCGCCAGGTGTTCCTCGATGTCGTAGACCTGCGCCCAGGTGACGTCCGGCACGGCGGCAGGACGGAAGGCGTTCGCGCGCGAGCCGAGCTGCACCCGGGTGGTGTGGGGCAGCCGCAGCGCCTCGTACCGGCGCAGCGCCTGCTCGGGAGCGGGGGCCGTGGCCAGGTGGTGCGCGAGGGCCACGGCGTCCTCCAGACACTGGCTGACGCCCTGGCCGTGGTACGGCAGCATCGGGTGCGCGGCGTCGCCCAGGAGGGTGACGCGGCCGCTGCCCCACCGCTTGAGCGGGGCGTGGTCGTACGGGGTCCACGACCGGATGCCGCCCGCCGCGGCCGTGATCGCCTTGACGTCCGCGGCCCAGCCGCCGAAGTCCGCCGCCAGCGCGGCGGGTTGGCCGCGCAGCGGGCGCCGCCCGCCCGTCCGGCTCCGGGACGGCACCACGGCGACGAAGCCGATCTGCTCGCCCTCCGACACCGGCGCGCCCACCATGCGCGAATCCGGGCCGAGCCACACCGTGACCCGGTCGCGGGCCAGCCCCGGCACGTCGTCGGCCTGCAGCGCACCGCTGTAGGCGGTGGTGCCGTGGTAGACGCGCCGCGGGGTGCCGATCAGCCGGGAGCGCACCAGCGAGCGCACGCCGTCGGCGCCCACCAGCACGTCGGCCGTCGCGCTGCCCCCGTCCGCGAACTCCAGTTCCACGCCGTCCGCCGACTCCTCGAAGCCGGACAGCCGGCGGCCCAGCCGGATGCGCTCCTGCGGCAGCCGGGCGAGGAGCAGGTCGTACAACTCGTCGGTGAGCAGTGTGCAGTACGGGGCCGCGAAGGCGCCCCGGCCCATTCTGCCGAGCGGCTGTCGCCAGGTCAGCGAGCCGCTCCACTCGCGGAACTCCCACGCGACCGGCTGCACGGCGAGCGCGAGCAACTGCGTGCCCAGGCCCCAGCGCTGCAGGATGCGGGTGCCGTTGGGCGCGAGGTGCAGTGCCGTCTCGTCCTCCACCAGCCGGGGCCGCTGTTCGTAGACGGCGACCTCCAGGCCCTGCCGGACGAGCGCCGCCGCGGCGGCGAGCCCGCCGAGCCCGGCGCCGGCGACAGCCACCCGCAGGTTCCTCGTCATGGGTTACCTCCCGGAATCACGCGGCTACGCTAGGCAACCCGCTGTCCCGGGCACCTGGGAGCGGCGCCCCGGCGCCGCCCGGCCGCCGCCGGTGCCGTGACCGGGCACGTATGCTGCTCGGATGCGACTCAGGGTGGAGTTCACGACCGAGCCGTTCGACCTGGAGGAGCCGCCGCCGCATGCGGTGGCCGCCCGGGATCTGGTGGAGACGGCGGGTCTCGACGCCGTGGACGTCGGCCCGTTCGGCAACAGCGCGGAGGGCGGCGCGGAGGTCGTGCTCGACGCGGTGGACGAACTGCTGCGCAGGTCGCTGGCGTCCGGCGCCACCCGGATCTCGCTGCAGGTGAGCGTCGTCGAGGGCGCACCGGAGGGACCGGGGGAGGGCAGCGCATGACCGTGCCTGCGGACCACCCGTTCGTCGCCGCGGTCAAGCCGCTGGTCGACGCGATGGGCGGGGAGATGGTCCCGCCGGAGGCGGCGGCGGGCGACGACGTCGTGCTGTCCTGGGAGGGCCGCCCGGCGGTGGCGGTGCGGCTGCCCCATCTGGCGGACTCGCTCGACCACATGCTCACGGAGCTGGAGCGCCGCCACGGCGTGCCGCTCGCGCAGCTCGACCGCAAGGCGAAGCAGCAGGTCGTACGGGGCCTGGAGACCCGCGGCGCGTTCTCCGTGCGGCACGGGGTGGAGACGGTGGCCGGCGCGCTGGGCGTCAGCAGGTTCACCATCTACAACTACCTGAACAGGGAGGCCCGGCAGGGCCCGCCGCCTGCGGACGGCTGACCCGGAAAATTCAACAAACTGTTGACGCGATGCGCCGGGGCTCATAGCTTGCGGCTGTGACTTCGCGCGTTCCGCCGGGCCTCGCCCGGCTCAACTCCGCCGGTGAGCAGGCCGTTGCCGCGCTGCTGCACGACGTGTGCGCGGCGGGCCCCTGGATCGCCGCCGTCGCCGCCGGCCGTCCCTACGAGGACCCCGCAGAGCTGTACGCCGCCGCGGAGGCGGCGCTCGCCGCGCTCGACGACGCGGGGCTGGCCGAGGCGATGGCCGGGCACCCGCCCATCGGCCGCCCGACGCCCGGCGACCCGGCCTCGGCGCGCGAGCAGCGGGGCGTGGCGGGAGCGCCGGCCGAGCTGCGGGCGGAGCTGCTGGAGCTGAACCTCGCGTACCGGCAGCGGTTCGGGCACGTCTTCCTGATCTGCGCGACGGGCCTCGGCGCCGGGCGGATGCGCGACGCGCTGCGCGCGCGCCTCGGCAACGCGCCGGAGCGGGAGCGGGAGATCGCGCGCGGCGAGCTGGGCAAGATCAACCGTATCCGGCTGACCCGTCTCGTCGAAGCAGAAGGAGCCTGACCATGAGCGTCGGCGCCACGTCCGTCTCCACGCACATCCTGGACACCAGCGTCGGCCGCCCCGCGGCCGGGGTCGCCGTCGAACTCTCCGTCACCACCGGCGGGACGGGCGGCGGGGAGACCGGAGGCTGGACCGCCCACGCCGCCTCCGCGACCGACGCCGACGGCCGCGTCCGGGACCTCCCGGCGCTGCCGGCGGGCGCCACCCGCGTACGGCTGGTCTTCGCCACCGGCCCGTACCTCAGCGAACAAGGAGCCGAGGACCGGCAGGACGCCCCCGCGCACCGGGACGGCGGCGCGTTCTTCCCGGAGGTGGCGGTGGTCTTCGCCGTCGCCCCCGGCGAGCACTACCACGTGCCGCTGCTGCTCACCCCGTTCGGCTACTCCGTATACCGAGGGAGCTAGCAGATGGCAGACCGCCCCCAGCCCGCCCGCGCCGCGCGCCCGGCGGTGCTCGGCCGCAACCAGTACGGCAAGGCCGAGACCCGCGTGGTCAAGGTCTCCCGCGACGGCGACACCCACCACGTCCGCGACCTCAACGTCTCCGTCGCACTGGCGGGCGACATGGACGAGGTCCACTACTCCGGCACCAACACCCACGTGCTCCCCACGGACACCACCAAGAACACCGTCTACGCCTTCGCCAAGCGGTACGGCATCGAGTCGCCCGAGGCCTTCGCGGTCCACCTCGCCCGGCACTTCACCGACACCCAGGAGGCGATCCACCGCGCCCGCGTCCGCGTCGAGGAGTACGCCTGGGAGCGGATCGACGCCCCCTCCCCCGCCGGCTACGCCCTCACTGGCGGGGGTACCCCCACTCGGCACTCCTTCGTACGCCGCGGCCGGGAGACCCGCGTCGCCCAGGTGACCTTCGACGGCGAGCGCTTCGAAGTCCTCGGCGGGCTCAAGGACCTGGTGGTCATGAACACCACGGCCTCGGAGTTCTGGGGCTACGCCAAGGACGCGTACACGACGCTCCAGGAGGACTACGACCGCATCCTCGCCACCGAGGTCTCCGCCTGGTGGCGGCATGGCTGGACCGGCAGCGCCGGCGCCGCGGCGCCGGCCTGGGACGAGTCGTACGAGCAGACCGTGCGGCACCTCCTGGCCGCTTTCGCCGGCACCTACTCGCTCTCGCTGCAGCAGAGCCTGTACGCCATGGGCGCGCGGGTCGTCGAACACCGCCCGGAGATCGAGGAGATCCGCTTCTCCCTGCCCAACAAGCACCACTTCCGCGTCGACCTGCAGCCCTTCGGGCTGAAGAACGACGCCGCCGACGGCGCCGTCTACTTCGCCGCGGACCGCCCGTACGGTCTGATCGAGGCGACCGTCCTGCGCGACGGCGCGGACGCCCGGATCCCCGACGACATGACCAACCTCTGACCGCCGCCACTCACCGGCCGGTCCAGGAAGCCGAGGAACCCATGGCAGCACGGCGCACCGTCGTCGAGAACTGCGCGATCGCCACCGTGGACGCGGCGGGCACGGAGTACGCCTGCGGGCACGTCGTCGTCGCGGACAACCGGATCGAGTCGGTGGGCGCGGGCCCCGCACCGGCCGGACTCGCCGGCGTGACGCGCCGGATCGACGCCACCGGCCATCTGGCCACGCCCGGACTCGTCAACACCCACCACCACTTCTACCAGTGGCTCACCCGCGGTCTCGCCCAGGACGCCAACCTCTTCGACTGGCTCGTCGCTCTCTACCCCACCTGGGCGCGCATCGACGAGCCGATGTGCCACGCGGCGGCGCAGGGCTCGCTGGCGATGCTCGCGCGCGGCGGCGTGACCACCGCGATGGACCACCACTACGTCTACCCCCGCGGCGCGGGCGACCTCTCCGGCGCCATCATCCGCGCCGCGGGTGAGACGGGCCTGCGCTTCACCTTCGCCCGCGGCTCGATGGACCTCGGCGAGACGGCCGGCGGCCTGCCCCCGGACTTCGCCGTCGAGACCCTGGACGGCGCGCTGGCGGGTACGGAAGCGGTGATCGACGCGTACCACGACGCGTCGTACGACGCGATGGTGCAGGTCGCGGCGGCGCCGTGCTCGCCGTTCTCCATCTCCACGGAACTGCTGCGCGAGGGCGCGGAGCTGGGCCGCCGCAAGGGCGTGCGGCTGCACACGCACGGCAGCGAGACGGTGGAGGAGGAGAAGTTCTGCCACGAGCGGTTCGGCATGGGCCCGACGCACTACTTCGAGTCCACGGGCTGGCTCGGCGACGACGTGTGGATGGCCCACTGCGTCCACATGACCGACGCCGACATCGCCGCCTTCGCCCGTACACGCACGGGCGTCGCCCACTGCCCGTCGTCCAACGCCCGCCTGGCCGCGGGCATCGCCCGCGTCCCGGACATGCTGGCGGCAGGCATCCCGGTCGGCCTGGGGGTGGACGGCAGCGCGTCCAACGAGTCCGGCGAGCTCCACACGGAGCTGCGCAACGCCCTGCTGATCAACAGGCTGGGCGCGCACAGGGAGAAGGCCCTGACGGCCCGCCAGGCCCTCCGCCTGGCCACCTACGGCGGCGCCCAGGTCCTGGGCCGGGCGGAGGCGATCGGCTCCCTGGAGCCGGGCAAGCTGGCGGACCTGGTCCTGTGGAAACTCGACGGCCTGGCACACGCGTCGATCGCGGACCCGGTGGCGGCCCTGGCCCTGGGCGCACCGGCGCCGGTGACGCTGTCGCTGGTCGACGGGAAGCCGGTGGTGGAGGAGGGCCGGCTGGTCACGGTCGACGAGGAGTCGGTGGCGGGGACGACGGGGGAACAGGCGAGAAGGCTGGCACGGCTGGCGTCGGGGGACTGAGGGCGCCACGGACTCCCGGCCGGGGGGACGGCCCCGGCCGGGACCGGGGGCGGAGGGGGCACGACCCCCCGCCCCCCCGCCGACCCCGTTACAGCTCCGGGATGCGGCCCCCGTAGCGCGTGAAGTTGCGCCGATTCGCCTCGTCCCCGCCCGGGACGTTCGCACTCACCCACCGGGGCAGCTCCACCCCCCGCACCGCCGCCCGCTCGTCCAGCTCCGCCAGCAGCAGCGCCCACGTATACGCCCCCAGCACCGTCGACACCGCCGCCGTGTGCGGCGACTCCGGCGGGTGCACCACGTCGCCCGGCGGTACGCGCGTGTCCAGCACCACCGTCGCGTGGTCCGCCAGCCGCGTGCTGGACCGCGCCGTCGCGCTCGCCGACGCCGGCATCGACGTCACCGCGACCACCGGCACCCCCCGCGCCATGCACTCCTGCGCGATCTCCACCGGATACGGGTTGCGGCCGCTGGTGGAGAAGACCACCACCACGTCCTGCGGCCCCGGCTTCACCCGCTCCACCGTCGCCCGCCCGGAACCCGGCCGCCGCTCCGCGGCGGTGCTGGCCGTCGCGCCGTTCAGCGGCAGGATCTCCGGGTCCCACACGGGCCGTACGCAGGCCAGCCCGCCCGCCCGGTAGAACGTCTCGCAGACCATCGCCAGCGAGTGCCCGGCCCCGGCCGCGTACACCAGGCCGCCCGCGGCGACGGCGTCCAGGATCAGGGTGGCGGCGTCCGCGACCGCCGTCCCCGAGGTCCGGTCGAGGTCGTCGAGCAGGCCGCGGAAGCGGCCGGCGACGGCAGCGCGGGCGGCGCCGGAGGCACCGCCGGAGTCGGGGGAGTCGTACGTCTCGTCGGTCATGGCAGCATGCGACCACGTACGCCCCCCGCTCCGCCAGAGGGGTCCGGCGGCCGCAGTGCCCGCGTCAGTCCAGCAGTTCGTATGCGGGCTGCGTCAGGAAGTCCGCGTAGTCCGCGTCCAGCGAGACCTGCAGCAGCAGGTCGTGCGCCTGCTGCCACCGCCCTGCCGCGAACGCCTCGGACCCCAGCTCCGCGCGGATGCCCGCGAGGTCGTCCGCCGCGATCCGCCGCACCAGTTCCTCCGTCACCCGCCGGCCGTCGTCGAAGACGACGCCCGCGTTGATCCACTGCCAGATCTGGGACCGCGAGATCTCGGCGGTGGCGGCGTCCTCCATGAGGTTGAAGATGGCCACCGCGCCCACGCCCCGCAGCCACGCCTCGATGTAACGGATGCCCACCTGCACGGCGTTGACCAGTCCCGGGTACGTCGGCCGCGCGTCCAGCGAGTCGACGGCGATCAGGTCGGCGGCGGCCACGGACACGTCCTCGCGCAGCCGGTCCTTCTGGTGCGGCCGCTCCCCGAGCACCGCGTCGAACGACTCCAGGGCGATCGGGACCAGGTCCGGGTGGGCGACCCAGGAGCCGTCGAAGCCGTCGTGCGCCTCGCGGTCCTTGTCCGCCTTGACCTTCTCGAACGCCGTCTTGTTGACCTCGGGGTCCCGCCGGGAGGGGATGAAGGCGGCCATGCCGCCGATCGCGTGCGCGCCGCGCTTGTGGCAGGTGCGGACGAGGAGTTCGGTGTACGCGCGCATGAACGGGGCCGTCATGGTGACCGCGTTGCGGTCGGGGAGCACGAACTTCGCGCCGCCGTCGCGGAAGTTCTTCACGATGGAGAAGAGGTAGTCCCAGCGGCCGGCGTTGAGACCGGAGGCGTGGTCGCGCAGCTCGTAGAGGATCTCCTCCATCTCGTACGCGGCGGTGATGGTCTCGATCAGGACGGTGGCCCGCACCGTGCCCTGCGGGATGCCGCAGTAGTCCTGGGCGAAGACGAACACCTCGTTCCAAAGGCGCGCTTCGAGGTGCGACTCGGTCTTCGGCAGGTAGAAGTACGGGCCCTTGCCGAGGTCGAGCAGCCGCCGGGCGTTGTGGAAGAAGTAGAGCCCGAAGTCGACCAGCGCGCCGGGCACGGGCCGGCCGTCGACGGTGAGGTGGCGCTCGTCCAGGTGCCAGCCGCGCGGCCGGGTGACGACGGTCGCCAGTTCCGCGGCGGGCCGAAGGGCGTAGGACTTGCCGGAGGCGGGGTCGGTGAAGTCGATGCGGCGCTCGTAGGCGTCGATGAGGTTGGCCTGGCCGCCGATGACGTTCTCCCAGGTGGGCGCGGAGGCGTCCTCGAAGTCGGCGAGCCAGACCCGCGCGCCGGAGTTGAGGGCGTTGATCGTCATCTTGCGGTCGGTGGGGCCGGTGATCTCCACCCGGCGGTCCTGCAGCGCGGGCGGGGCGGGGGCGACGCGCCAGGTGCCGTCGGCGCGGACGTCCGCGGTCTCGGGGAGGAAGTCGAGGGTGGCGGTGCGGGCGATGCCGGCGCGGCGTTCGGCGCGGCGGGCGAGGAGTTCGTCGCGGCGGGGGGTGAACCGGCGGTGGAGCTCGCCGAGGAAGGCGAGGGCGGCCCCGGTGAGGACGTCGTCCTGGCGGGGCGCGGGCTCGGCGGCGGCGACGACTGCGGACATGGCTGTCACTCCTTGGCGGCACGGCGTGCCGGGCGCAGCGGAACGTGGCGTGGGCGGCCGGAAGCGAATTCCGAACCCTTCTGGCCTGTGGAGAATAGTTTCCTTATCCCGGAAGTTCAACGGTCTGTTGACGTCGAGAGGCTTTTCGGTACGGGGCCGGTGGCGCTCAGTGCCGGCCTGCCCACGGCTCGTCGAGCAGCGCCAGATCCGCGGGCGTGTCGATGTCGTCGGGTGCCGCGACGTCGCCGCACTCCACCAGCGCCAGCTCGCCGCGGCGCGCGGCGCGGGCCAGCACGTCGCGGGCGCCCCGGTCGCCGGTGGCGCCCGCCGCGACCTCCGGCCAGCGCCGGCGGCCCAGCAGCACGGGGTGGCCGCGCACCCCGTCGTACGTGGCCGCGGCCAACTCGGCGCCCTGTTCGGCGTACGCGGCGGCCACACGGGCGACCGCGGCGGACCCGATGCGCGGCTGGTCCACCAGCAGCACCACCGCCGCCGCGGCGGCCGTCGGCTCCAGCGACGCCAGCCCGGCGCGCAGCGACGAGCCCATGCCCGACTCCCAGTCAGGGTTCGGCACCGGTACGCAGCCGGACAGCCGCGCCCCGGCCCGTACCGCCTCCTCCGCCGCCCCCAGCACCACGTGCACCGGCGCGCAGCCCGCCGCCCGCAGCGCTTCCGCCGCCCGCTCCACCAGCGGCCGCCCGTCCGGCCCGGCCGGCAGCAGCGCCTTGGGCCGCCCGCCGAGCCGCCGCCCCGCGCCCGCGGCGAGCAGCAGCCCGGCGACGGCGGGGGTCCGGCCGGGGGATCCGGCGGTCGCGTTCATCTGAAGTCCCTGTTCCCGGTGGTGTGTCGCGTCGCGATCGAGCCGACCCGCCGCGTGCTCAGTCCGCGCCGTGGGCCGCGTCCGTCAGGGCCGCCGACAGCTTGCGCGCGACCTCCTGCAGCACCGGCACGATCCGCTCCGTCGCCTCCTCCGTCACCCGGCCCGCGGGGCCGGAGATCGAGACCGCCGCCGCCGTCGGCGCGTCCGGCACCGCGACGGCCAGGCAGCGCACGCCCATCTCCTGCTCGTTGTCGTCCACCGCGTAGCCGTCCGCGCGGACGGCCGCCAGCGCCTTGAGGAAGACGTCCGGCGAGGTGATCGTCTTCTCGGTCGCCGCCGGCATACCGGTACGGGCCAGCAGGCCCCGTACCTCCTCGTCCGGCAGGTGCGCCAGCAGCGCCTTGCCCACCCCGGTCGAGTGCGGCAGCACCCGCCGCCCGACCTCGGTGAACATCCGCATCGAGTGCCGCGAGGGCACCTGCGCGACGTACACGGCCTCGTCGCCGTCGAGCAGCGCCATGTTCGCGGTCTCGCCTGTCTCCTCCACCAGCCGCGCCAGATGCGGCCGCGCCCAGGTGCCCAGCAGCCGGGACGCGCTCTCGCCGAGCCGGATCAGCCGCGGCCCCAGCGCGTAGCGGCGGTTGGGCTGCTGGCGTACGTAACCGGTGGCGACCAGGGTGCGCATGAGGCGGTGGATGGTCGGCAGCGGCAGCCCGCTGCTGCCGGCCAGCTCGCTCAGCCCCACCTCGCCGCCCGCGTCGGCCATCCGTTCCAGCAGGTCGAAGGCGCGCTCCAGGGACTGCACGCCGCCGCCGGCGGGCGGCCTGGGCTCATCGGTGCTGCGGGGCACGGTCGCGGTTCCTTCCCTCGGGTGCGACCGCAGCTTAACGGTCCGGAATCCGGCTTTCAGCATGTGGAATCCGTCGAACCGCCCGCGGACCGGCCCTTGACGGGGGCGGGCACCCGCGACGACAGTGCATTTCAACAGAACGTTGAAGTAGTGGGCCGCCGAGAGGAGACCGGGTGCCGGACGCCGAACTGGTGCTGCGCTCACGCCGCGTCGTCACCCCCGCGGGCGAGCGGCCCGCCGCCGTCGCGGTCACCGGCGGCCGGATCGCCTCCGTGCTGCCGTACGACACGGCCCTGCCGCCCGGCGCCCGCGCCGAGGACTGCGGCGACGACGTGCTGCTGCCCGGCCTCGTCGACACCCACGTGCACGTCAACGACCCCGGCCGCACCGAGTGGGAGGGCTTCGCCACCGCCACCCGGGCCGCCGCCGCCGGCGGCGTCACCACACTGATCGACATGCCGCTCAACAGCCTCCCGCCGACCACCGACGCCGGTGCGCTCGCCGTCAAGCAGGCCGTGGCCCGGCCCCGGGCGCACGTCGACGTCGGCTTCTGGGGCGGCGCGATCCCCGGCAACACCGCCGACCTCGCGCCGCTGTACGCCGCCGGCGTCTTCGGCTTCAAGTGCTTCCTCTCCCCGTCCGGCGTCGAGGAGTTCCCGCGGCTCGCCGGTACGGACCTGGAGCAGGCCGCCGCCGAGGCCGCCCGCCTCGGCGCGCTGCTCGTCGTCCACGCCGAGGACCCCGAGGTGCTCGACGGCGCCCCGCCCGTCCCCGGCCGCGACTACGCCGGCTTCCTCGCCTCCCGGCCGCGTGCCGCCGAGAACCGGGCCGTCGCCCGGGTCGTCGCGCTCGCCGAGCGCCACGGCACCCGCGTCCACGTCCTCCACCTCTCCTCCGCCGACGCGCTGCCCGCCCTGGCCGCCGCCCGCCGCGCCGGGCTGCCCGTCACCGCCGAGACCTGCCCGCACTTCCTCACCCTCACCGCGGAGGAGATCCCGGACGGCGCCACCGAGTTCAAGTGCTGCCCGCCCATACGGGAGGCCGGCAACCGGGACCTGCTGTGGGCCGGCCTCGCCGACGGCACGATCGACTGCGTCGTCTCCGACCACTCCCCGGCCACCGCCGAGCTGAAGACCGGCGACTTCGCCACCGCCTGGGGCGGCATCTCCTCCCTCCAACTCGGCCTGCCCGCCGTCTGGACCGAGGCGCGCCGCCGCGGCCACGGGCTCGCCGAGGTCGCCCGCTGGATGGCCGCGGGCCCCGCCCGGCTCGCCGGGCTCACCGCCAAGGGCGCCATCGAGCCGGGCCGCGACGCGGACTTCGCCGTCCTCGACCCCGACGCGGCCTTCACCGTCGACCCGGCGGGCCTGGAGCACAAGAACCGCGTCACCGCGTACGCGGGCCGCAGGCTGACCGGCGTGGTACGCGCCACCTGGCTCCGCGGCCGCCGCATCCACCACGGCGGCGTCCACACCGAACCCCGCGGCCGGCTCCTCGGCCGTACCGACCGGGACGAAAGGCAGCAGCAGGCATGACCGCCCAGATCCCCCGCTTCACCGGCGCCTCCGCCCCGTACGGCGGCGGCGACCCCTACGCCGACTACCGCACCGCGGAGTTCGCCTTCGCCACCCTGCCGGACCTCGCCGACCGGCGGCTGGGCGGCGCGGTGATCGCCGCGAACGACGAGTTCTTCGCCCCGCGCGAGAACCTGCTCCGGCCGGAGCGGGCGGAGTTCGACCCGGCGGCGTTCGGTCACAAGGGCAAGGTCATGGACGGCTGGGAGACCAGGCGCCGCCGCGGCGCCACCGCCGACGCCCCGCACCCGGCCGCGGACGACCACGACTGGGCGCTGGTACGTCTCGGCGCCCCCGGCCTCATACGCGGCATCGTCGTCGACACCGCCCACTTCCGCGGCAACCACCCGCAGTCCGTGAGCGTCGAGGGTGCGGAAGTCCCCGGCGCGCCGGCGCCGGAGGCGCTGCTCGCGGAAGGTGTGCGCTGGATCGAACTGGTGCCCCGCACGGCGATCGGCGGCCACGCCGCGAACGGCTTCGCGGTCGCCGGGGGGCGGCGGCTGACGCATCTGCGGCTGCGCCAGCACCCCGACGGTGGCATCGCGCGCCTGCGCGTCCACGGTGAGGTCGTCCCGGACCCGGCGTGGCTGGCGGCGCTCGGCACCTTCGACCTCGTCGCGCTGGAGCACGGCGGCCGCGTCGAGGACGCCTCGGACCGTTTCTACTCCCCGCCCGTCAACACCATCCGGCCGGGCCGGTCGCGGCAGATGGACGACGGCTGGGAGACACGCCGCCGCCGGGACACCGGCCACGACTGGATCCGCTACGCGCTCGCGGGCCGCGGCGAGATCCGCGCGGTGGAGATCGACACGGCGTACCTGAAGGGCAACGCGGCGGGCTGGGCGGCGGTGTCGGTACGGGACGGGGCCACCGGCGCCTGGAGCGAGATCCTGCCCCGCACCCGCCTCCAGCCGGACACCAACCACCGCTTCGTGCTGACCACGGCGGCGGTCGGCACCCATGCGCGCATCGACATCCACCCGGACGGGGGGATAGCGCGGCTGCGCCTGCACGGGAGCCTGACGCCGGCGGCGGACGGGGCCGGGGGGTGAAGGAACGGACGCCGCCGGCGTGCGGCGGCGGTTGACGGACACGCGCCGGGGCCGCCGGGCGGCTCCGGCGACCCGGCGACCTGCGGTCGCGGACCTGCGGTCACTCGACCACGTCCGACGGACCGATGGAGGTCCCGGCCGGGCCCACTCCACCGCCGCGGCCCGGCCCGGGTCCCGTCGGCCGTCCGCGGTCGTCGAACCGCGTGCGGGCACCCTCGGCCAAGCGCCCGCAAGGGCCCGGGGACCGCGGCGGCCCGGCGGCTGCGTCAGTTCGCCGCCGGGCCGCCGCCGTGCTCAGCTTCCGATCACCCCCACGTCCGTGATCTGCGGCACGGCGCCGCCGCCGGACCAGTGCAGCCGGACCTCCGCCACCGCCCCGCCCGGTACGCGGAGTTCGGTGTACGCGCCGGCCAGCATGCCCGCCGTACGCCACGGGCCGTCCGGCTCGTTGCGTACCTGCACCGTCGCGCCCGCGTTCGGCGCGCTCTGGGGGCGGAGCACGACCAGGGACTTCGCCGCGCGCGGCTCCGCGAAGCGGATGTCCAGCGACTCGCCGGCCTGCGGTGCCCGCGCGGCGCGGTAGACGGAGGCGGTGTTGCCGTCCGCGGCGGCGGCCAGGGAACTGCCCTCGGCAGCCGGCGGGCCGCCGGCCGTCGTGGTCGAGCCGCCGCCGGCGACGGTGAACTCCCGTACCACCAGCCAGTT
The DNA here is from genome assembly GCF_039871555.1 of Streptomyces sp. B5E4. Taxonomy (NCBI): domain Bacteria; kingdom Bacillati; phylum Actinomycetota; class Actinomycetes; order Kitasatosporales; family Streptomycetaceae; genus Streptomyces; species Streptomyces sp. B5E4. The sequence continues at coordinate 537,785 of NZ_JBDPMI010000001.1, forward strand.
GCCCTGCCCCGCCGTCGACCTGGCACGCACGTACCGCGCCTTCGTGCCCTCCGGCGCCGTCGCCTCGACGACCGGCTTGCCGGAGAAGGCCGCCAGCTCCGTCCACGTCTCGCCGTCCGCGGAGTACTCCAGCACGCCCTGCGCGAGATAGTCGTTCGGGCTGCCGGACTTGGCCATCGCCAGGGTCACCTCGCCGATCTCCCGCTCACCGTGCAGGTCCACGCTCACCCACGAACCGGCGCGCGGCGCCCCGTCGCTCCAGAAGAACGTGGAGTCGTCGCCGTCGGTCATCCGGTCCACGGTGTTGCCCTGGTACGTACCGAGGTTCGTCGCGCCCTTCGGCCGCGGGGGCAGCCCCAGCGAGCCGTCGTGCACCGCCGCGGCGTCCGCGACGAAGGCGTCGAGCACGCCCTCACCGACGACGACCTTCACCTCGCGCCCGCCGAGTCCCGTGTAGATGTGCGACTTCGCCCGGTCCACCAGCTCCGGCAGCCGCTGCCGCAGCTGCCAGGCGCGATCGCCGTCACCGTCGCGCGCGGCCTCGACCATCCTGAGGGCGGTGCGCGTCGCGGTGCCCCAGTCGCGGGTCGCGTCCAGCCAGGGCCCTGACTCCTCGACGAACGCCCGGTCCGGCAGCCGGTCGCGCAGCACGCCGGGTGCGGCCTCCAGGGCTGACAGCGCGTCGTCCAGGGCGTCTTCGTCGCCGCGGTCCCAGTACGCGGCGATGGCCGCCGACAGTTCCGGCGCCTGCCCGGGGTTGAGCGCCGAGCCGTACGAGGCGTCGGCGAAGGCCCGGAGCGCGGCGGTGGTGCGCCGGTCGCCGCCCGCCACCTCGGCGAGCGCCCCGGCCCAGGACTCCCGCGCGTCGTACGCGGCGTCGTTCCAGGCGAAGTCGGCGACCGTGTACAGCGCGATCTTCGACGCGGCGGCCTGGTTCATCGGGTTGGCGGTGATCCCGGCCAGCTCGCCCGGCAGCCCCTTCTCCCGGCCGTTGAACGGGCCGAGCAGCAGCCGCTCCTGCGCGTAGTCGTTGACCGGGTAGTTGTCCCAGGTCAGGATCGGGTGGCCGAAGACCTCGCGGGCGTCGCGCGCCTGCGCGACGGTCATCACGGGCGCGACGACGCCGATGCCGGTCCACTCCACCAGCACGTCCTCGTCCAACTGCTCGGCGAGCGCCTTCTTGTACGGGGACGGGGTGGTGTTGTAGTACTCCGTCGGCACCATCTGCAGCGGCTCGGCGCCGTCGTGGGTGCGGACGAACTCGCGGTTGACGCGGTTGAGCAGATGCGCCTGCGCCGCGCCCGCGGCGCCGCCGCCGGTGCCGAAGCGCTCCTCGTCCGCGGCGCAGTTCCAGTCGGTGTAGCTGATGTCGTCCAGCGGCACCGCGAAGGTGCGCACGCCGATGTCCCACAGGGTCTGGAACTTGTCGTTCAGCGCCTGCACGTCCGCGTCGGAGCTGTAGCAGACCGACAGGCCGGGGGAGAGGGCGTAGGTGAACTCGACGTGGTGGGCGCGGGCGCGCTCGACCAGCTCGGCGATGCGGGCGAGTTCGTCCGCGGGGTACGGCTCGCGCCAGCGCTCGCGCAGGTACGGGTCGTCCTTGGGCGAGTAGACGTAGATGTTCATCTTGTGCTCGCCGTAGAACGAGAGCTGGTCCAGGCGCGATTCGTGGGACCAGGGGACGCCGTAGAAGCCCTCGATGGCGCCGCGCCAGCCGGTGCCCGGCCAGTCGCGGACGGCGGTGCCGGCGACGCGGGTGCCGGGGGAGTCGCGGTGGGGGAGGAGCTGGCGCAGGCTCTCGGCGGCGTAGTAGGTGCCGGTGGCGTCCGTGCCGGCCAGCACGATGCCGTCGCCGCCGGGGGTGTCGCCGCCCGGCTCGGCGGTGCCGGCGGCCAGGACGTAGCCGTCGGCGGGCAGCCCGCCGGGGCCCTCGACGCCGAGGGCGCCGAGTGCGGCGGCGGAGGCGGGGTTGGCGTCGGGGCCGCCGAGGTAGACGGTCAGCCCGCCGCTCTCCGCCGGCGCGGTCGCGGTACGCCGTACGTCCTCGGCCCCCGCGTCGCGCAGCGCCTTCTCGGCGACGGCGAGCGCGGGCCCGTCGGGCTCGGACCCGGTGACGAGGGTGACGGTGCGGGTCACGGTGACGCTGTCGTCGCGCGCCTCGACGGAGCGCGGGGTCGGGCTGATGTCGCCGGCCCCGACCGGCGGCGGTGGCGCACCGGCGGCCGGCGGGACGGCGAGCGGGCTCAAGCCCAGGGCCAGGAGTACGGCGCCGACGACGGCCGGGCGGGGGACGGGCATCCGGAACCTCCGGGATCTCGGGGGGTGTAGTGCACACGTCACGCAGCGTCGAGCGTCGCCCCGACCCGCCCCGGAGGCAATGGACTTACCCGCGCTCCGGCATGGACTCACGTCCGCACCCGGCGCCCTGAGCGGCCCGTACCCGGGCCCGCGGCGGGCACCCCGCCATACCGGCGCGGGCGCCGGCCGGGATAACGTTCGGAGCACGAACGTGCCCCGTCACCGTGGAGGAACTGATGGCGGAACCCGCACCGGAGGTGCTGACCTGCGGCGAGGCCATGCTGCTGATGCTGGCCGAGCCCGGGATGCCGCTGGCGCGCGCCGTGAACTTCCGCCGCGCCATCGGCGGCGCCGAGTCGAACGTCGCCGCCGGGCTCGCCCGGCTCGGGCACCGGGCCCGCTGGTTCGGCCGCGTCGGCGCGGACCCCGCGGGGGAGGCCGTCCTCGCCCAACTCCGCGCGGACGGCGTGGACGTGTCGTACGCGGACGTCGACCCCGACGCGCCCACCGGCATGCTGCTCCGCGACAGCCATCCGCAGCGCGCCATCGACGTGCAGTACTACCGCGCCGGTTCCGCCGCCTCCCGGCTCGCCCCCGAGCACATCAGCCCCGAGGTCGTCGAGGGCGTGCGGGTGCTGCACATCTCCGGCATCACGCCGATCCTGTCGCCGTCCGCCGCCGAGGCGACGGTCAAGCTGATCGAACTCGCCCACGCGGCCGGTGCCTTGGTCTCCTTCGACCCCAACGTCCGCCGCAAGCTCGCCGGGCCCGAGCGCTGGGCCGAGGTCGTCGGCCCGCTGCTCGCCGAGGCCGACCTGCTGCTCGCCGGCGACGACGAGCTCGAAACGCTGACCGGCGAGCCCGCCGACGACGCCGCCGCCCGGCTGCTGCGCGGCCGTACGGACACCGTGGTGATCAAGCGCGCCGACCACACCGCCACCGCGCTCACCGCCGCCGGCGCGCGCGTCGACCAGCCGCCGTACGACGTACAGCTCGCCGACCCCGTCGGCGCCGGCGACGCCTTCGCCACCGGGTTCCTCTCCGCCCGGCTGCGGGACCTGCCGCTGGACCGCGCCCTCGCCGAGGGCGCCTGCGTCGCCGCCCTCGTCATCCAGACCGTGACCGACACCGACGGGCTGCCGACCGCCGCCGCCCGCGACCGCGCGCTCGCCGCGTTCACCGCAGGCGGCGACCCGGTCCACCGCTGAGCGCACGGCCCGTACGAGACGTACCGCCGTACCCGCACCGCGGAACCGCGCACCGCCCAGAGAGAACAGCCGGAGGAAACACCGTGTACCGCTGGGAGATCACCCGGGCCGCGCTGGCACAGCGGGTCGTCGCCATCGTCCGCAGCGACACCTACGACGGTGCCGCCGCCACCGCCGACTCGCTGCTGTCCGCCGGGATCAGCAGCCTGGAGATCTCGCTGACCACGCCCTTCGCGCTGGAGCTGGTCAGCTCGCTGCGCCGCGAGGTCGGCACGGAGGCGGTCATCGGCGCCGGCACGGTGCTGGACGCCGCCTCGGCGCGGCTGGCCGTCGACGCCGGCGCCCGCTACCTCGTCGCGCCCAACCTCGACGCCGACGTGGTCGCCACCGCGCACCGCTACGGCATCCCGGTCTTCGCCGGCGTCGCCACGCCCACCGAGATGGTGCGCGCGCTGGAGCTGGGCGTGGACGTCATGAAGCTCTTCCCGGCCTCGGCGCACGAGCCGGGCTGGGTCAAGGACGTACGGGCCGCGCTGCCGCAGGCCGCGGTGCTGCCGACCGGCGGGATCTCGATCGCCGAGGCGCCCGACTGGATCGCCGCGGGCGCGGTGGGCGTCGGCATGGGCTCGGCCCTGTCCGGCGGCGACCGCGAGGAGGTCGCCAAGCGCGCCGCCGACCTCCTGGCCCGCCTCGCCCCGGCCTGACGGCACCCGCCCGGGGCGGCCCCTCGACGCGCTACGGCGCCGCCGCGATCTCCGCCACCCGCACCGGACGGCGCTCCCGGCGGGACAGCTCGCACGCCTCCACCACGTGCAGCGCCGCCAGCGCCTCCGCCCCGTCGCACGGGTTGGCCAGCTCGCCGCGGACCACCCGGACGAACGCCGCCAGCTCCGCCTCGTACGCCGGCCCGAAGCGCTCCAGGAAGCCCTGCCACGGCTTGCCGCCCTGCGCCGGCACGCCCGGCTCGACGGAGGTGAGCGGCGTCCGCTCGTCCAGGCCCACCGCGATCTGGTCGCGCTCGCCCGCCAGTTCCATCCGGACGTCGTAGCCCGCCCCGTTGACGCGGGTCGCCGTCGCGGTGGCCAGCGTGCCGTCGTCCAGGGTGAGCAGCGCCGCCGCGGTGTCGACGTCGCCGGCCTCGCGGAACATCGCCGGGCCCGCGTCCGAACCCGCCGCGTACACCTCGGTGACCTCCCGGCCCGTCACCCACCGCAGCGCGTCGACGTCGTGGATCACGCAGTCCCGGTACAGCCCCCCGGACAGCGGCAGGTACGCGGCCGGCGGCGGCGCCGGGTCGGAGGTGGCGGTCCGTACGGTGTGCAGCCGCCCCAGGCGCCCGCCGCGCACCGCCTCCCGGGCCGCGGTGTACCCCGCGTCGAAGCGGCGCATGAAGCCCATCTGCAGCACGATCCCGGCCGCCGCCACCTCCGCGAGCGCGGCCCGGGTGCCCGCCAGGTCGACGGCGATCGGCTTCTCGCAGAACACCGGCAGGCCGGCCCGCGCCGCCGCGCCCAGCAGCTCCGCGTGCGCGGCGGTGGCGGCGGCGATCACCACGGCGTCCACTCCTGCGGCCAGGGCGTCGGCGGGCGTGGCCACCGCCTCGGCGTCCGTACGGGCCGCGACCTCGGCGGCCCGGCGCGGGTCCGCGTCGGTCACGACGAGGGAGGTGACGTCCGGGTGTCGCCGCAGCGCGGCCGCGTGGAAGGCGCCGATCCTGCCGGTGCCGAGGAGTCCGATGCGCATGGCCTCAAAATCTCCCGTGGCCAGCAGCATTGTCAATTGTCAGGACAACCTGACGTGAAGCCTTCCGGTGGCCCGGCCGGACCGTTACGCTCCGGAGCGTGACGAAGCGCGGCACAGGCCCCGTCCCGGCCCTCCGGCTCGGTGTGGACCGCAGCAGCCCGGTCCCGCTGTACTTCCAGTTGTCGCAGCAACTGGAGGCGGCGATCGAGCAGGGGGCGCTGACCCCCGGCAGCCTGCTCGGCAACGAGATCGAACTGGCGGCCCGGCTCGGCCTGTCCCGGCCCACCGTGCGGCAGGCCATCCAGTCGCTGGTCGACAAGGGGCTGCTCGTGCGCAAGAGGGGCATCGGCACCCAGGTCGTCCACAGCCAGGTGCGCCGCCCGCTCGGCCTGACCAGCCTCTACGACGACCTGGAGGCTGCCGGGCAGCGGCCCGCCACCCGGGTGCTGGGGGTGGCCGAGGTGCAGGCGCCCGCGGACGTCGCAGCGGCCCTCGGTATCGCCGAGGGCGCCGACGTCATCCGCGTGGACCGGCTGCGGCTGACCCATGGCGAGCCGGTCGCCGTGCTCTGCAACCACCTGCCCGCCGAGCTGGTCGGGCTGCGCGCGGAGGAGCTGGAGTCGACGGGTCTCTACCGGGTGCTGCGCGCCGCCGGCATCGCGCTGCACAGCGCCCGCCAGCGGGTCGGCGCCCGGCCCGCCACGGCCGCGGAGGCGGAGCGGCTGGGGGAGGAGGAGGGCGCGGCGGTGCTGACGATGGAGCGGTTCACGTACGACGACACGGGGCGCGGGGTGGAGTTCGGTTCGCACTTGTACCGGGCCTCGCGCTACAGCTTCGAGTTCCAGTTGCTCGACCGGGGCTGACCTGGCGGGGACCCACGGGGTGACTCGCGGGTAGCCGCGGGTCAGAATGATCGGACAAGGCATTGACTCGGCCCCCGCCCCCGGCTAGAACACCTCCAGCCGCCGCGCGGGCGGCGGGGGACGACCAGGGAAGAAAGGCGGGTACCCAGATGGCGCGCAGCCGTATGGCCCGTAGCACGCGTGTGTTCGCAGCGGCGGCGATGACCACCCTGCTGGCGGTCGCCGCCGCGGGCTGCAGCGACTCCGGCGGCAAGGACGCCGAGGAGAACGAGGGCGGCGGGGGCGGCGGCGGTGGCGTGAACACGCCGCGCATGGAGATAGCCATGGTGACCCACTCCGCGCCCGGCGACACCTTCTGGGACATCGTCCAGAGCGGTTCCAAGCAGGCCGCCGCCAAGGACAACGTCGAGTTCCTCTACGCCAACAGCGAGAAGGACGACGAGCAGGCGCGGCTGGTCCAGACGTTCGTCGACAAGAAGGTCGACGGCATCATCGTCACGCTCGCCAAGCCGGAGGCGATGAAGAGCGCGGTGCAGGCCGCCGTGGACGCCGGCATCCCGGTGGTGACGATCAACTCCGGCGCGGAGTTCTCCGAGGAGTACGGGGCGCTGAGCCACATCGGCCAGGAGGAGTCGGTCGCCGGCGAGGCGGTCGGCGAGGAGCTGAACGAGCGCGGCCGCAAGAAGGCCGTCTGTGTCATCCACGAGCAGGGCAACGTCGGCCTGGAGCAGCGCTGCGCCGGCGTGGAGAAGACCTTCTCGGGCTCGGTGGAGAACCTGACCGTGGACGGCGCGAGCAAGCCCGCGGTGCTCTCGGGGATCCAGGCGAAGCTGGAGGCGGACGGCGGCATCGACTCGGTCGTCACCCTCAACGCGGACGTCGCCGCGTCGGCGGTCGAGGCGAAGGGCGCCTCCGGCAGCAAGGCGGAGGTCGCGACCTTCGACCTGAACGCGGCCGTGGCGGCGTCGCTGGAGAGCAAGGAGCTCACCTTCGCCGTGGACCAGCAGCCCTATCTGCAGGGCTACCTCGCGGTCGACGAGCTGTGGCTGTACGAGACGAACGGCAACGTCATCGGCGGCGGCCAGACGGTGCTGACCGGTCCCGCCGTCGTCACCGAGGAGGACGCCCCCGACCTGAAGAAGTTCACGGAGCGCGGCACCCGATGACCACCACCCTTCCGGCGGACACGAAGGCGCCGGACGAACGCCTGCTGCACGCCTCCCCGCTGCACCGGCTCCTCGGCCGCCCCGAGCTGGGTTCGGTGATCGGCGCCGTCGCGGTCTTCCTCTTCTTCGCCGTGATCGCGGACAGCTTCCTGTCCAGCCTGGACACCGTGCTGTACGCGGCTTCCACCATCGGCATCATGGCGGTGCCGGTGGCGCTGCTGATGATCGGCGGCGAGTTCGACCTCTCGGCGGGCGTGCTGGTCACCTCCGCGGCGCTGACGTCGACGATGTTCGCGTACGAGATGACCGCCAACGTCTGGGTGGGCGTCTTCGTCTCGCTGCTGGTCACCCTCGCCATCGGCTTCTTCAACGGCTACATGCTGGTCCGCACCGGGCTGCCCAGCTTCATCATCACGCTGGGCACGTACCTGATGCTCTGGGGCGCCAACATCGGCATCACCAAGAGGATCCAGGGCACGGTCTCGACGAAGTCCATCGAGGACATGCAGGGCTTCGAGTCGGCGCGGGTGCTCTTCGCCTCGTCCATCGACATGGGCTCGTTCAAGCTCCGGGTGACGATCCTGTGGTGGATCGGGCTGGTGGCGCTGGCCACCTGGGTCCTGCTGCGTACCCGCTGGGGCAACTGGATCTTCGCGGTGGGCGGCGGCAAGGACGCGGCCCGCGCGGTCGGCGTCCCCGTCCACCGCACCAAGATCGGTCTCTACCTCGGCGTCGCGGTGGCGGCCTGGATCTCCGGGCAGCACCTGCTGTTCTCGTTCTCCGGCGTGGTCCAGTCCGCGGAGGGCCGCGGACTGGAGCTGCACTACATCGCCGCGGCCGTGATCGGCGGCTGTCTGCTGACCGGCGGCTACGGCTCGGCGATCGGCGCCGCGATCGGTGCGCTGATCTTCGGCATGGCCAAGCAGGGCATCGTCTACGCGCAGTGGGACTCGGACTGGTTCTGGTTCTTCCTCGGCGCGATGCTGCTGCTGGCCACGATCCTCAACTCCTGGGTACGCAAGCGCGCGGAGGCGGCCAGATGACGAAGGCCACGGACGACACGGCCGGGACCGGGGCGGCCGCCGGGGCCGCGGTGGGCCGGCCGCTGGTGGAGCTGGCGGACGTCAGTAAGTACTACGGCAACATTCGCGCGCTCGAAGGCGTCTCCCTTCAGGTGCACCCCGGCGAGATCACCTGCGTGCTCGGCGACAACGGCGCGGGCAAGTCCACTCTCATCAAGATCATCTCCGGGCTGCACCGGCACGACGCCGGCAGCTTCCGCATCGACGGCCGGGACTCCCGGCTGTCGAACCCGCGCGAGGCGCTGGACCGGGGCATCGCCACCGTCTACCAGGACCTCGCGGTGGTGCCGCTGATGCCCGTGTGGCGCAATTTCTTCCTCGGCTCGGAGCCGACGCTGGGCCGCGGCCCGCTGCGCCGGCTCGACGTGCCGAAGATGCGCGCCACCACCCGCGCCGAGCTGCTGCGCATGGGTATCGACCTGCGGGACGTGGACCAGCCCATCGGCACCCTGTCCGGCGGCGAGCGGCAGTCGGTGGCGATCGCCCGGGCGATCTACTTCGGCGCCAAGGTGCTGGTCCTGGACGAGCCGACGGCGGCGCTGGGCGTCAAGCAGTCCGGCGTGGTGCTGAAGTACGTCGCCGCCGCCCGCGATCACGGCCTCGGCGTCGTGCTGATCACCCACAACCCGCACCACGCCTACCTCGTCGGCGACCGGTTCATCCTGCTCAAGCGCGGCGCCATGGCGGGCAGCCACACCCGCGCCGGCATCACCCTGGACGAGCTGACCCGGCAGATGGCCGGCGGCAGCGAGCTGGAGCAGCTCAGCCACGAGCTGCAGCGGGCAAAACCCGAGCTGCAGCCGGAAAAAGGGGTCTGACCACGGCCGATTCCGTACGCCGCGGCCGCCGCCGTACCCTACGGCGGCGGTGCGCGGCGCCGCGGCCGCGCGCTGCCCACTCCGCCGTGCGGTGGAGGGGGCCTGTGAGGCAGAATCGGCACACGTCAGCGACTCCCGACAGGGGAAGGGGCCACCCCTTGCGATCACCCGCACCCACCGAGCCGCATCCCCGGCCCGGGCCAGGGGAGCGCCCGTGACGGCCGCCGAGAGGACACCGCACGGCAGCACCGCCCGCGCCACCGTGCTGCGCAGCGTGAGCCACCGCGAGCGGCGCTCGCACCTGACCGCGCCCCGGGTGCCCACCGTGGGCATCGACATCGGCGGCACCAAGGTCGCCGCCGGCGTCGTCGACGCCGACGGGCACATCCTGGAGCGCGCGACCACCGAGACACCCGACAAGTCCAAGAGCCCCAAGGTCGTCGAGGACGTGATCGTCGAGCTGGTCCTCGACCTCTCCGAGCGCCACGACGTGCACGCCGTCGGCATCGGCGCGGCCGGCTGGATCGACGCCGACCGCAGCCGGGTGCTCTTCGCCCCGCACCTGTCCTGGCGGAACGAGCCGCTGCGCGACGCGCTCTCCGAGCGGCTGCGGGTCCCCGTGATGGTCGACAACGACGCCAACGCCGCCGCCTGGGCGGAGTGGCGCTTCGGCGCGGGCCGCGGCGAGGACTACCTCGTCATGATCACGCTGGGCACCGGCATCGGCGGCGCCATCCTGGAGGACGGCCAGGTCAAGCGTGGCAAGTACGGGGTGGCCGGGGAGTTCGGCCATATGCAGGTGGTGCCCGGCGGGCACCGCTGCCCGTGCGGCAACCGCGGCTGCTGGGAGCAGTACAGCTCCGGCAACGCGCTGGTCCGCGAGGCCCGCGAGCTGGCCGCGGCGGAGTCCCCGGTCGCGTACGGGATCATCGACCGCGTCAAGGGCAACGTCGGCGACATCACGGGTCCGCTCATCACCGAGCTGGCCCGCGAGGGCGACGCGATGTGCATAGAGCTGCTGCAGGACATCGGCCAGTGGCTCGGCGTCGGCATCGCCAACCTCGCCGCCGCCCTCGACCCCTCCTGCTTCGTCATCGGCGGCGGCGTCAGCGCCGCCGACGACCTGCTCATCAAGCCCGCCCAGGACGCCTTCGGCCGCAGCCTGACCGGCCGCGGCTACCGGCCGGAGGCGCGGATAGTACGCGCCCGCCTCGGCAACGACGCCGGTCTCGTCGGCGCCGCGGACCTGGCCCGGCTGGTGGCCCGGAGGTTCCGCCGTACCAACCGGCGGCGGGTCGAGCGCTACGAGCGGTTCGCGCAGGTGGTCGGAAAGTGACCCTGCAGGACTCCGGCGAGCGTCCCGTGCGCCGGCACGACCCCGATCCCGCACACAATGGGCACATGCCCCACCGCCCCCCGCGCCGCGTCGCCCGTTCCTGGAAGGCGTACCTCGCCATCGCGCTGCTCGTCGGCATCCCGCTGGTCTACGGCTGGATCTCCACCCAGCAGAGCCGCGAGAGCGGCCGCGACAAGGCCGAGCGCGCCGCGTTCACCGACATGGAGCCGGGCTGGCCGCCGCGCCTGCTGCGCCGCATCTACCAGGTGCCCGTCCCCGGCGGTGCCGGGTACATCCGCTACTACGAGCAGAACGCGCTGCACGACAGCGCCCTGTACGTCGACTTCATCGCCCCGCAGGAGTCCGTGGACGAGTATCTGGAGACGACGTTCTCGCGCTCGGACGTACGGCCCCGGCCGCGGCTGAAGGACGGGCTCAACCCCATCACCCCCGCGCAGGCGGACAACGCCGGCTGGGACTTCACCGAGGGGGACTGGTCCGGGCTGAAGCTCAAGCAGCCCGGCGCGCGCCCGGACGTGTCCATCGTCGTCAACACCGCGGACCCCGAGAACCTCGTGGTGCGTACGGTGTCCACGACGGAGTACTGACGAGGAGTTGTCACCGGCATCATGGAATTGACGAAGAAGGGGCACTCCTGCGTCCGGCTGGTCAAGGACGGCGCGGTGCTCGTCATCGACCCCGGCGGGTACAGCGAGCCGGACGCGGCGGTCGGCGCGGACGTCCTGCTCGTCACGCACGAGCACCCCGACCACTTCGACGAGGGCCGGCTGCGCGCCGCGCTCGACGCCGACCCCGCGGCGCAGTTGTGGACGCTGCGCAGCGTGGCGGAGCAGGTCTCCGCGGCCTTCCCCGGGCGGGTGCACACCGTCGGCGAGGGCGACGTGATCACCGCCGCCGGCTTCGAGGTCGAGGTGCACGGTCAACTGCACGCCGTGATCCACCCGGACATCCCGCGGGTCACCAACGTCGGCTATGTCGTGGACGGTGCCGTCTTCCACCCCGGGGACGCGCTGACCGTGCCGGACCGGGACGTCGAGACGCTGCTGCTGCCGGTGATGGCGCCGTGGAACAAGGTCGCCGAGGTGATCGACTACGTCCGCGAGGTCGCCCCCCGCCGCGCCGTCGACGTCCACGACGCACTCCTGTCCGACCTCGCGCCGCAGCTCTACGGCCGCCTGCTGGGCCCGAACGGCCCGGGCACGGGCGGCGCGGAGCACATCCACCTGAAACGGGGCACGACCCTCACCGTGTAGTCCTCCGCCCCCGCCGGCCTGGAGGGGTACGGGCCGGGGCGACGGGAGCCCCGGGCCCGGTGTCAGAGGGGCGGGGTAGGTTGTGGGCATGGCTGTGCGCATCGCTACGTGGAACGTCAACGGCATCAATCCCCGGCTGCCCCGCATCCTGCAGTGGCTTGAGGAGACCGCGCCCGACGTGGTGTGTTTCCAGGAGCTGAAGTGCACGGAAGAGGCGTTCCCGGGCGCCGCGCTGGCCGATCTGGGGTACGAGTCGGCGATCCGCGCCGACGGCCGGTGGAACGGGGTGGCGGTCGTCTCCAGGACGGGCCTGGCCGACGTCACCGTGGACCTGCCGGACCAGCCGCAGTACGACGGCGCGAACGAGCCCCGCGCCCTGGGCGCGACGTGCGGTCGAGTACGCGTCTGGTCGCTGTACGTGCCGAACGGCCGCGACGTCGGCCACGATCACTACGCGTACAAGCTGCGCTGGCTGGAGGCCCTGCGGGCGATGGCCGCGGAAGAGGCCCCGGGCGAGCGGCCGTACGCCCTCCTCGGGGACTACAACGTGGCGCCCAAGGACGAGGACGTCTGGGACATCTCCCTCTTCGGCGGGCACACGCACGTCAGCGAGGCCGAGCGCACGGCCCTCGTCGAGCTGCAGAAGTCCGCCGGGCTCAGCGAGGTCTACCCGCGCGCGCTGAAGTACGACATCCCCTTCACCTTCTGGGACTACCGCCAGCTCGGCTTCCAGAAGAACAAGGGCATGCGCATCGACCACGTCTACGCCAACGCGCCGTTCACCGCCGCCGTCACCGACTCCTACGTCGACCGGGAGGCGCGGCGGCCGGGCAAGGACAAGAACCCGTCCGACCACGCCCCCGTCGTCGTCGACCTCGACCTCTAGGCCGTCACGGGCCGGGTGCGGCGAGCGGCGCTACGGGCGCGGCACGAGCAGCCCGAGGTCGATCGAGTCCGCCGCCGCCTTCAGCCCCGCGGGACCGGGGTGGAGGTGGTCGCCGCTGTCGTACGCCGGCAGCAGCCGCTGCGGCCGCTCGGGGTCGCGCAGCACGGCGTCGAAGTCGAGCAGCGCGTCGAACTCGGCGTCCGCTCCGCTCGCGTGGGCGCGGATGTAGTCGTTGACCGCGGTCCGCCGCGCGTCGACCGCGGGGCTGCAGTCGCCGTAGCCCTCGCACGGCGCGATGGTCGCGGCCACCACCCGCAGCCCGCGGGCCTGCGCCCGCTCGGAGATGCTGCGCAGCCCGGCGATCACCTCGTCCGCGCTGGTGCCCGCGCGGACGTCGTTGATGCCCTCGAAGACCACGACGGTACGGGCCGAGGTCTGCGCCAGCACGTCGCGCTCCAGCCGGTGCTGGGCGCTGACGCCCCCGACGTCGCTGCTCACGCCGTCGCCCTTGTACCGGTCCGTGACGATGCGGTTCGCGGAGATGCCGTGGTTGAGCACGCCGTAGCGGGGCACGTCGTCCTGAGCGCGCAGCCGGGCGGCGAGCACATCGGGCCAGCGCTGGTTGGTGCCGGTGCCGGAGCTGTGCCCGTCGGTGATGGAGTCGCCGAGCGTGACGACGGAGCCGGGGCCGCCGCGCACGTCGATGCCGGTGAGGAACGGCCAGGTGCCGATGGTGCCGGTGAAGGCGCCGGCGCCGGAGTCGGCGGTGCGGTTGCCGCTGCCGTCGGCGGTGATGTACGAGGTCTGCATGGCCAGTGCGTGCACCGGCGCGGCGCTGACCGTCTCCGGCAGATGGATGCTGACCAGCAGGTTCGACCCGGGCGGCACGGTGAAGCGGGCCGGGTCGCTGACCGCCTCGGCGCCGGCCGCGACCGTGGTGCCGGTCTTGCCGCCGAACGTCAGCGGCACCGGCCGGCCGGCGGTCGCGGCGCCCTCGCCCTGCACGGCGACGGTCGCCTGCCCGAACCGCACCGGCGAGGCGGCGAAGGTGTTGGCCAGCCGCACCCGGGTGGTGTCGCCGCCCGCGCCGGCGTGCACCACCAGGCGCAGCGTCCGGTCCTGCCACGGCCCCACGGCGGTGTACCCGGAGGTGCTGGCGGCCCAGCTCCCGGTCCAGCCGGTGGCTTCCGCCCGTACGGAGGCGGCGAAGACGTGCAGGTCGGACTCGGGACCCGGGTCGTCGGGCAGCGTGAGCGAGGTGATCGGCTTGCCGCGGGTGACCGGCACGGTCACGGCGTACAGCCGGGTGGCCTCGGCGCGCGGCCCCTCGGGGGTGTTGATCCGCGGCAGGGCCAGCGCCTTGGTGGTGAGCGGCCCGGTGCGCCAGTCCGGCGCGGTCAGGCTGTACGGGCTGGAGCTGCCGTCCGCGTACCGCACGGTGCCGGTGCCGGAGACCCCGGCGCCCGGGCCGCCGGCGGTGGACCCGGCGACGAGCAGGGAGACGGCGTTGCCCTTGCCGTGCAGCGCGACGGACTGGCCGTCGGCGACGACGTTGTCGGGTGCGCCGCGGCCGTAGCGCGGGAGCCGCAGCCCGGCCGCGTCGATGTCCAGCCTGCGTCCGGGCGTCCAGCCGGCGGCGGCCAGGTCCCGGGCGGAGAGGGAGCTGCCGGCGCCGTCGAAGTCCGCGGCGCCGGGGTCGGCGTCGTCGCTGACGGCGGTGTTGTCGAAGAGCTTGGCCAACGGCTGTGGCCCGCCGGGCCGTTCGGCGGCTTGGGCGGCCACCGGTACGGCGGTGGCGGCGAGTGTGAGCAGGGTGGCGGTGGTGACGAGGCGAATCCGCAAGGTGGCCCTCCGGGTCCCGGTTCGGCGTCTCGACATGACCAGTCATCTCAGGGGGGCGCAATGAAGCTAGAGAGACACGAGTGAACGGTCAAGACGGCGTTCCGGGAAACACCTGGTGAGCGAATCGGATCCGCGCGCCTGTGGTGCTGCCGCCTGCCCGGATGCGAGGCTGGGGGCATGAACATCTCCTTCCTCGACAACTGGCGCAGACGGCACGGCTCCGGGCCTGAGCAGCGGACGCCGCACACGGACACGTCGGTCGACCAGGAGGGCGTCACCGAGCTGCTGAGCGAATGCGAACTGCTGCGCGTCCAGGCGGAGTCGGCGGGCGTCGAGCTGGACGACACCCCGAGGTCGCTGGAGGAGCTGGACCAACTGCTGCCGCGCTGGCGGGACGACCCGGAGATCACGCCCTGGCTGGGCAGTGACGCGGGGCTCTACCTGGGCACGGTGATCGTACGGACGATCACGGACGCGCAGTGGGTGATCGACACGGAGGACGGCGCCCCGCTGGTGCGGCTGGCCTCGGGGCGGGAGATGGACGTGCTGGAGATCGGCGCCGAGTGGGCGGCGAACGGGGCGCCGGAGCTGTCCCAGATGTACGGCGAGGTCGCGGAGGGCTGACGCCCGCCGCGCGGCGGCGCGTCAGCCGGTGAACGCGATGTCGTACTGGAGCCGCCAGCGGTCGGCCCGCACCACCGCCTCGGAGGTCTCCACCGCCCGGCCGCGCTCGTCGTAGTGCGTGCGCTCCACGGTCGTCACGCACTGCCCGGGCGCGCAGCCCAGGGCCTCCGCCTCCGCCGTCGTCGCCGACCGCGAGCCGACCAGCTCCGCGGCCCGCACCACCCGGATCCCGATGGCCGCGAACCGGCCGCGCACGCCGCGCCTGGCGTACGGGCCGCGCTCGGGGAAGACCACGTCCGTGCCGTCCGTGAGCGCCAGCGGCTCCCAGCTCACGGCCAGCTGCACCGGCTTGCGGTCGGCCAGGTACTCGTACTGCGTGCACATCACCCGGTCGCCCGCCGGGATCCCGAGCCGCCTGGCGGCCTCCCGCGGGGCGGGCGCGGGCGTGGAGACCGCCTCCCAGGTCAGCGCCACGCCGTCGGGCACCAGCCGGGCGGCGAAGGGGGAGTCGACCGCTCCCGTGCTGCGCAGCAGGCTGCCCACGGGCGTGCGGTCGGCGACGAACACGCCGCGGCCGAACTGCCCCTGGGCGTAGCCGGCGGCCTTCAGCACCCGCACGGCGCGGTCCACGGTCTGATCGCTCGCCGCGTACGCGCGCTTGAGCTGGGAGCGCGACGGGATCTGCGCCCCCACGGACAGCTCGCCGCCGTCGATCCGCTCGCGCAGATCGTCGGCGATGCGCTGGTACACCGGCTTGGCGTCGCCCATACCCGGGGGCTCCTCTCCCGCAACTCGCCCGACAGGCTAGGTACTCAGGGAGCGAATGCGTACCTAGGTCGGCACCAGCGCCGCGGCGGCCGCCGGGCGCGCGCTCCGGCCGCGCGGGCGCGGCGGGGCGGGGTCACGACTTGCCGTGCTTCCCCGCCGGCTGGGCGGGCGGCGTCTGCGCCTGCTTGGTCACGTCCCCGACGAGTTCCACCACATCGGGTCCGTACGACTGCGAGTTGACGACCTTCAGCAACAGCACGAAAGAGCTGCTGCCGTACTTCCGGTGCAGCCGGCTCTCGTTCTTCACCAGATAGCGCATCGCCGCCTGGTTGGTGATGGAGCGCTGGCCGCAGGAGAGGAAGACGGGCCTGGCCTCCTGGCCGGCGGAGAGCCGGGCCAGGAGCACGTGCTCGCTGACCCCGTTCTCCAGCCGGTAGCGCTCCGTGCCCACCGCGAACGCACCGCGGTCGGGGCCCGGCTCGGGGTCGGTGTTGATCCGTACGCCCGGCAGCAGGGACTGCATGTGCGCGGCCATGCGGCGGTTGGATATCGGGGTGCCGACGCAGAACTCGGTGCGGTCGCCGAACGTCTGCTGCGCCGTGTCCTGCGCGACGACCTGGGCGTGCGCACCGCAGGACTTGATCACCGCGGACAGCTCCAGCAGGGCGAGCGCGTCGTGCTTGGCCACGCTCCAGTCCCCGCCGCCGGCGTCCCGGTTCACCACCACCAGGGCCTCCGAGTTGCGCGGCAGCCCGAAGAAGCGCTCCCGGCGTCGGTGGCGGCGCCCGCCGAGGGAGCCGCGCGCGTACCACCCGAGCGCGGCGCCGGCCAGGAGGCCGGCGGCGGCCGAGACGAGGACGAGGATGGGTTCGCTCATGACGGGGCATGCTAGCGGTCGTCCGCAACGTTGTTCGAGGCCGCCGTCCATCGGGTTCCGTTTACCGCCACTGCAAAGCCCCCGTAGCGCGGACGAAATAAAGCGGGTGTCGAATACCCGCCGTGGCGGAACAATCGCTGCCGCCGGAAATGGCGGAATTTGCACGATTCTTACGGCAGATCACGGGATGGCTGGACGAAGAGTCCGGCTGGTACGGAGTCTTTCGCCGCGGCGATCCCGACGGGCTGCGAGCCTGCCTGGACGGCTCCGTTTTGCCCCCGTGGGATGTCGTCGAGTCGCTTCTGCACGACCTGGCCGAGCACGGCGGCCGGCGCACGGCGGAGGCGGCGCTGCCGCGCGCCCGCGACCTGCACCGCGCCGCCGTCGCGGCCCACGACGCCCGCCGCCCCGACCGCGCCGCCCTGACTGCGGTGCTCCGCGCCCGGCTCGCGGAGCACCGCGCGGCGGAAGACGGCGCCGAGCTGCTGCGCGGCCGGCTGGCGGTGGAGCGCAACCCCTGGACGGCGCAGCAACTGGAGGACGAGCTGGCCTGGGTGCGCGACGACGCCGCCCGCGCGTCCGCCCGCTGTACGGAACTGCGCGGCCGGATCGAGGCGCTGGCGCGGCAGACGGCGGGGCGGGAGCCCGGGCCCCCGCACCCGGCGGCACTCCGGGGTGCCCGGTTCGCGGGAGCCGCCGCGGCGCCGCCGCCGGTGCTGCCCGCCCTGGGCGGCGCGTACGAGGGCGTGCCGCCGGGCGCCGCCGGGAGCGGTGCCGAACCTGCCGCGGGTGCGGCCGGTGCCGGTCCGCCGCCCGGTTCCGGCGGCGCCGGCGGGTCCGGCGCCGAGGCCGGCGCAGCCGTGACGCCCCCGCCCGGGAGCGCCCGGTTCCCGGGCCCCGGTGCCGAGAAGGCGGACGGCCCGCCCTCGGTCGGGGCCCCGGAGCCCGCCGCCGGTGCTGCCGCCCTGCCTTCCGTACCGCCGCCCCGTGGCGCCCGGTTCGCCGGCGCCGGGCCCGGGGGCGGCGGGCGGCGCCGGAAGGACGCCGCGGAGGCCGAGCGTGACGCCGCCCGGCGCGCCGCGGCACGACGGCTCGCCGGTGAGACCGCCGCCGCCGTGGCCGCCCTGCGCGACGCGGGCCGTACCGGCGAGGCGTACGCCCGGCTCAGCGCCGCCGCGGCGGGCCCGCCGGAGACGCTGCCCGACCTCGCCGCCGAACTGGAGCGCACCGCCGGCACCGCCGAGGTGGCGACCCTGCTGTGGGAGGCCGCCGCGCTGCCCCCCGAGCGGCTGACCGGGGCCGCGGACGCGTTCGCCGCCGCCGGCCGTGCGCGCGAGGCGCTGCAGCTCGTCCGGCACGCCGCCGCCCGGCCCGTACCCGAGCTGGCCGCGATCCTCTCCGCCCTCCACCGCGCGGGCCGCGACCGGGAGTCGGAGGAACTGCTCGACGCCTTCGCCGGCGCCCGCAGCACCGACGAGGCCGTCGAGCTGGCCGGGGCCGATCCCGGCCGGCTCGTGCCGCAGTTGCTGCGCGCCGCCCGCCGCGGGCCTGCCCAGCGGCACCGCCGGCTCGCCCTCGCGATGCGCTCCGCGGGTCTGCCCGGTGCGCCCGAATCCGCCTGAGCCGGGCCGTTCCGGCCTCCCGGCGTTCGGTGCGCCGCTCTTGCCAGCGCCACCGCGGCGACTTACGTTCAGAGATCCGCCCGGCTTCTACGTGCGTAGAGCCTCCGGCGTCCCGTCCGAGGAGCAGCCATGGCCAACGTTGTACGCGCCGCACTCGTCCAGGCGACGTGGACCGGCGACACCGAGTCGATGATCGCGAAGCACGAGGAGCACGCGAGAGCCGCCGCCGCCCGCGGCGCCCGCATCATCGGCTTCCAGGAGGTCTTCAACGCGCCCTACTTCTGCCAGGTGCAGGAGCCCGAGCACTACCGCTGGGCCGAGCCCGTGCCGGACGGGCCCACCGTCGTGCGCATGCAGGCGCTCGCCCGCGAGACCGGCATGGTCGTGGTCGTCCCCGTCTTCGAGGTCGAGCAGGAGGGCTTCTACTACAACACCGCCGTCGTCATCGACGCCGACGGCACGGTGCTCGGCAAATACCGCAAACACCACATCCCGCAAGTCAAGGGATTCTGGGAGAAGTACTACTTCAAACCGGGCAACGCCGGCTGGCCGGTCTTCGACACCGCCGTCGGCAAGGTCGGCGTCTACATCTGCTACGACCGGCACTTCCCCGAGGGATGGCGCGCCCTCGGCCTCGGCGGCGCCCAGCTCGTCTACAACCCCTCGGCGACCTCCCGCGGCCTGTCGGCGTACCTGTGGCAACTGGAGCAGCCCGCGGCCGCCGTCGCCAACGAGTACTTCATCGCCGCCATCAACCGCGTCGGCGTCGAGGAGTACGGCGACAACGACTTCTACGGCACGAGCTACTTCGTCGACCCGCGCGGCCAGTTCGTCGGCGACGTCGCGAGCGACAAGGAGGAGGAACTGGTGGTGCGCGACCTGGACTTCGGCATGATCGAGGAGGTCCGCCAGCAGTGGGCCTTCTACCGGGACCGCCGCCCGGACGCGTACGGGGACCTGGTGCAGCCGTGAGCGCCGCGAACGGCGGCGGCGTACACCGCGATCTGCTCGCCCGGCACCGGGCCGTCCTGCCCGACTGGATGGCGCTCTACTACGCCGAGCCCATCGAGATCACCCACGGGGAGGGCCGGCACGTCTGGGACGCCGAGGGCAACCGCTACCTCGACTTCTTCGGCGGCATCCTCACCACCATGACCGCCCATGCCCTCCCGGAGGTCACCAAGGCGGTCGCCGAGCAGGCCGGCCGCATCCTGCACACCTCCACCCTCTACCTCAACCGCCCGATGGTGGAGCTGGCCGAGCGCATCGCGCAGTTGTCCGGCATCCCCGACGCCCGGGTCTTCTTCACCACCTCCGGCACCGAGGCCACCGACACGGCCCTGCTGCTGGCGAGCACGTACCGCGGCTCCAACCAGGTGCTGGCCATGCGCAACAGCTACCACGGCCGCTCCTTCACCGCGGTCGGCATCACCGGCAACCGCGCCTGGTCACCCACCAGCCTGTCCCCGCTGCAGACCCTCTACGTCCACGGCGGCATCCGCACCGCGGGGCCCTTCGCCGACCTCGACGACGCCGCGTTCATCGACGCCTGCGTCGCCGACCTGCGCGACATGCTCTCCCAGACCCGCGGCGTCGCCGCCCTCATCGCCGAGCCCGTCCAGGGCGTCGGCGGCTTCACCTCCCCGCCCGACGGCCTGTACGCCGCGTTCCGCGAGGTGCTCGCCGAGGAGGGGATCCTGTGGATCACCGACGAGGTGCAGTCGGGCTGGGGCCGCACCGGCGACCACTTCTGGGGCTGGCAGGCGCACGCGGGCAACGGGCCGCCGGACATGCTCACCTTCGCCAAGGGGATCGGCAACGGCGCCTCCATCGGCGGCGTGGTCGCCCGCGCCGAGATCATGAACTGCCTGGACGCCAACTCCCTGTCCACGTTCGGCGGCAGCCCGGTCACCATGGCCGCGGGCCTGGCCAACCTCGGCTACGTGCTGGAGCACGACCTGCAGGGCAACGCCCGCCGCGTCGGCGGCCTGCTCATCGAGCGGCTGCGGGCCGCCGCGGCGGGCATCGCCTCGGTGCGCGAGGTGCGCGGCCGGGGCCTGATGATCGGCATCGAGCTGGCCACCCCGGGGCACGCCGCGGCGGTGCTGGAGCACGCCCGCGCGGGCGGACTGCTCGTCGGCCGCGGCAAGTCCGGTGAGACGCTGCGCATCGCGCCCCCGCTGTCCCTGACCGTCGCCGAGGCGGAGGAGGGCGCCGCGGTTCTCGAACGGGCCCTGCACGCCGCCGACGCGGAGACGGGCGGCTGACGCGGAGTTCACAAGCACGAGGGCCGGCCGCGGCGCGGAAGCGCGCGGCCGGCCTTCTGCATTCACCGGCGCCGATGGTCTGTCAAGGGCCCGGACGGGGGCGCGCGGTCGGTCTGTCCGCCGGGTTGTGCGCCCTGCTCGCACCACGATGTCCGGAACTACGCGCGCAAACCGGTGGTGTCTCCGTGTATTCATAAGCGGACCGACCGTGACCCCGTCGGGCTCGGTTCCGGGTGACGAGGGGGCGCTCAGTGATCCGCGTGCTGTTGATACACGACACGATGCTCATCAGATCGGCGCTGGCCGTCCTGCTGGGGGGAGAACAGGATCTCGACGTACTCACGACGTCATGGCGTCACGAGCGAAGACCGGCGGACGACTGGCAGGCGCAGGTCTGCGTGGTGGACGGCGACGGCGCGTGGTCCGGGCTTGCGGACACCGCCGCGGGAAGGGCGGTGATCCTCACCGAGGCGGGACGGCCGGGGCTGCTGCGGCGGGCCTCGCGGGCCGACGTGCGGGGCTACGTCAGCAAGGACTCGGCGCCGGAGCGGCTGGTCGCCGGCATCCGGCGGGTGGCGACGGGCGAGCGGTATGTCGACGAGGCCCTGGCAAGCGACTTCCTGAGGGCGGCGGACATGCCGCTGACCCACCGGGAGCTGGCGGTGCTGGCGGCCGCGGCGGAGGGGGCCCCGGTCGCCGAGATCGCGGCGGCCCTGCATCTGGCGGGCGGCACGGTCCGCAACTACCTCGCCGCGGTGATCCGCAAGACGGGCGCGCGCAACCGTGTCGACGCCATCCGCATAGCGGACAGCGCCGGCTGGCTCTGATGCGTCTTCCCGTCCACCCGGGCGCGGCCCGGGCGGACGGGAAGGACGGGCGGCGGGTCCGGCGGGTACGTACGTGCCGCCGGCCCGGCGGTTTCGTGCCGGGCCGGGCGGGCTGCGGGCGGCGGTTCCGCACCCGCGGCCGGCCGTGGGTGCCGGACCGGATCAGGGTCCCGGGCGCGTGGGTACGGGTCGCAGGGCGGCGGTCGTGCCGCCGGCGCCGGTCAGCTCGCGGTAGAAGGGCGAGCCCGCCAGCAGTTCGTCGTGCGTGCCCGCCAGCGCGGACATCCCGTCCAGCACCAGCACCCGGTCCGCCCGCGCCGCCGACGCGACACGGTGCGCGAAGACCACGAGCGTGCCGCCCGGCCGGCGCGCGAACGCCCGCTCCGCGACGGCCTCCGCGGCCGGGTCGAGGTGGCACGTCGCCTCGTCGAGCAGCGCGAGCCGCGGCGGCGCGAGGTGCGCGCGGGCGAGCGCGAGGAGCTGCCGCTCGCCGGCCGACAGCTCCGCGGGCCGCAGCGCCGCGTCCAGCCCGCCGAGCCGGGCCACGAGCGGCCCCGCGCCGACGGCGTGCACGGAGCGGCGCAGTTCCGCGTCGTCCACGGGGGAGGGGCACAGATAGGCGAGGTTGTCGCGGAGGCTGCCGCCGAACACGTACGCCTCCTGCGGCAGCAGCACGGGGCGGCCGGCCCGGCGCACCTCGCCCTCCCCGGGCGCCACGAGCCCGGCCGCCAGGCTCGCCAGCGTCGACTTCCCGATGCCGCTGGGTCCCACGACGGCCAGGTGCTCCCCGTCCCGGACGACGAGGTCGAGCCCGCGGATGACGGCGTCGGAGCGGGGCCCGTACCGGAAGGACACCCGCCGCAGTTCGAGCACGGCACCGGGGGCAAGGGGGCGGCGGGTGCCGGGTGCCGTGGAGGTGCCGGAGGGAGGGGCGGAGCCCGCCGTGTGCGGACGCCCGGTGACCTCGCCGGCCGGGACGCGCCCGCCCCCGCCGTCCCCGGCGGCCGGGTGCGGGGGGCCCGCGGCGTACAACCTGCCCGCCACCACCGTCAGCCGGGCGCCCGTGCCGCCGAGGCCGAAGACCAGCGACTGCAGCGCCGGGAGCAGCGCCTGGGTCAGGTACGCCAGCGCGCCCACCAGCGCGCCCGCCGTCACTCCGCGAGTCAGCAGCCACGGCGCGGCCAGCAGCAGGGCGAGCACCGGGAGCCGGCCGCCGACGCCCACGGCGACGTCCCGCATCGTGCCCCAGCGCGCCAGCGCCGTCGCGGCGGCCAGCTCGGCGTCCACACGGGCCCGTACGGCGTCGCCCGCGCGCCGCTCGCCGCCGCAGGCGACCACGTCGCGCAGGCCGTCCACGACCGACCCCAGCCCGGCGGCCAGCGCCTCGTCGGCGGCGAGGAAGTCCCGCTGGCAGCGGGACAGCGGGCGCAGCGACCAGCCGAAGACCACCAGGCCCGCCACCAGCGGCGGCAGCACCACGAGCAGCAGCGGCGGCGCCAGCGTCAGCAGCCCCAGCAACGCGGCGGCGGCGGTGACGACGAAGGACCGGGTCACCATCACGAGCCCCGCGAAGCCGTCGCGGGCGATCTCCACCTGATGGGTCAGCCGCGAGACCGCCGCCGGCCCTTCGGCCCGCGCCCGGCCCGCCGCGCGCTCCAGCGCTCCGGTGACGACGCGCCGGACGAGCGTGTCCCGCAGATCCTCGGTCAGCCGGGCGACGGCCCCGTACACCCGCAGCGTCCCGAACGCCCCGACCGCGACGCCCACCGCCGCGGCGGCGAGCCAGGCGAGCCCCACTCCGGGACGGTCGGCCAGGAACCCCCGGTCGACGGCCCGCGCGAGGGCGTGCCCGAGCAGGAAGGTCTGGAACGCCTCGACGGCCGACCACCCGGCCACCGCCCCGACGACCCGCCTTCGGCGCCGCAGGAACCGCAGCCCGGCGGGCACGAGCACCCGCAGCCCGGGCGCGGGGTCGGAGGGCCCGGCCTGCGGGGCGACGCGGCCCCGGTCTGCGGGGCGTTGCCCGGTGTCTCGGTCACGCATCGGTGGGCTCCTTGTGCGGCCGGGCAGGGTACGCGCGGGTGCGGTCACCCGCTGCCCGGGAAGTGGGGGCCGGACCGGGAGAGCCGGTGGCCGCAGCCGGGCCCGGGTCCGGTCCGGTGGGGCGGCGCCCGGTCCTGCGCTCACCCATCGGGCGGCTCCTGCGACCACAGGGCGCGGTACGCCGGGTCGGCGCACAGCTCCGCGTGCGGGCGCAGCGCCCGGACCCGGCCGCCGTCCAGCCATGCGACGAGGTCGGCGCGCGCCGCGGTCGCCGCCCGGTGTGCCACGACCAGCCGGCTCCGGCCCGTGCCGCTGCGGAGGGCGGCACCACCCCCCTGGGCACCGCCCTCCGCACCGCCCACGGCCCCGCCGTGCGGGTCGTCCGCCCCTCCCGCCGGACCGGGCGCGGCACCCGGCCCCGCTCCGGCCGGCGCCAGCAGCGCCCGCTCGATGCGGAGTTCCGTCGCCGCGTCGAGTCCGGAGAGCGCGTCATCCATGATCAGCAGCCGCGCGTCGCGGGCGAACGCGCGTGCCAGGCCCAGCCGTTGCAGCTCACCCCCGGACAGCGGCGCGTCCGCCGCCGGGGTGGCGTAGCCGGCGGGGAGGGCGCGTACGAAGGTGTCCGCGTCGGCGGCCCGCGCCGCCGCGGCCACCCGGCCGGCCGCGACCGGGGTGCGCGCGTCGGCGTACGCGAGGGCGTCCGCGACCGTGCCGCCGAGCAGCGCGGGGCGCGCGAACGCGTAGGCCACCGCCGCCCGCAGTTCGGTGCGGGCCAGCGCGGCCAGCGGCACGCCGTCGAGGCGTACGTCGCCCGCGTCCGGGTCGGTGAGCCGCCCCGCGACCGCGGCGAGCAGCGACTTGCCGGCGCCCGAACGCCCCACCACCGCGACCGTCGTCCCCGCCGGCACCGTCAGATCCAGCTCGCGCAGCACGGTCCGCCCGCCGCGTCGCACCGTGACCCCGCGCAGCTCCAGCCGCCCGCCGCCGTCCGCCGGTGCGGCGTCGTGTCCGTACGGGACCGGGGGCAGCCGCAGTACCGGCGTCAGCCGCAGCGCCGCCGCCCGGCTGCGTACGAGGGTGTTGACGTGGCCGACCAGGACGCCGATGCCGCCGGCGAGCATCGCGTACCGGCCCGCCGCCAGCAGCTCGCCCACGCTCAGCCGGCCGGCGCCGAGGCTGAGTCCGGCGACGGCGACGACGGCGAGCTGGAGCAGCGGCACGACGACGGCCGCCTGCGCCGTGGCGCGGCCCTGCACGTGCCACATCCGGTGGCCGTGCCGGCTCAGCTCCGGCAACGGGCCCAGCGCGCGGCGCCGTTCGCGGCCGACGGTACCGGCGGCGGCGATGGTCCGCGCCCCGGCCAGGGCCTCGGCCAGCCGCGCCGCGATGGCGGCCTGCGCCTCCTGGTAGCGCGTCACGCAGTCGCCCGCGCTGCGGACGAACGCGCGCAGCAGGAGGACCAGTACGGGTGTGCCGACGCCGAGGACCACGGCCAGCCAGGGGTCGATGACGGCCAGCGCGACGAGCGCGCCGACCGGGGTCAGCAGGGCGCCGAGGGTGGAGGCGGCGGCGGCCGGGGCGGCACCGGCGTGGGCGGCGTTTCCGGTGGCGCGGGTGACGAGGTCGCCGGTGGCCAGCCGGGCGGCGCGGTGCGGCTCGGTGGCCAGCGCGGCGCCGAGCAGGCGGCGGCGCAGCCAGGCGGTGGTACGGGCGGTGGTGACGCCGTTGAGCACGGTCTCGGCGGCGTCGAGGAGGATGGTCGCCACGGTCAGCGCGGCGCACAGGGCGAGGGCGCGGGGCGCGTCGGGGGAGTCGGCGAGCAGCCGGTCCAGGGCGATGCCGAGCATCGCGGGCAGGGCGAGAGCCGCGCCCGCGGCGGCTGTGGTGACCAGGCAGAGCGCGGCGGTGTACGCGCCGCTGTGCCGCCCGGCCCGGACGAACAGCCGCCGCGTCCCGCCCCCGGCGGAGCCGCCCGCGACCGTCTCGCCGTCGCCGTCGCCCGGCGGGCCCTCGTGCGCCGTGCCGTCGGCCGTCCGGGTGTCCTGCGCGCCGGTGCCCCCGGCGAACGATGCTCCGTCCTGCCCTTCCCCGCCCCGCACTTCTCCGATCTGCTCCATGCCGCTCTCCGTTTCGCCGTCCGCCACCCCGGCGAGGTGAGCGCACGGCCCCGGGCGCCGTCGTGTGCGCCCGGGGCCTCTTCGGTGCGGGAAGGTCAGAGGCAGAGCAGCACGCTGTGCGAGCTGTGCTTGCCGCACAGCAGGCTCAGGCTGCTGTCGCCGCCGCCGGTCTGCTCGGATGCCTCGAGGGCCTGAAGGTCGAGAAGCGCCATGATGTCTCCTTGATTCACTCGGTTACTGCCGGGACTTGCCGGATGGTGCTGGTACTCCGGCCCCGTCGTGGGGCCGGTCCGCCCGTCGTCCGCGCCGGTGCGCGGGCGACAGGAAGGGCAGGCCGGCGTCGCTCCCGGGCTGCGTCGCGGCGAGCGCGAGCAGGCAGCCGGCGGTGCCGGTGGCCAGGTCCATGGACAGCCGCATCATCTGGTCGCCGGGGAAGGCGAGCCCGCCGCCGTACGGCAGGGCGTACCAGGAGAGCGCGGCGGCCTGGGCACCGAGGTCCGCGGCGCGGACGCCGGGGGTCGCGGTGCGGCCGAGGTGCAGCAGCATCCCGGCCCGCCCCTGGAACAGGCCGGGTTGGGCGTAGTAGCGCATCCGGACGGCGGGCAGCACCGCGGCGCGCGCCGTGGCGAAGTCCTCGTCGTCGCGGTGCGCGAGGTAGTCGTCGAGCACGGTCGCGATGCCCGCGCTGCCGTCGCCGAAGTACGGCATGGTGCGGTGGCCTTCGTCGACGACGAGGCCGCCGGTGCGGTCCGTGCGGCAGCGGGCGAGGTCGCGGCGGAGCGCGCTCGCGGCGGCGTCCAGCAGCGCGGGGTCGCCGGTGCGCTCGTACAGCCGGACGAAGAACAGCGCGGGCCCGGTCCAGCCGCGCAGCAGCCCGGCCCGCTCGCCGCCGCGGACCGCCGGCGTACCGGCGGCGCCGCCGTCGGGCGCCGGGTCCGCCGCGGCGAGCCGCTCGGTCAGCAGCGTGGCCGCGCGCAGCGCGTG
The DNA here is from genome assembly GCF_039871555.1 of Streptomyces sp. B5E4. Lineage (NCBI taxonomy): Bacteria > Bacillati > Actinomycetota > Actinomycetes > Kitasatosporales > Streptomycetaceae > Streptomyces > Streptomyces sp. B5E4. Next base: position 564,430 of record NZ_JBDPMI010000001.1, read on the forward strand.
GTCGTGGAGGGACGGCTCGCCGCAGGCGGTCGCGAGGTGGTCGAGGACCAGGCCGGCGCCGGCGAGCCCGCCGTGCAGATGGGAGGCGAGCGCCTGCCAGTTCTCGGCGAGCACCTGCTCGACGAGGTCGAGCGCCCGCTTGCCGTGCCCGAGCCGCTCCAGTACGTACGCCACCCCGAGGAGCCCGTCATACAGCCCGAACGGCGTGCCGCGGGGCGGTGCGGCGGTCCGCTTCAGCAGCCATTCCTCGCCGGCCTCGCTGCGCGGCGCACCGGCCTCGGCCAGCGCGTACAGCACGCCGGCCGCGCCGAACGAGATCCCCAGGCCCCCGCCGTCGTTGAACTGGGCGACGTCACCGGGGAAGACGCGGTCCTCGCGCTCGGGGGTCGCGGAGGCGGCCAGCGCCCGGGCCATGGCCGTGCGGCTGCGCGGCCAGTCGTCGGGTTCGACCGGCAGCAGCGGTCCGCCGACCGCCCCCGCGCCGGATCTCGCCGCCGGGGCGGCCGTTCGGCCGGCGGTGCCGGCCCCGGCCGTGGCCCCGGCGTCCGCCGTACGCGCGCCCGTCCCGCCGGTGATCTCCTCGACCGCCTCCCGCAGGAACTCCTCCGGCAGCTCGGGGAACTGCTCCGCCGCCACCCGCGCCAGACGCGCCGCCTTGCGCCGGTCGACGGCCAGCAGCGTCGTCATCGGCAGGAACAGCGCGATCCGCAGGCAGGCCAGCGCGTAGCGGTCGATCGCGAAGCCCTCGCGGTCCGCCGGTGCCACGTATCCGGGGTGTGCGACGATCTGCCGCGGCCCGTCCGCCACCGGCGCCGCCGCCTCGAAGTCGACCAGGGCCACCGACACGTCGGTCTCGTCCCCCGCGTCGCCCGCCGCCGCGTCCGCCTCCGGCGCGACCATGATGTTGAACATGTGCAGGTCGTTGAAGACCAGCCCGCGCCCGTGCACCGCCGCGACGGCCCGTTCCACCGCGCCGTGCACCCGCACCGCCCAGCGGGTGTACGACGCCACCTCCGCCGGGTCCGGGTGCGCCGCCAGCAGGGGGTGGCGCTCCGCGAAGAAGGAGTTGAGGGTGCGTCCGGGCAGGAAGTCCATGACCAGGAAGCGGTGCCCGCCCAGCTCGAACCAGTCGCGGACGCCGGGCGCGACGCCCAGCCCGGCCAGCCGCTCCAGCGCGGCCTTCTCCCGCTCCAGCCGGGCCACCGCGTCGGCTCCGTCGGCGGCGAGGCCGGCGTGCGGCCGGGCCTCCTTGAGCACGACCTGCGCGCCGTCGCGCAGGTCGGTGCCCGCGTAGACGCCCCCGCCGTTGGAGAAGTGCAGGGCGCGTTCGATGCGGTACGGCAGGCCGGAGGTGGTCGTGGCATTGCGCGCGGCCAACTCGGGCGCCAGGAAGCCGGGCAGCGTCACCCAGTCGGGCACGCTGAACGCCGGGTCCTTGCGGTCGGGTATGAGCGTGCCGTCGGGCCCCTCGACGGCCGGGACCAGTGCCCCGTCGGCGCCGACGCAGTAGCGCGGGGCGAAGCCCCCGTAGCGCACGTGCAGCGGGCCGTCCTGCCAGCGCAGGTCGGTGAGGATGTACGGGCCGTCCTCCGCACTCAGTTGCCCGCCCAGTTCCCGCAGGAGCGTGTGCAGCATTTCGTCGTCACGCGGGTAGATCGTGGCGAACTTGCCGCTGATCGTGCGGCTGGCGTATTTGGAGTTGCGGAGATAGAGGAGTTGCTTTCCCGGCACGAACTTGAACGGAATTCCCCGGGGCACGCAGTAGTCCCAGATGCGCGTGCCGACGCGGTCGGCGTTGTCGAGGCGGGCCGAGACGTGGACCTTCCAGCCCTGCTCCGGCCAGTCACGATCGGCCAGAGGCTGCAACTGGCGCCAGTCTCCCGACCAGGCGTCGACCCATCCTCCGGGAGTGTCCCGGCGGGCGACGGAAAAGAGCGCGACCGATGCGTCGGCGCCCCCGGTCAGTCGGTCCGGAGTTTCGTAGAAATACTCGTCGGCCAGGCAGAACGCCTCGTATCGCTTGTCCATTTCCCCCCAAGGCCGTCTCCTTGACTGGCCCACGAAGGATTGCAGCCGGACGCGCACCGGCAGTAGTCACCGCTGTCATGAACAAGGCGTGCAGAACGCACGGGTACGGCGTGCGGCGGGCACGGTCCGCGCCCACGGCCCGCGCCACGCGGTCGCGAAGGGCGGCTGCCGCGGTATTGCCGAGCGCGGTGCCATGCTTCTACGGTCTTCGCACGCAGCTCGACTCTACGGGTGTAGACCCCTGGTGACGTCGCGTCGCCGGAATGGAGCAGAGGCCGTGAGCCGTACAGTCATCACCGGCGGGCTGGTCATCACCGCCGCCGACGAGATCCACGCCGACGTGCTCGTCGAGGACGGCCGCGTCACCGCCCTCGCCGCGCACGGCAGCGACGCCGCCGCCGGCTGGCGCGAGGGCGCCGCCGTGCTCGACGCCACCGGCAAGTACGTCATCCCGGGCGGGGTGGACGCCCACACGCACATGGAGCTGCCCTTCGGCGGCACGTTCGCCTCGGACACGTTCGAGACGGGCACCCGCGCCGCCGCCTGGGGCGGCACGACGACCATCGTGGACTTCGCCGTACAGAAACAGGGCAGCGCGCTGCGCGAGGGCCTGGACGCCTGGCACGCCAAGGCCGACGCCCAGTGCAGCATCGACTACGCCTTCCACATGATCCTCTCCGACGTCAACGAGCACACGCTCAAGGAGATGGACGGCCTGGTCGAGGAGGGCGTGACCTCCTTCAAGCTGTTCATGGCCTACCCCGGCGTCTTCTACAGCGACGACGGCCAGATCCTGCGCGCCATGCAGCGCGCCGCCGGCAACGGCGGGCTGATCATGATGCACGCCGAGAACGGCATCGCCATCGACGTCCTCGTCGAACAGGCCCTCAAGGCCGGCAAGACCGACCCGCGTTACCACGGCGAGGTACGGAAGGTGCTGCTGGAGGCCGAGGCCACGCACCGCGCCATCCAGCTCGCCCGGGTCGCCGGCAGCCCGCTGTACGTCGTGCACGTCTCCGCGGAGGAGGCCGTCGCCGAGCTGGCACAGGCCCGCGACGCCGGTCTGCCGGTCTTCGGCGAGACCTGCCCGCAGTACCTCTTCCTGTCCACCGACAACCTCGCCGAGCCGGACTTCGAGGGCGCGAAGTACGTCTGCTCCACTCCCCTGCGCCCCCGCGAGCACCAGGCCGCCCTCTGGCGCGGGCTGCGCACCGACGACCTCCAGGTCGTCTCCACCGACCACTGCCCGTTCTGCTTCACGGACCAGAAGGAACTGGGCCGCGGCGACTTCTCCAAGATCCCCAACGGGCTGCCGGGCGTGGAGAACCGGATGGACCTCCTCCACCAGGCCGTGCTCGACGGGCACCTCACCCGCCGCCGCTGGATCGACATCGCCTGCGCCACCCCCGCGCGGATGTTCGGCCTCTACCCCCGCAAGGGCACCATCGCCCCCGGCTCCGACGCCGACATCGTCATCTACGACCCCGAGGCCCGCCAGACGCTCTCCGCCGCCACCCACCACATGAACGTCGACTACTCGGCGTACGAGGGCAGGGAGATCACCGGACGCGTCGAAACCGTGCTCTCCCGCGGCGAAACGGTCCTCAGGGCACGCGAGTTCACCGGCCACGCGGGACACGGCCAGTACATCCCGCGCGGCACCTGCCAGTTCCTGTAGAACCAGCCACCAGACCCACACCTCCGGCATCGTTCCCCAAGGGGGCCTCCGTGGATTTCGGACTCGTGCTGCAGACCGATCCGCCCGCATCCGCCGTCGTCGGCCTCATGCGCCGCGCCGAGAACAACGGCTTCCGCTACGGCTGGACGTTCGACTCCACCGTCCTGTGGCAGGAGCCGTACGTCATCTACAGCCGCATCCTGGAGCACACCGAATCGCTCACCGTCGGCCCCATGGTCACCAACCCCGGGACCCGCACCTGGGAGGTCACCGCCTCCGCCTTCGCCACCCTCAACGAGATGTACGGCAACCGCACGGTCTGCGGGATCGGCCGCGGCGACTCCGCCATGCGCGTCGCCGGCCGCCCGCCCAACACCCTGGCCCGCCTCGGCGACGCCATCCGCGTCATCCGCGACCTCGCCGAGGGCCGCGAGGCCGTCGTCGACCGCGAGTCCGGCACGACGCTGCGCCTGCCGTGGGTCGAGGACGGCCGGCTGCCGGTGTGGATGGCGGCGTACGGGCCGAAGGCGCTGGCGCTCGCCGGGCAGGTCGCGGACGGCTTCATCCTCCAGCTCTCGGACGTGTACCTGACGGAGTTCATGGTCAAGGCCGTGCGCACCGCCGCCGCGCAGGCGGGCCGCGACCCGGACGACCTGACGATCTGCGTCGCCGCGCCCGCGTACGTCACGGACGGCACCCCCGAGGCGCTGGCCCACGCGCGCGAGCAGTGCCGCTGGTTCGGCGGCATGGTCGGCAACCACGTCGCCGACCTCGTCGACCGCTACGGCGAGCACTCCGACGTCGTCCCCGAGGCGCTCACGGCGTACGTCAAGCAGCGCCGGGGCTACGACTACTCCCACCACGGCCGCGCCGGAAACCCCTCCACGGACTTCGTCCCGGACGACATCGTGGACCGCTTCTGCATCCTGGGTCCCGTCGAGGCGCATCTGGAGAAGCTGCGCCGGCTGCGGGAGCTGGGCGTGCACCAGTTCGCGAGCTACGCGATGCACGACGCGAAGGAGTCCACCATCGACGCGTACGGGAAGTACGTCATCCCGGCGCTGGCCTGAGGGGGCACCATGACCGCCGACGCCGCGTCACCCTCCCACCCGCAGCAGCCGGCCGACGGCAGGGTGGAGCTGTCGCCCGCCGAGGACCTCGCCGGCAGCCGCTACGCCAACGGCGACCTGCTCCCCGTCCCGGCCGCGCAGCGCACGTGGACCACGTACAACTTCGCCGCCCTGTGGGTCGGGATGGCGGTCAACGTACCGACATGGACGCTGGCCGCGGGCCTCATCGCGCTGGGCATGGACTGGAAGCAGGCGGTCCTCACCATCGCCCTGGCGAACGTCATCGTGCTGCTGCCGATGCTGCTGACCGGCCACGCCGGCCCCAAGTACGGAATCCCCTTCCCGGTCCTGGCCCGCTCGTCGTTCGGCGTGGTCGGCGCCAACCTGCCGGCGCTGCTGCGCGGCGTCGTCGCCTGCGCCTGGTTCGGCATCCAGACGTGGATCGGCGGCCAGGCGATCTACTTCCTGGCCGGGAAGATCATCGGCGCCGGGAGCTGGTGGGTCGAGGCCGGCTCGTGGGGCGGCTATCCGTGGCCGCAGTGGCTCTGCTTCGTGCTCTTCTGGCTGATCGAGGTCGTCATCGTCCTCTTCGGCATGGAGGGGGTGAAGAAGCTGGAGAACTGGGCCGCGCCGCTGATGCTCGCGGGCGCGGTCGCGCTGCTGATATGGATAGCCGACCAGGCCGGCGGCTTCGGCCCGCTGCTGGACGAGCCGTCCGAGCTGGGCTGGGGCTCCGAGTTCTGGAAGGTGTTCTTCCCCGCGCTCATGGGCATGATCGGCTTCTGGTCGACGCTGTCGCTGAACATCCCGGACTTCACCCGCTTCGGCGCCGGGCAGCGTGCGCAGATCTGGGGCCAGTCGCTCGGACTGCCCACCACGATGGCCGCGTTCGCGCTGATTTCCGTGCTGGTCACGTCGGGCTCGCAGGCGGTCTACGGCAAGCCGATCTGGGAGCCGGCGGAGCTGGCCGCCCGCATGGACACCAAACTGGGCATCGCCTTCGCCCTGTTCGTCATCCTGCTCGCCACCCTGACCACGAACGTCGCGGCGAACCTGGTCAGTCCGGCGTACGACCTGTCCAACCTGGCGCCGAAGGCCATCAGCTTCCGCACCGGCTCGCTGATCGCCTGCGCGGCGGGGATGCTGATGTTCCCCTGGGAACTGATCGCCAACCCGGACATCTACATCTTCGTCTGGCTCGGCACCTACGGCGGCCTGCTGGGCGCGGTCGCCGGCGTCCTCATAGCCGACTACTGGCTGGTCCGCCGCACCGCGCTCGCCCTCCCGGACCTGTACCGGCGTGACGGCGCGTACTGGTACCGGGGCGGCTGGAACTGGCGCGGCATCCTGGCCTTCGGGGTCGGCGCCCTCCTGGCGGTAGGCGGCTCCCACACCGACGAGGGCGCGGCGGGCCCGTACCCGGAGGACGGCCTGATCCCCTTCCTGAAGCCGCTGGCGGACTACGGCTGGGCAGTGGGCCTGGGGGCGTCGCTGATCCTCTACACCCTGCTGATGCGAGCAACCCCGGCAAAGCCGCCCCCACCCCCAGCAACCCCGGCCCCGTACTGACCATCCCGGGGCGGCCTCCCGAGTGCGGCCTCACACACCGCGGGTGCGTGAGGCCGGGGACTACGCGGTCTCCGCCGTCAGGCGGGTCAGCAGTGGCGGCAGGGCGGTGCCGATGGGCTCGCGGACGACCTCGGCCGCGCGGTCGTCGTACGGGGTGGGCTCGGCGTTGACGACGATCAGGCGGGCGCCGTGGTCGGCGGCGAGTCCGGCCAGGCCCGCGGCGGGCTGGACCTGGAGGCTGGTGCCCACGGCGAGGAACACCTCGCACGCCTCGGCGATGGCGGCCGCCTCGCCCAGGACGCCGGGATCGAGCCGTTCGCCGAACATCACGGTGGCGGACTTGAGGATCCCGCCGCACTCAAGGCACGGCGGATCGTCCTCGCCGGCCTCGACGCGGGCCAGGGCGTCCTCCATGGGCCCGCGGGCCTCGCACTGCGTGCACACGACGCTCCGGGCGGAGCCGTGCAGTTCCAGGACCTTGCGGGCGGGCGTCCCCGCGAGCTGGTGCAGCCCGTCCACGTTCTGCGTGAGAACCCGCACGGGCACACCGGCGCGCTCCAGGCCGGCGATGGCCAGATGCGCCGCGTTGGGCTCGGCCTGGAGCGTGCGGTTCGTGCGCCGCATCTGCCACGAGCGCCGCCGGATCTCCGGGTCCGCCATGTAGTAGTCGTACGTGACGAGCTTCTGGGCCTCCGGGTCCCGGCGCCAGACGCCGTTCGGGCCGCGGTAGTCGGGGATGCCGGAGTCGGTGGAGACGCCGGCGCCGCTGAGGATCGCCACCAGGGGGCGCCGCCCCGTACTCTCCGTCGCCGCAGACATGCGGACAGGGTACGGGCGCCCACCCCCTGTCGCCACGGCGTTTCCTAGTTCGCGAAGCCGCCCTTCGGCTCGATGATCTCCAGGTTCGTGCCGTCCGGGTCGTTGAAGTACGCGACCTTCGTACCGAGCGCCGCCTCCGGCGTCACCTCGCCCGCGCGGAACGTGTAGTCCTCGCCCAGGAAGTCGTATCCGGCCGCCCGCATCCGCCCGTACACCGCGCCCAGGTCGTCCACCCGCAGACACAGGTGCATCGAGCCCGGCCGGTTCGCCATGCCGTTCGTGCGCTCTCCGACGGGGTCCTGGAACTGGATGAGGTCGATCCCCAGGCCGTCGAGGTTGATCGTGGCGTAGCGCAGGGTCGCGACCGGCAGCCCCTGCGACCGCCCGAACGGGACGCTGTCCATCGTCCCCGCCGCGACGGGCTCCCGTCCGGTGAGGGCGCCGTAGAACGCGATCGAGGCGTCCAGGTCCGAGACCGAGATGCCGACGTGGGCGGCGCGGGTGAGGTTCATCGGTGTGGCGGCGACAGCCATGGGAAAGCCCTCTCGAACGAAGCCTCGACCGTTTGGAGCAGATTCTCCAGGAATCTACGGAATCACGCATCCTCTCCGCGTTCCGCGTCCGGGGCCACCGCATGGTTCGATGGACATATGCTGGACGACTTCCCGGCCTCCGCCGATGCCCTCGACCGGGTCGAGGACGCCCTGCGCAAGGCGGCGGCCGAGGAGGTCATGCCCCGCTTCCGGCGGCTCGGCGCCGACGAGATCCTGCAGAAGGACGGCCCCCACGACCTGGTCACCGTCGCCGACCGGCACGCGGAAGTGCATCTGGAGCGCAGCCTGACCGCGCTGCTGCCCGGGTCCGTGCTCGTCGGCGAGGAGGGGACGCACGCCGACCCCGGCCGGCTCGCCGCGCTGCGCGGGGACGCGCCGGTGTGGATCGTGGACCCCGTCGACGGCACCCGGCAGTTCGTCCGCGGCGAGCCCGGCTTCTGCATGCTCGTCGCCCTCGCCCATCGGGGCGAGGTGCTGGCCTCCTGGACGTACCTGCCGGCCAAGGACGTCATGGCCGTCGCCCGCCGCGGCGGCGGCGCGCACGTCGTCGGCGGCGGGGAACTGCGCACCGGCGTGCCCGAGCCCGGGCAGGAGCTGCACGTCGCCGTCTCCCACCACGACTTCACCACCGAGGCGGAGAAGCGCGCCCTCGCCCGTCTCGACGTTCCCGGGGTACGGGCCCGGCCCTGCGGCTCCGCCGGCCACGACTACCTGTCCGTGGCCCGCGGCGAGATCGACGCCGTGGCGTTCTCCTGGGAGAAGCCCTGGGACCACGCCGCGGGCCTGCTGCTCGTCGCCGAGGCGGGCGGCGCCAGCGCTACGGTCGCGGGCGAGCCGTTCCGCGTGGCCGGCGGCAACGCCCTTCCGTTCACCGCGGCGCGGGACGCGGAAACGGCGCGTCATATCCTTGCCCTGCTGGCCGGACCGGGCCGAGGAGTCCCCGGGGCGGCGCCCTAGGGTCCCGCTGCCGGACCAGGCCGGCGCAGGGTGACGCGGCCCGGGATGTCCCACCGGAGGAGCCCTGACCCCAGTCAGCGACGACGGGAGTGGCGAGGCGGATGACGACGCTGGTCGACGTGGTGGTCGTAGGCGCGGGGCCCAACGGGCTGACCGCCGCCGTCGAACTCGCCCGACGCGGCTTCACGGTCGAGGTCTTCGAGGCCCGCGACACCATCGGCGGCGGGGCGAGCACCGCCGAGCTGACCCTGCCGGGCTTCCGGCACGACCCCTGTTCCGCCGCGCACCCCTTCGGCATCGGCTCCCCGGTCTTCCGCGAACTGCCGCTGGCCGACCACGGCTTGGCGTGGGTGCACAGCGAACTGGCCATGGCCCACCCCTTCCCCGACGGCTCCGCGGCCGTGCTCTCCCGCTCCGTCGGCGAGACGGCGATGTCGCTCGGCACCCGCGACGCCGGCGTCTACCGGCGGCTGGTCGAGCCGTTCCTCGGCAAGTGGGACACGCTGTCCTGGGACTTCTTCACCGCCTCGCTGCGCTCCGTGCCCCGCGACCCCGTCACCCTCCTGCGGCTCGGCCAGCTAGCCATGCCCGCGTCGCTGCTGAACCGCCGCTTCCACGGCGAGCACGCCCGCGGCATGATCGCCGGCCTCGCCGCGCACGCCATCGCCCCGCTGCACACGCCGATCACCGCGGCCATGGCGCTGACCTTCGCGCTCGCCGGCCACGCCGTCGGCTGGCCGGTGGCGCGCGGCGGCTCGCAGGCCATCTCCGACGCGCTCGCGGCGTACCTGCGCGAGCTGGGCGGCGAGATCCACACCGGGATCGAGGTCAAGCGGCTGGACGAGCTGCCGCCGGCGCGCGCGTACGTCTTCGACACCTCGCCGACCGCGCTGGCACGCATCGCCGGGCTCGGCGGGGCGTACGACGGGTTCCGCTACGGCCCGTCCGTGTTCAAGATCGACTACGCCCTGGACGGGCCGATGCCCTGGACCTCCGAGGAGGCGCGCCGCGCCACCACGGTGCACGTCGGGCCCACCGAAGGCGAGATCGGCGTGGCGCTGGACGCCGCGGTGCACGGCGTCGAGCCCGCCGCGCCGTTCCTCATCACCTGCCAGCCCACCATCGTCGACCACACCCGCGCGCCCGAGGGCAAGCACACCTTCTGGGTCTACGGGCACGTGCCCAACGGCTGGGAAGGCGACGCCACCGACGCCATCGAGCGGCAACTGGAGCGCTTCGCGCCCGGCTTCCGCGACCTGGTGCTGGCCCGCGCCACCGCCGGACCGCCGCAACTGGCCGCGCGCAACGCCAACTACGTCGGCGGCGACATCGCCTCCGGCGCGTTCTCCGGCATGCAGACCCTCATGCGCCCGCGCCTCGCCCGGGTGCCGTGGGCCACGGTCCACCCCCGCGTCTTCCTGTGCTCCTCCTCGACGTACCCCGGGCCCGGTGTGCACGGGATGGGCGGCCACAACGCGGCCCGCGCGGTCTTCCGCACCCTGACGCGGTCCCGTTGACGGGAGGCGGGTCTCCCGGTACGACCGGCGGGTCTCCGCGCGGCCGGCGGCTGTCGGACACCCTTGCCGGCCCACGCGGGGCGCGCTGACGGCGCCCGCTCGTGGCAGCCGCCCGAGCCGTACCGGCGGCCCCACCGTCATGTCGGATTCTCGCTAGCTTTCGCCCCCGCGGTGGACGACTCTGGAGACATGTTCACCGACACGGAGCGCTGCGTACGGGCCGTCCAGTCCAAGGACGCCCGCTTCGACGGCTGGTTCTTCACCGGGGTGCTGACCACCGGCATCTACTGCCGGCCCAGCTGCCCCGTCGTCCCGCCCAAGCCCCAGAACATGCGGTTCTACCCCAGCGCCGCAGCCGCCCAGCAGGCCGGCTTCCGCGCCTGCAAGCGGTGCCGCCCCGACACCAGCCCCGGGTCCCCGGAGTGGAACCACCGGGCCGACCTCACCGCCCGCGCCATGCGGCTCATCGCCGACGGCGTCGTCGACCGCGACGGCGTTGCGGGCCTCGCCGCCCGGCTCGGCTACAGCACCCGGCAGATCGAACGCCAGCTCCGCGCCGAACTCGGCGCGGGACCGCTCGCGCTCGCCCGTGCCCAGCGCGCCCAGACCGCGCGGGTCCTCATCGAGACCTCCCCGCTGCCCATGGCCGACATCGCCTTCGCCGCCGGCTTCTCCTCCATCCGCACCTTCAACGACACCGTCCAGGAGGTCTTCGCCCTCGCCCCCACCGAGCTGCGCCGCCGCGCCGCCCGCCCCCGCGCCGGCAAGGCCGGCACCGGCGGCACGAGCGGCACCGGCGGCGCCCCCGGGGTCATCAGCCTCCGGCTGCCCTTCCGGCAGCCGCTCACCCCCGACAACCTCTTCGGCCACCTCGTCGCCACCGCCGTCCCGGGCGTCGAGGAGTGGCGCGGCGGCGCGTACCGGCGCACGCTGCGGCTCCCGTACGGGCACGGCATCGCCTCGCTCACCCCCCGGCCCGGCCCTCATCCCTATATCTCAGCCCGCCTCGCCCTCACCGACCAGCGCGACCTGGCCATCGCCATCAGCCGCTGCCGCCGGCTGCTCGACCTCGACGCCGACCCCGTCGCCGTCGACGAACAGCTCGCCCGCGACCCGCAGCTCGCCGAGCTGATCGCCAAGGCGCCCGGACGGCGGGTGCCGCGCACCACGGACGGCGCCGAGTTCGCCGTACGGGCCGTCCTCGGCCAGCAGGTCTCCACCGCCGCGGCCCGCACCCACGCGGGGCGGCTCGTCACCGCGTACGGCACGGAGATCGAGGACGCCGAAGGCGGTCTCACCCACCTCTTCCCCGAACCCGGCGCCCTCGCCGGACTGGACCCCGCCGCCCTGGCCATGCCGCAGACCCGGCGCACCACCCTCACCGCGCTCGTCGCCGCCCTCGCCGCGGGCGACCTCGACCTCGGCGGCGGCAGCGACTGGGAACAGGCCCGCCACCAGCTCGCCGAGCTGCCCGGCATCGGCCCCTGGACCGTCGAGGTCGTCGCCATGCGCGCCCTCGGCGACCCCGACGCCTTCCCGGCCACCGACCTCGGTGTCCGCAAAGCCGCCGCCGGACTCGGTCTGCCCGGCAGCCCCGCGGCCCTCGTCCGCCACTCGGCCGTCTGGCGGCCCTGGCGCGCGTACGCCGTGCAGTACCTGTGGGCGGCGCCGCCCGCCGGCGACCACCCGATCAACCTGATGCCCACGGAGTGAAGGACATGCGCACGCACACCACCGTCGACAGCCCGGTAGGCCCCCTCACCCTCGTCGCCGAGGACGACAACCTCACCGGGCTCTACATGACCGACCAGCGCCACCGCCCCGCCGAGGAGACCTTCGGCGCCCCCGCCGACCCCGCGGACCCGCCGTTCGCGGCGGCGACCGCGCAGCTCACGGCGTACTTCGCGGGCGAGCGCACCGACTTCGACCTGCCGCTGCACCTGGCCGGCACGCCGTTCCAGCAGCGGGTGTGGGAACAGTTGCGGCAGATCCCGTACGGCCAGACGATCTCCTACGGCGAACTCGCCGAGCGCGTCGGCAACCCCGCCGCCTCCCGCGCCGTCGGCATGGCCAACGGGCGCAACCCCGTCGGGATCATCGTCCCCTGCCACCGCGTCGTCGGCGCCAACGGCAGCCTCACCGGGTACGGGGGCGGGATCGACCGGAAGAAGCAGTTGCTCGCGCTGGAGCGGCGGGAGGGCTGAGCGCCGGCAACCGCAGCCGTACGGGCCCGGGGACGGCGGATGCGCCGGACCCGGGCCCGATGGGCAATCCGGCGGGCTTGCGGATAGGGTCGCAGCGGCGTGACCAGGACCATAGCGAGGGGTGGCAAGTGACGCACGGATCGGTGACCCGGGTGCTGATCGCGGCCGACAAGTTCAAGGGCTCCCTCACCGCGGAACAGGTCGCCCAGCGGGTGACCGCCGGCCTGCGCAGGGTCGCGCCCGGCCTCGCCGTCGAGGCCCTGCCCGTGGCCGACGGCGGCGACGGCACGGTGGCCGCGGCGCTCGCGGCCGGCTTCGCACGCCGCGAGGTCCGGGTCACCGGGCCGCTCGGCGAACCCGTCACCGCGGCGTACGCGCTGCGCGAGGGCACCGCCGTCGTCGAGATGGCCGAGGCGTCCGGACTGCAACTGCTGCCCGCCGGCCACTTCGCGCCGCGCACCGCCACCACGTACGGCAGCGGCGAACTCCTGCGCGCGGCGCTCGACGCCGGGGCGCGGAGCATCGTCTTCGGCGTCGGCGGCAGCGCTACCACGGACGGCGGGGCGGGCATGCTCGCGGCACTGGGCGGGGTCTTCCTCGATGCGAAGGGGGCGGCGGTCGGCCCGGGGGGCGGGCCGCTGGCGGGGCTGGCGCGAGCGGACCTGAGCGGGATCGATCCGCGGTTCGCGTCCGTGGAACTGATCCTCGCCAGCGACGTCGACAACCCGCTCACGGGCCCGACCGGGGCACCGGCGGTCTACGGCCCGCAGAAGGGCGCGAGCGAGGCGGACGTCGAGGCGCTGGACGCGGCGCTGACGCACTACGTGCGGGTGCTGGAGGAGTCCGTGGGGCCGCGGGCGGCCGAGCTGGCCCGGGAGCCGGGCGCGGGGGCGGCGGGCGGCATCGGCTACGGGGCGCTGATCGGCCTCGGCGCGGAGTTCCGGCCCGGGATCGAGGTGCTGCTCGACGTCCTCGGCTTCGAAGCGGCGCTCGCGCGCGCGGACCTCGTGATCACGGGGGAGGGCTCGCTGGACCGCCAGACGCTGCACGGCAAGGCCCCGGCGGGCGTGGCGGCGGCGGCCCGCGCGGCGGGGAAGCGGGTGGTCGCGGTGTGCGGAGGGCTGTCGATCGACGAGACGGCGCTGCGGTCGGCGGGGATCGAGCGGGCGTACGCGCTGTCGGCGCTGGAGCCGGACGTGGACCGTTCCATGCGCAACGCGGGCCCGCTGCTGGAGTCGGTGGCCGCATCCCTGGCCCACGACTACATCTGACCGCCGGATCTCTCCTCCCCCAACCCCCTGCCCGAACCCCCCGGGGCCCCTCGGGGCACCACCCCGTGCTCCCCGCCCGTCCCTCACGTCCGTTCCGGGTGGACCTCCGGGTGGTCCTGCCACCACGCCCCGTACCGCGGGTTGTTCGCGAGTCCCGCCTCGTACGCCCGTGCCGCCGCGCGGTACAGCACCTGCGCCTGTTCCGCCGGGACCGCGCGGCGTTGCCATGCCAGGGTCAGGCGGCCCCTGATCGGGTCTCCCGTCAGGGGGCGCAGGACCACCCCCGCCGTCGCCGGGGCCGTGGGCTGGAAGACCGCCACCGCGCGGCCCGCCGCTATCAGGCGGCGGTTCAGGGCCGTGTCGCCGATGCGGTAGCGCAGCGCGGGGGTGAAGCCCGCGGTCGCGCAGGCCGTCTGGAGGGCCTCCGGGCCGCCGTCGTCCTGGCTCGTCATCGCCATCCACTGCTCCTCCGCCAGGTCGCCCAGCGCCACCCGCTCCCGGTCCGCGAGCCGGTGCCGCTCCGACAGGGCGATCCAGAAAGGCTCGCCGGCGACCAGCGTGCGGGCCGTGACGCCCTCCGGGAGCGGGGTGCGGTGGTCGTTGACCTCGCCGTAGAGGATCGCGTCGTAGTGGCCGGAGCCCAGGAGCCGGGTCAGCGCCGTGACCGAGTCCTCGCTGTCGACCGTCGTCCGCCGGTCCGGCAGCAGTTCGTCCAGCTCCTGCACCAGCGCGCCGAGCATCACCAGCACGATGCTCCCCAGCCGCAGCGGCCCGGCCGCCGCCGTGGCGCGGGCCCCGGCCGCCAGGGCCTCCATCTCGCCGAGCACCCGGTGCGCCTTGGACAGGACGAACTCGCCGAGCGGCGTGGGCAGTACGCCCCGCGGGGTACGCGTGAACAGCTCGCCGCCGGCCACCCGCTCGATGCGGCGGAGCTGGGCCGACAGCGCCGGCTGGGAGACGCCGAGGAGGCGGGCGGCGCCCGCGAGGCTGCCGGCCTCGGCGATCCGGCAGACAGCCTGCAGGTGCCGTAACTCCAGCTCCATTCCAGCAGCGTATAACCCGGGTATGGGGGCGGGTGGGATATCCCCGAACCGCCATGTGCACGCCGATACTCGCGTCACCGGTTTCCCTAGAGGGGAGCAACAGACGTGAAGTCCACAAGACTTGGCGCGGTCGTGGCGGCACTCGCCCTGACCGCCGGCCTGACCGGTGCCGTCACCGGCACCACCAGCGCCGCGCCGCCGCCACCCGAGCAGCCGGGCGGCAAGGCCCGCGCCCTCGCCGCCGCCGACCGCGCCGCGGACAGCGGGCTCGACGGGCTGCGCCACAGCCCCGGCGAGGAACTCGTCCGCACCAGGGTGACCCCCTGGGACGACGGGCTCTACTACGCCGCGTACGAACGCACCTACCTCGGTCTGCCGGTCACCGGGGGCGACGCCGTCGTACTCGCCGACAGCCGCGGGCGCGTCCTCGACGTGGCCGCCGCGCCGGCGCCCGAGCTGTCGCTCTCCCCGCGCGCCCGGATCTCCGCTGCCGCCGCCGAGCGGACCGCCACCGCGCGGGTCGCGCACCCGGAGAAGGCCACGGCGCCCGAACTCGGCGTGCTGCTCACGGACGACAAGGGTGTGCTGATCTGGCAGTCCACCGTCACCGGCACCACCACCGCCGGCGCCCCCAGCGTGCGCGAGGTGTACGTCGACGCCCGTACCGGCGAGGTCGTCGAGACCCGCGAGCAGGTCCGCGACGCCTCCGGGCAGGGCTACCACTACGGCACCGTCGACATCGACACCGCCGCCAACTCCATGACCGACCCGCTGCGCACCGGCTTCCAGTGCGGCGGCCAGAACGGCGCCCCGTACACCACCCCGCCGTGGGGCAACGGCGGCGCGAACGACCTGGAGAGCGCCTGCGTCGACATCATGTACGCGGCCCAGCAGGAGTTCGACATGCTCAAGGAGTGGACCGGCTACAACGGCCAGAACGGCCGCGGCGGCCTCGTCCCCGCCCGCGCCGGACTCAGCGTCGTCAACGCCTACTACGACGGATCCAAGACCACCTACGGCCGCAACCAGACCGGCACCAACCAGCTCACGTCCATCGACGTCGTCGCGCACGAGTACGGGCACGAGATCTTCGACCGCACCCCCGGCTCCAGCGGCTCGGGCAGCGAGAACGGCGGCATGAACGAGTCCACCGGCGACATCTTCGGCGCCCTCACCGAGGCGTACGTCAACAGCCCCGCCGATCCGCCCGACTACACCGTCGGCGAGAAGGCCCGCTTCTACGGCGACACCCGCCCCATCCGCAACATGTACCACCCGTCGCTGGTCAACAACGACCCCAACTGCTACACCCAGCTCGGCTCCGGCACCGAGGTGCACGCCGCGGCCGGCCCGCAGAACCACTGGTTCTACCTCCTCGCCGAGGGCTCCAGCCCCGGCGGCGGCAAGCCCAGCAGCCCGATCTGCACCGGCGGCCCCTCCTCCGTCACCGGCATCGGAGTCCAGAAGGCCGCGAAGATCTTCATGGGCGGGCTGCTGCTGAAGACCTCCGGCTGGAACCACCGCGCCGCGCGCGCGGCGACCATCACCTCCGCCAAGGCCGCCTACGGCGCCACCGAGTGCAACGCCGTCAAGGCGGCCTGGAGCGCCATCGCCGTGCCCGCGGCGGCCGGCGAGGCCGACTGCGGCGGCAGCCAGACGCCGGACTTCTCCCTCGCGCTGTCGCCGAACTCCGGCAGTGCCGAGGCCGGCGGCTCCGCCACCGCCACCGTGAGCACCACGACGACCGGCGGCGACCCGCAGAGCGTCGCGCTCAGCGCCTCCGGCGCCCCCTCCGGCGTCGCGGCGGCCTTCTCCCCGGCGACGGTGACCTCGGGCAACTCCGCGACCCTGCGGCTCGACGTCGCCGCCGGGACCGCCGACGGCACGTACCCGATCACGGTGACCGGCACCGGCAGCGCCACCCACACGGTGACGTACACCCTGACCGTCGGCTCCGACCCCGGGCCCGGCACCTGGGCGACCGGCACCTCCTACCGGGCCGGTGACACCGTCACGTACGCCGGCCGGAGCTACCGCTGCCTGCAGGCCCACACGGCCCTGCCGGGCTGGGAGCCGCCGAACGTCCCCGCGCTCTGGCAGCCCGTCTGACCCCGATCCAGGGCGGGCAGGCCGGAAAGCCGTCGCGGGCGGGGGAGCGGGCCCCCGGACGCGACGGTGCGGTCCGTTCTCGTACGCTACGGGCCCGCGGCCCGCGGCGTGCCCTGCTCAGCCCTGCGCGGCGGCGCGCGCCTCGCGGCGGCCGACGCGGAAGGTGTTCACCCGGCGGGCGGTGGCGAACAGCGGGATCGTCGCGGCCGTCACGATCTGCAGCGCGCAGCCCGTCTGGAGCAGCAGTTGCCCGTTCGGCGCGTCGAACGCCCACGCACCCAGGCAGGTCATGCTGATGAAGATCCACACGAGGGTGGCCACCGCGAGCCGGCCGCGCGGCTTGGGGTACTCCACCCGGCTCACCATCAGCCAGGCCACCCCGACGATCGCCAGCAGCGTCGGCACGAACGGCAGCTCCAGCAGCACCACCGAGATCACCGTGAGCGCCCCGAAGGGGCTCGGCATGCCCTGGAAGACGCCGTCCCGCACGGTCACGCACGAGAACCGGGCAAGCCGCAGCACCACCGCCAGCACCACCGCGACCGCGGCCACCGTGGAGACCCGCTGGTGCGCGTCGTCGGCGACCATGCCGTAGACCAGCACGAAGTACGCGGGCGCCAGCCCGAAGCTGATCAGGTCGGAGAGGTTGTCCAGCTCCGCACCCATCGCGGAGCTGCGCAGCTTGCGCGCCACCAGGCCGTCGAAGAGGTCGAAGACCGAGGCGAGCAGCATGAGGATCACGGCGGTGGCGGCGCTGTGCCGGGCGATGCCGCCGGCGTCCTCGCCCATCAGGTGGGGGACCAGCACGCCGGTGGTGGTGAAGTAGACGGCGAGGAAGCCGCAGGTCGCGTTCGCCAGCGTGAGGGTGTCGGCGATCGACAGTCGCGTCGACAGCGGCATGTCGTCGTCGTCCTCGTCGACCTCGGGGACCCAGCCGGCCTTCGTCTCCGGATCAATCACGGTCAAGGCGCGTCACCCCTGCGGTGGTGGCCTGGCCGACGTCCACGCCGGGCGCGATGCCCTGCGGCAGGTACACGTCGACGCGGGAGCCGAAGCGGATCAGCCCGACGCGCTCACCCTGCTCGACCTTGGTGCCGCCGGTCACGTACGGCACGATGCGGCGGGCGACCGCGCCGGCGATCTGGACCATCTCGACGTCGCCGAGCTCGGTGTCCAGATGCCACACGACGCGCTCGTTGTTCTCGCTCTCCTTGTTGAACGCCGGGACGTAGCCGCCGGGGACGTGCTCCACGGAGACCACGGTGCCGGCCAGCGGCGCGCGGTTCACGTGCACGTTCAGCGGGCTCATGAAGATCGCGACCCGGGTGCGGCCGTCGGGCCACGGCATGATGCTCTGCACCACGCCGTCCGCGGGGGAGATGACCCGGCCCTCGGCGATCTCGCGGTCGGGGTCGCGGAAGAACCACAGCATGCCCGCCGCCAGCGCGGTGGGGGGCACGGCGGCCAGTCGGGCGGGCCAGCGCCCGCTGCGGCGGGCGCGCACGGCGGTGACGGCGGCGGTGGCCAAGGTCGGCAGGAGCCACGGCGATGCGCCGCGCGCCAGGCGGATCCGGCGGCGCGGAACGTTATCTGGGCTGTGGGGCATGTTTGACCTTCGTAGCGGGAGGGGGCCGCGGTGATGGGGGACGGCGGCTTGTCGGGGATGCTATCGGTTGGCACCGGCAACTCGGCAAGCCGAAGCGAGCTTTCGCCCGCGGGGGCCCGTGACCGGCTGCCACGCCACCCCTGCCGCCTGCCCCGGAAGCAGTCCGTCAACCCTGGGACCCGTACTCCTCCAGTAGCCGCCGTCCAATGATCATTTTCTGGATCTCGGCGGTGCCTTCGCCAATGAGAAGCATCGGCGCCTCCCGGTAGAGGCGCTCGATCTCGTACTCCTTGGAGAAGCCGTAGCCGCCGTGGATGCGGAACGCGTCTTCCACGACTTCCTTGCAGTACTCCGAAGCGAGATATTTGGCCATTCCCGCCTCTAGGTCGTTACGTTCTCCGGTGTCCTTTTTGCGTGCCGCTCGCACCATCATCGCATGCGCCGCCTCGACCTTGGTAGCCATCTCGGCCAGTTTGAACTGGATCGCCTGGTGCCGGGCGATAGGGCGGCCGAAGGCCTGCCGCTGCCGGGCGTAGCCGATGCCGAGCTCGAAAGCGCGCTGGGCGACGCCGCAGCCACGCGCGGCGACGTTCACGCGGCCCACCTCGACCCCGTCCATCATCTGGTAGAAGCCCCGGCCGGCCCCCTCGGGGCCGCCGAGCACCCGGTCGGCCGGGACGCGCAGCCCTTCCATGATCAGCTCGGTGGTGTCGACACCCTTGTAGCCCATCTTGTCGATCTTGCCGGGAATGGTCAGCCCCGGCTTCACGGTGCCGAACCCCGGCTCCTTCTCCACCAGGAACGTCGTCATCGACCGGTGCGCGGGCGCCTCGGGCGGCAACCCCTCGTCCGTCCGGCAGAGCACCGCGACCAGGCTCGACGTGCCGCCGTTGGTCAGCCACATCTTCTGTCCGGTGAGCAGATAGTCGCCGCCTTCCCCGTCCCGTACGCCCTTGGACGTGATCGCCGCCACGTCCGAGCCGAGCCCCGGCTCCGACATCGAGAACGCGCCGCGCACCTCGCCGGCGGCCATCAGGGGCAGGAAGTGCTCCCGCTGCTCGGGGGTGCCGTGCTGCTTGATCATGTACGCGACGATGAAGTGGGTGTTGATGATCCCCGACACGCTCATCCAGCCGCGGGCGATCTCCTCCACGCACAGCGCGTAGGTGAGCAGCGACTCGCCGAGACCGCCGTACTCCTCCGGGATCATGAGGCCGAAAATGCCCAGTTCCTTCAGACCCTCGACGATCTTCGCGGGATACTCGTCGCGGTGCTCCAGCTCGGTGGCCACCGGCAGGATCTCCTTGTCGACGAAGTCGCGGACCGTGGCGACGATCTCCCGCTGGACCTCCGTCAGCCCCTCCGTCTGCGCCAGCCGTCCCATCACCGCTCCCCGCCGTGCTCGGCCGGCTCCGGGCGGCCCGGCTGCTCGCCGCCGCGCGCCGCGACGTACGCCCGGGTGGGCACCATCACCTTGCGCCGGAAGACGCAGACCAGGGTGCCGTCCTGCTTGTGGCCGTGGGTCTCGACGTGCACGATGCCGCGGTCGTCCTTCGACTTCGACGGCCACTTGGCCAGCACGGTCGTCTCGCCGTAGACCGTGTCGCCGTGGAAGGTGGGCGCCACGTGCCTGAGCGACTCGACCTCCAGGTTGGCGATCGCCTTGCCGGAGACGTCGGGCACGGACATGCCGAGCAGCAGGGAGTACACGTAGTTCCCGACGACGACGTTGCGGCCGAAGTCGGTGGTCCCGCCGGCGTAGTGGGCGTCGAGGTGCAGCGGGTGGTGGTTCATGGTCAGCAGGCAGAAGAGGTGGTCGTCGTACTCGGTGACGGTCTTGCCCGGCCAGTGCTTGTACACCGCGCCCGGCTCGAACTCCTCGTAGGTGCGTCCGAACTGCATGTCAGCCCTCCGGCGGGGTGAAGGCGGTGGTGCGGGTCATGCCGGCGGCGCGGCCCTTGCCCGAGATCACGAGCGCCATCTTGCGGCTCGCCTCGTCGATCATCTCGTCGCCGAGCATCGCGGAGCCCTTCCTGCCGCCCTCCTCCGAGGTGGAGTACTCGTACGCGTCGAGGATCAGCTCGGCGTGGTCGTAGTCCTCCTGGGACGGCGAGAAGACCTCGTTGGCGGCCTCGACCTGGCCCGGGTGCAGCACCCACTTGCCGTCGAAGCCGAGCGCGGCCGCGCGTCCTGCGATCTCGCGGAAGCCGTCGACGTCGCGGATCTGGAGGTAGGGGCCGTCGATGGCCTGGAGGTCGTGGCTGCGGGCGGCCATGAGGATCCGCATGAGGATGTAGTGGTAGGCGTCGGCCGGGTAGCCCGGCGGCTGCCGGCCGACGACCAGGGACTTCATGTTGATCGACGCCATGAAGTCGGCGGGCCCGAAGACGATCGTCTCCAGCCGCGGCGAGGCGGCGGCGATGGCGTCGACGTTCACCAGCCCTCTGGCGTTCTCGATCTGCGCCTCGATGCCGATGCGGCCGACCTCGAAGCCCATGGTCTTCTCGATCTGGGTGAGCAGCAGGTCGAGCGCCGTGATCTGCTCGGCGTCCTGGACCTTGGGCAGCATGAGGCAGTCCAGGTTCGGCCCCGCACCCTCGACGACGGTGATGACGTCGCGGTACGTCCAGTGCGTCGTCCAGTCGTTGACCCGCACCACCCG
The DNA here is from genome assembly GCF_039871555.1 of Streptomyces sp. B5E4. Taxonomy (NCBI): domain Bacteria; kingdom Bacillati; phylum Actinomycetota; class Actinomycetes; order Kitasatosporales; family Streptomycetaceae; genus Streptomyces; species Streptomyces sp. B5E4. The sequence continues at coordinate 585,517 of NZ_JBDPMI010000001.1, forward strand.
CGTCTTGCCGCTCCAGTCGCCCTCGTTGAGGAACTTCACGATGGTGTGCCGCGCGTCCGGCTTCGCCAGGGGCGCGCAGGCGTCCTCCAGGTCCAGGAACACCTGGTCGGCCGGCAGCCCCTGGGCCTTCTCCAGGAACCGGGGGTTGGACCCCGGGACGGCGAGGCAGGAACGCCGCGGCCGCAGCCGGTCGGACGGGGTGGGGGCGGGGCTCATGCGGGGGCCTCCTGGGGGTCGAGTTTGTTCGCGCGCCTGATCTCGTCGACGATACGGCCGATGATCTGCGTGATTCCGAAGTCCTTCGGGGTGAACACGGCCGCCACCCCCGCGGCGCGCAGCGCCTCGGCGTCCGCCGCCGGGATGATGCCGCCGACGATGACGGGCACGTCGCCGGCGCCCGCGCGGCGCAGCAGGTCCAGGACGTCGGGGACGAGTGCGGCGTGCGAGCCGGAGAGGATGGACAGCCCGACGCAGTGCACGTCCTCGGCGACCGCGGCGGCGGTGATCTGCTCGGGCGTGAGCCGGATGCCCTGGTAGACGACCTCGAAGCCGGCGTCCCTGGCGCGTACGGCGATCTGCTCGGCGCCGTTGCTGTGCCCGTCCAGGCCCGGCTTGCCGACGAGCAGCCGCAGCCGGCCGCTGCCCAGCTCCGCGGCGGTGCGGGCGGCCCGGTCCCGTACCGCGGTGAGCGCGGCCTCACCGCCCGTCTCCGCCGCCGGGACGGCGACCGGCGCGCCGCCGACACCCGTGGGGGCGCGGAACTCGCCGAAGACGTCGCGCAGCGCCCAGGCCCACTCGCCGGTGGTGACGCCGGCGCGGGCGCACTCCAGGGAGGCGGGCATCAGGTTGGCCGTACCCGCCGCGGCGGCCTTCAGCGCCGTCAGCGCCCGCTGCACGCGCGGCTCGTCGCGGGACAGCCGCCACTCGTGCATCGCGGCGACGACGCGCGCCTCCACGTCCGCGTCGACGGTCATGATCGCGGCGTCCAGGTCCGCGGTGAGCGGGCTGGGCTCCGTCTCCGTATGGCAGTTGACGCCGACGATCTTCTCCTCGCCCGACTCGATCCGGGCCCGCCGCTCGGCGTGCGAGGCCACCAGCCGCGCCTTGAGGTAGCCGGACTCCACCGCGGCGACGGCGCCGCCCAGCCGCTCGATGTACGCCATCTCGGCGGTCGCGCCCTCGACCAGCTCGGCCACCCGCCCCTCCACCACGTGGCTGCCGTCGAAGACGTCGGGGTACTCCAGCAGGTCGCTCTCGTGTGCCAGCACCTGCTGGATGCGCAGGCTCCACTGCTGGTCCCACGGGCGCGGCAGGCCCAGCGCCTCGTTCCAGGCGGGCAGTTGCACGGCGCGGGCGCGGGCGTCCTTCGAGAGCGTCACGGCCAGCATCTCCAGCACGATGCGCTGGACGTTGTTCTCCGGCTGCGCCTCGGTCAGGCCGAGGGAGTTGACCTGCACGCCGTAGCGGAAGCGGCGCTGCCGGGGGTCCTCGATGCCGTAGCGCTCGCGGGTGAGGGTGTCCCAGATGCGGGTGAACGCCCGCATCTTGCACATCTCCTCGACGAACCGGACCCCGGCGTTGACGAAGAAGGAGATGCGGCCGACGACGTCGCCCAGCTTCTCCGCGGGCACCTGGCCGGAGTCGCGGACGGCGTCCAGGACGGCGGTCGCCGTGGCCATCGCGTATGCGATCTCCTGCACCGGCGTCGCGCCCGCCTCCTGCAGGTGGTAGCTGCAGATGTTGATCGGGTTCCACTTCGGCATCTTCCCGACGGTGTACGCGATGGTGTCGGTGGTCAGCCGCAGCGAGGGCCCGGGCGGGAAGACGTACGTGCCGCGGGAGAGGTACTCCTTGACGATGTCGTTCTGCGTGGTGCCCGCGAGCTTCGCGACGCCCGCCTCGTCCAGGCCCTGTTCCTCGGCGACCACCTGGTAGAGCGCCAGCAGCCACATCGCGGTGGCGTTGATGGTCATGGAGGTGTTCGTGCGCTCCAGCGGGATGCCCGCGAAGAGGCGGCGCATGTCGCCCAGGTGCGAGACCGGCACGCCGACGCGGCCGACCTCGCCGCGGGCGAGCACGTGGTCGGGGTCGTAGCCGGTCTGGGTGGGCAGGTCGAAGGCGACCGACAGGCCGGTCTGGCCCTTGGCGAGGTTGCGCCGGTACAGCTCGTTGGACGCCTCGGCGGTGGAGTGGCCCGCGTAGGTGCGCATCAGCCAGGGCCGGTCCTTGGCCGCCATCACACGTTCCCGGCGTGCTCGACGGCCCGCTCGGGGGTGCTCGAGCGGCCGGGTGCCGCGGGCGGCTGCGCCCCGGGAGGCGGGACGCTGCGGAAGAGGTGGATCGCGTCGAGGTGCGCGGCGCGCTTCTCCTCGTCGCGTACGCCCAGACCCTCGGCGGGGGCCAGGCAGAGCACGCCGACCTTGCCCTGGTGCAGGTTGCGGTGGACGTCGTACGCCGCCTGGCCGGTCTCGGTCAGCGGGTAGGTCTTCGACAGCGTGGGGTGGATCCGGCCCTTGTCGACGAGGCGGTTGGCCTCCCACGCCTCGCGGTAGTTGGCGAAGTGCGAGCCGATGATCCGCTTCAGCGACATCCACAGGTAGCGGTTGTCGTACTCGTGCACGAAGCCGGAGGTGGAGGCGCAGGTGACGATGGTGCCGCCGCGGCGGGTGACGTAGACGGAGGCGCCGAAGGTCTCCCGGCCGGGGTGCTCGAAGACGATGTCGACGTCCTCGCCACCGGTCAGCTCGCGGATGCGCGCGCCGAAGCGCTTCCACTCGCGCGGGTCCTGCTCATGCTCGTCGCGCCAGAAGCGGTAGTCCTCGCCGCGCCGGTCGATGATCGCCTCGGCGCCCATGCGGCGGCAGATCTCCGCCTTCTCGGGGCTGGAGACCACGCAGATGGGCGTGGCCCCGCCGGCGAGCGCGAACTGCGTGGCGTACGAGCCGAGTCCGCCGCTCGCGCCCCAGATGAGCACGTTGTCGCCCTGCTTCATGGCGGCGCCGTTGCGGGAGACGAGCTGGCGGTAGGCGGTGGAGTTGACCAGCCCGGGGGCGGCGGCCTCCTCCCAGGACAGGTGGTCCGGCTTGGGCATGAGCTGGTTGGACTTCACCAGCGCGATCTCCGCCAGGCCGCCGAAGTTGGTCTCGAAGCCCCAGATGCGCTGCTCGGGGTCGAGCATCGTGTCGTCGTGGCCGTCGGCGCTCTCCAGCTCCACGGACAGGCAGTGCGCCACCACTTCGTCGCCCGGCCGCCAGGCGACGACGCCGGGACCGGTGCGCAGCACGACGCCGGCGAGGTCGGAGCCGATGACGTGGTACGGCAGGTCGTGGCGGCCGGCGAGCGGGGAGAGGCGGCCGTAGCGCTCCAGGAAGGCGAAGGTGGACAGCGGCTCGAAGATCGACGTCCACACCGAGTTGTAGTTGACGGAGCTGGCCATGACCGCCACCAGGGCCTCGCCGGGGCCGAGTTCCGGCACCGGCACCTCGTCCAGGTGCAGCGACTTGCGCGGGTCCTTCTGGCGGGTGGTGAGCCCTTCGAACATCTCCGTCTCGTCCTTGTGCACCGTCACGGCCCGGTAGGACTCGGGCAGGGGCAGGGAGGCGAAGTCGGCGGCGGTGCTGTCGGATGCCTGAATCGCGGCGAGTATCTCGTTCATGGTGCTGCCTCCGGCGAAGCGTGTCGGGGGACGCTTGAGGGACGTCGGGGGTGAGAGCTGTGCGGCGTTCGCGAGGCGGTTCGGCTCCTGCGGTGGTGCCGGTGTGCGCGGTACGGGCGCGGTGGCGCCCTCGCGCCTGTGACGAGGCGCGGGCCGGGTGCGCGAGCCGGGGCTCGCGGGGACAGCCGGCGCGCGCTCTGGTCGCGTACGCCGGTCACCCGGATGTCCCGTACCGTATGGCACGGCGTGCCAGGCTGCAAGACACTCGGTGCCAAAACTTCTCTCATGTGTTCGCGGCGATGCACGGATGAGCATGCGAAAGCTCCCCGGCCGACAGCGGCCGGGGAGCCCGTGGCAGGGGGAAACCCCTGGTCAGCTCTTCTTCAGCGCCTTCTCGATGGTGCGCATGACCTCACTCAGCGGCGCGTCCGTACGGGCCACCGCGACCAGCACGTCCGAGCCCTCGCCGCCCGCCGTGAAGACCGCAGGAGCGCCGGCCGCGGCCGCCTCGGCGCCGCCCAGGCCCGCGGGGCCGTGCGGCTGGCCGACGCCGGTGAACCGGGCCCGTACCACCGCGAAGGCGCGGTCGAGTTGGCCCTCCACGTCGCCCTCCGCACCCGCGCGCAGCCAGCGGCGCAGCACGTGGTTGTGCGCGGTGACCACGGCGGAGGCCGCGACCTCGGCGAGCAGCGGGCCGTCGTCGCCGTCCTGGTGCGCGACCTCGTCGAAGTGGCCCAGCAGATAGCGGGTGAACAGCCGCTCGTAGCGGGAGACCGAGGCGATCTCGCGCTCGCGCAGCGTGGGCACCTCCCGGGTCAGGCGGTAGCGCTCGACGGAGACCGCGGGCTGGGCCGCGTACATCCGCATGACCTCCCGGATACCGCGGCAGACGGTGTCCAGCGGGTACTCGTGCGGCGGCGCCGCGTCCAGGACGGACTTCACGCGCTCCAGCGTGTCGTCGTGGTCGGGGAAGATCGCCTCCTCTTTGGAGCGGAAGTGGCGGAAGAAGGTGCGGCGGGCCACGCCCGCCGCGGCGGCGATCTCGTCCACCGTCGTCGCCTCGTAGCCCTTGGTCGCGAACAGCTCCATGGCGGCGGCCGCGATGTCGCGGCGCATCTTCAGGCGCTGGGTGCTGGAGGTCGAACGGCTGGGCTTCGCAGGCTGGGACATGTAAGGAACGTACTCCATGCGTGGCCCCCGATTCGCCGTCGATTGCGGGAGGGGGCGGGCGGCGGGCGGCCGGCCGGTGCTCAGCGCGGGGCGGCGGCGTACTCGCGGAAGCCGCGGCCCGTCTTGCGGCCGAGACAGCCCGCGGCGACCAGGTGCTCCAGCAGCGGGGCGGGTGCCAGGCCGGGGTCGCGGAACTCGCGGTGCAGCACCCGTTCGATGGCCAGCGAGACGTCCAGACCGACGACGTCCAGCAGCTCGAAGGGGCCCATGGGGTAGCCGCCGCCGAGCTTCATCGCCGCGTCGATGTCGTCGAGCGAGGCGTAGTGCTCCTGGACCATCTTCACGGCGTTGTTCAGATACGGGAACAGCAGCGCGTTGACGATGAAGCCGGCCCGGTCGCCGCAGTCCACCGCGTGCTTGCCCAGCCGGGCGCAGACCGCGCGGACGGTGGCGTGCGCGTCGTCCGCGGTACGGACCGTGCGCACCACCTCGACGAGCTTCATCACCTGCGCCGGGTTGAAGAAGTGCATGCCGACCACGTCCTCGGGGCGCGACGTGGCGGCGGCGCAGGCGACGACGGGCAGCGAGGACGTGGTGGTGGCCAGCACCGCGCCGGGCCGCGCGACCTCGTCCAGAGCGGCGAACAACCGCCGCTTGACCGCCAGGTCCTCGGCGACCGCCTCCACGACCAGGCCGGCGCCGGCCAGCGCGTCCAGCTCGCCGGCGGGGGAGATCCGGGCAAGCGCGGCGTCGCGGTCGGCGGCGGCGAGGCGGCCCCTGGCGACGGAGCGGTCCAGCGACGCGGCGACCCGGGCCCTGGCCGCCGCCGCCTTCTCGGCGCTGCGGGCGGCGAGGGTGACCGCGTACCCGGCCCTGGCGCAGACCTCCGCGATGCCGCTCGCCATCGTGCCGGAGCCGGCCACCCCTATCTCCCCGACCGGCCGCGGCGGCGCGCCGGGCGCTGCGGCGGCGGCGGTGGCGGCGCCGGGCACGACGGTGCCGCTGCCGGGGGCGTCGTAGGCGTAGAAGCCGCGGCCCGCCTTGCGGCCGGTCAGGCCGGCGGCGGTCAACTGGCCGAGGACGGGAGCGGGGGCGTGCAGCCGGTCCTGCGAGGAGGCGTACATGGCCTCCAGCACCGTACGGGCGGTGTCGACGCCTATCAGGTCGAGCAGCTCCAGCGGGCCCATCGGCAGGCCACAGCCGAGCTTCATCGCCGCGTCGATGTCCTCGCGGGTGGCGTACCGCGACTCGTACATCGCCGCGGCCTGGTTGAGATAGCCGAAGAGCAGGCCGTCGGCGATGAACCCGGGCCGGTCGCCGACCGCGACGGGCTCCTTGCCCAACTCCCGCACCAGTGCGGTGACCTGCGCCACCGCGGTCGGCTCGGTGAGCACGGAGGAGACCACCTCCACCAGCCGCATCGCCTGGACCGGGGTGAAGAAGTGCAGGCCGAGGACGCGCTCGGGGCGGGCGGAGGAGGCGGCGAGTCGGGTGACGGACAGCGCGTTGGTGCCGGTGGCGAGCACCGTGCCGGGGCGGACGATGCCGTCCAGTTCGGCGATGACCCGCTGCTTGATCTCGTACGACTCGGGCACCACCTCGATGACCAGGTCCGCGTCCGCCGCGGCGCGCAGGTCGGGGAACGTGCGCAGCCGGGCCAGGACCCCCGCGCGGGCGTCCTCGGGGAGCCGGCCGCGGGCGACGGCGCGGTCCGTGGCGCGCTCCAGCGCCGCGACGCAGGCGCGGGCGGCGGCCGCGCTGACGTCGATGCCGACGACCTCGCGGCCCGCGCGGGCCAGCACCTCGCACAGGCCGGTGCCCATCGTGCCGAGGCCGACGACGGCCACGGTGGGGAAAGGAACCGGGGGGAACTCGGGGGACTCGGGGACAGGGCTGCGGTCCATCGCGGGACTCCAGTCGTGACGCGGGAGATGAGGGCCGGGGCCGCACGCACACGGCGGCCGGGCCGGGGCGGGGGGCCCACGGCGGGAACCGCGCGGGGCGGCGGGGCGCGCGGGGCGAGACCCGCGGCCGGCCCTGTCCCGGGGCCGGGCGTCCTCGCCACGGGCACCGGGGCGCCCGTCGCGCGTGCTGTCAGTTGCCGAACCGACTTCAGCTCTCGGCGGCTGCGTCACCAGACCGCCCGAGCAGGGGTGCTGCTCGTCCCCCGAGCTTAACTCGTGAGTAACCATGGGCGCCAGTGGGCGAATCAGGGAATGTACCCGTCAGCCGGGGCACACATGGAGTGAACCCCGATCGACCAGCCCGTCACCGACCGGTGGCGGGATACGTACCCTGAGTGCCGGCGAGGCAGGGGGCCGAGGCATGGACCAGGAGTATCTGGCGCTCACCGAACGGATCCGCGGCAGGCTGGAGGACCCGCCGGCGCGGGCCCGGTTCGAGCACATGACCGCGCTCGCGCGGCAGCGCACGACCACCGCCCACGAGGAACTGGCGCGCGTGCTGGAACTGCCCGGCGAGCCGCTGTGGGCCCGGGAGCTGGCGGCCTTCGCGCTGGGCACGGCGGGAGACCGGCGGGCCTTCGAGACGCTGGTGCTGCTGCTCAACTACCGCGATCCGGTACGGGCGGAGAGCGCGGCGTGCGCGCTCGCCCGGCTCGGCGACCCCCGCACCGCGCGGGCGGCGGCGGCCCTGGCGACGAACCCGCTGCGCACCGCGTACGCCCTGCACGCCATCCGGCTGCTGGTCCGGCTGCGCGCGCCGGAGTCGGCGCCCGCGCTGATCAGCACGCTGCAACGGCTGGTGCGCGAGCCGCAGCACCACTGGCCGATAGCGACGGCCTGCGTGGAAGGGCTGGGCGAGCTGGGCGACCAGCGCGCCATCCCGGCGCTCTCCGAGGCGCTCGGTTTCCCGCAGTTGTGGCGGGCGGCCACGGCGGCGATCACCCGGATCGGCCCGCGCACCCCGTCGCCGTGAGGCGGCGCGCGCCGCAGGAGGCGCGGGCCGCGGGCACGGCGGTACGGGCCGGGGCCCGGGGCGTCCCGCCGCCGACGGGCGTCAGAGCAGCGTCAACTGCGTGTTCTCCGGGCCCTCCGGCGGCGTGCCCGGCCCCTCCGCGGGCTCGATGTTGCGCGCGATGCCGGGGGCCGACGGGCCTATGCCCAGCTCCGTCGCGTACTCGTGCACCTGGCGGGTGATCTGGCGCTGATACCACTTGGGCGCGTACGACCCGCCCGCGTACATCGTGCGGTACCGGCGGACCAAATGCGGGTGGTGGCGCTCCAGCCAGGCCATGAACCACTCCCGTGCACCCGGCCGCAGATGCAGCACCAGCGGCGTCACCGACGTGGCGCCCGCCTCCGCCACCGCCCGCACCGTGGCGCGCAGGTGCCCGGGGGAGTCGCTCAGGAACGGGATCACCGGCGCCATCAGCACCCCGCAGCCGATGCCGTGCTCCGCGAGCGTGCGCACCACGTCCAGCCGGCGCTGCGGCGCGGGCGTGCCCGGCTCCACGGTCCGCCACAGCTCCTCGTCCAGGAAGCCCACGGAGACCGCGACCCCGACCTGCGTGACCTCGGCCGACTGCTTGAGCAGCGGCAGGTCGCGCAGGATGAGCGTGCCCTTGGTGAGGATCGAGAACGGATTGGCGAAGTCCCGCAGCGCGGCGAGGATGCCGGGCATCAGCCGGTAGCGCCCCTCGGCCCGCTGGTAGCAGTCGACGTTCGTGCCCATGGCGATGTGCTCACCGCGCCACCGGCGGCTCGCCAGCTCGCGGCGCAGCAGCTCCGCGGCGTTGACCTTCACCACGATCTGCGAGTCGAAGCCGCGGCCGGTGTCGAGGTCCAGGTAGCCGTGCGTCTTTCTGGCGAAGCAGTAGACGCAGGCGTGGCTGCAGCCCCGGTAGGGGTTCACGGTCCAGTCGAAGGCCATCCGCGAGGCGCCCGGCACCCTGTTCACGATCGAGCGGGCCCGCACCTCGTGGAACGTGATGCCGCGGAACTCCGGGGTATCGAAGGTGCGGGTCACGACGGCCGCCGTGCCGAAGAGGGCGGGCGGTGCCGTCCCCGTGGCCACGCCGCCGTCGGCGGCCTCGTCGGTCAGATTCTCCCAGCGCATCGGCACCTCCCGTTGATCTGCGACCGAGAATAGAACACACGTTCCCTTCCCGTCGAGTCCTCGATCGGGTGATCCCGGTCGCCGCCGCCCCGGACGCGCCGCCGGGCGGCCTCACCGGTTCGAGTGGATTCCCGCCGCGCGCCCGCCTGCCCCCGGCTCGGCCGGGCCGTCGCGAAAGCCGCTGATGAGCGCCCGATGAGCGTCCCGGGCAACAGAGTTGGCGCCCTCCCGCGCCACCGTGAGGGGGAGTGAATCGCGTTTGCCCCCGGATCTTGAACGGTGCGAAAAATGGTCCGGCGCAGGCGGACGATGGGGAGCTGGCACGTGGGGACGACCCTGGTGAACGACGAGCCGGTCACCGTGCCCGCGGCCGGCCCGGCGGCGGGACCGGCGGAGCCGGCGCAACGGCCGGGACGTACCGGAAAGGGCGGACCGCCGCCGACCGGGCGCGGTGCGGCGGGCGGCGCCGGCGACGGCGGGGAGCTGAGCCCCCGGCGCGTCCGGCTGGTGTTCCCGGCCCTGATGCTCGCGCTGCTCCTCGCCGCGCTGGAGCAGATGATCGTCGCCACCGCCCTGCCGAAGATCGTCGGCGAACTGCACGGCCTGGACCGGATGTCCTGGGCGATCACTGCCTATCTGCTCACGTCCACCATCAGCCTGCCGATCTACGGCAAGCTCGGCGACCTCTTCGGCCGCAAGGGCGTCTTCCAGTTCTCCATCGTGGTGTTCGTGATCGGCTCCGGGCTCGCCGGTGCGTCGGGCAGCATGGACCAGCTCATCGCGTTCCGCGCCGTCCAGGGAGTGGGCGCGGGCGGCCTCATGATCGGCGTGCAGGCGATCATCGCGGACATCGTCCCGTCCCGCCAGCGCGGCCGGTACATGGGCCTGATCGGCGCCGCCTTCGGTCTCGCCTCGGTCGCCGGACCGCTGCTCGGCGGGTTCTTCACCGACGAGCTGTCCTGGCGCTGGTGCTTCTACTTCAACGTGCCCTTCGGCCTGGTCACCCTGCTGGTGACCGGCCTGGTGCTGAAGCTGCCCAAGCCGGCGGCCCGGCCCCGGCTCGACGTCCTCGGCGGGCTCTTCCTCGCCGCCGCCTCCACCTGCCTGGTGCTGCTGACCAGTTGGGGCGGCCTGGAGCACGCCTGGACCTCCGACGTCATCCTCGGCCTCGGCGCGGGCGCCCTCGCCGCCACCGTCCTGCTGCTGGTCGTCGAGCACTTCGCCGTCGAACCCGTCATGCCGCTCCGGCTCTTCCGCGACAGCATCTTCAACGTCACCTCCCTGGTCGGGGTGGTGACCGGGGTGGCGATGTTCGGCGCGGCCAGCTACCTGCCGACCTTCCTGCAGATGGTCGACGGCGCCAGCGCCACCGAGTCCGGCCTGCTGATGCTGCCGATGATGATCGGCACCGTCGCCGCCTCCATCACCTCCGGCCAGCTCATCACCCGCACCGGCCGCTACCGCCCCTACCCGGTGGTCGGCTGCGCCGTCGCCGCCGTCGGCATGTACCTGCTCTCCCGCCTGGACGAGAACACCTCGCAGCTCTCGTACAGCATCTGGATGGCCGTCCTCGGCGTCGGCCTCGGGCTCGTCCTGCCCGTGCTCGTCCTCGCCGTGCAGAACGCGGTACGCCCCGCCGACCTGGGCGTCGCGACCAGCGCGCACAACTACTTCCGGCAGATCGGCGGCTCGGTCGGCACCGCCGTCTTCGGCACCCTCTTCTTCGACCGCCTCGCCGACGAACTGACCGGCACCCTGCCCCCGCCGCCCCCCGGTGCCTCGCTGCCGGAGGCGGAGTCGATCACCCCCGAGGCCGTCCACGCGCTCGACGCCGAGCTGCGCGACGGTTACATCCGCGCCTACGCCGAGGCCATGCCGGGCATCTTCCTGTACCTGGTGCCCGTGCTCGTCCTCGGCGTGGTGTTCGCCTTCCTGCTGAAGGAGAGACCACTGGTGTCCCAGAACCTCCCGGGGCCGGGCCCCGTCACGGACGAGTACCCGGCGGTCGACACCACCGTGCCCGCCGCCCGCGGCACCGTCCCGGCGGGCGCCGGCGTGCCGGTGTGCGGCAGCGTGCAGCACCAGGACGGCACCACCGTGCCGCGCGCGGCGCTCACGCTCATCGACGGCGCCGGCCGGCAGGTGGGCCGCGACGCCAGCCGCGACGACGGCCGGTACGTGCTGCCCACCCCGGGGGCAGGCTCGTACGTCCTGGTGGCCGCGGCCGGCGGACACCAGCCGCAGGCCGTCACGGTCACCGTCGGGGACCGGCCGGTCGAGCTGGACCTCGTCCTCGGCGGCGCGGGACGCATCTGCGGCACCGTCGCGGCGGCCGACGGCACGCCGCTGGGGAACGTCGTCGTGACGCTCACCGACGCGCGCGGGGAGGTCGTCGCCTCCGCGCGCAGCAGCCACGACGGCTCGTACGCCATCGGCGAACTGGTCGCCGGCGAGTACACGCTCGCGGCGACCGCGCCGGGCTTCCGGCCCGCGGCGCTGCCGGTCTCGGTGCAGGCGGCGCGGGAGACGCGGCAGGACGTCGAGCTGGCCGGCGGGGCGGTGCTGCGCGGCACCGTACGGGCGTATGGCGGGCGGCCGGTGGAGGACGCCCGGGTCACGCTCCTGGACGCCGCGGGCAACGTCGTCGACACCGGCACCACGGGCCCGGACGGCGCGTTCCGGTTCGTCGACCTGTCGGCGGGCGAGTACACCGTCATCGCCGCGGGGTACCCGCCGGTGGCCACGGTGCTGCGCGTGGAGGGCGGCGGCCGCACGGAGCGGGACCTCCAGCTCGGGCACGGCGACTAGCCGCCGCGCTCGGCCGGGGCGGAGGACCCGTGCCGGCGGGCGCTCGCCGGGGACCCGGGACCGGTCGTCGCGAGTGCGCTTCCTCCGGCTGGCGGAGAGCCGGGGCTGTCGTCGAAGTGGCTGGTCGCGGGGCGTTCCGGGGGAGTTGAGGCGGTCTAGACCTCTGTACGTATCCACAGGGGTTTCACCGCTTCGTCCGACCGCGTACCGTGGCTCGGCATGAAGGTCTTGATCAGCGCCGACATGGAGGGGGCCACCGGCGTCACGTGGCCCGCCGACGTGCTTCCCGGCGGCCCGCAGTGGGAGCGCTGCCGGCCCATGTTCACATCCGACGTCAACGCCGCCATCGAGGGCTTCTTCGCCGGCGGCGCCGACGAGGTGCTGGTCAACGAGGCGCATTGGACGATGCGCAATCTGCTGCTGGAGCGGATCGACGACCGCGCCCAGATGCTCACCGGGCGGCACAAGTCGCTGTCCATGGTCGAGGGCGTCCAGCACGGCGACGTCGACGGCATCGCGTTCGTCGGCTATCACACGGGCGCCGGCACCGAAGGCGTCCTCGCGCACACGTACCTGGCCAACTCCATCACCGGCGTCTGGCTCAACGGCGTGCGGGCCAGCGAGGGCCTGCTGAACGCGCACGTGGTCGCCGAGTTCGGCGTTCCGGTCGTGCTCGTCACCGGCGACGACAAGACCGTCGAGGACGCCAAGGGATACGCGCCCGCGGCACCCGGCGTCGCCGTCAAGGACTACGTCTCGCGGTACGCCGCGGTGTGCCGCACCCCGGCCCGCACCGCGGCGGACATCCGGGCGGCGGCCATCGAGGGCGCGGCGCTCGCGGTGCGGGCGGAGCCGGTGCGCGGCGGGCCGTTCACGGTGGAGCTGGAGTTCGACGCGGAGCATCTGGCCGGCGCGGCCACGGTGGTGCCGGGCGTGACGCCGACCGGTGAGCGGCGCGTGGCGTACACGACGGAGACCATGTACGAGGGCATCCGCTGCTTCAAGGCCGTCACCACGCTCGTCTCGGCCGCCGTGGAGGAGCAGTATGGCTGATGTGATCCCGCACGCCGCGACCGCCGGGAACCCGGGCCCGGACGACGCGGCGCTGGACGAGGTGGTGCGCTTCACCTCCGACCTGATCCGCATCGACACCACGAACCACGGCGGCGGCGACGGCGTGGAGCGCCAGGCCGCGGAGTACGTCGCGGAGCGGCTCGCCGGCGCCGGCATCGAGCCCACCCTGCTGGAGAAGGCCCCCGACCGGACGAACGTCGTCGCCCGCATCGAGGGCACAGAACCCGGCGCCGACGCGCTGCTCGTCCACGGCCATCTCGACGTGGTGCCCGCCGAGCCCGCCGACTGGAGCGTCCACCCCTTCTCCGGCGAGGTCCGCGACGGCGTGGTCTGGGGCCGCGGCGCCATCGACATGAAGAACATGGACGCGATGGTCCTCGCGGTCGTACGGGCCTGGGCCCGCGCCGGCGTCCGCCCCCGCCGCGACATCGTGCTCGCCTTCACCGCCGACGAGGAGGCCAGCGCCGAGTACGGCTCCGGCTATCTCGCCGAGGAGCACGCCGCGCTCTTCGACGGCTGCACCGAGGGCATCAGCGAGTCCGGCGCGTTCACCTTCCACGCCGGCGACGGGTTGCGCCTCTACCCCGTGGCCGCCGGCGAGCGCGGCACGGCCTGGCTGCGGCTGACCGCCCGCGGCCGCGCCGGCCACGGCTCGAAGGTCAACGCCGACAACGCCGTCTCCCGGCTGGCCGCCGCCGTCGGCCGCATCGGCGAGCACCGCTGGCCCGTGCGGCTCACCCCCACCGTCCGCGCGGCGCTCGTCGAGACGGCCGCGGCGTACGGCGTCGTGGTCGCCCCCGGGGAGCTGGACGACCCCGGCTTCGACGTGGACGAGCTGCTCGGCAAGCTCGGCCCGGCCGCCGCCCTCGTCGCGCCCACCGTGCGCAACAGCTCCAACCCCACGGTTCTCGAAGCGGGCTACAAGGTGAACGTCATCCCCGGCAGCGCCACCGCCCAGATCGACGGCCGGATGGTGGCCGGCGGCGAGGAGGAGTTCGCCCGCACGCTCGACGAGCTGACCGGACCGTACGTGGACTGGGAGTTCAGCCACCGCGAGGTGCCGCTCACCGCCCCCGTCGACGCGCCCGTCTACGCCGCGATGCGCGCCTCCCTGGAGCGCTTCGACCCCGGGGCGCACGTCGTGCCGTACTGCATGTCGGGCGGCACCGACGCCAAGCAGTTCTCCCGCCTGGGCATCACCGGCTACGGTTTCTCGCCGCTGAAGCTCCCCGCCGGCTTCGACTACCAGGAGCTGTTCCACGGCGTGGACGAGCGGGTGCCGGTGGAGGCGCTGCACTTCGGCGTGCGGGTGCTGGACGACTTCCTCAGATCGGCCTGACGGCACCGAGTCCCGGCAAGCGCGCGGGAAGCAGGCAACGACCAGCGGGCGCGCCGGCCTGAGCGCCGGTGCCCCGACCCTCAGCGGAAAGAGACGACGCCGCCCGTGACCACCGCCCCGTACGGCACCTGGCCCTCCGCCCTGACCGCCGCCCTCGCCGCCAGCCACGACGGCCGCCCGGAGTATCTGGGCGTAGTCGGCGACGAGGTGTGGTGGACCGCCCCGCGGCCGCGCGAGGGCGGGCGCCGGGCCCTGGTGCGGCTGCGCCCCGACGGCACCGAGGAGTCGGTGCTGCCCCCGCCGTGGAACGTGCGCAACAGGGTCATCGAGTACGGCGGCCGGCCCTGGGCCGGCGCGCCGCGCGCCACCGGCGGCCCGCTGATCGTCTTCACCCACTTCGCCGACCAGCGGCTGTACGCGTACGAGCCGGACGGCGGCGGCGAGCCCCGCCCGCTCACGCCCGTCTCCCCCCTCGGCGGCGGGCTGCGCTGGTGCGACGCGGTCGTGCTGCCGGAGCGCGGCGAGGTGTGGTGCGTGCTGGAGGAGTTCACGGGGCAGGCCCCCACCGACGTACGCCGCGTGCTCGCCGCCGTGCCGCTCGACGGCTCGGCGGCGGCCGACCGGTCGGCCGTGCGCGAGCTGACCGACGACCGGCACCGCTTCGTCACCGGCCCCCGTCTCTCCCCGGACGGCCGGCAGGCCGCCTGGATCGCCTGGGACCACCCGCAGATGCCCTGGGACGGCACGGAGTTGCGCGTCGCCGACGTCACCGGCGACGGCCGGCTGGCCGGGGTCACCACGGTGCTCGGCGCCCAGACCGGCTCGGAGGCGGAGTCCGTCGCGCAGGCCGAGTGGCTGCCGGACGGCACGCTGGTGGCCGCCACCGACCGCAGCGGCTGGTGGAACCTGCACCGGGTCGACCCCGCCACCGCCGTGACCACCGAACTCTGCCCGCTGCCCGAGGAGTTCGCGGACGCGCTGTGGAAGGTCGGGCTGCGCTGGTTCGCCGTCCTCGGCAGCGGCCTCGTCGCCACCCTGCACGGCACCGGCGGCACCTGCCTCGGCGTCCTCGACCCCGCCACCGGCGAGCTGGCCGACGTGCCCGGCCCCTGGTCGAACTGGGCCGCGGCCCTCGCCGTCGCCGGCGAGCGGGTCTTCGGCCTGGCCGCGAGCCCCGTCACCGGATACGAGGTCGTCGAGCTGGACACCGCCACCGGCTACGCCCGTGTCGCGGGCAACGCCCACCGCGACGCCGTCGATCCGGCCTACCTGCCGCGGCCCGTGTCCCGTACCTTCACGGGCCCCGGGGGCCGCGAGGTGCACGCCCACGTCTACCCGCCGCACCACCCGGAGCTGACCGGCCCCGAGGACGAGCTGCCGCCGTACGTGATCTGGGCGCACGGCGGCCCCACCGGGCACGTACCACTCGTGCTCGACCTGGAGATCGCCTACTTCACCTCGCGCGGCATCGGCGTCGCCGAGGTCAACTACGGCGGCTCCACCGGCTACGGCCGCGCCTACCGCGAGCGCCTGCGCGAGCAGTGGGGCGTGGTGGACGTCGAGGACTGCGCCGCCGTCGCCCGCGCGCTGGCCGACGAGGGCACCGCCGACCCGGCCCGGCTGGCGATCCGCGGCGGCAGCGCGGGCGGCTGGACGACCGCCGCGTCCCTCACCTCGCCGCTGGCCGAGGGGCTCTACGCGTGCGGCACGATCGTCTATCCCATCCTCGATCTCGCCGGCTGGGCCACCGACGAGACGCACGACTTCGAGTCCCGCTATCTGGAGTCGCTGGTCGGCCCGCTCGCCGAGGTGCCCCAGCGGTACCGCGAGCGTTCCCCGGTCCACCACGCCGACCGGATCACCGTGCCGTTCCTGCTGCTTCAGGGGCTGGACGACGTGATCTGCCCGCCGGTGCAGTCCGAGCGGTTCCTGGCGGCGCTCGCGGGCCGGGGCGTGCCGCACGCGTACGTCACCTTCGAGGGCGAGGGCCACGGCTTCCGCCGCGCCGACACCCTGACCCGGGCGCTGGAGGTGGAGCTGTCGCTGTACGCGCAGACGTTCGGCTTCGCGGCGCCGGACGTGCCGGTCGTGGACCTGGGCGCACCCGTGCCCCCGGCCGCCGCGGCCGCACGCCCGGCCGCCCCGGGCACCGGGTCCGCCACCGCGCTGGTCCGCCCGCGCCGGCTGCGGCCCGGCGACCGGGTCGCGGTCGTCGCGCCCAGCGGCGGGTTCCCGCGCAAGGAGCTGGACGCCGGCGTCGAGGTGCTGCGCGGCTGGGGCCTGGACGTCGTCGTCCACCCCACCGCGTACGGCGAACACGACGCGCTGTCCTACCTGGCGGCCGACGACGCCGCCCGCGCCCGCGACTTCGAGCGCGCCTGGTGCGACCCCGAGGTCGCCGCGGTCTTCTCGGGCAGGGGCGGCTACGGCGCCCACCGCATGCTCGACCACGTCGACTGGGCCGCCCTGCGCGCCGCGGGACCGAAGGTCTACGTCGGCTTCAGCGACGCCACCGCCCTGCACGAGGCCGTCGCCACCCACCTCGGCGTGGCCACGCTGCACGGGCCGATGCCCGCCTGGACCCCGTTCGCCGCGGACGACACCACCCGCGAGCACCTGCGCCGCTCCCTCTTCGAGCCGGCCGGCGTGCAGCGCCTGACCAGCCCCGGCGCCCGCGCCCTCGTCCCCGGCAGGGCCCATGGCGTGACCCTCGGCGGCTGCGTGAGCCTGCTGGCCGCCGGCCTCGGCACCCCCGGCGCCCGCGCGGGCGCCGCCGGCGGCATCCTGCTCATCGAGGACGTCGAGGAGGCGGACTACCGGCTGGACCGCATCCTCACCCAGCTCCGCCGCAGCGGCTGGCTGACCGGGGTCGCCGGCGTCGTCTGCGGCACGTGGGCGGACTGCGGCCCGTACGAGGCGGTCCGCGCCGTGCTCGCCGACCGGCTCGGCGACCTCGGGGTGCCGGTGCTGGAGGGCCTGGACTTCGGCCACGGCGTCCCCGCCCTCACCGTCCCGCTCGGCGTCCCCGCCGTCCTCGACGCGGACGCCGGCACGCTGACCCTCGACACCCCGGGGCTCGCCTGAGCCGCCGGTGACGTTCGCCCGAACGGCCCGGCCGCCGGGCGCCCTCCCGGCCACCGGCCCAGGCTGGGCTCATGGCTCATACCTCGGCACGGACCGGCGGCGCCCGGCAGGCGCTCACGCCCCGCAGGGTGGCCGCGATCGTGCTGGCCGCCCTCGGCCTGGCGTTCATCTTCCAGAACACCAGGCGCGCCCGCATCCAACTGCTGTTCTGGGAGGTCACCACGCCGCTGTGGCTGGCGCTGCTGGCGGTGGCGGTCATCGGCATGATCGTGGGGTGGATGGTCCGGCGCCGCAGGTGACGCCGGCGCCCCGCGGGCTCAGCCGGCGCCGAGCAGCGCCGCGCGCAGCGCCCGTACGGGGGCGGTGGCGGCGTCCTGCGTACGGTGGGCGAGCGCGAGGGTCAGCTCCCAGCGCGGCAGGTCGGAGACGGGCAGTTCGACGAGCGCGCCGGCGGCCAGGTCCGGGCCGCTGGCCGCGCTCGCCGGCCTCGGCCGCGAGGGCTACCGGCGCATCGTGGAACGGCAGCTGGACCTCACCCGGCACCTCGCCGCGGAGCTGGCCGCCGCCGACGGCTTCGAGCCGGTGGGCGACGTGCAGACCGCCGTGTGCTGCGTGCGCTATCTGCCCGCGGCGGTACGGGAGGCACCGGCCGCCACCCGGGACGCGGTGCAGCGGGCGCTCCAGCAGCGCGTCGAGCGCGGTGGCCGGGCGTGGGTGGCGACCACGGAGCTCGACGGGCGGCGAGCGCTGCGGATCGACGTCGACGGGTTCCGCACCCGCCGGGAGCACGTGGACGAACTCGTCGCGCTGCTGCGGGCGGAGGGGCCGTGGGCGGCGGCCGATGTCAGTGCCGGGCCGTAGCGTCGGGACCATGAGCAGCACGCCACCGCCGGGCCGCGAGGTCCCCGCCTGCCACGAGTGGACGCCGCCCGGCGCGCCGGGCGGCGCGGCCCACGCGCCCGGCGCCGTGCCCGCGGCCGCGTCCAGCGGATCCGCCGCCGGTCCGGGCGGGGCGCTCGCGGTGATACGGCGGTGGCAGGACGGCCGGTGCGCGGTCTGCGGGCTGCGCCCCGCCCGGCTGGTCATCGACCACCACCATGTCTCCGGGCTGGTCCGCGGCCTGCTCTGCGACTCGTGCAACGTCGCCGAGGGCCGCCGCACGTCGTCCTACGCCGAGCCCTACGCCTCGTACCGCCGCCGCCCGCCCGCGCTGATCGTCGGCCTCACCGAGCGCTATCCCCACTGGCGCCCGAACGCCTACCACTACCTGCTCGGCGATCCGCCCGACGACCCCGCGCTCGCCGCCCGCGTCCTCGGGCACCTCATACGCCACCCGCCCCGGCGCCCCACCGGACGCCCCGTCGAGATCCCCGGGCTGCCCGGCCACTACCTGGTGGGAGACGGGATGCGCCGTCTCGCCGAGCGGCTGGCGGCGGAGGCATAGTGGAGTCATGACTGTCCTGTTCCGGCGTACGGCACCGATCTTCCGCATCTTCGACATCGCCAAGGCCCGCGAGTTCTACGTCGACTACCTGGGCTGCACGGTCGACTGGGAGCACAGGTTCGCCGACGGCTTCCCGCTCTACATGCAGGTCTCCCGCGGCGACCTCGTCCTCCACCTGAGCGAGCACCACGGCGACGCCAGCCCCGGCGCCACGGTCTACGTCGAGGTCGACGGCGCGGGCGAACTGCACGCCGAGCTGAAGGCCAAGGACTACCCGTACCTGAAGCCCGGTCTCGAAGAGGACGCCGGGATCGGCACGATCCTGGAGCTGACCGACCCGTTCGGCAACCGGCTGCGCTTCGTCCAGCCGCTGGGCTGACCGGCGGCGGGGCGTACACTCGCCCGGTGCCCGAGAACGACGTCATCGCGGCCGGCGCCCGCACCGTGATCCGCATCCCGCGCCCCGCGGACGAGGCGGAGTTCCTCACCCGTGCGCGGGCCAGCGCCGAGCTCCACCACCCGTGGGTGTCCCCGCCCGCCGCCCCCGCCGACTACCGTGCCTACCTGGAGCGGCTCACCGAGCCGCAGACCGAGGGCTTCCTCGTCTGCGAGCGGGAGTCCGGCGCCCTGGCCGGCTTCGTCAACATCAACGCCATCGTCCGCCGCGCCTTCCTCTCCGGCGCCCTCGGGTACGCGGCCTTCGTCCCGTACGCCGGCCGCGGGCACATGTCCGAGGGCATCGGCCTCGTCGTCCGGCACGCCTTCACCCACCTCGGCCTGCACCGCCTGGAGATCAACGTCCAGCCGGGCAACGCCGCCTCCATCGCGCTGGCCAAGCGCGCCGGCTTCCGGCTGGAGGGCTTCTCGCCGGACTACCTGTTCATCGGCGGCGCCTGGCGCGACCACGAACGCTGGGCCCTGACCGCGGAGATGACCGACGCCGGCGGCGCCCCGCGGTAGCGGTCAGCGGCGGCGATCGACGTACTCGAAGATGCTGCCGTCGGGGTGGCGCGCCACCATGTTGCGCCCGATCGGTGTCTCCGAGGGGCCCGCGACGATCTCGGCGCCGACCGACCGGAGCGTCGCGTACGCCTCGGCGACGTCCTTGACCGCCAGCGTCGCGGTGATTCTGCGCAGCACGTCGAGGGTCTGCGGCGGACCGGACATCAGCAGGAAGCAGCCGACCGCGGCGACGGAGACGCCCGCCTGCGAGAAGTGCTGCGCCTGTTCGCCGGTCAGCCTCTCGTACGTGTCGACGGCGGACTCCAGGTCGTCCACGCAGATGCGCAGTGAGGTGCCGAGGATCTCCATGGGGAGAGTCTAGGGGCGGCGAAGCCCGTTGCGGCGCCGGGCCGTTGGCGCGGGTACGCGCCGGGCCCGCCGCGCCGTCACGGCACCCGGCAGAGCACCTCGCCGTGCAGCACCGCGAACCACGCGCCGGGCCCCGCGCCCCACTCCCGCCAGCCTGCCGCGATCCGCGCCAGCGCCGCCGGGTCCGCGTGCCCGCCGTCGACCGCCAGGCGGGCGTACGACGACGCCACCGTGCGGTCCGCCCACGACTCGCTCCACCAGGCGCGCTCCTCCTCCGTCGCGAAGCACCACGCGCTCGCCGAGGCCGTCACGTCCTCGAACCCCGCCTCGCGGGCCCAGCCCAGCAGCCGCCGCCCCGCGTCCGGCTCGCCGCCCGAGGCGCGGGCCACCCGGCGGTAGGTGTCCAGCCAGTCGTCCAGGGCGGGCACGTCCGGGTACCAGGTCATCGCCGCGTAGTCCGCGTCCCGTGCGGCGACGAGCCCGCCGGGGCGGCACACCCGGCGCATCTCGGCCAGCGCCCGCACCGGGTGCGCGAGGTGCTGGAGCACCTGGTGGGCGTGGACCACGTCGAAGGAGTCGTCCGGGAAGTCGAGCGCCTCGGCGTCGGCGACGGCGAACTCCACGTTCGTCACGCCCCGTTCCGCCGCCGCCGCGCGCGCCTGCGCCAGGGTCCCCTCCTGCGCGTCCACGGCCGTCACCCGGCCCTGCGGCACGAGGGCGGCGAGGTCGGCGGTGATCGTGCCGGGGCCGCAGCCCAGGTCGAGGAGGTGCAGGTCCGGGCGCAGCTCGCCGGTCAGGTACGCCGCCGAGTTGGCGGCCGTGCGCCAGCGGTGCGAGCGCAGCACCGAGTCGTGGTGTCCATGCGTGTAAACGGCCATGGCGGCAGCGTAACCGCCGTCTCGTATGACGAGAAGCATCGTCTCGCTATACGGGCAATAGGGTCGTACCCCGCGACTGTGTGTGCGTCCCCCGGGTAGCAGCGGGGCAGGGATTGCCCGATCCTGGGAGACGGAGACCGCCGGCGCGAAGGAGAGCCGCAGATGGGCGAGAGCGACCGGCGCCGGGGCGGTATCGCCCCCGCGCGGCTGACCGACCAGCAACTGATAAGGGAGCTGGAGACCATTCACCGCACCCGCCACGACACGCTGCTGCACGGTTCCGCGGCGGCGCTCGCCATGCACAACACCCGCATGGCGCAGCTCGAAGGCGAGTACCTGAGCCGGCACCCCGAGCGCTCCGTTGCGCTGGGCCGCACCCGCGAGGGCGCGCGCGAGCGCGGCTGAGGGACCGTGCGGACGGGACGCACCCCTCACCTGACCAGGCGCGCAGCACACCGCCCCGGCGGCCGCCGGATCTGGGACAGTGAGAGGGATTCGCACTCTTGTGAGCGCCCGACGGGTGCGTGACGGCGGGAGGTGGCGCATGCAGCAGGACGTCCCCGACGCCGGTCTGCCACCCCCCGCAGAACTCGTCGACGGCTTCGCCGCCGCCGCCACGGCCGCCCCGGGGCCGCCCGGCGGCGGGCCGGAGCTGCGCGCCGCCGCCGCGGGCTACTGGCACCGCCGCGGCCTGGCCACGGAACCCGGGCAGACCGCCGCCGCACCCGGCGGCCCCGCGCTGCTCCTCGCCCTGGTCGCCGCGGTCGGCGGCGAGGTGCTGCTGCCCCGCCCCTCCGCGGCCTGGTACGCGGCGCAGCCGGCGATCCTCGGCCACGCCGTGCACCGCGTTCCCACCACCGCCGAGTCCGGCGGCGCCCCCGATCCGATCGCGCTGCTGGAGACCGTGCGGCGGGTACGGGCCGAGGGCGGCGACCCGCGGCTGCTGGTCCTCTCCGTCGCCGACGACCCCACCGGCACCGTGCCGCCGCCGGAGCTGGTGCACGAGGCGTGCGAGGCGGCGGCCCGGGAGGGGCTGCTCGTCGTCAGCGACGAGACGTACCGCGACACGCTGCACGACCCGCACGCCACCGTGCTCGTCAGCCCCGCCGAGATGCTGCCCGACGACGTCGTCGTCCTCGCCGACCTCGGCGGCACGCTCACCCCGCCCGGCTGGCCGGCCGCCGTCGCCCGCTTCCCCGCCACCCGCGCGGGCGCCGCGCTGCACGCCGCCGCGCTGGCCGTGCTCGGCACCGCGGTGCCGCCGCTGCCGCCGCCCGTCGAGGCCGCCGCCGCGGCGGCGCTGGCCGAGCCGCCCGCGGTCACCGGCCGGCTCGCCGCCGGCGTCCGGCTGCACGCGGCGCTCACCGCGGCCGTACGGGACGTGCTGACCGCCGCGGGCGCGCTGGTCCGCCCGCCGCAGGCCGGCTACCACCTGTACGCGGACCTCGAAGCCCTGCGCCAGGACCTGGCCCGCAGCGGCGTCGTGGACGCCGTGGACCTGGAGGCCGCCGTCGTCCGGGCGCTCGGCCCCGGGGTCCGCGCCCGCGCGATCGGCGGCGCGCAGCGCTTCGGCGACGACCTGACCGCGCTGCGGCTGCGGGTGACGACGGCGCCGCTGCTCGGCGACGCCGGCGGTGCGCACGCCGCCGCCCTCGCCTCCGCCCGGGCCCGGCCGCCCGCTGCCGCCGCGACCACCCTGACCCCCGCCGCGCCCGTCGGGGCAGCCCCGGCCGCCCCCGGAGCCCGGGGGGCCAAGCAGCCGGATCCCGCGGAGTGGCCGCAGGTGGCCGAGGCGCTGAGATCCCTCGGATCGGCCGTCACCGAGCTGACAGGAGCCCGCCGTTGACCAGCCAGTCACAGCGCACGGGAGCCACCAGCCCCGCCGCACCGACCGGGCGCACCGCCGTGAAACCGCGCACCCTCGGCGAGATCCGCCGCTGGCCGCGGTCGTTCACCGACCGCCTCAACGCCCCCCTCCCCGGCATCGGCATGCTCGCCCGGCTGGCCCGCACCGGCCAGTTCCGCCCGTCGGCCACGACCCTCGAAGAGATCCCCGAGCTGCCCTACGAGCCGGGGCCGCTGCCCGCCGCGGGCCCCGCCACCGTCGCCGTCACCTGGGCCGGGCACGCCAGTTGGGTGCTGCGCATCGGCGGCCTGACCGTGCTCACCGACCCGCTGTGGTCCCGGCGGATCCTCGGCACCCCCGCCCGCGTCACCCCCGTCGGGGTGCGCTGGGAGGACCTGCCGCCCGTCGACGCCGTCGTCGTCTCCCACAACCACTACGACCACCTCGACCGCCCCACCCTCAAGCGACTGCCGCGCACCACCCCGCTGTTCGTGCCCGCCGGGCTCGCCCGCTGGTGCCGCCGCCGCGGCTTCACCCGGGTCACCGAGCTGGACTGGTGGGAGGCCGCGGAACTGCCCGCGCCCGGCGGGCCCGTGCGCTTCGACTTCGTACCGGCACACCACTGGAGCAAGCGCACGCTGACCGACACCTGCCGCTCGCTGTGGGGCGGCTGGGTGCTCACCGACGGCGCGGGCCGGCGGGTCTACTTCGCCGGCGACACCGGCTACGGCCACTTCTTCGAGGAGATCGGCCGCCGGCTGCCCGGCATCGCCCTCGCGCTGCTGCCCATCGGTGCGTACTCGCCGCGCTGGATGCTGGGGCCGGTGCACATGGACCCCGAACAGGCCGTGCGTGCCTGCGGGGACGTCGGCGCACGGCGGATGGCGCCGATGCACTACGGCACGTTCCTGCTGTCGTCCGAACCGCCGCTGGAGCCGCTGCGGCGGGTGCGGGCGGCGTGGGAGCGCACGGGCCGGCCGCGGGCGGAGCTGTGGGATCTGCCGGTGGGGTCGTCGCGGGTGCTGTGACGGCGGCACGGGTGTACGGCGCGTACGCGGGGCGCGCGGGCCGCGTACGGCTACGCCCCCTGCCCCCGGCCCCGCAGCCGGCGCCACACCGGCGGCGCCACGCTGATCAGCACCGTCAGCGCCACCGCCGCCGCCACCCCCTGCCATGGCTCGGGGAAGAGCGAGCCGCCGAGGACGCCGATCAACTGGTACGTGGCCGCCCACGCCAGACAGGCCGGGAAGTTGCCGCGCACGAACGTGCGCAGCGGCATCCGCGCCAGCAGGCACGCCAGCATCACCGGGATCCGCCCGGCGGGCAGCAGCCGCGACAGCACGAGCACCGTGATCCGGTGCCGCTCCAGCTTCCGCTGCGCGCCGGCGAGTTGCTCGGGCGCGACGCGGTCGCGCAACCGGTCCAGCCAGCGCGAGCCGTTGCGCGAGCGCACGCCGCGGCTGCCCAGCCAGTACAGCGCGACGTCGCCGAGGAAGGCGGCGATCGAGGCGGTGGCGAACACCAGCAGCAGCGCGTACGCGGCCTCGTGGTGGAAGGCGACGACCGCGGCGGAGCTGACCACGGCGCCCGTCGGCACCACGGGCACCAGCGAGCCCACGAGCACGAGCAGGAACAGCGACGGGTAGCCCACCGCCTGTTGCGCGGGGGCCACGTCCCGGGCGGCGGCGAGCAGCGCGGGCGGCGCGTTCGGCAGCCTCAACGGGCCGCCTCCAGCCGCATGCTCTCGCCGTGCCCCAGCAGGTGCACCGCCACCTCGGGGGCCAGCGCCGCGGCCCGGCGGACGAAGTCGTGGCCGGGGGCGTGGAACTCGTGCGGGCGGACGGCGTCCATGCCGATCGGCCAGTACGTGCCGTAGTGCACCGGCACCGCCGCGCGCGGCGCCAGCTCCGCCAGCGCCTCGGCGGCGCGGCCGGGGTCGAGGTGCCCGTGGCCGAGGAACGGACCCCAGCCGCCGACGGGCAGCATCGCCACGTCGCACGCGCCGACCGCGCGGGCCATGCCGTCGAAGAGGCCGGTGTCGCCGGCGAAGTAGGTGCGGGCCTCGCCCTCGATGACATAGCCCAGCGCGGGCGCGGTGCGCGTCCCGTACGGCCAGCGGCGGCCGTCGTGCGCGGCGGGCACGGCGCGTATCGTCAGCGGCCCGGCGGCGACCTCGTCCCCCGGCCGCACCTCCGTCACCGGCAGCCCCCGCGACGCGGCGAGCCGCCCCAGCCCGGGGACCGCGCCCCGGGCCCCGTACGGCACGACGAGCCGGCTGCCGGGCGCGAGCCGGGCAAGGGACGGCAGGTGCAGGTGGTCGGAGTGCAGGTGGGAGACGACCACGATGTCGGCGATCGCGGCCGCGGGCGGCGGAAGTGCGCCGCGGCGCCGCCGCAGGTGCATCAGCCGCGGTACGAACAGCGGGTCGGTCAGCACCCGCACCCCCGAGTCCCGCACGGTCGCGGTGGCATGTCCCCACCACGTGATCTCGACCGGCAACGCCCGCTCCCTCCGCCGCCGCCACCTGCTCCGGCCCCACCGAGGGTACGGCGTCCCGCACGTCCCGTGCGGCGCCGCGGTGCCGGACGGAACGGGTTGCCGCCCGGCTGTGGAAGGCTGGTACGACAGGAGCGGAGGTGAGACAGCGCATGGCAGAGCCGCGGAAGGCACCCGGCGGGTACTCCGGGCCGGGGGAGGAGCCCGCGTCCGGGGAGGAGGCGGGGGAGGGCACCAGACCCCGCCCGGACCCCCGGTCCGGGCCACACGCCGGGTCCCGTAGGGACCCGGACCCCCGCTCGCGTACGGAGCCGGATCCCGAGCCCCGTACGGAGCCGGACGACCCGTCCCGTACGGACGCGGACCACCGGTCCCGTACGGACGGAGACTCCGCATCCCCGACGGACCCCGGCCCCGGCTCCCGCGCGGGCCTGACCGCGCTGCGGGCCGCGACCACGCGCAAGGGCAGGCGCGCCGCCGCCCGCGGCCTGGGCCGGATCGTCGTGGTGTGGGCCGTCGGCACGGTGACCATGCTCATCCTCGCCGGCGCCCTGCCCGACTTCCGGCTCCAGTCGCCCGACGGCGACAGCGCCACCCACATCGCCGTCACCGCCGCCGTCGGGGCCGGCGTCTTCGGCGTACTGTCCGCACTGGTGTGGCCCGTGCTCGTCCGGGCCCTGCTCCTGGTCCCCGCCTTCGTGCTCGGCCTGCTCGTCTTCTTCCTCAACGGCTCCCTGCTGCTGATCGCGCTCAGTCTCAACCCCACCGGCCGCGGCGAGGCCAACCCGGAGACCGCCGTCGTCGTCGCCGCGGTGATGTCCGCCGCCTCCTCCGCCACCAGCACCGCGCTCACCGTCCGCGACGACGGCGCCTACCGCCGCCGGCTCGCCCGGCTCGCCTACCGCCGCGGCGCCCCCGCGGTGTCCCCGGACGCCGCCCCCGGCATCGTCTTCCTCCAGCTCGACGGCGTCGGCCACGACGTGCTGCACGCCGCGCTGCAGGAGCGCGAGCGCGCCGGCGGGCGCAGCCTCGGCGGGCAGCGGCTGCTCGCGCACCGGCTGCCGCCGGTGATGGAGACCGTCGCCTCCTGGCACGGCACCAGCCACCGGCTCATCCCCTGGCGCACCGACTGGTCCAGCCAGACCGGCGCCAGCCAGCTCGGCATCCTGCACGGCACCAACGAGGACGTGCCCGCCTTCCGCTGGTACGAGAAGGAGACCGGCGAGGTGATGGTCTGCAGCCATCCCTCCACCGCGCAGGAGCTGGAGCGCCGGGTCGCCGCCCGCGCCGCCGACCCGGCCGCGCCCGGCGGGCTGCTGGCCACCGGCGCGCCCGGCGACACCGCCAGCCGCGGCAACCTGTTCACCGGCGGCGCCACCCAGCTCGCCCTGGTGCTGTCGGTCGCCGTCCGGCGGAAGAAGAAGACCCGCTCCCGCGCCGGGTACTTCGCCTACTTCTCCGACCCCGCCAACGCCTCCCGCACCTTCGCCTCCTTCGTCGCCGAGGCCGGCCGCGAGGTGTTCCAGTCGCTGCGCTCCCGGC
The DNA here is from genome assembly GCF_039871555.1 of Streptomyces sp. B5E4. NCBI lineage: Bacteria > Bacillati > Actinomycetota > Actinomycetes > Kitasatosporales > Streptomycetaceae > Streptomyces > Streptomyces sp. B5E4. The sequence goes on from NZ_JBDPMI010000001.1 coordinate 612,241, forward strand.
TGCGCCGGGAGACGCCGCGCGTCGGCCGCGGCGGGCTGTACCCGTTCGTCCGCGCCTTCGCCACCGTCGTCTCCCGGGACGTCGTCGTGACCGCCGTCATAGGGGACATGCTCGCGGGGCGCACGGCGGTCTACGCCGACCTCGTCGCGTACGACGAGGTGGCGCACTACTCGGGGCCGCAGCACCGCGACACCCAGCAGGTGCTGCGCCGCATCGACCGCTCCATAGCCCTGATCGCCAAGGCCGCCGAGCACGCCCCGCGCCCGTACCGCATCGTGCTGCTGTCGGACCACGGCCAGAGCCACGGCCCTACCTTCGCCGCCGCCTACGGCCTCACGCTGCAGGATCTGGTACGCGCCGGCTGCGGGCTGCCCGTCTCGCGGCGGGTCGGCAAGACCGGGAGCGGCGCCGAGGCACGCACCGCCGCCCGCGCCGCGCTGCGCCGCCCGGAGCGCCCCGAGGACGGGCACCACGGCGAGGGGCGGCGCGGCCTGGAGCCCGTGGTGCTCGCCTCCGGGAACCTGGGGCTGGTGTCCTTCCCCGAACTGCCCGGCGTGGTCGGCCGGGAGACGATCGAGCGCCGCCACCCGGCGCTGCTGCCGGCGCTGACCGAGCACCCCGGGGTGGGCTTCGTCCTGGTGCGCTCCGAGGAGCACGGTCCCGTGGTCCTCGGAGCCGACGGTGCGGAGCACCACCTGGAGACCGGCAAGGTCGTCGGCATCGACCCGCTGCTGCCCTTCGGGCCCGGCGCCGCCGAGACGGTGCTGCGCACCGCGCGCTTCCCGCACGCCGCGGACATCATGGTCAATTCCTCGTACGACCCGCAGACCGGCACCGTGCACGCCTTCGAGGACCAGATCGGCTCGCACGGCGGCCTCGGCGGCGAGCAGAGCCGGGCGTTCCTGTTCTGGCCCGAGGGGCTGACGCCGCCGGTGCCGGTGGGGGAGACGCTGGCGGGCGCCGAGTCGGTGCACCGGGTGCTGCGCCGGTGGATCGGCGAGTGCGGCGGCCCGGTCGTGCGCCGGGCGGCGCCGGCCGAGGTGCGGGCGGAGCCCGTGGCGGAGGACCAGCGCGCCGGGTGACCGCGGCCCCGCGGCCCGTCAGCCGGCCTACGGTCCGTCAGCCGGCGGTGCCGTACTCGGGGTGGGCGGCCAGCCACTTCGCGTAGACCGGGTTGCGCCGCGCCGCCTCCGCGTGCGCCGCCCGCGCGTACATGAGCACGGCGGGCGCCGTGCCCGCCGCCGGCGACTCCGGGTGCCAGCCGATGAGATGACGCCAGCTCAGCGGCGTCCCCGTGATCGGCACGGTGGTGATCCCCGGCGTCGGCGGCATGGTCGCCCGGCACAGCCCCACGGCGCGGCCGACCTGCACCAGGTGCGCACAGGAGACCGTGTCGGTCTCCAGGATCGGCGTCGGCGTGAAACCGGCCCGCGCGCACGCCGCCGAGAAGCAGTCCCCGAAGCACCCCTCGCCGGGCACCGTCGTCCACCGCTCCTCGCGGAACCGCTCCAGCTCCAGCTCCGGTTCCGCCCCCGCCGGATGGTCCTCGGCCAGCATCAAGTACACCGGGTCCGTGCCCACGAGCCGCCACTCCAGGTCCTCGGCGGGCGGCGGGCTCTCGCCGCAGACCCCGATCAGCGCGAAGTCCAGCCGCCCGGAGGACGCCATCTCGCTGATCTCCTGCACCGACCAGGAGGTGTACGTGCTCACCGGCTCGTCCGGGTAGAGCGCCGCCAGCCGGTCCACCAGCGCCCCCAGCAGGGGCCCGTGCGTACCGCCGAGCCGGAAGCGGTGCATGTCCTCCCAGGCGTTGGCGAACCGCACCGCCTCCTCCTGCAGCTCCCGCACCGCGGGCAGCAGCACCTGCGCCCGGTCGAGCACCAGCTCGCCGAGCGCCGTGGGCCGGGCCCCCGCCCGGTCGCGTACGAACAGCGGGCCGCCCAGGGCCCGTTCGATGCGTTTGAGCTGCGCGCTGATCGCCGACTGCGCGAGCCCGAGCCGGCCGGCGGCCCGGGTGAGGCTGCCCGTCTCCGCGATGGCGCGCACGAGCTTGAGATGCCGAAGTTCCAGTTCCATCGCCGTCTCATCTCAGGCCGGGCACGGGCCGCTTCCGGGAAACGTAGGGCCACGGACGCGGCACCGCAATAGCGCCGAAACCGGCGGTCGCCCGCCCGGGGTCCGGACCGTGGGAGCCGGACATTACCTCGCCGGTAATCGACGTGCGGGGCGGGGGCGGGCACCGTGGGGGTATCGGAGCCCGGACCGGCGCACTCCGGCCCGGGTTCCGGCTCTGACCAGTATCGACAACGTCCGGAGGGTGATCCGTCATGTCCGCAGCCGTCTCCCCGACCGCCGCCACCACCCCGCAGATCACGCTCCGCCGCTGGCTCGGCCTCGACGCCGTCGTCACCGGCGCCAACGGGCTGGCGTACCTGGCCCTTTCGGGGCCCGTCTCCGACCTGCTGGGCGTGGACCGCGGGCTGCTCCTCGTGCTCGGCGCGGTGCTCGTCGTCTACGCCGTCGACGTCGCCTGGATCGCCCGCAAGCCCGTGCCCCCCGCGCGACTGGTGGCGCTGGTGGTCGACATCAACGTCGCGTGGGCGGTGGCGAGCGTCGTCGTCCTGGCCACCGGGGTCCTCGACCCGACGACCGCGGGGTACGTGTGGATCCCGCTCCAGGCGGCGGTGGTGCTGGGCTTCGCCGTCGTGCAGTACGGGCTGCTGCGCGGCATCCGGGCCGCGACCGGGCGCTGACCGGCCCGTCGCCGTCTCAGCGCACCAGCAGCGCCACGATCTTCCAGTTCGCGGTGTCCGGCGCGCTGACGCGCAGTTCGGTCATCCGCCCCGACGCCCCGCCGTCGAGGACGAACTCCTCCCACTGGTACGCGCCCGCCGGCACCTGCGGTCCCGGCGCGATCACCTCCGTCCCGTCCGCCGCGACGATGATCCCGGGCGTGGCGAAGTCGTCGTCGCCGCGCAGCACGGAGACCGTGCGCCGGCCGGCGGGCAGCTGCAGTCGAAGCAGCGCCGCGGGCTGGTTGTTGACCATGTCGCGGCGCAGCACGTCCGGGGCGCTGCGGTCGCGGGACAGGGGCGCCGGTGCGCCGCCCGCCCAGCCGTAGCCGGCGGACTCGGACCAGGAGGAGTCCGGGGTCAGGGCGCGGTAGGAGGGGGTGACCGGGGAGCCGACCGGGCCGGCGTCGAGCGCGAGGGCGACGTCGTCGCCGTGCGGTACGGCGTAGCCGCGCACCGGCTCGCCCGTCACGGCCCTTCCGTCGATCTCGACCCGGGGCGTCAGTTCGTACGTGGCCAGCCGCCCGGCGGGGGCGGCGACCGCGGCAGGCGGGGTGACCTCGACGTCGAGCACCGGGTCGGTGCCGAGGTCCACGACCTCCCGTACGGTCGTCGTGGTCCAGCCGTCGGGCGCCGCCACCGACACGGCGACCTCCGCGACGGGCTCGCCGCCGGGGCGCAGCGCGCGGGTCAGCCGTATGCGTACGGCGTTGGGGCGCTCCGCGAACAGCGGCAGGTCGGCGGTGAGTTCCACCGGCGGGCGCTGCTCCCGCGCGATGTCCTCCTCCAGCGCCGTCAGGAACTCCTGCAGCCGCGCGGTCACTTCCGGCCGGCGTGCCGTCAGGTTCACCGACTCCCGCGGGTCCGCGTCGAGGTCGTACAGCTCCGGCAGATAGCGCTGGTCCGAGCCGCGCCGCCGGACGTGCAGCTTCCACCGGCCGTCGCGTACGGCCGCGGCCCGCGCGCTGAGGAAGAACGGCACCGGCGCGCGCTCGCGCAGCCGGGCGCCGCGCAGCGTCGCCGTGAGGTCGGTGCCGTCCAGGGCCACGCCCGGCTCCGGCTCGACGCCGGCCAGCGCGCACACCGTCGGCAGCAGGTCGAGGAAGGAGACGACGTCGTCCGACTCCCGGCCGCGCGGCACGGTGCCCGTCCAGCGGGCGATGAACGGCACCCGCACCCCGCCCTCGAAGACCTCGAACTTCCGGGACCGCAGCCCGCCCGACGAGCCCTCGAACCAGGGGCCGTTGTCCCCGGCGACGACGATCAGGGTGTCCCGGTCCAGGCCGCGGTCGGCGATCGCGTCGAAGAGGCGGCCGAGGTGGTGGTCGACGGATTCTATGGCGTCGCCGTAGAGGCCGCCGCGGGAGCGGCCCTCGAACTCCGGTTCCACGGCGAGCGGCAGGTGGGGCATGGTCTCGGCGAGGTAGATGAAGAACGGCCGGTCGCCGGCGCGGTCGATGACGTCGATCGCCTCGTCGGTGAACCGGCGCGTCAGCGTCGCCAGGTCGGCGTCGCTGTTCAGCGTCTCCACGGGCTCTTCGTCGCGCCAGACCTCGGTGGGGTACGTGTCCGCCGTGTACATCGCGTCGACGCCGAAGAAGGAGTCGAAGCCGTGCCGCGCGGGGTGGTGGGCGTCGAGCCGGCCGAGGTGCCACTTGCCGATCGCCGCGGTGACGTAGCCGGCGGTGCGCAGGTACTCGGGGAGGGTCCGCTCCGCCGTGCCCAGCCCGTGCGGGTCGTCGCGGCTGAGCACGTCCGGTATGCCCGTGCGCGGCGGCACCCGGCCGGTGAGCAGCGCGGCGCGCGAGGGGCTGCACACGGGCGCGGCGCAGTAGCCCTGGGTGAAGCGGGTGCCCTGGCGGGCGAGCCGGTCCAGCCGCGGGGTGCGGATCAGCGGGTGGCCGTAGCAGCTGAGGTCGCCGTAGCCGAGGTCGTCCAGGAGGACCATGATGACGTTCGGGCCGCCGCCCGCGGGCCGGGCGGGCTGTGCGGCCGCGGTCCGCAGGTGGGGCCCGCCGACCGGGACGGATAACGCGCTCGTACCGAGCGTCGCTGCCGATCCTGCGAGGACATCGCGACGGCTGACCAAGACGGACTCCCTTCGGACGCCGGCGCGTGGGAGACCGGCAGGTGCCGCTGATCCTCGGACTTCGGCGGCCCCTGCGTCAAATAAGAGCGTATTACAGGTTTATGAAGGCGCACGGGAGGGGGTGTCCGGGCGTCATTCGGGCACGTCAGGGGCGGAGCCGCCGCGTTGACCGGCCGGTACCACCCGGCGCCGGCGACCCGGCCGGCCACCCCTGCGACGACCTACCCGGGTCAGTGCACCACCAGGGCCACGAGCGTCCACCTGTTGCCCCCGGTGCCGCTCAGCCCCAGCTCGATCGTCCGGCCCTCGGGCCCGCCGTCGAGGATGAACTCCTCCCACCGGTAGGCCCCCGCGGGCAGCCGCGGGCCCGGCTCGACCACCGTCTCGCCGTCCGCGGCCACCGCGAACCCGTGCGTGGGCCGCTTGTCGTCGCCGCGCAGCAGCGAGATCCGGCGCCGGCCCGCGGCCAGCCGCAGCCGCAGCACCGCCGCCGACCGGTCGCGGACCACGCCGCGGCGCAGCGGGTCGGGGCCCGCGTGGGCGCGGGACTGCGGCGGCGCGGAGACCCAGCCGAATCCGGCCGCCCGGTCCCAGGCGGTGGCCGGGGTCAGATGGCGGTACGAGGGCAGCGCCGGCCGGCCGTCGGGGCCGGCGTCGAGCGCAAGGGCCGCGTCGCGGCCGTGCGGCACGGCGTGCACCTGTACGTCGGCACCCGTCACGGTGCGGCCGTCGACGACGACTCGGGGCGTGAGCCGGTGGCCGCGCAGCCGCCCGGCGGGGGCGCCGGCCGCCGGCGGCGGGGTGACCTCGATCTCGATCACCGGGGCGGCGGCGAGGTCGACGGCCTTCCGTACGGTCGTCGCCGTCCAGCCCTCCGGCACCCCGACCGTCACCGCGACCTTCGCCCGGTCGCCGCCGTCCGGCAGCAGCGCGCGCGACAGCCGTACCCGGACCGTGTTGGCGCGGCCCGCGAACAGCGGGGGCTTCGCGGTGAGCGCCACCGGCGGGCGCCGCTCCGCGGCCACGTCCTCCTCCAGCGCGGCCAGGTACGTCCGCAGCCGCTCGGTGACCTCCGGCCGGCGCGCGGCCACGTTCGCCACCTCGCGCGGGTCGGCCTCCAGGTCGAACAGCTCGGGCAGGAAGCGCTGGTTCCGGCCGGCCCGGCGCACGTGCAGCTTCCAGCGGCCGTCGCGTACCGCCGCCGCGTGCCGGCCGAGGAAGAACGGCACCGGCGGGCGCTCGCGCAGCCGCTCGCCGCGCAGCACCGCGCGCAGGTCGGTGCCGTCGAGCTTCACCCCGGCCTCCGGCGCGACGCCCGCGAGGCCGCAGAGCGTCGGCAGCACGTCGAGGAACGACACCACCTGGTGCGACTCCCGGCCGCGCGGAACGGTGCCCGTCCAGCGCATGAGGAACGGCACCCGCACCCCGCCCTCGTAGAAACCGGGCTTGCGGCCGCGCAGCCCGCCCGTGGAGCCCTCGAACCAGGGGCCGTTGTCGCTGGCGACAATGACCAGGGTGTCCCGGTCGAGACCGCGGTCCGCCAGCGCGCGGAAGAGGCGGCCGAGGTGGTGGTCGACGGATTCTATGGCGTCGCCGTAGAGGCCGCCGCGGGAGCGGCCGTCGAACTCCGGTTCCACGGCGAGCGGCAGGTGGGGCATGGTCTCGGCGAGGTAGATGAAGAACGGCCGGTTCCCGGCGCGGTCGATGACGTCGATCGCCTCGTCGGTGAACCTGCGCGTCAGCGTCGCCAGGTCGGCGTCGTCGCGCAGCGTCCCCACCGGGGCGCCGTCACGCCAGATCTCGGTGGGGTACGAGTGCTCGGAGAACATCGCGTCGACGCCGAAGTACGAGTCGAAGCCGTGCCGCGACGGGTGGTTCTCGTCGAGCCGGCCGAGGTGCCACTTGCCGATGGCGGCCGTGTGGTAGCCCGCCTCCCGCAGATAGCCGGGGAGCGTCTTCTCCCGGGCGCGCAGCCCCTGCGAGTCGTCGCGGCTGAGCACCTTGCGCACGCCGGTGCGCGGCGGTACGCGGCCGGTGAGCAGCGCGGCGCGCGAGGGGCTGCACACGGGCGCGCCGGAGTAGCCCTGGGTGAAGCGGGTGCCCTGGCGGGCGAGCCGGTCCAGGTGCGGGGTGTCGATCAACTCCGAGCCGTAGCAGCCGAGATCGCCGTAGCCCAGGTCGTCCAGGACGATCAGGACGACGTTCGGGCCGCGGCCCGGCGGCCGGGTCGGGTCGGGATCGGCGACCGCCGCGCGGGCGTTGGGGGCGCCGGCGGACAGCGGTAAAGCGGTCGCGCCGACCGCGACCGCGGAGGTGGCAAGGACTTCGCGACGGCTGGCCATGACGGGCTCCCTTCAGGCGCCGGCGCGCTGGAAGGGACCGGCAGTTCACGCCGATCTTGCGTGACGGGGGACCTTCCGTCAAATAAAGGCCAACTAAAGGTTTATGAAAGGTTGTGGGTGGGAACTGGCGTGCGCCCTCGGGTACGTCAGGAGCCGAGCTGCTGGCGCAGGTACTTCGTCGTCTCCGGATCGGCGGGCAGCAGCGTCTCCAGCGCCAGCTCCGAAACCGTCACGTCCATGGGCGTGTTGAAGGTGGAAATGGTGGAGACGAACGACAGCAGATGCCCGTCGTGCGCGACCCGCAGCGGCAGCGCGAACGGCGCCCGGCCGCCGACCTCCTCGACCTCCTCGTCGCCCGCCTCCGGCGGGAGCGGGTAGGCCGCCACCTCGTCGTACAGCTCCTTGAGGGCGGGCGAGCGCACCAGCGAGAGCTGGCGGTCCATCTGGTGCAGCAGATGGGCGCGCCACTGCGGCAGGTTGCGGATCTTCTTCGCCAGCCCGTCGGGGTGCAGCGTCAGCCGCATCGCGTTCAGCGGCGGGCGCAGCAGCTCCTCCGGCACCTCGTCCAGGACCAGCAGGATGCCGCGGTTGGCGGCCACCACGTTGTACGCGCCGTCCACCACGACCGCCGGGAACGGCTCGTGCGCGGCGACGAGTTGTTCGACGCCCTGGCGCAGCTCGGCCATCGCCGGGTCGTCCAGCGGCGTCTCGGGGTAGTGGGGCGCGTAGCCGGCGGCGAGCAGCAGCGCGTTGCATTCGCGTACGGGCATGTCCAGGTGCTCGGCGAGCTTGAGCACCATCGCGCGGCTCGGCCGCGATCTGCCGGTCTCGACGAAGCTGATGTGGCGGGCCGAGGAGTCCGCGCGCAGCGCCAGCTCCAGCTGGCTCAGCCCGCGGCGCTCGCGCCAGCCGCGCAGCAGGGCGCCGGCGGTGGCGGCGCCGTCGTCGGGGCCGCCCGTACGGGGCGTACCGCCGACCGGCGGCGTGCCTGGGGTGACGGGGAGGCCGGGGGTCGTCATGTCATCGACGGTAACCGAGCGCCGCGGGGTACTGTCGGCCGGGAACCGCCCCGCCGCGAAGGGAGCCCCTCGCATGGCCGTCGAACCGCTTTCCCCACAGGACGCCGAGGACCGGCTCGCCCGGCTGCCGGGCTGGTCGGTGGCCGAGGGCGAGCTGCTGTCGCGCACGTACCGCTTCGACTCGCATCCGCCCGCCGCGGCGATGGTCGCGGACGTCTCCCGGATCCAGGAGGAGCTGGGGCACCACGCGATGCTCACCCTCGGCTACAACACCCTCGACATCGCCGTCAACACCCACAGCGTGGGCGGCCGGGTCACCGAACTGGACTTCGACCTCGCGCGCCGGGTCGAGGCCGTCGCCCCGGAGCACGGCGCGAGCTGACCCCGCCGCACCGTCTCCCTCTCCGTGCCGGCTCACCCCGGGGCGAGCAGCCGCTCCCGGGCCGCCGCGACCGCCGCGTCCGGCAGCCCGGCCTTGGCGAGATAGGCCGCCGCGTCGAAGGTCGCGTGCGTGTCGGTGATGACCTGCGTGGCGGTACGGCCCGAGCGGGCCTGGATCTCGGTGATCTCCAGCGTCTGGTCCGGGTAGCCCAGGGCGGCCGCCGCCCGCCGGTGGTTGGGCCCGCTGAGCAGGTAGTCGGCGGCGATGTCGGCCGCGGCCACCCCGGCGAGCGCCAGCAGCACGAACGAGGCGAACCCCGTGCGGTCCCGGCCGGCGGTGCAGTGCACCACGACGCCGCCCGGCGGGGCCGCGGCGACCTCGCGGACGACGGACGCCGCCACCTTCGGCACGTACTCCAGATACGCGGCCCAGGTCAGCGGCGTCCCTTCGAGATGGCCCCACTCGCGCCACCAGCGCACGTTCCCCGCCAGCTCGTCCACGGGTACCCGGACCAGCCCGATCGTCTCCGGGCGGGGCAGGCGGGGCCGGTGGTCGATGTCGTTGCGCAGGTCGATGACGGTACGTACGCCGTGGTCGGCGACCGCGGCCCAGCCCGCCTCGGTCAGCCCGTCCAGGTTGTCGGCGCGCACCAGCGCGCCGTGCCGGGTGCGGCGGCCGCCGTCCGCGGGCAGCCCGCCGAGGTCGCGTACGTTGAAGCAGCCGTCCCAGTCGAGCTCACGTCCGGCCCGTGCACCCATCTGACTCCCCCTTGATGATCGACTTCCGGTCGTCCCCTCAGACGCGGTTGCGGGTGCAACGGTTCCGAGCGGGACGACCGGCGGCCTGCGGGCGAGGGTGTGTCAGTTCACGTCGTCGGGGTCGTCGCCGATGCGGTTGCCCGCGTCCAGGCCCGCGACGGCGGCCATGTCGGCGTCGTCCAGCTCGAAGCCGAAGACGTCGATGTTCTCCCGGATCCGCGACGGGGTGACGGACTTGGGGATGACCACGTTGCCCAGTTGCAGATGCCAGCGCAGCACGACCTGCGCCGGGCTGCGGCCGTGCTTCTCGCCCAGCCCGCGCAACACGGGGTCGTCCAGCAGCCCCTTGCCCTGGCCCAGCGGCGACCACGCCTCGGTGGCGATGCCGTGCGCGGCGTGGAAGGCGCGTACGTCCGCCTGGGCGAAGTCCGGGTGGAGCTCGACCTGGTTCAGCGCGGGTGCGACGGTGCCCTCGTCGAGGACCCGCTGGAGGTGGGAGGGGTGGAAGTTGGAGACGCCGATGGCGCGGGCGCGCCCGTCCGCGTAGATCTTCTCCAGGGCCCGCCAGGTCTCCGGGTACTTGTCCTGGGCCGGGGCCGGCCAGTGGATCAGGTACAGGTCGACGTGGTCCAGGCCCAGCCGGCGCAGCGAGTCGTCGAACGCGCGCAGGGCGGCGTCGTAGCCCTGGTCGGAGTTCCACAGCTTGGTGGTGACGAACAGTTCCTCGCGCGGGACGCCGGACTCGGTCAGGGCCTTGCCCGTGCCCTCCTCGTTCCCGTAGATGGCGGCCGTGTCGATGCTCCGGTAACCGGCATCGAGCGCGGTGCGCACCGCGGTCTCGGCCTCGGTGTCGGGCACCTGCCAGACGCCGAAGCCGAGCTGCGGCATCGCGACGCCGTTGTTGAGGGTGATGGTCGGAACGTTGCTCACGTGGGATGTGTCCCTCTTCGTCGAAAAGTTCGTACGGGCGGTCGTCCTCCCGACGCTAACCGCGATCGCCCGCCGTGGCATTCCCTCGATCACCATCCGGACCGGGCCTACGTCTGGTAAAGGGCGTCGACCTCGTTCGCGTACGCCTTCTCGATCGCTTTCCGCTTCAGCTTCAGCGACGGCGTCACCAGCCCGTGCTCCTCGGTGAACTGCACGGCCAGGATCCGGAACGTCCGGATCGACTCCGGCGGCGACACCTGGGTGTTCGCCGCCACCACCGCCCGCCGGATCTCGGCCTCCAGCTCCCCGTCCCGGACCAGCTCGGACGGGGTCATCGACGGCCGGCCGCGCATGAGCTGCCAGTGCGCGACGCCGTCCGGGTCCAGGGTGACCAGCGCCGCGACGTACGGCCGGTCGTTGCCGACCGCCAGGCACTGCGAGACCAGCGGATGCGCCCGCACCCGCTCCTCCAGCGGCACCGGCGAGACGCTCTTGCCGTTCGACGTCACCAGCAGCTCCTTCTTCCTGCCGGTGATCGTCAGGTAGCCGTCCTCGTCGAGGCTGCCCAGGTCGCCGGTGGCCAGCCAGCCGTCGCGCAGCGCGTGCGCGGCGCCGGGGCGGTCGCCGACGTAGCCGGTGAAGACCTGCGGGCCGTGCAGCCAGACCTCGTCGTCGGGGGCGATGTAGACGGTGATGCCGGGGATGGGGATGCCGACCGTGCCGTAGCGGGGGCGCTCGGGCGGGTTGGCGACCGCGGCGGCGGTGGTCTCCGTCAGGCCGTAGCCCTCGATGACCGTGATGCCCGCGCCGGCGAAGAACAGCCCGAGGCGGCGCTGCATCGCCGAGCCGCCGGAGAACACGAAGCGGGCCCGGCCGCCGAGCGCCGCGCGCATCTTGGCGTAGACCAGCTTGTCGAACACCTGGTGCTCCACCCGCAGCGCCGGGCCCGGCCCGCGGCCCGCGTCGAAGGACGACTCCTCCCGGGCCCGGGCGTGCCGGACGGCGACGTCGGCGGCCTTGTCGAAGACCGCGAGCCGGCCCTCGGTCTCGGCCTTGCGGCGGGCGGCGGCGTACATCTTCTCGAAGATGTGCGGGACGGCCAGGATGAGGCTGGGCCGGAACGCCCTGAGGTCCGCGAGCAGCACCGGCGCCGACGGGTCCGGCTGGTGGCCGAGCTTGACCCCGCCGCGGACGGCGGTGACCTGGATCATCCGGCCGAAGACATGCGCGAGGGGGAGGAAGAGCAGGGTCGCGGCGGGCTCGCCCTGGTACGGGCGGAAGAGGGCCTCGTAGCGCAGCAGGATGTTGTCGGCCTCGGCCATGAAGTTGGCGTGGGTCAGCTCGCAGCCGCGCGGGCGGCCGGTGGTGCCGGACGTGTAGATCACGGTGGCGGGGGAGTCCGGGGTGACGGCGAGGCGGTGCCGCTCCACGACGTCGTCGTCCAGGTGCGCGCCGCCGGCGGTCAGCTCGTCGATGGCGCCCTCGTCGATCTGCCAGAGCATCGTGAGCCGGGGCAGCTTGTCGATCACCGAACCGACGGTCATCGCGTGGTCGGCGTGCTCGACCACGCAGGCCACGGCGCCGGCGTCGTGCAGCATCCAGTACGCCTGGTCGGGGGCGGAGGACGGGTAGACGGGCACGGCCTGGGCGCCGATCGACCAGAGGGCGAAGTCCAGTTGGGTCCACTCGTACCGGGTCCTGCACATGATCCCCACCCGGTCGCCGAACCGCAGCCCCGCGGCCAGCAGCCCCTTGGCGAGGGCGAGCACCTCGTCGCGGAACGCCCCGATCGTCACGTCCCGCCAGGCGCCGTCGACCTTGCGGGCGAAGGCGACCTGCCCGGGATCCTGCGCGGCCCGCTGGAAGACCGCGTCCGCCAGCCCCCCCGACTTCGGTGCGTCTGCCAGGGGAGGCACGGTGAACTCGCGCAAATCTTTACTCTCCTCAGACGGTGGGGCGCCCGGCGCGGCGACCGTACCCGAGGAGGCCCCTGATCTGCGGTCCTCCATCACCTCTGCACGGAACCTCTGCGAGGGGCGCACGTCACCGGGCCGACGGGAAAGACGGCGAGTCCAGCATGGCGCGGCGCACGGGGACGCGGGGCTCGGACGGGAAAAGTGCGGAGGCCCGGTCCGTACCGCCGTGGGTGACGGCGGCGTACGGACCGGGCCCTGCTTCTCCTGTGGCGCCCCGCGGCCCTCCTACAGCGCCCCCGCGTCCCGGGCCGTCCACAGCGACGGGTACAGCGGCCGGAAGCCCAGCTCCGCGCGGATCCGGGCGTTCGAGACCACGCCGTGCCAGGGGTCGTCCGCCGTCCGCCCGGCCATCCCCTCCGGGACCGGCGCGCCGACCAGCTCCAGCAGCTCCAGCGCGCTGACCGGCGCGTCGTCGGCGACGTTGTAGACCCGCCCGCCGAGTCCGGGAGCGCTCAGCACCCGCCACAGCGCCCGGGCGACGTCCGCCTGGTGCACCATCTGGATCCGCTGGTGCGCGGCCATGTGCGGGGTCCAGCGCAGCGAGGCCTCGATATGCCCGTCGCCCTCGCCGTAGACGAACGCCAGCCGCGCGACGCGCACGTCGAGGCCGCGGTCGCGGTGGAGTGCGAGCAGGCCCTGCTCGGCGGCGGTCTTCGACCGCGGGTACGCACCCGCCAGCGGGCCGTCCCCGCGGGGCTCGTCGCTCTCCACGGCGGGGCGGCCGCGGCCGGCGCCGTAGACGAGGTTGGTGCTGGTGAAGACGAAGCGGCGCACGCCCTCCGCGGCGGCCTCGGCGCCGAGGGCGAGCGTCGCGTCGCGGTTCACGGCGTACGCCTCCTCGTCCGGTACGTCGCGGAACGCCGCGGCGACGTGCACCACGTCCCGTACCCCGGCCAGCGCCCGGCGCCGGTCGCCGGGCTCGCGCAGGTCGCCGACGACGAGCCGGGCGCCGCGCCGGGCGAGCGGCGCGGCGCGCTCGGCGTCGCGCACCAGCAGCCGTACCTCCTCGCCGCCCGCCCACTGCAGCAGCCGCGGGACGAACCGCTGCCCGACCGCACCCGTCGCTCCCGTCACCAGCACGCTCATGGTCACTCCGTTCCTCGTAGGTGGCCGTCCCCGCCACCCTGCGGCCGGCGTGCCCGTAGCGGGAGAGGCGGCTTCATCCGGGGACGGGCGGTCCCTGGCTGCGGGGGCGCCCCTGCGGCACCCTTGGTGCGCATGGACAGAACGGAGCTGGCCGACTTCCTGCGCCGCAGCCGCGCGCGGCTCACGCCCGCGGACGTGGGCCTGCCGCCCGGGGCGCGGCGCCGCACGCCGGGCCTGCGCCGCGAGGAGGTGGCGCAGCTCGCCGGGATGTCCGCCGACCACTACACCCGGCTCGAACAGGCCCGCGGCTCCCGCCCGTCGCGCCAGATGCTCGCCGCCGTCGCCCGCGGGCTGCGGCTCGGCGACGACGAGCGCGACCACCTGTTCCACCTGGCCGGCGAGGAGCCGCCGCGCGCCCGCGGCGCGGGGGCGCACGTCCGCCCCGGGCTGCTGCTGATCCTCGACCGGCTCACCGACACCCCGGCGCAGGTGCTCGCCGACTGCGGCGACGTGCTGGCGCAGAACGCGATGTCGCGCGCGCTGTCCGGGGACACCGCCGACCGCGCCGGGGACGGCCGCAACATCGTCTGGCGCTTCTTCACGGAGCCCGACGGCCGCGCGCTCATCCCGCCGGAGGACCGCGAGCACGTCGCCCGCCGCGCCGTCGCCGATCTGCGGGCCACCGTCGCCCGGCGGCCGGACGACGCCCGGGTGGCCGGGCTGGTACGGCGGCTGCGGGCGCGCAGCGCGGAGTTCGCGGCGCTGTGGGAGGCGCACGACGTCGCGGTGCGGCGCCGGGAGGTCAAGCGGTTCGTCCACCCGGTGGTCGGGCTGCTGGAGCTGGACTGCGAGGTGCTGCTGAACCCGGAGCACGACCAGCGGCTGGTCGTCCACACGGCGCGGCCGGGCAGCGAGTCGTACGAACGGCTGGAGCTGCTGCGGGTGGTGGGGCTGCAGCGGCTCACGGGCTGAGGCCGCTGCGCTCCCGGGCGGTCAGCGGCGGGGCGTACTCGCGTACGAACTCCCGCCGCCACCACGCCCCGGTGCGGCGCAGCTCGGCCCAGTCGGTGTACTCGTACCGGTACAGCCGGGCGCGGACGCTGCCGGGCGGGCCGTCGGGGAACGGGTTGTGGCGCAGCAGCCGGAGCGTGTCGCGGTCGCCGTCGAGCAGCCGGTGCAGGAAGGTGCCGAACCACCGCTCCGCGTACGCGGGGGAGAGCGCGGCGAACCACATCAGCCAGTCGAGCCGCAGATGGTACGGCGCGAACTGCCGCGGCAGCCGCCGCGGATCGCCGGGCTTGCCCCTGAACCCGTACTCCCGCCACTCGCTGGCCTCGGTGGGCCGGGTCTCCACCGTGCCCTCGACGACGATCTCGTGCCGTACGCGGGTGATGCTGCCGAAGGCGCCGTAGGTGTTGACGAGGTGGAGGGAGTTGAACGAGGCGTTCATCCGCTGCCGCCGGGAGAGCAGGTTGCGGGCGGGCCACCAGCTCAGCGCGAGCACGAGGGCGGTCGCGGTGAAGACGGCGACGGTGAACCAGATCGGCGTGGCGCCGAACTCGGGCGGCCCGGGCAGCGGGGTGTGAGCGGCGACGAGCCGTCCGTCGATCGCGGTGAGGGCGATGAGGACGGTGATCCAGTTGAGCCAGGCGAAGTTGCCGGAGAGCACCAGCCAGAGCTGGGTGACGACGATGGCGGCGGCGGCGAAGGAGGCGACCGGCTGGGGGGTGAAGAGCAGGACGGGAAGGCCCAGTTGGGCGACGTGGTTGGCGGCGGCCTCGACGCGGTGCAGGGGCCGGGGCAGATGGTGGAAGAACCAGCTCAGCGGCCCGGGCATCGGCTGTGTCTCGTGGTGGTAGTAGAGGCAGGTCAGATTGCGCCAGCACCGGTCGCCGCGCATCTTGATCAGCCCGGCGCCGAACTCGACCCGGAAGAGCAGCCAGCGCAGCAGGAAGAGGACCAGCACCGGCGGACCGACGGTGTCGTTGCCGAGGAAGACCGCGAGAAACCCGGCCTCCAGGAGCAGCGACTCCCAGCCGAACGAGTACCACGCCTGGCCCACGTTGACGATCGACAGATACAGCACCCACAACAGCGCCCACAGCAGCATCGACGCCCACAGCGGCACCGCGTCCGCCGCCCCGCCGGCCACCGCGGCGGCCAGGACGGCACCACCCCAGGCCACCCCGGCGAACAGCCGGTCGGAGTAGCGCACGTGAAACAGACTCGGCGCCCGCCGGAACGGCACCCGGGCGGTGAACCGCGGCACGGGCAGCATGCCGCGCGCGCCGATGAGCGGCCGGAACTGCCGCGCCGCGGCGACGAAGGCGACGAGGTACAGCAGGGCGAGCCCGCGCTGGAAGACCAGCCGGCTCAGCCAGTACCCCTCAGAAGAAAACCACTCCACGACGCCATGCGTACCACCGACTCCGCCGCGGTCACACCCCGCCGCGCCGCCGCGCCGCGGTCACGGCCGACGCGTTCGGCGTTCGCGTCCGCTCCGTCGCCGCGGCCATGCCGGCGACCGTACGCGCACCGCCCGCCCCCTGTGTATCCGCTTTGTATCGGCGCCCCCTTCAATCACCGGGTCAGCGACGAAGGGGATAACCATGCGCAGACGTTTGCACCGACTGTTCGCCGCGGTGGGCGTGGCCGCCGCCGTGGCCGTCGCGATGCCGGCCGCCGTCGCGGCGCCCCAGGCCGGCACGTCGTCAGAGACGGCGACGCCACTGGCCCGGCCCGGCTTCAGGATGCCGTTCATCTGCGGCCAGACCTGGCGCGGCAACAACTGGAACGGGCACAACCCGGCGCACTCCATC
This sequence comes from Streptomyces sp. B5E4, assembly GCF_039871555.1. NCBI lineage: Bacteria > Bacillati > Actinomycetota > Actinomycetes > Kitasatosporales > Streptomycetaceae > Streptomyces > Streptomyces sp. B5E4. The sequence goes on from NZ_JBDPMI010000001.1 coordinate 628,434, forward strand.
GACTGGAACCACTACGACGCCAACGGCAACCCGGACGACTTCGGCCGCCGCGTGCTCGCCAGCGCGGGCGGCACGGTCGTCGACTCGTACTACTCCACCGGCACCGGCTACGGCAACACCATCGTCATCGCCCACGGCGACGGCTGGCGGACCCGGTACGCGCACCTGAAGGACCGCAACGTCGCGCGCGGCGCGACCGTGTCGCGCGGTCAGGTGATCGGGACGGTAGGCGCCTCGTCCGCGACCTCCACCATCTCCCCCCACCTGCACTACGAGCAGATCCACAACGGCTCCGTCGTCGTCTCGGTCGTCCAGGGCATCACCTGGTACGACTACCTCGACCGGCGGCTGACGAGCACGAACGGCTGCTGACGCGCCCACCTGGAGCGAATGCGGCCGGTTACCGCCGCATTCGCTCTACGCGCGTCATCCCGGGCCGGCGTGCAGCGACCGCAGCTTCGCGTGCACCACCTCGGCCCGATCGTGCGCCTCCAGCCGCCGCCAGGTGGACAGGGAGCGGTGGAAGTAGTGCCGGGCGGTCTGCACCCGGCCCGTCGCGCGGTGCAGCTCCCCGAGCAGGCAGGCGAGACTCGCCTCCGCGCGCCGGTCGCCCAACTGCCGCTGTACGGCGAGCGCGTCGGCCAGCAGCGCCGACGCCTCGCCCGCGTTGCCGCGGCGCAGGCACAGTTCGCCGATGCTCTCCTGCACGTAGGCGGCGCAGTGCGTGTCGGCGAGGTCGCCGAAGATGTCCAGGGCCCGCTCCAGCTCCGCCCGCGCCAGGTCCGGTTCGCCGCGCAGATCGTGCAGCACGGCGATGCGGCGGCGGACCTGCGCCTCGCGGTGGCGGTCGCCGAGGTCCCGGGCCAGCTCCAGCGCTCCGTCCAGCCACGACGCCGCGGCCCGCGGGTTCTTGCGCTCCAGCCATACGGAGGCGATCGCGTTGCGGGCGACCGCCTCGCCGTGCCGGTCGCCGGCCTCCCGGAACCCGCTCAGCGTGTCGGTGAACGTCGCCAGTGCCGCATCGAGGTCGCCCAGGATCCGGTGCACGGATCCCTCTCCGGCCGCCGCCACCGCCTCGCCTGCGGGGTGGCCGACCGCCCCGAATATCGTGCGTGCCCAGACGAAGGAGTCGAGGGCGTCGGCGTAGCGGTCGCGGTAGAGGTGGAGTTGCCCGATGTTGCGGAGCAGCGCCGCGGCCCGCGCGTCCGACGGGGCCGGTATCGCGTCGAGCACCAGTTGGTGCGTGCGCAGCCAGTCGCCGTAGTAGCCGCGCAGGTCGAAGAAGCTCGCCAGCTCCAGCGCGAGGTCGGCGGCCTGCGTGACGCGGCCGAGCCGCAGCGCGGATTCCACCGTGGCGACGAGGATCCGGCGTTCGGTCTCGAACCACTCGACGGGCGCGGCCCGTACCGCCCGCGTGATCTCCGCGCCCGCCCCGGCCGGCTGCCCCGCCGCACCGAACACGCCGAGGAACCGCGTGGGCATCGCCGCGTTCGCGGCGCGCGCGAGTGCGGTCAGGGCGTCGACGATACGGAGCTGCTGCCGCCGGCGCACCGTGAAGGTGTCCGCGTCGGCCAGCTCGCGCGCGTAGCAGCGCAGCAGGTCGTGCATGCGGTAGCGCGGCAGCCCGAGCGCGTCGGTCCCCACGGCCTCGATCAGGTGCCTGTCGGCCAGAGTGGCCAGCGCTTCTGCGGCGTCCTCGGCGGCGCCGCCCGTGGCGACGGCCACGAGCCAGCCGCCCACCGGCTCGGCCGGCAGCCGGCCGAAGGCGCGGAAGGCCGTGGCCGCGGCCTCCGGCAGGTGCCGGTAGCTCAGCTCCGCGCTCGCCCGCACCTCCAGCTCGCCCGCCTGCAGTTGGTCGAGCCGCCCGCGCTCGTCCTGCAGGAGATCGGCCAGCGTCGCCGCGGTCACGGATCGCCGGCCCGCCAGCCGCGACCCGGCGATCCGTACGGCCAGCGGCAGCGAGCCGCAGCCGGCGAGCACCCGGTCCGCGCCGGCCGCGTCGGTGACCAGCCGGTCCGGTCCGGCGATCGTGCTCAGCAGGGCGCGGGCCTCCTGCTGTTTCAGCTCGCCGAGCGAGAAGTGGTGCGCCGGCAGGTCGGGCATCCGGCGGCGGGAGCTGACGAGCACGGCCGAGCCTCCGGTGCCGGGCAGCAGGGGGCGTACCTGCGCGCCGTCGGCCGCGTCGTCGAGAACGATGAGGAAGCGCCGCTGCGCCAGGCGCGAGCGGAGCAGGGCGGCCCGTTCGCTCCGCTCGGCGGGGACGGTGCTGTCGACGACACCGAGGCCGCGCAGCATCTCGGCCAGGACGTCGGCGGGGTCGCGCGGCCGGTCGCTCAGCCCGCCGAGGTCGACGAAGAGCTGGCCGTCGGGGAACGCCGCGCGGGCCCGGTGCGCCACGTGCACCGCCAGCGCGGACTTCCCCGACCCCGGCGGCCCCGACACCGCCACGACGACCGGCCGCCGGTCGGCCGCCGCCAGCAGCTTCTCCAGTGCGGCGATCTCCGCCGTCCGGCCGGTGAAGTCCGGTACGTCCATGGGCAACTGGTACACGGGCGTGACCGCCACCGCGCGGCGCCGCCCGGCGTAACCGTTGACCTCCTCGCCGACCGCCCGCAGCGGCCTGCTCGGCTCGGTGCCGAGTTCGGCGGCCAGGACGCGCTCGGCCTCGGCGTAGGCGGAGCGGGCCTCGGTCGTACGGCCCGAGTCGTGCAGCGCCCGTACGAGCATCCGCCACAGGTCCTCCCGCAGCGGATCCTCGGTGAGCCGGGAGCGCAGCTCGGCGAGGAGGAGCGCGTAGTCCCGCAGGCGCAGCCGGACCCCGAGGCACTCGTCGACCGCGGTCGCCCGCAGCTCCTCCAGCCTGGTGACGCCCGGGTCCCAGACCACGCTGGCCGGTACGTCCTGCAGTACGCCGCCGCGCCAGAGGCCGAGCGCCGTCTCGTAGCCGTGCAGGGCGGCGACGTCGTCGCCCCGGTCGCGGGCCGCGCGCGCCCGGTCCAGGTGCCGCTCGAAGAGCAGCATGTCGACATCGTCCGGCGCGACGTCGAACGCGTAGCCGGACGGCTCCGTCCGCAGCCCCGCGGCAGAGATCCCCGCGGCGGACAGCGCCCGGCGCAGATTGCGCACGTACGTGCGGACGTTGGCCACGGCCGACGGGGGCGCCCCGCCCGGCCACAGCACCTCCGTCAGTACGTCCACGGAGACGAAGCGACCGGGCTGCAGCAGCAGCGTGGCGAGTGCCGCCCTCGGCTTCGGCCCCCCGATCCGGATCGGGACACCTCCCGCCCACACACGCAGCGGCCCCAGGAGTCCGAACGTCGGCTCCCCCATCCACGTACCTCCGTGTCGGCGGCCAGGCGTCGGCGTTGCGCCCCCGGAACGGAGGCGCGTCGCCGACGGCCTCGACAGTCATGGACATGACGCAGTGTGTCAACCCCGCCCCGGCCCGCCGGACGTGGCGGGAGAGCGGGGCGGGGCAGGCGCGGACACCGGCACCGACTCCCCGGCCTCGAACGGGTTTCGCCCTTCCCCGCCAGGGCCGGCACCACGAAGGCGACCAGTTCGGGCGGCGATGTCCGACCGAAGCGCCGGCCCTCCCGGGCGGGCCCGGGTCAGGACTGCCGGGGGAGGCGGGCCAGTTGGCGGGACTGGGCTACCAGGCGGTCGGCGGAGTCCCAGATTTCCGCGTCCTCCTCCATGTAGCCGCCCGCGACGTTGCGGGTCGTGTGGATCATCCGGAGCCAGCCCGGTGCCGGGCTCGCGCGTACGTGGGCGGTGAGTTCCAGCGTCGGGGCCCAGCCGATCGCGCCGAGGTCGAGGCTCACCGGGGGGAGGACGTCCACCGCCGTCAGGAGGAGCAGGGGGTCGGGGTCGCGGGTTTCGGGAAGGCGGAACCAGCCCTTCATTTCGCCGCGGCCCGAGGGGGCGCCGACCGCCCAGCCCACGCAGGACGGGTCCAGGCGGAGGTCGGTGCGGGTGAGCATCGGGGACTCCGCGCGGAACTCCGGCGGGGCCGCGTGGCTTCCTATGCACTGCTCCAACGGCGCCAGCTCGGGCGGCTTCGCAGAGGTCCGGACGTCGTCGGGCTGGTCGGCCAGGGTGCCGTACGCGGCCAGCACGCGCAGCCGGGAGACCGGGGCGGCGGTGTCCGGGTCCTGCTGGAGGAGTTCCGCGCCGCCGTGGGAGACGGAGTTGCCGCGGCGGACGGTCTCGGTGCGGACGACCGCGGGGCCCGCGGTGGCCGTGGAGAGATAGTACGCGGAGACCGACAGCGGGTCCGGGTGGCCGGGGCGGTCGTCGCGGGGAGTGCCGAGTTCGGCGGCCAGGGCGCGGGCGGTCACCGCGAGCAGCACGCCGCCGTTGATGCCCTGGCCGACCTTCCACGCGCCGGGCAGGTCCGTGTCGTACGTGCCGGGCTCGCCCGGCCGCGCGTGGACGGCGGTCTCCCGGTCGAAGTCCGGGGGAGGGGTGGTGGTCATGGCGTGGTTCGCTTTCGTCGTGCGGTGGGTGGGCCGATCTCGAACGCCTCGCAGAGGCCGTCGAGAACGTCGTCGATGCTCGCCGCGCCGGTGGCCAGCGGCAGGGAGCCCCAGGACCACAGTTCGACGGTGCCGTGCAGGGCGGACCACAGGGCGCCGGTGAGCAGCCGCGGGTCGGCGTCGGCCCGCCAGCCCTCGGCCTGCCGGTCCTCGACGAGGCGGACGAGGTTCTCGAAGCCGCCGAGCGAGGCACGGCCCAGCTCGCGGTCCTGCGGGTCGAGCAGGTCGCGGCGGAACATCAGCGCGAACATCTCGGGCCGGGCCACGGCGTACTCCACGTACGCGCGCGCGCCCGTGCGCAGCCGCCGGGCCGGGCTCGCGTCCGGCGGCAGCTTCGCCAGCGCCTCACCGGCCCAGTCCTGCAGTTCGTGGAACCCCTGGGTGGCGACGGCCGACAGCAGCGCCGCGCGGTGGGGGAAGTGCTTGAGCGGGGCGCCGTGCGAGACGCCGCAGCGCCGGGCGATGGCGCGCAGGGTGAGGGCGTCGACGCCTCGCTCGTCGAGCAGTTCGAGCGCGGCCTGGAGCAGGCGCGCACGGGTGTCCGCGGTCATGGTGGACAGTGTCTACCATCGAGGTGGACACTGTCTACCCGCGGTGTCAGAGCGCGATGCGGTGTTCGCCTGCGTACACGTTCATGGTGTCGCCGCGCAGGAAGCCGACCAGTGTCATGCCGGTCTCCGCGGCGAGGTCGACGGCCAGGGACGACGGCGCGGAAACCGCGGCCAGGACGG